>JADGNZ010000006.1 GCA_017883205.1 Thermoanaerobaculia bacterium | reverse complement strand
CGCCTCAGCACTTTCATCGATTGAATGGTGGGGGCCGTCCGCTCTTACATCCACTCGCCAGTTACCATTCTCTTACCACTCGATTCCCGGATGCCCCCTTTTTTCTCTGCAGTGCTTTCCCCATCGAGCGCCTTCTCCCCTCGCGCTTTTTGCGGGGGGAGAAGGTGCCGAAGGCGGATGAGGGGGGAGCAAATACGCAGGACGATCAACCACGCCTCGTCCGAACCGCCTGAAAACGTGGCACATGCACGGGTGTCGTACTCGTTGGAACGCCCCCTCATCCGGCCTTCGGCCACCTTCTCCCCCACAAAAAGCGTGGGGGAGAAGGCGCTCGATTGAAAGGTGCGATGAGGGTGGGAGAAAACACGGGATCACCAACCGACCGGAGAAACGGATGCGGGAGATCCGCGCCTCCGGTGCGGAGGGAGAGGCGGATCGATTCTCCATCCCTCCCGCTATCGGGTGGCCGGTCGCGTTGCAAACGGAGGTCGCGGCTTGCGCCCTGGTTCACACTGCTGACGTCCGCTCGATCGTCATCGTCCGATTTGAAACCGGCCGGGAGCCGGCTGACCCCAAGTCCGGTACGATAGAATCCTGCGCGAGGAATCGGGGAGATCCGAATGCGAAGGCTGCGTGCAGTGATCGTCATGTTCGCAGTCGTCTCTGCTCCCCTGGGTATTGCGATGTCTCCGCTTGCAGATGCTGCGCATCCCGGAAACGCGAAGAAACCGACTTCTTCGCGCCCGGCAACACTGGAGCTGCCGGAGTGGGTGGGGCAGCGTTTCATGCTCCTCGCCATGCCGCGAAAATCTCAAGGCTACGGGTATCAATCATTCGAGCCCCATTTGCCGTACGCGCAGTGGGTCGGCAAGATCCTTACGGTTACCGCGGTCGATTCCGGTAGTCCTCGCACCGTAACGTTCAAGGCTGAGGACGGGACAACGTTGACGGCAACGGCCTACAGCGACAAGATCAACTACATCGCTCCGATGCGCGATCTCACCTACGCTCGGGACACGTGGCTTGGCCGATTCCTATGGTTGCGCGTCCCTGACTTCCTGACCTTCGATCCGGCGACGGAGAAATTCGGAAGTACCCGCGTTGGCAAAGGGGCACGCGTCAAAGTCACGGGCGTCGCCGCCGGCATGCTCGATTACGAGCCCGTGCAGCTCGAGCTCGTCGCGGACGACGGGCGCCGGGGCTTTCTGGACATTCAGCTTACGGGAACGAACGTGAGCACGGCGCTCCGAGGCACCGATACCTTCGATGAGGTCTTTGCCGAAACGGACCCGCACGTCAGTCGTTGAAATTCGAGAGTTGACTACGTCGGGAATCGAGCCACCCGCGCGCTGCGTGGTACTGTGTGAAAAGAGGTCGCCAATATGGAAGAGCTAATCTTTGACATCGTGCTTGGGATCTGGGTTCTGTGTAGTCGGATCTCAATTCCTGACGGCTAAGGCTCGGAACATCGTAGGAAGGCGGGAACCACGTCACCGCAACGTGGCCAATTCGACGCGCCGGTTCCTCGCCTTCCCCTCGGGTGTCTTGTTGTCGGCGACGGGCCGCGCGGCGCCGTAACCGTGGCTTTCGAGACGGGTGGCTGCAATGCCGTGGGAAACGAGCCAGGAGCGGACGCTCATGGCGCGCTGTTCGGAGAGTTGCTGGTTGTGGGATGGCGTTCCGCTGTCGTCGGTGTGTCCCTCGATGGCCAGACGCAACGCCGGAGTGCTCGTCAATAGATCGAGGATGTGCTGGAGCGTTGGCGCCGATTCTGCGGTTGGTGTGGCTGAGTCGGAATCGAAATAGATTCCGTAGACCGCGACATGGCCGGCGGTATCCAATGCTCGCTTCAGATTGGCGGCTGCGGTTTCGGCGCCGGTATCTGCTGCGCGTACCATCTGGCCCGTTCCGGCGAGATGCGTGTAGAGCCAGATATCGCGTCCGTTCTTCGCGTAGTGCGCCAACACGAAACCATCGCCGCCGATGGCGTCGCGAACGACCGTCCAGCCGGCGGCGAGGAGGGCGCGGCGGTAGGCGTTGACAAACTCATAGGACGAAACGTCGCCCGGTGCCTCGTAATACTTCACGACGGTCGGCCCGGAGAAGGATTGTTCTTTCGCGTGCGGCGCGGTGATGTCGATTCGCTCGTTTCCATGTTGCGTCGATTTCAATTTCGCGCCGGGAAATGGCGCGAGCCACGGGAAATCGCCGTTGTCCGCCACGTTCTCGACTGTCGCACTTGGTGGTGTCAGTGTCATTGGACGCGGCAACGGCGCCTGCTGGGCCAGCGTCACTCCGACGCTTCCCGAGTTGCCGTACCCCGTCAGCCATAAATCGCCGTTCTTTGCTACGAGCAAGCCATCGTGGCGGAGGATCGTCCAACCGTCATGCTCGAGCGAAGCGGCAATCTTCGTCGCCGTCACCGCCGGATCGACGACCGGCCGGGTATCCGAACCGAGGTAGAGCTTCCAGACGTGACCTTCGATGTTGACTCGTTCGGTCTTGCCGGCGAGCGGGTACTCGAACTTGGCGGTGTCGAACAGAGCGTAGTGTACGCCAGTGACTGAAAAGCCAACGGGAGCATGAAACTTGGAAGGAAGATCGGGAGCAGCGACGAGCGCGGCCGGACACAACACGAGAAGAAGAACGCAGCCTCTTATGATCCGCTTCATACTGTCTCCCGACTTGAGCAGGAAGTATCATACGGGATGTTTTGAAGAGGCGGTCACGCGGAGAGCACGGAGAAAACCCTCCGCATCCCCGCGTCTCCGCGTGAAACGGTTCTCCCGTGCTACTTCGGAGGTGACGTATGCACCATCTACGGTTCGGTCTCGTCGTCCTTTTGATGGCATTCGCTACCGGTGCGATGGCGGCGACCGGAGCCAAGAGTCGGTGGTGGGAGCATTTCTACACGCGGCACGTTTCCTCCGAGGGATACCAGGCAACGTTCTTTCTTCCTGACAGTTGGTCGGTCGATCCGGATCAGCGCGTGCTCGTTGCCGCGGATGCAAGTCTCTCCGCTTGCCGGATCCGATTCGACATCTATCGGGGAGTTGCATTCCAGCAAGGGCTCGCTGCGGGCATTCGGCACGACAAAGAATCGACCGGCTGGTCCTCTCTCTATCGATCGGAGCTTGCGCGGGTGAACGGCGCCGAGGCGGTGTGGGTTTGGTACGCCGACCGCGAGGGGAACTACGTCGGCAGGACGTATATCGACCGGTCGAGAGATCAGAGCGCCCGGTATGTCGTCTGGAAATTTGACATTCCCAATGGCGCGGCTGCCAGTGACTGTGAACGGGACTTCGTCGCAATCGTTCGCTCGTCTGACATCAACCCTGTGGAGAAATGAAAACCCTCTTCGAGCCAGCCGACCGCGAATCGATTCGGCAGCGGCTTCTGACGGTGCGGGCAGACAGCGCGCGCGGGTGGGGGAAGATGAATGCCTCGCAGATGGTCACGCACTGCGCGCGGGCTCTCGAGACGGGTACCGGCGACCGGCCGATGAAACAGAAGTTCATCGGCAAGATCCTGATGCCGTTCTTCCGCTCCTCGATGCTCGGCGAAAAGCCGTTCAGCCGCAACGGCCCGACCGATCCCTCATTCATCGTCACCGACGAACGCGATTTCGTTGCCGAGCGGCAGAAGCTGCTCGAGCTCATCGATCGTCTGGTCGCGCGAGGCCCTGCGAAGGCCGCCGAACAGACGCACGCGTTCTTCGGCAAACTGAGCGGCCAGGAGTGGGGCGAGTTGATGTACAAGCACATCGACCATCACTTGCAGCAGTTCGGGGTGTAGCCGGTCGGACAAGAATGAACCACAGAGACACTGAGGGCACCGAGTCAAAACCCTGCTCTGCGACCTCCGCGTCTCTGTGGTGACGAGGGTTCGCTAGGTATTGACTCTCCCTTCATCCGGCCTCGGGTGCGCCTTCTCCCCCCGGCTCGCCGGCGTCCGGTCTCGAAGCACTTCGAACACTGTACGCAGGAGCGTCTCGGCCGTAAAAGGCTTGGCCAGGAAGTGGGGCGTCCCGTTCTTCCCCGCTCTGGCGGCTTCGATCGGTCCGCCGCTCACGGCGATGATGCGGACTTCGGGGTCGATCCGGCGCAGGGCGCTGATGAGCGTTGCGCCATCGATGATCGGCATGGCCATGTCGGTGAGAACGAGCGCGATTCTCGATCGATGGAGGACATACGTGTCAATGGCCTGCGCGCCCTCTTCGGCTGTGAGAACTTCATAGCCGAATGCAGCGAGCGTCTGGCTGGTGATATCGAGAATGGCTCGCTCATCGTCGACAACGAGAATCAACTCGCCCTCTCCCCGCGTGGGATCCTTCTCTTTTTCGGTACCCTCGGCGGCTACAAAGGCGCCGTCGAAAAGCGCGGGGAAGTAGACCTTGAACGAACTGCCTCGGCCGACTTCGCTCGAAACGGTGAGAAATCCGCCGTGACTTCGCACGATTCCGATGGACGTCGAGAGCCCGAGGCCGGTGCCATGGCCGGTCTCTTTGGTAGTGAAAAAAGGCTCGAAAATCCGATCGATGATCTGGGGCGGGATCCCGGTCCCGGTATCGGCAACTTCGACGACGACGTAACGTCCGCCGCCTGATCCGCCGTGCGCAGCGGCGTATTGCAGCTCGACGTCGGTGCTCCCCATCGATACCGTGATCTTTCCTCCGGCGGGCATGGCGTCGCGCGCATTGACGCAAAGGTTCAGCAGCACCTGTGTCAATTGCGTCGGGTCACCGGAAAGCATCGGAAGATTGGGCGCGAGGGTGGTTACGAACGTCACATTCTTGGGGAAGGTGCTGTTCGCAATCGACTCCACCTCTTTCACGATGCTGGCGGTATCGATCACGATCCGCGAGCCCTCGAGGCCTCGCGCAAACAACAGCACCTGCTTCACGAGATCGGTACCGCGTCTGACGCAGCGCTCGATGTTGTCGACCGCCTTCCGCGTGGCATCTCCGGTCTCGACCCTTCTGATCAGAGACGCTCCCATGAGGATGGGCATGAAGAGGTTGTTCAGATCGTGGGCGATGCCGCCGGCGAGCGTGCCCAGGCTTTCCATGCGCTGTGTTCGCAGAAGCTGCTTTTCGAGACTCTTACGATCGGTGATGTCCTCGCCGATGCTGGCGGTGCCGATCACTTCGCCCGCGGCCGAGCGAAGAACCGTATTGTTCCAGGAGATGAGCCGCCGCTCCCCGGCTCGGGTGACGATCTCGTTCTCGTGATGCCACGACTCCGGCTGGTCGGCGAGCAGCGACGAGTGCAGGACCTTCACTTCGGGCTGCTGCTCGGCCGGCAGGAAGACTTCGAACCAGCTCTTGCCAAGCACGTCTTCACGATCCCATCCCGTCAGACGAAGGAGATAGTCGTTGCAGTAGGTGATGCGCGCATCGCGGTCGAGCGTCGCCGAAACCAACTGCAGGTTGCCGAGCATGCCGCTGAATCGCCGTTCGCTTTCCCGCAATTCGTCCTGAGCGCTCCGGCGCTCCGTGATGTCGGTCCAGACGCCCACGACCTCCGCCGGCTCGCCTCGCTCGTCGCGAATCAGGCGGCGATTGTCTTCCACCCAGCGATACGTGCCATCTTTGTGCTGCACGCGATATTCAGTACAGCTCACTCCCTCGCGGAGGGTTTCGTCCAGACCCGTCAATGCCAGATCCCGATCCTCGGGGTGTAATCGCTCCAGCCACCAATCGGGACTCAGCGTCTCCTCTGCGGCAAATCCGAGCAATCGGTTGATGTTTTCGCTGACTAATCGAGGCGCGAACGCTTCGCCAGCCACTTTCAATGCGTAGAGAACGGCCGGACTGTGGTCGAGCAACTGACGTAATTGGGCGTGGGTATTGCGGAGCTCCTCCTCAGCCCGTTTTCGCTCTGTCACGTCGTGCAAAACACCGACGAAATGCGTGACCTCGCCGTCGGGGCCGAGCACAGGACTGATCGTCTGGTCGTCGTAACGAATGCTGCCATCCTTGCAGCGGTTCGCAAATTCACCGCGCCAAACCTGACCGCCTTTGATGGTCTGCCAGAACTGGCGATAGAACCCGGCGTCGTGCATTCCGGAGTTGAGAATGCGAGGCGTATTGCCGAGGGCTTCATCGCTGCTGTATCCGGTCATGGTCGAAAATGCGCGATTGACCCAGAGAATCGTTCCCTTCCGGTCGGTGATCAGGATTGCGTCGGCTGCTGTTTCGAGCGCTGTCGTTTGCAATCCGAGCTGGTTGACGGCAGCAGTCAGCTCGATGTTTTTCTCCTCGAGCTTCGACACCAGCCTCTCGCTGTATTGATTGAGGACCTCCATGCCGTCCAGAGAAAGAGCGGGTTCTTGATGTGCGGTATTCAGCGCGTTGCTGATCGCGTTCATCAAATCCTGAGCGGAAGCCGGCTTGTGCAGATAGGAGTCCGCACCGAGGCCGAGGGACAACTCTTTATCGGCAGGCGACGTGTAGGTGGCTGTGTGAATGATGAAGGGAAGGTTTTTGAATCGTTCGCTGCGGCGCACTTCGTGACAGAGCCGATACCCGTCCATCACCGGCATGAGGATGTCGGAGATGATGACGTCGGCGCCCTCGGCATCCAGCACCTTCAGCGCCTCGACGCCATTGCGCGCCTGGACGACCTGATGACCCTCCCCTTCCAGCCGCACCCGAAGAAGCTTCAGGTTGACGGCCACGTCGTCGACGATGAGGATTTTCAACGACTTCATTGTTCGTCTCTCGTGCCTCGGTCGACGAGGTCACTCAACTCCTGCGGCAGTGTGCGCGTGCTGATCGGTTTCAACAAATAGCCATCGCATCCCGCTTCGACCGCTTTGGCGCGAGAAAACTTCTCCGGATACGACGTGACAGCTACGACGTGGATCGAGGCAGTTTCCGGATCGGCCTTCAGCAGTCTCACCAGTGCAAGACCGTCCATACCGGGCAGACCCATATCCAGCAGGATGACCTGCGGACGATCAGCCTTGATCGAGGCGAATGCCTGCTCCGCGGCGTCGATGCCGTTCACGGTGAAGCCGGCCGCTTCCAATACGAGCCCTGCCAGTTTCAGCTCGATGGGTTGATTTTCGATGACGAGGATTTTCATAACGGCCCTCCTGTCCGGCGGCGGTCCAGGCATTCGGCTACGTACCCCGGCAACTTCCTGGTGTCGATCGGCTTGGTGATGTAGCCATCGCATCCGGCTGCGCGCGCCTTCTCGTCGTCCCCCTTCATAGCAAACGCCGTCAACGCCACGACGACGATGTCGTGCGTTTTGTCGTTCGCTTTGATCTGACGCGTGAGGGTCAGCCCGTCCATGCCCGGCAAAGCGATGTCCATGAGGATGAGATCGGGCGGCGAAGTCTTGATGAGCTCCTGCGCCTCTTCGGCATCGCCCGCTTTGAGAATGCGATAGCCGTCAAATGCGAGAACGTCGGCGACGAGCTTCAGGTTCGTGGGGTTGTCGTCCACGACCAGGATCGTGATTTCGCTCACGGTCCTTCCTCTTCCAGGGAGCCCTGCGGCAGAGCGACGGTGAAGGTGCTGCCGATGCCGACCTCGCTCTCGACGTCGATGGAGCCTCCCTGCAACGTGACGATGCTCTTGGTCAACGCCAGGCCGAGGCCGGTGCCTCCAAAACGGCGGGCAATACCGGTTTCCAACTGCTCGAACTCGGTGAAGAGCCGCGGGATGTCGTCCGCGGCGATGCCGATGCCGCTATCTCGAACCGAAAGACGGATGCTTCCATCCGCACGGCGGTCCGCCCTGATCGTCACGACCCCGCCGTCATCCGTGAACTTCAGCGCGTTTGAGAGGAGGTTGTAGAGGATCTGGCGAAAACGCTGCAGATCAAGCGTGATGGTGTCCAGGCCGGGGTCGATCTCGACGCGAACATCGATGTTCTTCTGCTCGGCAATCGGATGGACGACGGCGCAGACCTCTTCGATCCCGGACCGGATCTCGAAGACTTCCGGGCTCAACTCGAGTTTTCCGGCCTGAACCTTCACGAGGTCGAGCATGTCGTTGATGAGATGAAGCAGGTGCTGACCGCTCTTGAGGATGTCTTCGAGATACTCCTTCTGTTTCTCATTGACCGAACCGGGCCTGCCATCCGCGAGAAACTCGGCGAAGCCGATAATGCCGTTGAGCGGCGTACGCAGCTCGTGGGACATGCTGGCCAGGAACCGGTCCTTGGCCTGATTGGCCCGTTCCAGCTCGTTGTTCTTTTCCTTCAGCGCACGCTCGATCCGCTTGCGGTCGGAGATGTCGCGGATGGCGCTGGTGACCAGCAACCCCTCCGGCGTTCGCAGCGGGCTCAGACTGATCTCAACCGGGAACTCCGTGCCGTCGCGGCGCAAACCAAAAAGTTCCAGCCCTGCCCCCATCGGCCGGACGTGCGGGTCCGCAAAGTAGCCATCGCGATGGCCGCCGTGGTGGGCGTGAAATCGAGCCGGGATCAACACTTCGATTTGTTTGCCGAGCAACTCCTCGCGGCTAAAACCGAACAACCTTTCGGTTTGTGTGTTCACGAGGACGATCGAGCCGGCCTGATTGACAATGACCATCGCATCGGGCGCAGCTTCGAGGAGGCCGCGGAATTGATCTTCGGGTTGTTGCGGGACGGACGTCACTAGCTAGCCCTCCTCAGCCATGAGCACCCCGCGCGATGCCCTGAGAGCGCTCCAGATCTCTGATTCGACTAAAGTCGATTACTGTTATACTCCCTTCTGTGTGGCAAATAAACGTCGATCTGCTCATCGGCTGCCTCGTATGATCCTTTCTCATTCAAAGACTCAAACCGATCGGGGCCAGCCCGGAAGTAAAGGGAGAGGTGCGCCACGGCGGGAACTGACGGCAAGCGAACCGTTCGGGGCGCACAAATGATCATTTCACGCGATACGCTGGAAGGCCGTGATGCTCGATACGGTGACGTGACGTCAATCACCATATCTGGTGACTTGCGATAAACTGATTGCGCACTCTGTAGTTTTGTTGTTGCATTCCATTTTGAGTCGGTCGATATGCCTCGTATTTTCGACACTTCGGCACTACAGACGTTTGTCACGTGCAAGCGCACGTCACGCGTGTATCAACAGGGCAGCATTCTGTTCAACGAAGGCGACGCACCTGAGGGCCTGCACATTCTCGATTCCGGCCGCGCCAAGATGTTCGGATCGAACACGCGCGGGAAAACGTTCATCACCAAGATAGCGAACGCCGGCGAGCTACTCGGGCTCAACGCCATCATCCTCGGCAAGCCCTATGTTTTCAGCACCGAGGCGATAGAACCGTCGCGCGTGTCGTACGTTCTGCGCGAAGACTTTCTCAATTTTCTGAAGAAGTCTCCGGACGCGTCGCGACAGGTCATCGAGCAGCTCAGCGTGAACTACTACGACTCGCAGCGCGACCTGCGCACTCTCAACCTCTCCAGCAGCATCCGCGAGAAGCTCGCACGTCTTCTCGTCTCCTGGGTCGAGTCAGGCGACCATCCCAATGATCATGTCTGGCTGAACATGGATCTGACCCACGAGCAGATCGGTCAGATGATCGGCGCGTCGCGCGAGACGGTCTCACGGACAATGTCGGCGCTGTCGGGAATCGGCGTGATCGTCGTCAAGGGTCACGTCCTGGAGATTCCGAGCATGACGCGCCTTCGCGAACTGGCGAAGATGTAGTTCGACCCGAACGACGGCCATGCGGGCCGGGTCTCCAGTGAGGTCCTTCGTCCGATCCGACCGATCCGACTGATCCGACCGATCCGACAGTGGGTGACTTTCACGCAAAATTAGAAACTCAGGGTGGGGAAACCGTCGGCCCAATCACTCCTACATATAGAAGGATGGGGTTGACTGCCTCGTCAAGGAGGAATCCATGAAGAAGCTCCTGCTCACGATCATCATCATCGTCATCGTCGTCATCGGCGGTCTTTACATCTGGAACAAGATTCTGGAGAACAAGCCACCGGAGCCGGGAACGGTCAAGGACGAAGCCATGGCCGCCGGGCGCGACGCCAAGAGCATGCCGGGTGCCGACGAGGATTACTACGCGGACATGGATTACGGCGTCACGAAGAATCCGGAAGCCGTTCGCGCCGCCCTCGACCCGTACGTCCCCGGCATCACCGCCGACGCGGCCGTGAAAGCCGCGGTGATCGGCCGGAACAACTGGATCGTCTGGACCGCCGGCAACGACCGGCTCTGGGATGAGCTATCGCGCAAAGGCGCTGGATACATCGACCTGCTGAAAACCCTCTCCAACCATCCGAGCCTCCAGTACAGCCGCTCCAACCGCTGGTCGTACCTCGGACTCGTGAACGAGCCCTGCTTCAAGAAACCGAGCGGACCGCGCGCCGACCGCTGGGGTCTCTGGCTCGACGAGCGGGTCGAAGGAAACGGCTGCGGGCCCGACCCATTCGAGAACGAAACGAAGTATCCGGGCGTCAAGACTGGAGCCCGCGGCACCGGCAAGCTGGCGCTCGGCTCGTACTACGGTTACGGAACCGGCATCGTCGGACTGCGCCTCTTCCCCAATCCAGCCTTCGACGAAAAAGCGCAGGCGAAATGGGATGCGAACCGCTACTACACCGATCCCACGTATTACAACGATGCAAAACTGGTGAAGCCGTATCGCGTAGCCATGTCGTGCGGCTTCTGCCACGTCGGGCCGAATCCCACCAATCCGCCTGCTGATCCCGAGAACCCGACCTGGGCCAATCTGAACAGCAATCCCGGCGCGCAGTACTTCTGGATCGACCGCATCCTCCTGTGGGATCACGACGCGTCGAGCTTCGTCTTCCAGCTCATCCACACCTCGCGTCCGGGCGCGCTCGATACGTCGCTCGTCTCGTCCGATCAGATCAACAACCCGCGCACGATGAACGCGATCTACAACCTCGGCGCGCGTCTCGAGATCGGCCGCAAGTGGGGCGCCGAACATCTCGCCGGCGGCAGCGCGGACAACAAACAGTTCAACGACTACGTCCCGGCCGGCACGCCGCTGACCAAGTTCTACGACAAGGGCACGCAGACAGCTTTCACGACGCATGTGCTCAAAGACGGCTCGGACTCTGTCGGCGCGCTCGGCGCACTGAATCGCGTGTACATCAACATCGGTCTCTTCAGCGAGGAATGGCTGCTCCACTTCACGCCTTTCGCCGGCGGCTCGTGGTTGAAGCCGATCTCGCCGATCAAGATCGCGGACGCCGACAAGAACTCGACGTACTGGCAGGCGAACATCGCACAGACGCCTGACCTGGCGCTCTTCTTCCTCGCCAGCGCGAAGCCTGATTACCTGAGCAACGCTCCGGGCGGAGCCGCTTATCTCGCCGCGGACGCCGCGCTCGTCCCGCGTGGCAAGGAAGTCTTCTCCGAGCGTTGCGCGCGTTGCCACTCCAGCAAGCTGCCCGACAAAGCGTTCGCGAACTTCTTCCCGCCCGGAAGCATCGGGCCGGATTACCTCAAGTACTGGAACGACTACTGGCAGTGGACCAAGACCCAGGAATTCAAGGACCAGATGAAGGCCATCGTCATGAGTCCCGACTTCCTCAAAGACAACTTCCTCTCCACCGAGCTGCGCGTTCCGTCGACGCTGATGGAAACGAACATGTGCAGTCCGCTGGCAACGAACGCGATCCGGGACGACATCTGGGACAACTTCTCCTCCGAGTCGAACAAGAACCTGCCCGCGGTCGGCAAGGTCATGATCCACGATCCGTACACCGGCGAGCCGTCCTGGTACGACATGCCCGGCGGCGGGCGCGGCTACACACGTCCGGCCTCGTTGATCAGCGTCTGGTCGACGGCGCCCTACCTCCAGAACAACAGCCTCGGCAGCTTCGAGGGCAGCGGTTCAGTCGCCGGCCGCGAGAAGGCGTTTGAAGACGGCATCACGCAGTTGCTCTGGCCCGAGAAGCGGCAGGGCAGCCGCAGCTACGTCACCGTCTCCGGCAAATCGCATCCCGGAGTCATCGATGTCACGCCGGGACCGACGTTCCTCACGGTCGAGCCGGGATTCCTCCCTGCGTCGCTGGCTCCCCTTTCCGGAACGCTCGACAAGTTCTTCCCGAACGTCTTCAACTCCGGCGGCGTCAAGCTCGGACCGATTCCCACCGGCACGCCGATCAACCTTCTCTCCAACATCGACCTGACGAAGGGCCCGGAAGTGCTCGACCTTCTGCTTCACATCAAGCACGACCTCAAATCTCTGCCTGCCAACTACACCGAAGAGCAGGCCAGAAAGCAGTTCGCGCCACTGGTGCCGAAACTCCTCGGCGTCAGCAAGTGCAAAGACTTCATCGTCAACAAAGGCCACTACTTCGGCACCGATTTCCTGCCGGCGAAGGAAGGCGAGCCCGGTCTGACCGATGCCGACAAACACGCGCTCATTGCATTCCTGAAAACGTTCTGATCGCCGCTTGGACAGGGGAACTGAATGGCTGATGTGACGGCGGAATACGAATACGTTGTGGTTGGGTCAGGCGCGGGGGGCGGCACGGTCGCCGCGCGCCTGGCCGAATCCGGCTTCAAAGTCCTGCTCCTCGAAGCCGGCGGAGATCCGGTGACGCTGCAGGGCGGCGATCCGATCGATCCGAAGGGCAATCGCCTGCCGGATGACTACAACGTTCCCGTGTTCCACCCCTTCGCGTCCGAGAACGACGCGATGAAGTGGGACTTCTTCGTTCGTCATTACACAGACAACGCTCTGCAGCACCGCGACCCAAAGGCCGTCGACACGCCCGAGGGCCCGCGTCTCCTCTATCCGCGCGCCGGCACGCTCGGCGGCTGCACCGCGCACAACGCGATGATCATGATCTACCCGCACAACGACGACTGGCGCTTCGTCGAGGATCTCACCGGTGACCGCTCCTGGTCGCCGGACAACATGCGCAAGTATTTCGAGCGGGTGGAGAACTGCCACCACCGTCCGTGGTGGCGTTTCCTGCAGAAGCTCACCGGCATCAACCCCACGCGTCACGGCTTCAAGGGATGGCTGCGAACGGAGGTGTCGATCCCGGATGCGGCCATCAACGACCAGGGCATCCTCAAGTTCCTCACCGACACGTTCATCGCCAACCAGGAACACGCTGGTTCTTCCCTCGTCGAGCGGCTGCGCTGGCTGATCCTCGGCAAAGGCGATCCGAATGATTGGCGTCTCGTCGAACAAAACTCGACCGGATTGCGCTACACGCCTCTGGCTACAAACAACCACTCACGCAACGGCAGCCGCGAGCGGGTGATCGATGTCGCTAAAAATCACCCCGACAAGCTGACCGTCGAGCTCGACGCGTTGGCAACTCAAATCCTCTTCGATGACACCAACAAGGCCATCGGCATCGAGTACCTGAAGGGTGCGCGCCTTTATCGAGCGAGCGCCAATCCCACGCCCGACCCGGGACAGGTGAAACAGGTCTACGTCTCGCGTGAAGTCATCCTCGCCGGCGGCGCCTACAACTCACCGCAGCTCCTCATGCTCTCCGGCGTCGGGCCGAAAGAGCACCTTGAATCGATAGGCATCAAGGTACGCGTCGATCTGCAAGGCGTCGGCTCGAACCTGCAGGACCGCTACGAAGTCGGCGTCGTCAACCGGATGAATTTCAAAGAATGGTGGGTGCTGAAGGGCGCCACGTTTGCGCCCGGCGATCCGCAGTACAAAGAGTGGAAGGATAAGAAAACCGGTGTCTACACGACGAACGGATCGGTGGCCGCGATCATCAAGCGCTCCTTCAAGGAAAGGCCGCTTCCGGACCTCTTCATGTTCGCCCTCCTCGGCAAGTTCTACGGCTACTTCCCGGACTATTCGGCGGTTTTCGCGAAGAACCTCAACTACCTCACCTGGGCCATTCTCAAAGCCCATACGCAGAATTGCGCCGGGACCGTACGCCTGCGAACGACCGATCCGCGCGACACCCCTGAGATCGATTTCCGCTACTTCAGTGAAGGCAACGACGCGCTGGGCGACGATCTGAAGTCGGTCGTCGAGGGCATCAAGTACGTGCGCAATCTCACTGCTGAACTGCGCAAGAACAAACTCATCGAGGAGGAGGAGTATCCCGGCGATCAATACCAGACAGACGACCAGATTGCGGAGTTCGTGCAGAACAACGCCTGGGGCCACCACGCCTCATGCACATGCCCGATCGGCCCGCAGAACAACGGCGGCGTCGTCGATACGAACTTCCAGGTTCACGGCACGAAGAACCTGCGCATCGTCGATGCCTCCGTGTTCCCGAAGATCCCCGGATTCTTCATCGTCACCTCGGTTTACATGATCGGCGAGAAGGCCGCCGACGTGATCGCCGCGGCGGCGCGACCTTAACGTTCGAATCCCGATCGGAGAAACTCATGGCCGTCAGGATCTTTTTCTTTGTTCCGCAAAAAGAAGGGTGGCTGTGATGGTCGACTACGAAGTCAACGAAGGATTGGGAAACGACGATCTTCAATTCACAGGATCGCGGTTCGGCGAAGTACGGGATGCGATCTTTGCGAATCCTTATTCACGGCCATTCACGCAGTTTCCGGTGACGTTGGGCAGCGTGCTGCGCGGCATCCTGCCGTTCGGCAAGCCGTGGAACCTGCTGAATGCGTCGCGCCGTACCATTGCGTCACACGCCGACTTGCGATGGGGAGCCGACGGCAGGGGCTTCCAACGCCTTCTCCATCCGAATGCCGCCTGTCTCACCGGCATGTGGGAGATCACGGCAGACACTCCTTACACCGGCTACTTCAAGCAAGGCAGCCGCGGCCTCATCGTCGCCCGCTACTCCACATGCTGTCAGGAAACGCGCGGAGGGTACATGCGGTCACTGGCGCTTGTCGGGCGCGTCTATCCGACAACCGACCGCGAGCATCCTGACCGTCTGCCGACGGCAAACTTCATCACGCAGCAGGACTTCGGCGGAGAAGTCGTCCGGAACATCAACGAAGCCGTTTTCCGCAACGCCCCCAACACCACCGCCACCCGCCGCGGTTGGGGCCTGCCGGTCCTGCTGGCCACCGGAACCGCACTCAAGATCGCGGACAAGCAGCCCACCCTTCGCCAGGTCTATCAACTTGCCGAGCTCGGTAAGCCGGCAAGCGAGCCGACGAGCGGTCCGGAGTTCATGCAGTTGACGGTCGTGCCCGAGCAGCCGGTCATGCCCGGTGAGAACAACGACTTCCGCGACGAGATCCTGTGGCAGTTTGGCGACGGCGCCTCCGCGTCGAAAAGCAAGCTGACCTTCCGCATCGAGACAACGGACACGGGCGTGACGCACAGCAACAAGCTCAACCCGCTGAAGGAGACCCGCGAGCTCACCAACTGGCGATCGATCGGAACGATTACGTTCGATGCCGCCGTCGCGTCGTACAACGGCGACCGCGTCATCCACTTCAACCACCCGCCCTGGCGGAGCGACCGCAACGACCCGAGCACTGCCTTTCGAAAAGGATGACGTAGCTCGGGCGAACCCTTTTCACCACGGAGACGCAGAGGCCGCAGAGGGTTTCATCTCTGTGTCCTCAGTGTCTCTGTGGTTGTTTCCCCGAGCGATTACCCTGGATCGCCTGACGGACCCACCCCGAGACGTTTCCGGGCTCAAACCTTCCATTTCCGTGAAAACGACACCTAAGTCAAGCAAACGCAATCGGTTGCGCGTGATCCTCCGATACCGGCGCCTGATCCTGATTCCAATTGAATACATACAACAATGGAATCAACGCGTTCCAGAACGCGTGAATGCGAAATGAGAACGCATAAATGCGAAACCAGAACGCATGAATGCGAAATCAGAACGCGTGAATGCGAAACAGGAACGCATGAATGCGAAACCGGAACGCGTGAATGCGAAATCAGAACGCATCAACGGGAAACCAGAACGCGTGAATGGGAAACTGGAACGCGTGAATGATCGCCTCGGTAGGGATCAGCAGCCATGCTGTCGCCGCCGCCGGACCTTGATCCGACGGCGGCGCAATCAAAAGCTGCTCAGAACGTCTTCAGGAAGGCGATGAGCGCACGCTTGTCGGCATCGCTCAGTCCTGGCTCTCCCTCGCTGGCCGGGAGGTAGTCCGTTCCGAAGTAGTGACCCTTGTTGACCACGAAGTCGGCGCACTTGGAGACCCCGAGCAGTTTTGGAACAAGCGGTTTGAGCACCTTGCGCGCCTCGTCGTCGCTGGCACCTGACGGCAAGGCATCCAGTTTGTGCTTGATATCCAACAGAAGAGCAAGAAGAACCACCGGATCCGTTTCCAGGTCGATATTTGACAACAGATTGACCGGCGTACCCTCGGGAATGGGGCCTACGGTAATGCCCTCGGCGCCGACGAGCGGTTTTAGTAGCGTCGGAACATAGCCACGGGCGATGTTGATCGAACTACGCCGGGTGGTTCGGTCGATCCACCCCGGGAGAGGTTTTCCCGATTGCGTCGCGAACGTACCGTTGCCTGATCGCTTTTCCGGCCAGAGCATCTGGGTGATGCCGTCGTCGAATGCAGACATCCGGTCCTTCACCGAGCCGCTTTCCTCAAAGTGACCCACACTGTTGTTCTGCAGGTAGGGCGCCGTCGACCAGAGACTGATCAGCGATGCCGGCCTCGTGAATCCCCGCCCGCCGCCCGGCATGTTGTACCACGATGGCTCACCGGTGTAGGGATCGTGGATCATTACCTTGCCGACCGACGGCAGGTTCTTGTACGACTCGGAAGAGAAGTTGTCCCAGATATTGCCGCGGATGGCGTTCGTGGCCAGCGGGCTGCAGGCGTTTGTCTCCATCAGCGTGACCGGCACGCGCACCTCGTTGGAGAGGTAGTTGTTGTCCAGGAAGTCCGGGGCCATGACGATCTGCTTCATCTCGTCCTTGAACTCCCTGGTCTTTGTCCAGGCCCAGTAGTCGTCCCAGCACTTCATGTAATTCGGGCCGATGCAGCCTGGCTGGAAGTAGGTGGTGAAGGCCTTCTCGGGCAGCTTGCTGGAGTGACAGCGCGCGCAGCGCTCGCCGAAGACTTCCTTGCCACGCGGCACCAGATCGGAGTCATTCATGTACTCCGACCCACCCGGTGCAACCTTCAGGTAGTCGGGTTTCGCCGTGGCCAGGAAGAAGAGCGCCAGGTTGGGGGTCTGCGCTTCGTTCGCCTTCCAGTACGACGAATTGCGCTCGCAGTCGGCGATCTGGATCCCGCTTACGTGGGGGCCGCCGACCAGCGGGATGAAGTGCAACAGCCACTCTTCGCTGAACAGGCCGATGTTGAGGTAGACGCGATTGAGTGCGCCGAGGGCGCCGACCGAGTCGGAGCCGTCCTTGAGCACATGCGTCGTATTCACGGCGTGCGTGTCCGGGTCGTAGAGCTTCGAGAGCGCCGTTCCGGCCGGGACATATTCGTTGAATTGTTTGTTATTCGCGCTGCCGCCGGAGAGTTGCTCGCGTCCCCACTTCCGCCCTATCTCCAGCCGTGCGCCGAGGTTGTAGATGGCATTCATCGTACGCGGGTTGTTGATCTGGTCGGAGGAAACGAGCGACGTATCGAGCGCGCCGGGACGCGAGGTGTGGAAGAGCTGCCAGATGTAGCTGCCCTGGTCCTCGTCGAACATGAAGATGCGCTCGATCCAGAAGTACTGGGCGCCGGGATTGCTGTTCAAGTTCGCCCAGGTCGGATTCTCCGGATCTGCCGGTGGGTTGGACGGGTTCGGTCCGACATGGCAGAAGCCGCACGACATGCCAACGCGGAACGGCTTCACCAGGTTCGCATCGTTGTAGTAGCTCTTATCGTTGTAGTAGCGCACCGGATCCCACTTCTTCTGCGCCGCCTCATCGAAGGCCGGGTTGGGGAAGAGACGGAGGCCGACGACGCCCGTTGCGTAGCCGTAGTACGAGCCGAGTGCCAGCTTTCCAGTGCCGCGTGCGCCGCTCTTGACGCCGGGATACTTCGTCTCGTTCTCGAATGGATCGGGCCCGCAGCCGTTTCCTTCGACGCGCTCGTCGAGCCAGAGGCCCCAGCGGTCTGCGCGGGGGCCGGTGGCTTTGCGGAAGCATGGCTCGTTGACCAGGCCGAGGTAATGCCAGCGGTTGTCGCGGCTGTTCTTCAACTTCGGATGGCTCGAGATCGTCTTCAGCAGATCGAGGTTCCCGAAGCTGCTGACCGACAGCGTGTCCCAGAGATGGTCGTTCCCCGCCGTCCATACGATCCAGTTGTTCCGGCCGATGGCGACGCGCTTTACCGCCTCCGCGGCCGAGATGCCCGGCAGGTACGGATCGAGCGAGGCACGGATGGCCTCCGGATTCTTCGTGAGGCCGTAGTCCATGTCGGCGTAGTAGTCCTCGTCGGCGCCGGGCATGCTGGCAGCGTCACGGCCGGCGAGGAGGGCCTCGTCCTTCACGTGTCCTGGCAGTGGCTTCAGTTTGCAAGAGGTCAGAAAACTGCTGACGATGAGGATCACGACGATGCCGAGCTTTCGCATGGAAGGTGCCTCCTTGCACAAAAAACGGTTAAAGGTGGGGGTATTACTAGAGGAGTGGCGAGGGAAGACTTTTCCCTACCCCCAATCCTGGTAATCGATCAACCTCCCGGGACGAGCAGGAATAAATTCGAATCGACTGTTGACACTGTGCACGCTATCATGACAGAATTCAGGACACAATCACCATCAATAATCCGTAACTCGACTCGACCCGGCGTGACACGTTTCTACGAAGCGACGCGAAGCTTTGACGAGGAGGAGCCTTATGGGGAAAGCCGGACTGGTAATCACGGTCGTCCTGCTGGCGGAGCTTGGGCTGGCGATGGGGCAGGAGATCCCGAAGCTGCCGCCCATGGACGATCCGCACGCCCGAACGGCCTTCGCGAACAAGCAATATCCGTCCGCCAGGGCCTGCGGCGAGTGTCACCCCAAGCAGTTCAACGAGTGGAGCATCTCGTCGCACGCCTACGCCGCCGTCTCCCCGATGTTCAACAAGTTTGAGCAGAGGATCAATGACCTCGCGCGCGGCACGCTCGCCTACTTCTGCGTCCGCTGTCACGCCACGGTCGGCACGACCCTGGGCGAGAGGCGCGACATCGCGTGGTGGGACCGTAGTGGGTCCGCACAGGAAGGCATCACCTGCGTCACCTGCCACCGCGTGGGCGAGGGCTACGCCAAGAGCAACGGGGCGCGGAGAATCACGCCGGGCGACATCTCCGAGCCGGTGTTCGGCCCCTTCGACACGACGGGCGTCCTCAAAGCGATCAGCAATGCGCAGCTCTACAAGATCCTGGTGAGCTCCGACCAGCCTGACAGGGACGGCTACATCCGCATTCACCAGCAGGCCATTCAGTCCACCGAGGTCAAGCAGTCGGAGCTCTGCATGACCTGCCACCAGGTTGCGGTCCACGCCGGCATCAAGCTGGAGACCGTTTGGGAGGAGTATCGCGCCTCCCCTGCTTTCAAGGAGGGGATCACCTGCCAGCAGTGCCACATGAGCCCAAACCCTGGGCTGCCGGTCCCATTTGAGATTGGACCCGCCGCCGTTGTCAACGGAATGACCGTCAACGATCAACGGCCGCTGACCAACCACCAATTCATGGGCCCGGGCTACCCCATCAGCCATCCCGGTCTCTTCCCGATACCCCTTGTCGAGTCGCGCTTCACCCCGCAGCAGTGGCTTAAGTTCGACTACCGCGCCAAATGGGGGAGCGACGAGTTCGAGAACAAGGTTGCCGCTGACTACAAGTTCCCGCCCGAGTGGCAGAACGCCGCCGACCGCAAGGAGGCCTGGAAGACGGTTCTGGACAATCTGTCGAGGTGGGAAGATCGGAAGAAGTCACGCATCCAGCTCCTGGAGAACGGCTCAAAACTCGACGGCCCGTTCTTCACCGGTACCCCGCAGGTGGGCCAGACTTTCTCATTCCAATACAAGCTCACCAACAAGAATAAGGGTCACAACCTCCCCTCCGGTTCTTTGGGCGCCCAGCCGGAACTGTGGCTCGACATCGCCCTGATCGACCCCGACGGAAAGAGGATCTGGGAGTCAGGCTACGTCGACAGTCATGGCGACGTGGGCGACATCCAATCGCACGACGTCCGCGAGCGCAAGATCTCCGATCAGGACCCGTTCAAGGGCCAACCCTGGCCCGCGGACGACCAGCTCTTCAGCATGCAGGCCAAATTCATCACCACCAACCTGAAGGGGACCGATCGGGAGATGTATCTGCCGATCAACCTCGACTTCGACCAGCTCCCCTTCATCCGCCCCGGCGGCACGCCGGCTTCGGTGAACAATCATCCGCCCAACGTGCGTATGGAGAAGCACAGCATCCCGCCGTTGGCCACACGCACGGCCAGCTACAAAGTGCCGGGGAACCTGCTGACGAAGCCGGGCACCTATCGCCTCGCCGCACGCCTGCGCGCCCGGACGGAGCCGATCTACTTCATGGAATTCGTCTTCGCTACGACGGACATGAAACGGGCCGAGAACGAATGGGTCACCGATACACATCAATACGCCGTCGAATTCGAGGTTCACTGAGAGAGGCGAAGATGAATCGAAAAGCGTCGAATGCGACCCCGTTCCTCGTCGGATTTTTCCTTCTGGCGGCAGGCGTCCCATGCGCCTTCGCCCAGTCCGCTACTGACGACAAAAAAGATCACGACATGTCGGCTGCGGCGAAGCTCCTTCCCGGTCCGCCCGCCGATGGCTCCTTCATACCCGACCCTGTCTATCCGGAGCCCTACGACCCCCAGGCCCAGCTCGACATCTACGGCGCGAAGCACATGAACCCGAACCCCACGGGCGTTCCCCCCGTGGAGCTGGGCATTCGCCTGTACGACCGCGGAGCCTACACGCCGCGTCCCACCTGGCTCTTCGGCCCGAAGGATCCGGTCCATTTCGGCTTCATGTCGTATGGCGATCTTCGGATCGCCGCCGATTCCTACGACAATGGGAACGGCAAGGGAAAGCAGGACGTCGTCGCCGCCCGGCTCAATCTGGACATGGACCTCGCGCTCACCCCGACCGAGCGCATCCACGCCTTTGCGCGGCCACTCGACAAGAACAACTCGTTTACGCGCTACGTCTTCAGCGGCACGGACAAGGACAAGTTCATCCACAATTTCGACTTCGACCTCGACACGCTCTTCTTCGAAGGTGACCTCGGACAGATTACCGGCGGCTTGCAGAACAAAGCGGCCAGCTTCGATCTGCCGATCGCCATCGGGAGGATGCCCTTCGTCGCGCAGAACGGCGTATGGATCGAGGATGCCTTCGACGGCGCGGCCATGAGCTTCACCGCCAAGAACATCCCGTCACTCGACGTCAGCAATTACGACATCACATTCTTCGCCGCCGACGCCCAGGTGACCACCGCCGCCGCCGCCGGCTCGAAGAACGGCGTTTACGGCGTTTCCGGATTCGCCGATGCGCTGAAGGGATACATCGAGTTCGGCTATGGCTACCTCAAGGCTGACAACGGCGATCTGAGCTACAACAACGTGACCGCCGCGTTCACGAGGCGGTACAAGGGCCGGCTCTCCAACAGCATCCGCGTGATCGACAACTTCGGGCAGAAGGGGATCCCGGGGCAGGCGAAAACGGCCGACGGAGTGCTGCTGCTGTTGGAGAACTCGCTCACGCCGAAGTATCTGAAGCTGGCCGAAGCCAATCAGTCGAATTTCGTCCCCTACCTCAATCTCTTTGCCGGCTTCCGCTCGCCGCAGTCGCTGGCACGCGGCGGCGATGCCGGCGGGGTGCTGCGCAACACCGGAATCACCTTCGAGTCCGACGGCATGACGGCCTACCCGACGCTCGACGCCACCGCCCGCAAGTCGTATGGCGGCGCGGGAGGATTGGAATACCTCTTCGATCTCGCTCACCAGATCGTCGTCGAAGGGTCGGTGGTCCAGCGTATGAGCGGCAACACGCTGGGCTCGCAGTACGGAATCGGCGTCCGCTATCAACAGCCGATCAGCCCCGACTTGATCATCCGCTTCGACGCCATGAAGGGCTGGCTGCAGGGACAGAAGGACATTTACGGCGTACGAGCAGAGCTCCGTCTCAAATTCTGAGGAGGTTTCCGATGCCTGTGTTTCAGCTCAACGTCAACGGCAAGGGGTACGCGGTCGACATCGACGGCAACATGCCTCTGCTTTGGGCCCTGCGCGACATTCTGGGACTCAAGGGCACCAAGCTCGGTTGCGGTGTCTCGCAATGCGGCGCCTGTACCGTTCATCTCGACGGGGTAGCGGCGCGCTCCTGCTCCGTCGATGTCGGCGTGGCCTGTCTCTCCAAGATCACCACGATCGAGGGGCTGTCGTACGACGGCGGCGAGCTGCACCCATGTCAAAAGGCATGGGTCGACCTCGGCGTGCCACAGTGCGGCTTCTGCCAGCCGGGCCAGATCATGACCGCCGCGGCGCTCCTCAGGGCGAATCCGCACCCCAATGACGAGGAGATTGACGCGGCGATGCGCGGCAACATCTGCCGCTGCGGCACTTATCCACGAATCCGGGCTGCGATCCACAAGGCAGCAGGGGACGCCACATCATGAGCAAGAAGTTCAAAGTCTCGCGCAGGGCTTTCCTTCAGACCGCCGGCGTGGGCGCCGGAGCGGTGGTGTTTGGCTCGTACCTCACCCCGGCGCTCCAGGCGCAGGGCCTCATCAGCAATTTGATCAACGGGTTCCCGGTATCGGGAGTCCCGGTCGTCGCCCTCAAGGTGAACGGCGACGTCGTCATCATCGCCCATCGCCCCGAGATGGGCCAGGGCATTCGCTCCAGCCTCGCCGCGGTACTGGCCGACGAGATGGAAGCCGACTGGAAACGGGTGACGGTGAAACAGGCCGACGCCGACGCTGTCAAGTATGCGGTCATATTCCCGTCCGAGGTGCCGACCAACTACCCGCTCCCACATCCCTACGAAAAGATTCCCGGTACCCAGAAACCGAAGGTGCAGTACATGGTCCCCCCCGAGGGATCGCAGTTCGCCGACAGCTCGCGCAGCATGACGGCCTACTACACGGTGATGCGGCTCTACGGCGCCGGCATCCGGCTGGCGATGATTCGCGCGGCGGCGAAGAAATGGGGAGTCGATCCGAAAGAGTGTCGCGCGGAGAAACACCGGGTGTATGGCCCCGGCAGCCGTTCCATCGGCGGCCGTTCCATCGACTACCGCTGGCTGCTGCTGGGTGCCGGGAAAGAGACACCGACGTACGAAGAGATCAACGCCGCGCTCAAGAAGCCGGAGGAGTTCCGTTACATCGGCAACGGCAAGGAAAAGATGCCGTTCGTCGACGCGTCCGACATGGTGCAGGGAAAGGCGGTTTACGGCGCCGACGTCGACGTTCCCGGCATGCTGACCGCTATGATCGAGCGTTGCCCCGTCGCAAACGGAATCCTCCTCTCCTACGACGCAACGCCGGCTCTCGCCGTGCCAGGGGTCCGCTTCGTCCTGCCTGTCCTCCCGTCCGGGTACCCTGCCGGCGGCGTGGGCCAGGGCTTCATACCGCACGCGGGAGTCGCGGTGGTGGCGACGAATACGTGGGCGGCGTGGCAGGGCCGGAGGGCTCTCAAGCCGACCATCCAATGGAACAAAGGTCCCCACAAAGACTACGACTCGACGGAGTTTCGCAAGGAGCTCGAGGCGGCAACCGCGACATCAGACAAAACGAAGAGGGTGCGCAACAAAGGCAACGTCGACGCTGCGCTCGGCACGCCCGTAAAAGCCACCTACTACGTCCCGCACCTGGCCCAGGCGCCGATGGAGCCTCCGGCCGCGATCGCCCTCTTCAAGGGCGGCCGGATGGAAGTGTGGGCTCCGACGCAGAATCCAGACGGCGCGCAACAGTTGGCCGGACAAGTTGCGCTCGGCCTCCCTCCGTGCCCGCCCAACGACGAGGCATGCCAGGAAAAGATGCGGGCGGCCGCCACGCTGCATATGACGCTGCTGGGAGGCGGATTCGGACGCAAGTCCAAACCCGACTACATCGTCGAGGCGGCCCTGCTAGCCAAGCAGATTCCCGGCGTGCCAATCCGCGTGCAGTGGACGCGGGAGGACGACATCAAATTCAGCTACTACAACGCGGCCAGCAGCCAACATTATGAGGCGGCGTTGGGGGCGGACGGACGTCCGACGGCCCTTCTCCAGCGCAGCGCCCTCACGTCCTTCTTCGGCACGCTCTTCCCGAATTTCGATACTCCCGGCTTGAGCGCTGCCCAGGTCGCAGGCGCTGCGGTGGTCCGGGCTGAAACGTTCGGCGGTGGTGAGTATCCGTACGCCTCGGGAATCGAGCGTGCCCAGGGGCTCGAGGACATGCCCTTCGACATCCCGAACATCCGCATCGAGAACTGCCAGGCTCGCAACCACATCCGGGTCGGCTGGATGCGCTCGGTGGCCAACATCTACCATGCCTTCGGCATCTGCTCCTTCGCCGACGAGATGGCACACGCCGCCAGACGCGATTCGAAGGACTATTTGCTCGAGCTGATCGGTGCGGGTCGCATCCTCCCGCTGTCGGCTGAGGAAGTTGCGCTCTACCGCAACAACGAGCTTCCCGTCGAGATCATCAAGGTACCGTTCTCGGGCGGAAAAATAACGCAGGTCCTCCCCGGCTTCCCGCCCGACACCAGGCGGCTGCGCGGGGTAGCGGAAGCGGTGGCGAAGGTCTCCGGCTGGGACGAAAAGGTCAAGCAGTACAAAAACATGAAGGGCCGCGGCCTCGGCATCGCCGTCCATCGCAGCTTTCTGAGCTATGTGGGTATTGTGGCCGACGTTTCGCTCAACGACCGGAACGAGGTCACGATCAACGACATCTTCGGTGTGATCGACTGCGGCCTCGCGGTCAACCGCGACCGCGTCATGGCGCAAATGGAGGGAGGCATCGTCTATGGCCTGAGCTACGCCCTCCTCGGCGAGATCACCGTGAAAACTGGCGCTGTTGTGCAAAACAATTTCGACGATTACCCGATCCTGCGCATCCACCAGACGCCGAAGATTCACACGTACATTCAGGACCCTCCGGCGGACGTGGTGAAGGAATATGAGGGCAACGTCCCGCCGACTGGCGTGGGCGAGCCGCCGACTCCCGCGGTTGCTCCCGCCGTAGCCAATGCGATCTTCGCCGCGGGCGGACCGCGCATCCGCGAGATACCATTCAAGAAGTTCGTTACGGTGCTATAGGCGCAACAATCAAGATTCTGCGAAGGGATTCATGAGATCGAGCGCCAAACGGGCTTGCCCGGTACCTGAAGATTCGTAAGCGCTATATCTCGATGGCGGATTCCTTGAGTCGGAACGCATTCAAGGCTTTCGGATCTCCGTTAGGTCGTCCAGAAATCTTCTGGTCGACTTAACCTTTCCATCATATTGATGGCTATACCACTCGGCCGGTCCGGGATGCTGTTTCTCTGCAAGGGCTAGCGCTTCAAAAATCGCGAGAGCTTCGCCGAAATCATCTCGCGCAGCCGTCATTCGGTTCTGATCGCGGGCCAGAATACCCAGACTAACCAGAGTCTCAGCTACATTCGACCGGTATCTGGGATCGTTTTGGCCTTGCTTGCGATACGAATTCAACGAGTCATTAAAGGCCGCCTCCAGCACTCCTCCGTTCGATTCAAACTCTTGTTGGTACGGGCCCGGATTCAACCTCGCCAGGGTTCCCTCGATGCTAAGCGCCCTTTGCCCGTACTGACCAAGACTCTTTTTCGCGAGCGCTACATAGATGCCAAACGCCTCACTGAAATTTTTTCGAGCCTTTCCTGTCTCGTTCCGGTCGAGTTCTAGGCTACCGAGATCGTTCAGCGTGTCCGCTATGTTTGGACGATAACCTGGATCCAGTTTCACCAGCTCGCGGTATGACTCAAGCGTTTCGTTGAAAACCTCCTCCAAAAGTCCTCTGGTCGCTTCAATTTCCTGTCCATACTGTCCTGGGCTTTCTCTTTCGAGCCTCTGATAGATTAAAAGAGCATCGTTGAACGATTCTCGCTTTTCCTTTCTCCGTTTCGCGTCCAGGTTATTAATGCCCATTCTATTAAGCGTCTCAGCTACATGGAGCCAATAAATGGGGTTCGATTGCGCCAACCCGCGGAACAATCCGAGCGTTTCGTCGAGCGCAGCGCGTTCGTCTCCTACTTGGTTCTGTTTATGGAAGAGGGCGGCACGATTATCCTGTGTCATAGCAACATACGGCAGGTAGGTCGAACTCTTTTGCGCCAAATCGCGACTTATCCTTAGCGCCTCATTGAAACCCTCCAACGCCTCACCAAATTGGTTCAACTCGCTCATCAAATCACCGCGATTGTTCAACGTATCAACCACGTACGGCTGATAAGTGTATGGGTCCTTTTGCGCTAGCTCGCGGCTTACCTTCAATCCCTCGTCGTAAGCTTTTAGCGCCTCCGCCGGCTGGCCCTCGCGGCGGTACAGAGCGGCGAGCCTATTTAGCACCCCCGGATCGAATGAGCGGATGGGGGATACCCCGTGCAAGTTGGAGTCCGACAGCTCATCGGCCTTTACCCGCTCCTCCTTGTCAGTTGCAGCCACCTTTATAGCTGTAGCCAGCTGGGCTCGAAGCCATTCATTTTCCGCCTCGACCGCTCTGCGTTTCGCTTCAGAATCTTCCAGTTTCTTTTGATACTTCTGTACAGCCCGGTCAGCGACATAGACACGATTATAGCGGTGCATCATTTCCGGAAGGTCAACCTTCCTGCAAAGAAGAAAGGTCAATGGCCTGGCGTTCTCGGGCTTGGGAACATTGAATTCACGCTCCCATTCGTTGACGACCACCATTCCAGGCTTCTGCAATATCAATCTCAACGGTTCTCCGGGTTGTTTGGTGACCAGCAAGACGAACGTACCGTTTGATCGTGACAATACGGCGCTAGCACCGTCTTGTGCGCTGATTTGAACATTCGCGATCGGCGGCCCTCCCGCTTCGTTCTCGACGATGACTCCCTTGAGGATGACTCCCTGGAACGATGATGCGACGAGCGGATTGGAAACCGCCAGCAGCAGAGCCGCGAGCGTCGTGTTCAGCCGGATTTGAGATCTCACCGGAGTAGCGCCACCCCGACGGGGCCGCTGCCTGGTGCCACCCCGTCGCTCCAAGTCTGATATCCGTCGGCGCTGACGCTCATAACCATGTCATCCCGAACATGGTCGGAAGGCAGTGGGAGATCGAAACGCCCCTGCTCCAGGGTTTTCGTTGAGATGCCAGCCACGCTAACTGTCGCACCTACAACCGGTGCCTTGGTCTCCGCGTCGACGACGTTACCGGTTATGTGCAAGGGTTTCCGCCGCGCCTCCAGGTAGAGGCTTGTTCCTTTGAGTTCCAAAGGGCGGTTGTCGGGTCGCTCGTAGTCGGACGAATCCAGCGCGACGTTTACCTTCTGTTCGCGAAAATTCGCCGGAATCTCAGGGAAGAACGCCTGCCCCTTATCTCCGATCGGCGCGCTCCGTCGGTTGCCACCCAAATCCAGCAGCACTTCGCCTTGATTTCGGAGCACCAAATCTTGTTGGCCTGCTGATCCATGCACGTAAACCGTCAGCGGGAAGTTCGAAGGCCGCTGCGGCAGACGGAACGCAGCAATCACCACGAGCGCGACACCGACTATTGGGCCTCCAAGCTTAAGAACTCCGCCGGCATGTCTTCCATCGTAGGACGCGTTAGAGCGGAGGGCACCAAAAAGGAAAGCATTGGCTGAGACCCCGAGTGTAACGACGATGAGGAAATAGATACGGTCGTCAAGACCGACCGAGACCAGCAGGCGGGCGTTCGTCACAAGCAGAACAACAAGTAGCAAACACAAGCCGAAGCCACCAAGGGAGAGCATGGCATAGAGAAAGATCCTGCTCCGCGCCTTATTGGCGCCGACCGGCGGCGTTTGTGACTGAAGAGGCGGCTTCCTGGGCATGACGAGGACCCAATGATGCATCCGACATCGAGGTCCCAGATCCAGTACCCCAAATCGCGACGAGGATCATCCTGTCGGATCGAGTTGGGACCGGAATCTGGAAGTGCGGAGGTCGGTAAGCCGTAACTATACGCCTGAAAGGAGTTGGCTTCAATCGGGAGGGCATCAGACTGTTGCAGCGAAAGGCGGCTCCTACCAATGGATCGGAGTTCGACGCACGGCGTCGGGGCGGCTCATGGACAACATTTCTGTATACTTATCATCTCCTCACCCATGCACGAGATCGACAGAATCATCACTGCCTGCCGCTCGGTGGTTGACGCCGGCAAGCGCGGCGTGCTGGTTACCGTGATCCGGACGCAGGGATCGACGTATCGCCGCGCGGGAGCGCGGGCGGTCATCGGCGAGGACGGAACCCTCGCCGGCGCCATCAGCGGCGGGTGCCTCGAGCGCGACATTGCCGAGCGCGTGGCGATGTGGCTCGCGGACATGTCGCCGCGGCTCATCACCTACGATTCCACGCGTAGCGACGATCTCATTTTCGGCCTGGGCCTTGGCTGCCGCGGCATGCTCGACCTTCTCATCGAGCCGTTCGATGCGCAGCATCCGCCGCGGCTCGTCACCGACTTTCATTGGAGCGGGCTCGATCCGGCGGAGTGGACCACGATCCTGCCCAACGGCGAATCGATGATCGAGATCCTTCGTCCGCCGCGCGCGGTGGTCATCTTCGGGGGTTCGGACGCGGAGCCGGTCGTGCAACTCACACGGGCGATTGGATGGCGCGTGGAGGTTGTAAAGCCGCGAGCGCCGTTCGATCCGCACGGCTTCGATGCTGCCGTCGTGATGACGCACAACTTCGAACGCGACGCCGAGATCCTGCGCCAGCTCCTGGCGTCGCCGATCCCGTACATCGGCCTTCTCGGTCCGAAGTCGCGCGGCGATGAGCTGCTCGCGGAGATCGGTGCATCGCGCGACGCCCGTCTGCATAGTCCCATCGGCCTCGACCTCGGCGCCGAGACGCCTGAGGAGATCGCGCTCTCGATCGTGGCCGAGATTCAGGCGGTCTTCGAGCGCCGCTCCGCGCGCTCGTTGCGCGAGCTTGAGACGCCGATTCACGAGACCGTGGACAAACCGGCGTGCGCGTAGTCGCCATCGTTCTCGCTGCCGGGTCGTCGTCACGCCTCGGTCGACCGAAACAGTCCATCGTGCTCGATGGCGAGACGCTCCTACAGCGCGCCGAGCGCGTGGCGCGTTCGGTCGCGGACGAAGTCATCGTCGTCACCGAGCAGCTCAATCCCGATGCTGCCGAGGGCATCGCTTCGTCGATCCGGACGGGAGTGCGGCTGGCCGGCGATGACGCGCGAATCCTGATCACGCTCTGCGATCAGCCGCTCATCACGGCCGAGCATCTTCGTGCGCTTCTCGCCATCGACGCTCCGATCGTGGCCACCGGTTATGCCGGCACCGCCGGCGCGCCCGCGATCTTTGCGCCCTCGCTCGTGCCCGAGCTGCTGGCGCTGCGCGGCGACCGCGGCGCGCGCGCCGTCATCGAGGCTCATCGCGACATCGCCAAAGTGGTTCCCTTCGAAGACGCTGCAGTCGATATCGATCGAGAAGATGACGTCCGCGAGCTGTCCTCTCGCCTTTCCCCGGAAAAACAGTGAACCACAGAGACACTGAGGGCACAGAGTTGACCGCGACTCCGTGATCTCCGAGCCTCTGTGGTGGACGGTTTTGCGTGATTCCGGCGCGCACAAGGATAACTGACGGACCGCCATTGTTTTTGCCAGCCGTCAGGTGTACATTTCCGGAATAGCTTCCGCGTTGTTTACTGACTGATTCCTACCTCCGAAGGGTCCGAGGAAGGGGGAGAAGCAATGGTTGCAATCGTCCACCACCATATCCTTCCGCGAGTTTCGACCGGTGTGAACGACTGGATCCCGGATTGGCCGAACCCTGCGGATTTCCGGTTCGACTACTACAAGCTGCTCTCGTTGGCCGCGTCGAACGATGGCGGCATCGGCAGTGCCCCGGGACCGGGCATCAGCGTGGCGGTGGTCGGGGCGGGAGCGGCCGGCATGACCGCGGCGCGTGAACTGTACCGCGCGGGTTACAACGTCACGATCTTCGAAGCCAGCAATCGCCTCTGCGGACGTCATTGGACACTGCCCGGGAGTGCGGCCACCGGAATGGAACTGGGGGCCATGCGCTTCCCGTTCTTCCCCGCGCCCGGAGCCAACAACTCGGTGTTCGAGTACTACTTGCGCACCGAGGCCGGCGCGATCATCTTTCCTTTTCCCAATCCGGGCTCCGCGCCGAACGACACCGGAATCTACCTCAGCCAGGGCTATGGACCGAACGATCAGTTCTATCCGAACCCAACGATGATCTTCTGGCCGAACGGCCAGGAGGCGCCGGACAACCCCGCCTTGGCGGAGGTCTCCAGGCTCGTCAACAACTTCATCAACTTCTTCACCGGAGTGGTCGGCGGGACAAACGACAACCCGGGACTTTACGCGAGCCCGGACTGGCCGGTTTTCTGGGCGCAGATTGCAAACAACTACGACAAGATGTCGTTCTCCGATCTCGTCTTCTCGCCCGCGATCAACAGCTACAACAACGACGGTTGGCTCGGCGGATTCGGCATGAACGACGCTCAGTCGCAGCTCTTCTATACCATCGGCGCGGGCGATGGCAGTTGGGGAGCGTTCTACGAGATCGCCTCGATGTGGTTCATCCGCTGTGTCATGTTCGGCTTCAACAGCGATCTCCAGACGCTCACCGGCCTGAACGATGCGTCGGGTCTTCCCTTCTACAACGACTCGTCCCTCACGGATTCGGGCGGCAGCAGTCTCCCCGCTCCGCTCTACTCCGGCATCCAGAGTCTGGTCGAATGGCTGTTCTACAATCCGGCACCTGGCGCAACCCAGTCACTCTTCAATGCTGTTAATAACGACGCCGGCGCCTCGCTCTTCCTCAACCGTGCGGTTCAGTCGATCACCTTTAATGACGATAATCTCATCGTGCATGACCAGTCGGGGAACAACACGGCGTTCGACTATGTCGTTGTGACGCCGGAGATCTGGGCCTCGCAGCTCGGCGTGGTCTTCAACGGCTTCTCGCCGAACGACCTGCCGTCCACGACGCTCGCCGCGCGGGACGAACAGCACGTCATCGCCAGTTGCAAAGTCTTCTTCCCGCTCACGCAGCCGTATTGGGAGGATCCCAATTGTGCGATCCCGCAGGACATCGTCACGGACACCTTCGTCCAGGATGCCTATGGGATCAAGTGGCAACCCAACGACACCGGGGTTCTGTTGGCCAGCTACACCTGGGAGGACGACGCTCTCAAGCTCCTCCCCTACAACAATGCGCAGGTCGCGGCGATGGTGTTGGCTGAGCTGGACAGGATTACGACCAGTACCCTGGGAGCCAGTCAGACGGTCAGCCAGTACGTCACGGACCTCAATGACGCCGTCGTGTTTCAGTGGTCGCAACAGCTCGGCTACAACGGCTGCGCGAAGCTCTATCGTCAGCGCAATTGGACGCAGAACTATGCGCTTCTCGCTTATAACCAGCAGTTCAGTCAAAGCTCGAGGCTCTATCTGGCCGGAGAGACGTTCAGCGTGGAGGGAGGCTGGACCGAGCCAGCGTTGCGCATGGCGCTCGATGCCGTAATCCGCCTCATTCAAAACTCGGGCGGTTCGTTCGTTCCGGGCTTCAACGTCGCCGATGACTATCCGTCGTTCGACGTCACCTTCACACCCAACTACAATTACAACGTCTCGGTCAATACGCCATCCAAGGCGAAGCGCAAGACTTCCTGATTGCGACCAATGCCGGTGCTCGATCACGTGCGCGGCACCAGCTCCTGCGCCATCTACTACTCCTCGGAGGCGTATGACAGCGAGCAACCGGGCGTAGTCGGAAGACAGTCGGCCGGGGCCGGCTTTCTCGAGGCCCTGGTTCGCTATGGCTCACAGGATGAGCTCTTTTGCCTGACAGGCCAGCAGACCCAGTTCAACGAATTTCAGCGCAAAGTGAGCACGCTCACGGCGGAGCCGCCGCCGAGCACCTGGATCCGGCCCGATGATCTGGAAACGCTCGGACGGGCAGGATGCGTCTATAACCCAGGCCCGATCATCGCCGAGATGGCCTGGCTGCGCCGTTATGGCAACGAGCGGCTATTCAGCATCTGCGGCATCACGCATTCCGTCGCCACCGACCGCGCCATACGAGGCATCCGCGATTTCTTAACCGCTCCCACCCAGCCGTGGGATGCCCTGGTCTGCACGTCGCAATCGGCGCAGAAGGCCGTAACCCGCATTCTGGAGTCGTGGACCGATTACCTCGCGCGCCGCGGCTTCCACGTTCCCGAGAGTCCGATGCGCTCGCACATCATCCCGCTCGGCGTCAACATCAACCGCTTTCAGCGTGACGCATCGGCAATCGATCGCGGCCGTGCTTTGCGCGCGAAGCTTGGCATCGGAGAAGACGACATCGCTGGACTCTATTTCGGAAGGCTCAACTTTCTCTCGAAGGCGCACCCGACGCCGATGTACCGCGCCTTTGAGCTGGCGCAGCGAACGATGCCGCCGGGACGGCTGCATCTGATCATGACCGGGCAGTTCAACGACCCGCGAATGGCAGCTCAGTTCGAGGCCGCGCGCCGCCGCTTCTGCCCGTCGGTGCGCGTACATCTCATCAGCGGAGCCGATGCCGAAGCGGCCGATTCCTGGTTTGCGGCGGACTTCTTCATCTCGCTCACGGACAACATCCAGGAGAGTTTCGGTCTCACGCCCGTCGAAGCGATGGCCGCATCCCTTCCCTGCATCATCAGCGACTGGGACGGCTATCGGGAAACCGTCGTCGACGGGGAATCGGGATTCCTGATCTCCACGACGACACCTCCGCCCGGCGCTGGCGTCGAACTGGCTGACCAGTTGGCCCGCCGGGCGCTCGATCACTTCAGCTACATCGGCCTGGTCAGCCAGAGCACTGCCGTCGACATCGATCACTGCGCGCGGGCGATCATGACACTGGCAGGGAATGCCGGCCTGCGGCAGCGGATGGGAGAAGCGGCTCGAAAGCGCGCCGAAGACGTTTACGACTGGCGCGAGATCATCAGGCAGTATCTCGCGCTCTGGAGCGATCTCGCCGCGTTGCGCGCATCGGCGCAAGCGACGGGAGCGCGCGAGCCCAACGAGACTGTCCACCCCGACTATCCCGATCCCTTCTCGATGTTCCGCTCACACCCGACGCGCCTGCTCGCTCAAGACGATGTGGTACGGCTCGCCGATCTCGACGGACGATACGTGCTCGCTCAGTTGCGTAAGAACGCGATGCATACATTGGCGACGCCCAGCGTGCTCGAGAGCGCAGTGGTTGACGCGCTGGTAGCGGCGGTTGAGAGCGGACCAAAGAGCGTCGCGGAGCTCGGCGGGCTGGCCGGGGCTGGCGATTACGCCCGAATGCTGCGTACGATCGCCTGGCTTTACAAGTACGGCATCGTGTCCGTGAGTCCGTCCGTCGATTGAGGCCGGCATGATGACGGTTTGCTACATCCTGAGTCACTACATCAGCCACCGGCTGGCCGGCTTGCAGTTCCAGGACTGCTTCCGCCGACTCGGCGTACGGCTCGTCGAAACTCCGGACAAAGCAGATCTGGTCATCATTCACAACGAGCCGTGGAGCGTGGCTGGGTACTATCGTGCCTTCCCCGAGCTCAGCAAGAAACGCGTCGTTGCCTACTCGGTCTGGGAAACTGACCAGTTGCCGGAGTCCTATCGCTTCAACCTCTCCCTTCCCTCCGAGATCTGGACCTGCTCGGCCTATTGCCGGGACGCGCTGGCGCAGACGGGCCGCCCGGTGTCGGTCGTCCCTCACGTCGTTAGCGTCCCGGAGCGAGATGCGGAGGCCGAACGAAGGATGCGCGAGCGCATCGGTGCCCGCGACGGCGAGATGCTGTTCTACACGATTGCCAATGTCGCAAACGTGCGGAAAGGCGTCGAGGATCTCCTCCGGGCATTCGACGGTCTCTTCTCGCCCGGCGAAGCACGGTTGATCGTGAAGTCGAATGTGCCGTGGACGCCGGCTCCGGCATCGACGCGAGACATCGTCGTGATCAGCGAACTGCTCGATGACAACGACCTGTTCGCGCTCCATCGGGTAGCTGATTGCTTCGTCAGTGCGCACCGCTCCGAGGCATGGGGCCTGGGCATTTCCGAGGCGATGGCGTGTGGGAACCTCGTGGTCGCCACGGCCCACGGTGGAAACATGGACTACATGAACACCGGCAACTCGCTGCCGGTGGCCTGCCACGTCGAGCCGATCCGGGCCGCTGACGTCAAGAGCCAGCCCGACATTCTGACGAGCGACATGCACTGGGCCTATGTCGATCCCGACGACCTCCGCCGCCAGCTGCGGCGTGCGTTTGACGATCGGGTGTCATTGCGTCGGCTGGCCGGGCAGGCGCAACTGGACATGAAACGCTACGCGCCGGAGCGCATCTCCGAGTGTCTTGCCGGACATCTCGCGGCATTCGTTTGAAAGGCGACGCAACAGGTGGTGTCGTTAACCAAAACTTGTCCTCACGGGCAAGAGAAGTGGGTAGGGAAAATCATGCCCGGCGTCACACCTAAGAAGAGAGGTTTACGCGTTTCTGAGGAATCGGTATGGCATCGGTACGGATTTTTGTCAGCTACAGCCATCGTGATCCGTCCTATCTGGGTGCCGACTCGTTGCTCGGTTTCCTGAAGGGACTGGAGCGCGAAGAAGACGTCGAGTTCTGGAGCGACGAGGGGATCGAGGGTGGCACCCTCTGGGACGAACAGATCCAGGAGCGCATGGGGACATCCGACATCGCTCTGGTCCTGGTGAGTCAGAGCTTTCTCGACTCGCGCTACTGCCGGGACGTGGAGATGAGCGCGTTCCTCAAACGGTGCCGCGACGGCGGCATGACCATCTTCCCGATCATCCTCTCGCCGTGCGAGTGGGAGCGGCAGGAGTGGATCGCCTCGCGACAGTTCCTCCCGGGAGGGAACGAAACGATCGAGGAGCACTACACCGAGGCCGGACCGCGCAAGCGACTTTATCTGCGCATCCGGCAGGAGCTTCGTTCAGCGATTGTGCGGGCGCGCGAACGGCAGGCCAGCGAGAGCGCGCAGAAGGCAGCGGCGGCGCGTCCCGCGCCAAGCCTGGAGCGCCGGCAAGTAACGGCACTGCACTGCGAGCTCGTGCCGACCGAGCCGGACGGCGGCGCGATCAACGCCGAGGATTTGCCCGAGATCGTTCATGAGCTCTCGGGGGAGTTTCAGCAGGTTTGCACGAGGATCTTCAGCCAGTTTGAAGGGCAGATGGTGCAGCCGGCCGCCAGTGGTGTGACCGTGCTCTTCGGCCATCCGATCGCGCATGAGGACGACTCGCGCCGTGCCGTTCGCGCGGCGCTGGCATTGATCGAGACGCTGGGCAAGCTGAGTGAAAAGATGGAGAGCGACCTCGGCGTGCGGCTCGCCGTGCGCGCCGGCGTTCACACCGGAATCATCGTGGCCGAGACGGGAGGCGACAGCGCCGACGCCGGCCTGGCCGATAGCGACACGGCGATCACGGCCGCTCGCGTGCGGGAGCTGGCGCCGCTCAACTCCGTCGTCGTCAGCGAGGCGACGCGCGAACTGGTCGCCGACTACTTCGAGACCGCGGAAAGCGAGAGCGTCACGGTCGGGTCGGCGCGCCAGGTCTGGCGAGCCCATCTCATCGTGCGCGACAAGGGTTTCAACAGCCGCATGGAGGCATCGGCCGCCACGAAGCGGTTGTCGGAGCTCGTGGGCCGCGAACAGGAGCTGGAACTTCTGGCCGGCCACTGGCAATCGGCGCAGAGCGGCGACGGCCAGGTCATCATGGTGCGCGCCGAGGCAGGCGTTGGAAAGTCGAGGCTGATCGCGGAGCTGAAGGCGCGCACCGCAGCGCAACCGCGCCATTGGATTGAGTGCCGCTGCTCCCCGTACCACCAGAACAGCGCGCTCTATCCGGTCGTCGGCGTCTTCCAGAAGTGGCTCGGCCTGGAGACGAATGAGCCAGCCGAGGTGAAGCTGGCCAGGGTGGAGTCGTATCTGGCACGCTACGGCGGGGATCTCGAACAGAGCGTACCGTTGATCGCCTCGCTGCTCTCGATCCCATTCGAATCAAAGTACAAGCCGGCCGCCCTGAACTCCCGCGAGCAGAAGCAGGTCACGCTTGAGGTCATGGCCCAGATCGTGATCGATCAGGCGATGGAAAAGCCGGTGGCGTTCGTCGTGGAAGACCTGCACTGGGTCGACCCATCGACGATGGAGTTTCTCGACATCCTCGTCGAGCAGGCGGCGACGCTGCCGATCCTGATCCTCTTCAGCTTCCGTCCCGAACAAGTCGCGCCGCCGCAATGGCTGAACCGGGCGTACACCAGCCAGATCGCGCTCGACCGCCTCGACCGCGAAGCGGTGCGCCGGATGACGCTCGTGCTCACCGGCGGCAAGGCCCTTCCGTCCGAGGTCTTTGACGAGATCTTCGCCAAGACCGAGGGAGTGCCGCTGTTCGTCGAGGACCTCACCAGGATGGTCATCGAATCCGGCATGCTCGAGGAGCGGGATGGCGAATACGCGCTGGTGGGGCCGTTCCAGTCGCTGGCCATCCCCGCCACCTTGCAGGAGACGTTGATGGCGCGCCTGGCGAAGCTGGCGACGGCCAAGCCTGTGGCGCAGGTGGGCGCCACAATCGGGCGCGAATTCGTCTTCGAGATGCTGCGCGACGTTGGCGGCTTCGATGACAAGCCGCTGCTCGAAGAGTTGAACAAGCTGGTCTCCGCAGGTCTGCTGCACCGCCGCGGTCTGCTGAGTCATGCCAAGTACATCTTCAAGCACGCGCTGGTGCAGGAGGCGCTGCAGCAATCGCTGATGAAGAAGCAGCGCCGCCATTACCACAAGGTGATCGCCGAGATATTGGAGGAGAAGTTCCATGCGGTCGCCGAGGTTCAGCCCGAGCTCGTCGCCTATCACTACGGCGAGGCGGCGATGCACGCGAAGGCTGTCGAGTATTGGCGCCGCGCCGCCGAGCGCGCGCTGGCATCCTGCGCAAACCGCGAGGCTCTCAGTCACGCGCGGCACGCGATCGAGACGCTCCAACACCTGCCGGAGAACGACGAGTCTCATGAGGCGGAGCTGGCTCTGCGCGCGATCGAGGGACCAGCGCTCCTGGCGTTGAAGGGCTGGGCCGCGCCAGAGCTGGCCGAATGCTACCAACGCGCTCGTGAGGTCTGCGCCAAACTACCTCGCACGCCGAAGCTCTTCAGCGTTCTCAGAGGCATCTGGACGAACGAAATGGTGTCCGCGCATCTCCATCAGGCGCTCGCCGTGGCTGAGGAGCTCTTCGTAATGGCTTCGGCGGCGGACGACGAAGACCTTCTGCTGGAGGGCCGCGGCGCGCTCTGCGACACGCTCTTCTGGCTCGGCCGTCCGTTCGATTCGCAGGAGCAAGCCAGGCTCGGCTTCGAGCTGTACGACCTCGACCGCCATCACACGCCGCACTCGGTTGCATACGGCGAAGATCCGGCCACGATGTTCTACACCTATTCGGCGCTCAGTCTCGCTCTCATGGGACAGCCACGCCGTTCGCTGGAATTCACCCACGCCGCGATCGACGCCCTCAGCCGCTTCTCGCACACGCACAGCCGCGCCTTTCTCCTCTGCGGCATCGCATGGAATTACATTCAGATGCGCGACATCGAAGCGACAGCCCGCTACGCGCAGATGCTGATCGACATTTCGGTCGAGAACCATTTCGACGCGTGGCTGCCCGTTGGACAGGCGATGAAGGGGTGGTCGATCGCTGCGTCCGGCAATCTCGAGGAAGGCGTCGCGTTGATGAAGAGTGGGCGGGAACGGTGGCACGGCACCGGCGCCGGGGTAAAGGCCTGTTTCTACCCGGCCCTCCTGGCCGATCTTCACGCGCGTGCGGGCGCGCTCGACGAGAGCGCCGAGTGGGTAGCCATCGGCTTCGAGGCCGCCTCGGCATGCGACGACCGCTACTATTTCTCGGAACTGAATCGAGTGAAAGGCGACATCCTGGCCGCGCGCGGCCGCGCCGCCGATGCCTTCGCTTCCTACGACGAGGCACTGTCGGTAGCACGCGAACAGAAAGCCACGCTGCTCGAACTGCGCGCAGCGACCGGCAAAGCGCGATTGCACGTCGTCTGCGGCGAGACCGAAGCCGCCACCTCGTTGCTGGCGCCGTTTCTCGCCACGTTTGACGCCGACGTCGTCCTCCCCGACTTCATCGAAGCCGCAGGCGTTTACGCCTCAGCAGGCATCGGCGCCAGCGCATGATCTGGTTCAACTTGGTGTAGCGTTTCGATCATGATTCACGCAAGCTCCGCACACGCCTTCGCCATTGCCCGGTTCCGTGCGATGCACGAGTCGGGTTGCTTCGTCCTGCCGAACCCATGGGACGTCGGGACGGCGCTCTATCTCCAGCACCTCGGGTTCGAGGCGCTTGCGACGACGTCGGCCGGCGTCGCGTTCACCCGAGGACTGCCGGACACTGTGGCGGCCATTCCGCTCGATGTGATGCTCGATCACATTCGCGACGTCGCCGCCGCCACACCGTTGCCGGTGAATGCCGACTTTCAGAACGGGTTCGCAGACGAACCGGACGGCGTGGCGCGCAACGTCGCGCTCTGCATCGCAACGGGAGTGGCCGGCCTGTCGATCGAGGATGCCGCCGGCGGACGGAGCCCGGCGCTTTACGATGTCCGGCTTGCGGTCGAGCGGATCCGTGCTGCGCGCGCGGCCATCGACGCGTCGGGGCTCCCGGTCGTTCTCACCGCTCGATGCGAAGCGTGGCTCGTCGGTGAGCCGGATGCCGCGCATGTCGCGCGCGGACGTCTCGTCGCCTTCGCGGAGGCAGGAGCTGATTGTCTTTACGCTCCCGGCGTTCGTGATCCGCAGGAGATCGCCGCCATCGTGAAGGCGGTCTCTCCGAAGCCGGTGAACGTCCTCGTCTCCGCACCAAGTCCCGATCTCACTGTTGCGCGGCTCACCGATCTCGGCGTGCGCCGCATCTCGGTCGGCTCCGCGCTGGCGCGCGTGGCGTGGGGTGCGTTCATCCGCGCGGCGCGGAGCATCGCCACAACAGGGACGTTCGACTCCCTCGCCGATGCTACGCCATTCGCCGAGCTGAACGAGCTCATGTCCGGACATCCCCGATGAACATTCGGAGCGAATGAGCTGGAACCAGACTCCGCAGCGCAGAATGGCCAACCTCTTGCAACGAAGACAATCATGTTCAGACAAAAAAGCAGTTTCAGCAGCTTCGCATTGACGTTCGTGCTCGGTGCCATCAGCGGCGCAGCACTAGCCCTCTACTACGCTCCGATGACCGGAAAGAGGATGCAGAAGAAGGTCGCCGACGTGACAGGCAAAGTACGCGACGTGGTCGAAGATTCTGTCGACAACGTGCAGAGCGTCCTTCGCAAGGTCGCGAACGCGTAAAACGGAAGCACCGACCTCGCAATCTGTGCCGGATCGCGGTGCCTCGGAGTCATTTCGCCGAGGCACCGTGGTTGCCGGAAGCACGGTTTGTTGAAAACCGGCCCACTTTCCCACGGAGGAAGGTAGGGAAAACGACGCGCGCGTCACTCTATAGTTAGGGAGGATAACGTATGCGCGTCCGAGTTGGCTCTTTCCTGATTGTTAGTGCGCTGTTTCTGTCGGGTTGTTCGAGTACTACCCCACCCCCTCTTCGCAACACCAAGGCGCCCGCTCCGCCGATGAAGTTGACCGACCTCGAGGGGCGCGTTGACGTTCCAAACGGCGAGGGCGGCATGAGCTGCTCCGATCCTGTTCTTCGAAACCGTTCGGTCGAGCGATTCCATGACGACGGCGGGAAAGAGTTCGACCTCGGCGTCATCGAGCTAAGCGACGATGGCCATGTGTCTGACCTCATTCAGGAAGAAGACGTTCTGCGGCGCCTAAATGAGATCGCCGCGGGCGGAATTGGCAACGACATCGATTACACGAAGAGCCCGGGAGCGGTCGTCGTGACGTTCGTCCACGGCTGGCATCACCGCGCGAAAGTCTGCGACAACAACCTGGCCTGTTTCCGCCGCGTCCTTCAGGCGCTGAGCGAGGCGGGGACTCAGGCGCGAGATCCGCGGCCGGTATTTGGCGTCTACATCGGCTGGAGGGGTGAGAGTCTCCACGGCCAGGCGTCCGTGCTCACTTTCTATGGACGAAAGAGAACCGCGCACAGAATCGGCCACGAAGGAGGGCGGGAGGTACTACTCAAACTCGACGCGGCCTACCGAACCCTCAATGCTGCGATCAAGAACGGCATGAAGCATCCCGTCACGATGGTTACCGCAGGCCACAGTTTCGGCGGCGCGTTGGTTTACTCCGCTGTCGAAGGAGCCTTGGTGGCTGAGCTTCGGAACCTCGAAGGCCCAGGCAGCATTCACGCGGTTGGCAAGCGTGCGATCACTTGTGGGGGACAGTCCGTTCGCCCGGTCCGCCCCGGAATCGGCGATCTCGTCGTGCTGGTCAATCCCGCGTTCGAGGCGAGCCGCTACAACTACTTCGCGGCGGATCTGACCACGCTCGGCACGTATTCAATAAACCAGCTACCCGTTCTCCTCACCGTCGCGTCCGAGGCAGACTCCGCCGTCAAGGTGGCGTTCCCGGCCGGGCGTATCCTTTTCTTTTCCGCCTTCCCTTGGCTCTACCGCGGGATGAGCGACATCATCGGGCAAGGTCACTACGATCCGCAGACCACGCACGATCTCATCCTCACCGACAACGCCGGAAAGCAGATACACCCTGGCGCTCTGAAGGCCGTCAAACCTGACGAAGCTGATGACAAAACCATCGCGCGATGCAAGCTCGATATCAAGGGTGACCACGATTACGCCACCTGCGCGTGCGAATATCCAGTGCCGACGAATCTCGCATCGGCTCTCAACTCTCCCGCCAACGAACCGAAAATGACTCTGGCCGGAGGCGCCATCCGCATGGCGCCGGACGAGGAGATCGTCCTGAAGAGCCGGTCGACTACATGGGACCCGCACGCGCCATTCATCGTAGCGCGTGCGTCTCCCGACATCATCTCGCAGCACAGTGATATCTACACGCCTCGCTTCGTGACATTCCTCGCCGGCTACATCAGCGAGTTTCTGAAGCAGGCGGAGAGTATCGATCGGACTGCATCCGACCCATGCTCAGCGCGCGTGTCAACCGCCGCACCGTGACGATCTGACAATCGCAAGCGAGGCACGGGGAGTACGCTCCCCGTGCCTCACGAGAGACTTACTTCTTCGCGGCGGGCGCCCCAACCAGCTTGCTGTGGGGCGGGTTCTTGAACAGGTTCTTGAAGGACGCGTGCGCCGTGGTAGCCGCTGCGGACGTCGACGGGTAGTAGGCGTTTTGGAGAACGAACGTGAAGATCTGGTTCGTTCCCGTAATCGTAGTGGGAGCACCATCTCCGTCAGCATAGCCGTGGCAATCCATGCACGTGTGGTCCTGGTAATAGCTTTCGATCGCCGTGTTGGCGAAGATGGGGGTATTCACCTGATTGGTTGCGTCGTAGATCGGCGGGAATGTCGCACAGCCCGACGCACCGTTCGGACACGGATTCAGCGTGTTCACCATCTGGTAGTACTGCCAGACCGTCCCGGCCAGCTTGCCCTGCCACGTCGTGTTGGCCTGTTGCACATCCGACGGAATCGGCGTGACCTGGCAGAGATTGTCCGGCTTGTTCGTGTTGTTCCAGGGAATGTTGCCGGTGACCTGAGCCGGGCCGACGTTGTACGCGCTCGTGCAGTTGCCGTTGGGCGTGTTCGGCGCCTCGAGCGTGGCCGGGATTCCCGCTGGCGGAGTCGTGTTATCGACCTGTTCGAAGCTGGCCCAGAACCACGTGCCGCCAGTCGAAGGCGTCAGACGCAGAATGTGCAATCCGATCAGTCCGAATAGCGCAGGGCCCTGACAGGTCTTTCCGTCGGGCTGCATGAAGTAACCCCATTGTGTGTAATACCGCGGAATGACGGCTTTGTCGCTGGTTGGATCCAGGACGCGCCACGCCGCCTTGACCTCGAGCGCTCCGTACTGCGCATACGGCGGATTCGGCGGGAGCGTGGTCTCCTGGCCGGTCCTCGGGAAAGGCTGCAATTGTTTGGCGCTGGCGTAGGCGGCCGCCTGATTGGCGCCGACGTAGTAGGCGTTCTGGTGGATGTAGTTGTATTCCGACTGATCGATCTTCATGTCGGTGAGCGTGTACCACCCCTTCTGATCGACGAGAGGATTGTCGGTGGCCTGGTTGATGTAGTCCCGGACGATGGTGGCGTTCGGAAACGACGATCCGTCGATGAACATCGGCTGGAAGCCGGGCGCCACCGGATTGCTCCCGATCGGCGTGCAGCCGCTGGGAATCGTGACTGCCTGCGTATACGACGCTCCCGGGTCGGCGCCATTGTTCAACATGATTGTGGAGACATCGCGATAGGTGCTCCAGACAGTCGGAACGAACGCGCCGTTGGCGGCGGTGGCGCCGATCGTAGCGGTGGTGTCAGGCTGGCCGTTGACGCCGCCCGAGGTGGGAGAGAGAGAAGGCCAATTGAGCGCGATGAAGGTTTGCCAGCCGAGGTCGAGATAGTTGGCCTGGGGAGGGTTGGGCGGCGGAGTCGGATTGACGTCGACGGGAACCTGCCACGCGGTCGATCCGACGGCGACCTGCGGCTTGGCGACAGCTTTCTCGGTGGCCGAGGATGTTGCAGGGAGCGGCTCTTCCTTGCCGCAACTCAGGGTGGTCAGCGTGACTGCGATGGTCAAGGGGACGATTCGTTTGAGAATGGCACGTGCTTTCATTCGATTCCTCCGAACAGGAGAGTCTTCCGAGGGGCTGTTCCCTACCCCGCATTTCTCACTCGCTGATTGAAATTGCTCGTGCAACATCATCATCGAGCGCCTTCTCCCCCACGCTTTTGTGGGGGAGAAGGTGGCCGAAGGCCGGATGAGGGGGCATTTGACTGTCGCGGCAAGGTTGCCCGAACAGGATTTGCGCAGTTCATCCACGCCGGCCCGAACCTTAAGTCAGTCGATGGCACGACACCCCTCATCCGCCTTCGGCACCTTCTCCCCTCGAAAAGCACGAGGGGAGAAGGCGCTCGAACTTACGGCGTAGCAAGAGGCTAAGAAAGCGTTTGAGAAACGCCGGCTACCCCGGCTACCCCGATTTCGCCGCCGTCCAGACCGGAACCCGCCACAGCGCGTAACCGCGGGGGTCACGCACGCAGGCGATCATCTCGGCCCAGCGCCGGTCGATCTCGTCGTGGGATGCACCCGAGTGCTCTACCAGGGCATCGGTGTAGCCGTCGCGCCATGCTTCCCAGATGCGGGCAAAGACTTCGCGGCCGGCGCGAAGCGTGTCGACCACGATGTAGTCGGCGGCGATGTCGATCATGCCGAGGTCGTGGAGGAGCGTGAAGGTCTTACGGCCGACGTGCAGATCGCTGCCGAAGCCGGCACTCATCCTCGATGGAAAGCGTTGCCAGAAACCGTCGGAATCGAGGTTCGTCGGATGGCAGAGAAGCATGCCGTAGTCTTCGGAGATCAGGTGAACACGCCCGCCGGGACGCAGCACGCGCGTTATCTCGGCGAGCACCTTGGCGGCATCGGGCACTGCCTGCAGGACGTGCCGGCAGACTACGACGTCGAAGGTTGCGTCCCCGTACGCCAGTGCCATCGCATCCGCAATCTCGAAGCGGACGCGGGAGCCAAACGCGGCGCAGCGAGCCCTCGCACGCTCCAGGTGAGGCTCCTCCAGATCGGCGCCGACGAACGTAGCCCGCGGAAAGAGCTCCGCGAGCCGAGCGGTGATCTCGCCTGTACCGCATCCGAGGTCGAGCACTGCGCCATCGCCGATCGGATGCCGCTTGACGATCGGTTCTTCCTGCGGCCAGATGGCCTCGGCCTGCGCAGCGAGATTGCGCACCATCGACTCGTCGGCCATCTCTTTCGCCTGCGGGCTGCTGGTCGGGCTCATCGACGAATTCTACGAGAGGTTCGGCAACGGGAGGCAGTCGGAAGAGGCAACGATGTTCGCTATCCGGCAACGTTGTTGCGAGAGTCCCCTCCCCCCTCTTCCCAGCCTTCGGTGTGCAATCCGGAACATCGGCCCCCGCTGAAATAGTCAGCATTTCTGGTTGTTTTAGGGTGATTTCGAGGCTCATTTGCTCGTTTCTTTGCGTTCGGACTGACGATCCTTCTATGCGTATTGTCGATTCGACGATGCGGAGCGATGAATCGACAATGCGCATCGTCAATCTGACGATGCGGAGCGATGAATCAACGATGCGCATCGTCAATTTGACGATGCGGAGCGATGAATCAACGATGCGTATCGTCAATCTGACGATGCGGAGCGATGAATCAACGATGTGTATCGTCAATCTGACGATGCGGAGTGATGAATCAACGATGCGCATCGTCAATCTGACGATGCGGAGCGATGAATCAACGCTAGGTATCATCGATATGACGATGCCGATCGTGGATCCGACGATGCGCACCGTCGATCTGACGATACGCAGCCATGATTGACGATGCGCATCGAAGATCGTTCGCTACGCCTAGAACATCCTCTGCTACGCCTAGAACATCCTACGCAACGGCTAGAACATCCTTTGCAACGCGTAGAACATGCTTCGCATCGCGTAGAACGTCCTTCGCAACGCCTCGAAGGTCGTTCGCCACGCATCCCAGATCCTTCGACGCGCGTCGTCGATTCCAGGCTCGGTTGCCAGTCCGCGACGATCCCCACGAAGGCAGCCGTCATGCGGCAAGGACGGGTAGCAATCCCGGGAGAAGGGATCGCGTGGCGACACCGCGAGACCCCGCAATCGCGAGAGCTAGACACTCAAGCCGGCGAGAAGAACCCCTCGGTGCGAGTCTTCCTATTGCAGGAACATGAAACTTCCCGAGAACGCACCGAAGTTCAGGCTCTGCACGTCGCGATGATTCGAGCCGCGATACGACGACTGCCCCGGCCGGATCTCGATCGCCACACTGCCACCGTTGAACCCGATCAGGCCGTGATGAACCGCCGCCGTGCAGACGGAGGAATCGTCGGTATAGATCCCCGTCCCCCAGACATTATGCGGCGAGCCATTTCCCGGACAGTTGTAGGTGAACCGCTGTCCGTTCTGTCCACGATGATTGCTCGCCGTCGTGCCCCAGTTCGTGGTTGACGGCACGTTGTTCACCGCTCGCTCGCCGGTGAAGACGAAGCTTCCCGACCAGCGATCGTACGATCCGGTGCGGACGCCGTTACGAAGATATCCCACGTAGGATTCCCGGCCGGGCCGGATCTCGATCACGACGCTTCCCCCGGTGTTCAGCGTGATCAATCCCGCATGCACGGCGGCCGTGCAGACGGAAGAATCGTCCGTGTAAACGTCTGTTCCCCAGGCCTTGTACAGCACACCGCCGGCACCACAGTTGTACCGGAATCGCTGGCCATTCTGACCTCGATGGTGATCCGCCTTCGCTGCCCAGCCGGCCGAATCGGCCAGCAATGCCGGCGCGAGCGCGATCAAAAGGAAAGCCTGAAAGCCGAGGGTGCGCCATGTCATTGACGAGTGCCGAGAAACCATGTTGAAGCCTCCATTGCTGCTGCACCCTTGATTGCTGGACCGCGGGTCGGTGAACGCTATCCGGCAACCTTCGGCGAGTCAATGGGGGGTGGGGGGTGGGGAGGGGGTGGGGAGTGGGGGGTGGGGGGTGGGAGAAAAAACGACTCTTCGCTGCCGCTTCGGCGTTGCAACGAACGCTTTCCTTCACGCCACGGAGGCGTTCAGCCGTCTCCGGCTGGTGCTTTCGAAGAAGATCGCCGCCAGGTACGCGAGGATCGCCAGGAGGATCATGGCCTTCAGACCGAGGGCCATCGAGAGAAACTCGAGTAGTCCGCCGAAGACGGCTCCGAGAAGGTTCCAACCGAAAGCGAGATTCGGATCGCTTCTCTGCGCGAAGAGAAGCGCAAAGCAAATCGACGCAAAGAACACTGGAAGGCCGACATAGAGAAGCGAGGCCAATAGTCGAATCGCGACTGAAAAGCCGGCCACCTGTCCGATGGGAAAGAGATAACAGAGGACGAGCGCAAGGATCAGGGCAACCGCCGCGGTACGCCACGCCAACGGATGGACGCGAGTCAGCAGCGTTCCCGCGAGGATCATGATGAGCACCGAGGCAAAGACGACCGCGCTGGTGAGCCAGGTACTCCCCCACACCAGATTCATCTCGGTTGTCAGTTTCGCTTCGAGAAGCAGAAATGCCATCCCGAAGAAGATCATCTCCTTGTCGACTCTGCCGTGCAGCACGCTGGCGCGAAGCTCGGGAGAAACGACCAGCAGGCTTGCAATCGAAAGGACGGCGAAGATTCCGATCAATGAAAGATAGAAGCCGCTCACTCCCCGCCGCTCGAGGTACAGATACGGCCAATCGTCGGTGGGTAGGTCGAGGGATTGCGATGCCGGTTGCTCCGCGGTTGCGAGTTGCGCGGCAGGAGGAAAGTGCGGACCGGCCAAATAGATCCGGTTGAATTTACGATACCCGCGAGCGACCACCAGCGGCTGATTTCCCACCGCCTGCATGAGCATTCCGGCCAGGCGATCTTCGATGTACCGCACGCTGACCATGTAGTACATCGCGATGACGCCATTTTCGCCGAGGTGCCTGGCGGCCGCCCGCAGACAGTCGCTGGTGTAGACGAAATTGTCCAGGCGGACATTCGACAGCGCGGAAAGGCGTGTCATCGAATCGAGGGTTCCGAACACGATGAGGTCGTACTTGCCCTCTGTGTGATTCAGAAAAGCCCGCGCATCCGTATTGAAAACGCGCACCCGCGGCGAAGAATAAGGATGATCGGGATGGAGACGCCTCCCGATCTCGATGATCACCGGATCGATCTCCACGGCATCGACTTGTTCGGCGCCTTCATCCAACGCCACTGCGACGTCGTTGCCGCTTCCGGCTCCGAGGACCAGCACTCGCTTCGGCACGCTGCCCAGCAGGCGATACGGGATGTGATAGCCCTCGCGGATTCCAGCTTGCTGCCAGTTCGGCGGGCGGTCCGCCTTGCGCAGCGGCAGCATGCTCTGATGCAGCGACCCGTTGGTGAGTATGGAGAGCGAGCTGTCGACCGGATCGCTTCCCAATCGCAGCGCATAGTAGGGGCTGTACCACGTCGCGTTCTCCGCACGCCACACCACCACGATCACAGCCAGCCCGCAGAGGATGTGAATGAGCATCACTCTGCGATGACCGAGACAGAGGATCACACCAGCGGCGAGGATCGTCGCGAACCAGGCGATGGGAAACCACTGAAGAAAACAGGTCGCGGCAAAGAGGATGACTCCGAGTAGGGAGCCGCCGAGGTCGCAGCCGTAGCCATAGAGAGAGTCACCGCCGTCTCCAAGGATCTTCAATCGCCGGGCAACGAACTGCCCAAGCGGGATGAACGAGACAGCCGTGAGTGCGAAACAGAGAATGATCGGAAGGCGGATTCCGTCGACAACGGGCGCCGTCCTCGGCAAGTCAAAATAGAGCAGCCACAGATGCTCGCTCACGCCGCTCTGCGTGAAGGCGATCCCGCTCATGCTCCACGCCGCCGCCGTGAGCAACGTCAGGCTGGCCGGCCACATCCAGAGAAAAGGACGCCCGCGGCTGCGCAGAGCGCCGAGTCCGAGACCGAGAAAGGCGCTGATCAGGACGAGGTTCGGAAAGTACGCCAGCACACGGACCTGGCCCGGCAGCCATCGGATGAGCGCCAACTCCTGGAAGAGAACGATGAAGGAGGCAGCCGCGATCTCCCATCCCAGCCGGAGCCGCGAGCCTCGTTCGCTGCGCTGTTCTGTTGGCGGCGGCATCTCTCCCATCGCCCTATTATCTCGCGGCGATGGAGTGCGCTCGGCGCGTTCGGCGCGAGACGTGCCGCCCCATCGTGATGCTGGGCCTTTTCTACGGCTGGCCCGGGATTACCGCCGGGCGAGCCGCCCGTCGGCCGCAGGCGAGACGCCTGCACTCCTTCGGATAGACTCCGTTACATGATCGGTTACCTCGAAGGCACCCTCAAACAGCTCGACGCCACGCGCGCGCTCGTGCTCGCGGGCGGCGTCGGATACGAGATTCACATCTCTCTGCAGACGTACTACAAACTCGAAGGGCAGAAGTCGGTGGCGCTGGAGATCTTCACGCATGTCCGCGAAGACGCCCTCTCGCTCTACGGCTTTTCGAGCGGCGAGGAGAAGTTTGCGTTCGAGAAGCTGATCTCGATCTCAGGAATCGGCCCGACGCTGGCGCAGAAGATTCTCTCCGGCATCGATCCTCCCGATCTCGCCGAGGCCGTGGCCCGGGGTGACGTGCGCAAACTGTCGTCGATTCCCGGCGTGGGCAAGAAGACCGCCGACCGCATCGTCCTCGAGCTGCGCGACAAGTTCCTCCTCCCCGAATCGAAACGTGAGGATTTGCCATCGTCGGCGCGCCTTTCCGTCGACGACGATGTCCACTCCGCGCTCATCAACCTCGGCTACAAACCGAAGGACGCCGAGGGTGCGCTGGACGTCGCGCGCAAACAGCTCGGCAACGAAGCCGAGCTGTCCGCGTTGCTCAAGGCCGCCCTGCGGCAACTCACACGGTCGTGACGACAGGGGTGCGCCGGCCCAGTGCGTTGTCGAGGCTCCAGATTCCGGCGCCGTGCGCGGCGACGAAGAGCCAGAGGAAACAGTAGACGACCGCCAGCTCGCCCTGGTTTTGAATCGGCCAGAAGGCGTTGTGCGCGTGAACCGTGAAGTAGGCAACGGCCATCTCGCCGCTGGCCAGAAGCGCGACAATGCCGGTGAAGAAACCGACTGCGATCAAGAGACCACAGACGAGCTCGATGACGCCGGCCACGATCATCATCGGCGGCAACCCACCGCCTCCACCCGCCCCGCTTTGCGGCGGAAATTGCAAGAGTTTCTGCGATCCGTGCATCGCGAACATGAGGCCGGTCACGATGCGAAGGATCGCGAAGACCTGGGCACTGAATCGTCCGATAAGCTCAGCCATACGTCACCTCGAAGACAATTGTTTTCACGGTTCGCGCCAACCGGGCGCGACGATTGCTCAGTATCGGACAAGGAGATGTTCATGCAGATCAAACGAGTCCTGACCGCCGTTGCCGCATTGGCCATCGTTGCCGCGTGCGGCGGTACGCCATCCGACCGCACCCGCGCTGCGACCGATACGACAAAAACCGAGGCGACCGGAACGACAGCAACGGAAACAGGCGCCGGAACGCCGATCGCGACTACCCGGGGCGACACGCAGCCGCGCGTGACGACGACATCGACGACCACGTCCTCAACCACCGCATCGACGACATCCGAATCGACTACGACCCGCTGATCACTCACTTCGCCATGGCTGCGAACTATCGACGACTTCTCCCGCTCCTGTTGCTGTTCCTTGGTCTCGCTCGCCCCGCGTCTGCTCTCGATGTAGCGAGCGCCGGGCTTCTCAATCATGCCTGGCCGAATGTGGCCTCGACGCGCGTGAGCGATATCGGACGAGGCATCGGCGTCGTTTTCAGCCCCGATCTTTCCGTCGCTGACAACTGCCGCTTCTATCAGTCCCTCGGATTCGCCTGCTTCCAGGGTGCCGACTGGGAGAGAGTCCTCGACGAAGTCCATCGCTACAACGTGCTCTATCCCGAGCGCCGCATCTTCACGCTCGTACTCGAGACTCATGGCACCAACGGCAACGGCCTCAAACTGCAGGGGAGCTACGATCCCGATGCAGAGCGCTCCTACGTCTCGGCGGGCGCTCTGCAACAGAAGCTCGAGCCCGAGGGGATCTACTACGTCATCATCAGCGCGTGTAATTCGGGCCGGCTGCTGCGTCCGTCGATCTACAACCAACTCGATCCCAACAACGGCGACAAGCTCTTCCTGCCAGCGACGAAAGGGATCGTCAACGCCTCCCCAGACTTCGTGGCCTCGCGCAGCGCGGTCACGATCATTACGCCGCAGTCGAGCCACATCGAGACGACGGTCGTCGGCAAGGTGAGGGAGCTCTCGCCCGCCTGCCGCCGTGCCATCACGGAGTCTGCCCGAAGCCTCGGCATCGTTCCGCCAAAGGAGTTCGCCGTGTCCGACATGATGGTGGCGATGCTCACGCGCGATCCGCAACTCCGCCTCGACTCCGGGATGTACGTCGACGAGTTGTCACGCGACACGGCGCCGGTCGACCGAAGCGAGCAGTTGTTCAAGAAGTTCGTCCGCTTCGTCAACCGCGTGGCTGCGAAGCAGTATCCGGCGAAGACGACGAAGAAGGCCGTCGCACGCAAGACCGCGAAGAAACCATCATCCAAAGCTCCAGCACGCCATTAGTTTTCTGGAGCGCTTCGTGCACGAACGCGCCATGAGGAGATAACGCGATGAAGAAACTGACTCTTGTACTGCTTTGCGTCGCAATGGCGTTCGTGAGTGTCGCTTGCCACAAAGAGGCCACTTATAACACCGCCACCGACACGTCGGCGACGGCGACCACCGCCACAGACACCTACGCTTCGACGACGTCGACGACAGCCACTGACACGTCGGCGACAACCGCCACAGCCACGAGTACGGCGGCCAGCTCGCTCAGCAGCGACGACACCACCTTCGTGAACGCCGCGGCCGTGGGCGGCATGGCCGAAGTCTCGCTGGGACAGATGGCATCGTCGAAAGCCACCAATCCCGATGTGAAAGCGTTCGGCGACCGCATGGTTACCGATCACACGAGATTAAATGACGAACTGAAGCAGCTCGCGCAGAGCAAAGGCGTCACGCTTCCGGCCGACGTCGACCAGGCAAGCAAGGACGCCGCCGACAAGCTCTCCAAAGCAAGCGGCAAAGACTTCGACAAGTCCTACATCGGCGACATGGTCAAGGACCACGAAAAGGATGTGAAGGAGTTCGAGAAGCAGTCAAAAGACGCTAAAGACCCTGATCTGAAAGCATGGGTGACCAAATCCCTGCCGACGTTGCAGGATCACCTGAAGATGGCGAAAGAGGCGAAGGCGAAGTTGAAGTAACTACCGTCCATCGCTTGTGTCTGATGACGAACGCGCCGGTGCGAGCCGGCGCGTTTATCGTGGCTCACTCCGGACCGAACGAAAGGCATGTCACCGACAAGCCGATGCCGCGCGCGTCGAGCGGTCCATCAACCGTGAGATCGAGCATGTTCGGTGCGCCGTTCGGCGCCGGCGTCACGCGATACTCACGATCGTCATCGTTCGGCTGCGCCGCGAAGCGATCGAGGACGTGTCCGTTGAGGGAAATCGTCACCATCCCGTGGCTCACAAGTATCGAGGCAGGGACGTGAAACTGAATCCTCAACAGCGACTCTCCGCTCGACCCCGGGAGCCTGATCGCGGCGCGCGACGACATCGACCGAAGCTGCAAAGAAGCATGTTGTTCCGGCGCAGACCAGCCGGAAAGAAATTGCAGCGAGGTGCGCACGGGAATCAATCCAACGTCGAAGTAGTGACGGCGCGCAATGTTCCAGAGACGGTCCCGTTCGCGGTGAAAAACGAAACCGTCGTGATCCAGCTCGTCAGTCTCCGCAAGGATCCATGGCTGACGGCCATCGAGCGATAGCGGCATCGCCCGCCTGTCGAGTACGTGGACGTAGGGTTGATTTGGCAGCAGGTACTGGAAGAACGGATCCATGTCCCGCGCCACGAATAGCTGCTGCGAGCGGCTGTCGAAGTGATCCCTGACGGCTTCCACCGCGAGCACGGAGGGCGCGACAGTGCTCCGCACGGCAGCGAGCGCGGGCAGCGTCCAGCCAAAGAACGGCGCAATGAGAACCACTCCAACCCACGCTTCTGTCCGCGGCCAACGCCGCGTCACGCGCGCGATGCCGTCGGCTGCGAGAATCGCGAAAAGCGGGCAGTAGCCGATCGAGAATCGATTGATGCTGTAGCGATCGAGCATCAGCCACGCGAGCAGGGCGAAGGGACCGAACGTCAGTATCAGCCAGCCAATCGCGCGGTCGCGAGCGCCGAGGGCTCCGGCGATGGAGATAGCAACGAAGATCGACGTGAGAAAGCTGAGCGCCAGCGACTGGTATTGCTTGATGAAGAAACGGTCGAAGAGACGCCAGAGCGCAGGCCGCGCCGGGCTCCGGAACGAGTCGACTCGCGTGATGTACTGGCCGTGCTCCTTCGCCGCGTCGAAGTAGGGCTTGTACCCGCCCGTTGCGGCGATCGCTCCTCCGAAGGCCACTCCCAGCGTGATGGCGCCGACGAGCGCGGCGAAGACGACATCGCGCCAAGCCACGCGCGCCCGATACCAAGTGGCCAGCAAACCGGGCGCGAGTCCGATCACGAAGTTCTGCGGGCGGATGCCGGCCGCCAGCGCAAGAAGCGCGGCACCGACGAGATAGGCATTGGCATCGCGGCAACCACGAAAGAGAAAGGCAACGGCGAAGACGACCAGCACGAGCGATGGAATGTCGCTGAATGCTCCGCCGCCGTAGAACCAGACGTTCGGGAAAGAGGCACAGAGCGCCGCCGCGACGGCCGCTGTGACGAAACGCAATCGCAGCTCACGAGCCAGAAAGAAGATCGCCGGAAACACAAGCATCCCGGCGATGAGATTCACTGCCTGCAGCGCGCGGAAGTCATTCGGAATGATCGTTCGAACGATCCGCCCGAGCGCAATGTAAACCGGAAACCCGGGCGGGTGCGGATGATGGGCGGTGATGTCGAACGAGCGCATGCCGAGACAGAAGAGCGCCTCGTCCCAATCCCAGAGCGAACGGGCCATGGCCTGAAACCGCGTCGCCGCGCACACGATCGCAATGCACCAGAACGCGAGGCGCTGGCGCTGCGTCAATGCGGGAAGTGGTTGGGTGAGATCCATCGCCGGAGCGGCGAAAAGGATCTCATAGATGGTTCCGTGCTGCTGAGGGCCCGAGGGAGCCGCGATCTTACGGGACTTGGCTTCGGACGCGAGCAAGACTACGCTGTCTTGAGATCAACTGACGAGTCCTGCTCGCGCCGAGCAAGACGATTGCCCATGTAGTTGAACGCCGCAACGGCCAGAAGAGCGGCGATCAGGCTTCCCACCACAGGCGCTAAGAGCGAAATCATGTCCTCACCTCCAGATCAACAGGCCACATGGTCACCGATAGAACTTCCCATCGCGCTCGGCCAGCTTCCGCAACGCAGCAGTGGCCAGGAATCGCTTGCCATGTTTCTGGGCAAGGTCGTCGAGGCGCGCCAGGATGTATGGCAAACCAAGTTTGTCGGCGTAGCGCAGCAAACCTCCGCGGAAGGGCGGGAAGCCGGTGCCCATGATCATGGCCAGGTCGAGCTCGGCCGGCGAGGCCACGATCTTCTCGTCGAGAATCATCGCCGCTTCGTTGACCATCGCGAAGATCATTCGCTCGACGACCGCAGTCGCATCGGCGGGATGCGTACTCCGGATGCCAAGCAGCTTGTAGACCGACGCGTCGGGGCCGAGCCTCTTGCCGGCTTCATAGAGATAAAGACCTTTGCCGTTTTTCTTGCCGAATCGTCCGTCCGTGTAAAGCGCGTCGACGACGTGCGATGGCTCCATGCGTTCGCCAAAGGCCGCACTCAGGATCTTCGCCACCTTTGCGGCGACGTCGATTCCGACCTCATCCAGCAGCGCCATCGGTCCCATCGGCATGCCGAAGTCGACCATCGCCTTGTCGAGCGACTCGATCGTGTTCCCTTCCTCGAGGAGAAAGCCGGCCTCATTCATGTAGGGCCCGAGGATGCGATTGACGACGAAACCGGGTCCATCGTTGCAATAGACGACGGTCTTGCCGAGCTTGCGGGCGAAGTTGGCGACCGTGGCCATGGCCACGTCCGACGTTTTCGCGCCGCGAATGACCTCGACCAGCGGCATGCGGTCCACCGGGTTGAAAAAATGCATCCCGGCAACGTTCTCGGGCTTCGCGGCCTGAGCGGCGATGTCCGTGATCGGAATCGTCGATGTGTTCGTGGCGAAGATGGCGCCCGGTTTGGCGATCGCCTCGAACTCGCGGAGGACCTGCCGCTTGATCTCGACATTCTCGACGACCGCTTCGATGACGAGGTCGCAGCGCTCGAAGCCGCTCCAGTCGATCGTCGACGTGATGCGGGCCAGCTTGCGCTGCATTTCCACGCGCGTCATGCGGCGGCGATCGACCTTCTTCTTCCAGATCTTCGCGGCCGCCTTCATCCCGCCGGCGATCGCTTTCCAGTTGATGTCGCGCATCCGGACGGAGGCGTCGGTCTTGTCGGCGATGAGCTGGGCGATGCCGCCTCCCATGATGCCCGCGCCAAGGACGCCGGCATCGCGGACTTCGATCGGAGCCGCGGCGATCCGTTCCTTCTTCGAATCTTCCATGAGGAAGAAGAGACGGATCAGATTCTGCGCAACGTCGGAACCTCCGGCCGCGCCGTTTGTTGATCCACTTGTTGATCCACTTGTTGATCCACTTGTCGAACCTACGATGAGAGGCACGACCTCATCGACCTCGCGAGCTAACCCGCGCTCGATGCCGGCGGACATGCCGTACTCCATCACGTCGATCGCTTTGAGCGGTGCAGGATAGTGACCATGCGTTTGCGACAGAACCGCCTTGCGGGCCTTGCTGAAAATGATGCTACGTGCCAGAGGGTTGCCTTCGATGTAGAACTTGGTCCGACCGCTTCCTTTGCGCTTGGGTTTCGCAGCGAATTGGCGGGCGATGTCGAGCAGAATTGCCGCGGGAACGACTTCATCGACGAGGCCGATCTTCTTTGCCCTCTTGCCGTCGAGCGTCTTGCCATTGAGGATGATGTCGAGCGCCGCCGGCAACCCGATGAGCCGCGGAAGACGCGTCACGCCACCCCACGCCGGATAAATGCCGAGCTTCGTTTCCGGGAGCCCGATCTGCGCCTTCGGACTGTCGGACATGACGCGATAATCGCAAGCGAGAGCCAGCTCGCAGCCGCCACCGAGCGCAGCGCCATTGATGGCGGCTACCGTGACTTGAGGAAGCTTCGAGAATCGATGGATGGTCTGCTGGCCGAAGCGGGTGTACTCGCGTGCCTGTTCGGCTGATGTCGCTTTCGAGAACTCGGTGACGTCGGCGCCGGCAATGAAGATCGACGGCTTGCCCGATGCGACGATGATGCGCTTGATGTCGCCATCCCGCTCCAGTTCGTCGACCACCCCGGCGAACTCGGTCATGACAGCGCTGGAAAACTTGTTGACCTTCTCGCCTGGCAGATCGAACCAGAGGATGGCCAGATCGCCGTCGCGCTCGATCCGAAACGCGGAGGCACTGCGTGGTGTCGCTTCAGCAAGGGATGTCATCGATCAGACCCGTCTCATGTCACGTTCTTCATCAGCATTTTCATCGACGTAGAGCCCATCGATAATGTCCTTGTAGTTCTTGTCGATCATCTTCCGTTTCACTTTCATCGATGGCGTGATCTCGTCGGCATCGATGGTGAAGTCGCGCGGAAGGAGAGCGAAGCGGCGGATCTTCTCCTGACGGTCGAGGTTCTGATTGAAGTGGTCGATCTCGCCCTGATAAATCTTCAGCACTTTGTCGTTGGCGAGCAACTCGGGGCGTGTGGCAAATTGCACCCCCATGGCCTTGGCGTCCCGCTCGAGCTTGTCGAAATTCGGGACGAGGAGGGCCACGAGGTACTTGCGGCGATCGCCGATCAGCACAGGAGTTCCAATGTACGGAGAGCTCTTCAGCAGCCCTTCGAGCGGCTGCGGAGCGATGTTCTTGCCGTAGGCGTTAATGATGATGTCCTTCTTCCGGTCGGTGATCTTGAGGAATCCGTCCGCATCGATCTCGCCGATGTCGCCCGTGTGGAACCAGCCGTCGGGATCGATGGCCTGCCGCGTGGCGTCATCGTTGTTCCAGTAGCCCTTCATGATGTGCGGTCCCCGACTCAAAATCTCGCCATCCTCGGCGATCTTGATCTCGACGCCGGGAATGGCGCGGCCGACGGTGCCGACGCGGCGATGCGTGGGCGTGTTGATGGCGATGACGGGAGAGGTCTCGGTGAGCCCGTAGCCTTCGAAAATCTCCAGGCCAGCGCCGATAAAAAATGCCGCCAGTTCTGCCGAGAGCGGCGCGCCGCCGGAGAGGACGAACACGACCCGTCCCCCGAGCCGGTCGAGAATCTTGCGGAAGACGAGCTTGTCGGCGATTGCCGATTTGAATTTGAGACCGAACGGCATCGGCTTGCCGCTGATGCGATACGGCAATCGCTGCTCCCCGACTCCGAGTGCCCATTTGAAAATCTTCTGCTTCGATGCCGGTTGCGTGGCCACGTTGTCCAGGATCGCGGCGCGCATTTTTTCGAAAAGGCGCGGCACGGCGGCAAAGACGGTCGGCCGTATTTCGCGCAGGTTGTCGCTCACTTTGAGGACGTTCTCGGCATAGGCAACCGTGCCGCCGCGATAGAAGAATGTGTAATCGGCAGCGCGCTCAAGTATGTGTGAAAGGGGCAGAATGGACAGGCCGACCGTGCCGAGCGCGACCGGGAGCACGGTGCATGTCGCCCGGACGTTGCTGGCGATGTTGCCGTGCGTGAGCATGGCTCCTTTCGGATTGCCGGTGGTACCCGAGGTGTAGACGAGGGTGGCCACGTCGCTGCTCTTGGCTCGTCCGCGAACGTCGTCGAAACGGGCACGGGCGGCAGTGTCGTCAGCTTTACGACCGCTGTCGACGACTTGCGCAAAACTAAGGATCCCCGCCGGAAGAGTGGGCGGCGGGTCGCAGACAATCACGTTGTGGACGTGGGGGCAATGATCGCGAACGCCCGCGACTTTCTTCATCTGCTCTTCGGTCGAGCAGATGACGGTGACCGCGCCGGAGTCGTTGAGGATGTACTCGACCTGCCAGCCCAGCAGCGTCGGATAGATGGGGACGCAGACTGCGGCGCTGCCGAGGATCGCGAAGTCCGCCATGGCCCACTCCGGACGATTCTCGGAGAGGATGGCCACGCGATCACCTTCCTTGAGCCCCAGCAGATGCAATCCGGTGGCGAAATAGCGAACCGTGTCGCGGAACTCGTCCACGCTGGTGTCGACCCATTTGCCGTCGCGTTTGAACTTCATCGCAGCCGGCCGGGGCATCGAGCAGGTGACGGTGTAAATGTCGTTGAGAGTCTGGATCTCCATCCGCGTGGGCCCCCTGTTTGTGGACTAGGCGCGGATCATAGCAGCCGCTCGCAGCCGGTGGTGATCCGGGGTTCAGCCACCTGCCCTCAAGCTACTTTCATCCATCGCCACAGCTCCGGAATCGTCGGCCGCTTGCCGTAGGAGAGGATGCCGATCCGGAAGATCTTCGCCGTCACGTAGAAGAAGACCATGATCGTAACGATGGAGACGGCGATCGAAAAGATCACGTGCCAGACGGGCGGCTCGGAGACGAGTATCCGCACGAACATCGTCATCGGGCCGTAGACCGGCATGAGCGAGAGCGCGACGGCGAAGGTGGAATCGGGGTTGGTGATGATTGCAAACATCACGAACCAGGGAAGCATCATCACCATCTGGATGGGCGCCACGAGCTGCTGGGCTTCCCTATCGGTATTGCAGGCGGCGCCGGCGATGGCGTAAACGCAGACAAATGTGAGGTAGCCGAGAATGAAGAAGAGACCGAAGTAGACGAATACCATCGGCCGGAGGAACTGCGTGACGTTGAAACCGGCCGCCATCGCGCTGGCCGCGCCGAACGTCCCTGCCGCGGCGATGACCAGGAGCCAGACCCCAACCTGCGTGAGCCCGACGCCCGCCACGCCGAGGATCTTGCCGGTCAGAAGCTCTCGCGGGGACATCGACGAGACGAGCACTTCGACGATGCGCTCGCTCTTTTCCTGAACGATGCCGCGCATGGTCTCGAGGCCGTAGATAAAGGACGGAATGATCAGAAGAAACGCGAAGATGAAACCGATGATGAAATTGGCCTCGCCTCCCTTCTTTTGTTCGCCGCTCTTGGAGAGCTGCACGCTGCTCACAGGAACTTCGCGCGTGAGCGTGTCAACAACAGTTGGATCGATCCCCCGCGCGGTCAGACGCTGACGCTGGATGGCGCGGTTGGCGATCGATCCGAGTCGTTCCTGGGAGAACAGATCGGTCGAGGAGCGGCTGTAGAAGGTCATCTTCGCGTCGTTGCCGGCGAAAGCATTCGCGGGAATGAGGAGGACTGCGTCCAGGCGGCCGTCGGAACTCTTGTCGATATTGAGACGGTCGAGATAGGGTTTGGCGGCGGCGTCCAGATTACGTTGCCCGCGGGCGTCGGCATACTCGACGTCCAGCGACTGCGGGAGCTCGGCACGCCGGCCACCGCCAGCCAGCGCCTTTTTCGGGTCGGGAACTTCGGGCGTGAGGCGATGCAAGAACGCACCACGAAGCTCGCCCGTACCGTCGATGACGGCGACTTTCTTGTCGCCGAGACCTCTGGAGATCAGGAGTCCCGGAAGGATGAAAAGCGCGGCGATGAGGACGGGGAAGAAGACCGTCATGAACATGAACATCTTCCGCCGGACGGCCTGGAGGTACTCGCGCTTGATGACCGCGAACATCTTGTTCACTGAATGGCCTCCATGGTCTCGGCGCCGACCTGTTCGATGAATATCTCTTCAAGCGATGGCGAGGCGATTTCGAACTTGCGTACCCGGAGACGGCCGACGGTGGCTTCGAGTACGCGCTGCGGGTCGGCACCTTCGTTGAGACTCAGCTCCGCCGCGTTATTGACGATCATGGCGCGTTTGACCTCAGGAAGCTGTTCGAGAAAAGTGCCATCCCCTTCGTAGTCGATGTGCAGGGTGTTCTTCCCGAAGGAATTGCGCACCGCGTCAATCGCGCCGGAGAGAACGACCTTCCCCTTGTGAACCAGGATGATCTCGTCCGCCATCCTCTCCGCCTCAGCCATCATGTGCGTGGAGAGAAGGATCGTCCGGCCCTCGTCTTTCAACTCGCGAAGAAGGTTGCGGACCAGAAGCATGTTGACCGGATCGAGACCCGATTGAGGCTCGTCGAGAATGATGAGATCGGGATCGTGCAGAAGAGTCCCGATGAGCTGAACCTTTTGCTGGTTGCCCTTCGACAGCGTCTCGACCTTGGCGTCGCGCTTGTCCCAAAGCTCAAAGCGCTTGAGCCAGCGCTCCGCCGATTGCGCGACCGCAGCACCGCGGCAACCTTTGATCTCAGCGAGAAAGAGCAGGTGCTCCTTGACCTTCATCTGCCGGTAGAGACCGCGCTCTTCCGGAAGGTAGCCGATGCGGTCGCGGGCATCGCGCTCGCTGCCGAGCCACTCGATCGTTCCGGCATCGGGGAAAAAGACGCCGGTGATCATCCGGATCGTGGTCGTCTTTCCCGCACCGTTGCGGCCGAGTAAACCGGTAATCGTCCCGCGCCGGACGGTGAACGAGACTCCGTCCACCGCCCGCACGGCGCCAAAAGTCTTCACTACATCCCGAACCGACAATACGACCGACATGAGCACACTCCCGGGCTTGCAGGCCGGCGTATTGTACGGCGGGAGGGGGATGGGCGCTCAGGGCTTGGGGAATGATGGATCATCGGAGCGCGGTCGTTCTTTGGAGGCGCCCAGCAGCGTCGTTGCGGCCAGGGAAACCGTTAGTCATGCCGTGTCGAGCGGTGAACGAGAGCCCGTTCACCGCCCGCACGACACCAACCGGCTTCAGCTATTTCTCGAACCTACAGACCGCCGACAGCCGAGCAAACTGAGCAATCGTTCCGGGTGGACGGTGAACGAGATTACTTCCGCCGTCCGGCCACGAAACGTTAATTACGTCCCAACCCGGCAATTCAACCGTCATGCACGAGCATCGGGACGCGGGTTGCTCGGGAGAGAAGAACCTCGGTCAGGGTTTGGGTAACACGGGCTCGTCGAGCGGAAGCAGTATCCTGCCGATCTGCTTGACGATGCGGCTGATTCTGCCAAAGAAGCCGTCCGAACCGCCGTCGCGCTGGGGCGCAGCCGATGCGACGCTTGTTGTCAGTGCAAGAAAAAGAACAACGGTAGCAACTCGAATCCTCGATCGTGTAGACATATACCCTCCGTGAGCTTTGAAAGCTCGGTTGATTTGGAGGGCGCCCTGCAGAGGAGTGTCTGGGCGGGACTTTTCCCTACCCACGATCCGTCGGTGGCCGCAAAGATTTGCGGGCCTGAGTATCCGAACGGGGGCGATCAGTTGCGGAAAGGAAGGCACCGCGAAGATCCGAAACGAGGGTGCGGGTTACGTTTCCGGCGACGGCAGCTTCACACAAGTACGTAACGGCGATGAGCGCGGCTTCGGACGAAGTGAGCTGCATCTTCTCGAAATACGCGATGGCCTGCCTGCAAGCGGCAGCAACGCCGTCGTGTTTTCCCATGGCTAGAAGCGACTCGGCAATGTCGAGAGCCACAAGGGCGACCTCATTGGACATGCCGAGCTGTTCGAATTCATCGTGAAGCTCGGCGAACATTGTGAGCGCCGATTCGTGTTGCTGCCGCTCGACGAGAATCCTTGCGAGCGTCCAGCGCGTTTTAGCACGAGCCGACATCATGCCGGCCACTTCGAAAGCATTGATCGCTTTCACAAAGCACTCGATCGCGGCGTCAATCTCTCCAACTTCCCGGTAGCAGATCGCAGCGTTCTGCAGTGCGGCGGCGCGCCATCGTGGGGCAACGGCCTCCTCGCTCGCGAGCTCCATATGAACGGTGAGGGCTTCGCGGAAACGGCAGCCACGGTAGAGGGTGGCGCCCATGAAAAGCTTGGCAGCGTGGCAGCGCTCCACATCCCCAAAATCCTGAAAGACAGCTGCCGCTGAGGTGATGGCCGGCAGAGCGTCCTCGATGCGATCCATTGCTCGGTAGACCAACGCCTGCACGAGATTGAGGCGTGCGATTTCGTGATCGGCGACGGCAAGTTGGGTGAACTGCGACTCTGCATTCGCGAGCGCCTTTAGCGCCTCCTTAAACGCACCGGTGTATTGCAAAGCGTACCCACGCTCGAACCACGCGTTCCCGCGAAGGCGGACAATACCGTCCGAAAGCGGCAGGCCATCCGCGATATCGCAGGCCAACCGTGTGATCTCGACCGCGTCCGGCGGCATCAAGTCGATGGCTCGATCCGTTTCTGCGATCAGCTTCCTGACCAGCCCTGCTGTTCGCCACTCCGGGTGTGCGCCCAGCTTCGCGGCCCACGATTCGCGATCGCCCGAGAGCAAGAGGGCGACATGCACCTGCGCCGCCGCGCTCTCGTCCGCCATTGTCTGCTGCACGTTTCGCAGGAAAGCCAGCGTCTCCGGTTTTGCCGTGGTCGAGAATCTCTGCCGGTCCCAGATCGCCGGTTTTTTCAAGAGGACAGTCGTGTCGCGCATCGACTGGAGCGTACGTTTGCAGAGCGCGCAGGTGTCGAGATGCTTGTCACGCGCCGCGGCATCGATCGGTTCGTCGAGAAACCCGGCAAGCACTTCTTCGTCGTAGTGTTGCTCGATCATCATCGTTTCACCGCCGTGATGCTGAAGTAGATCTCGCGGACTCGCTTCAAACAGTTGTGAATCAGTTTCTCGGCGTAGCGCGACGTCGTATCCTGCGCCCGCGCCACCTCATTCGCCGAGAGGCCCTGGTAGTAGTGGAGATAGAGCGTGTCGCGGCAGCGAGGCTGCAGATAGTCGAGAGCCTGCTGCATCGTGATCACTCTGGCGATCTCCTCGGCGATGTCGTCGGAGATCGGATCGGTGTGATCGGCGAAATTCTCCGGCAGGCTCTCCGTGCGCCCCTGCACGCGCCAGTAGTGCCTGCTGGCGTTGCACATCGCCGCGACCAGCCACGATCTCACGTTCGAGATCTTCGTGGTTGTGGTCATGAACGAGAGGAACACTTCCTGGATGAGAGCTTCCGCTTCCGACTCCGCGATACGGAACTTCCGACTGCCGATGTGCATCAGCAGCGTCCGGTGCCGCACGTAAAGCTCACCGATGTCTTCCTGTGGCGGTTCCAGCACCGGCAGGGTCAGAGGAGTCTCTTCGCCTGCGGGGGTGGCCGGCGCGGCCGTTGGCATCTTTAGGATATTGGGATCGAACACAATCGCGTCCCTCTTCCCTCGTTAAAGGGGTTGCTTCCCGACATCAAATTCCCTCGGACTTTTTGGAGTCTGTACAGCATACCCGATGTAGTAGCGGAAAGGTGTCGGTAATTTTGGAAACGTCGATTTTCATCGATTCCGGCCCCCAGCCGGTTCGTGTCGGTTCCAGTGATGCTATCCTCCGCCGTCGCAAGCCGAGCCGACGGAAGGTTACTCTATGAATTCTGAACAGGTCGCGAAGAATGTCGGCCAGATCTGGGACGACTCGATCGTTCCTACACTACAGCATTACATCCGCATCCCAAACCAGTCTCCCCTCTTCGATCCGGAGTGGAAGCGGAACGGTCACATGGACCGGGCGGTTGCGCTGGCCAAAGCCTGGGTAGAGGCGCAACAGATCCCGGGCCTTCGCATCGAGACCCATGAGTTCGACGGCCGCACGCCGCTGATCTTCATCGAAGTCGACGGCGATGATTCCTCGACCGTGCTGATGTACGGGCATCTCGACAAACAGCCGGCCATGGTCGGCTGGAATGACGGCCTGGGCCCGTGGACTCCCGTGCTCCGCGACGGCAAGCTTTTCGGCCGCGGCGGCGCTGATGACGGCTACGCCATTTTCGCCGCCGTATCGGCGATCAATGCGGTCAAACAGCAGGGCGCGCCGCACTCGCGCATCGTCATCATCATCGAATGCTGTGAAGAAAGCGGCTCGGTCGATCTGCCTGCGTACATCGACCTCCTCTCCGAAAAAATCGGCACGCCTCGGCTCGTCATCTGTCTCGACAGCGGTTGTGGCAACTACAGCCAGCTCTGGATGACGACATCGTTACGCGGCTCGCTCGTCGGCAATCTCACGGTTGAAGTGCTCACGGAGGGGGTCCACTCCGGCGATGCCAGCGGGATCGTGCCTTCGAGTTTTCGCATCCTGCGCATTCTTCTGGACCGAATCGAAGACGCGGCCACCGGCCGGATCATCCCGGAATGGCTGCACGCCGAGGTGCCCCCCGACCGACTCGCTGAAGCCACTGAAACCGCCCGAATCCTGGGCGACGAGATTCATGACAAGTTTCCGTTCCTTCCCGGCATGAAGCCGATGGGCAACGATCCACTCGATCTCCTGCTGAACAGGACGTGGCGGCCGATGCTCTCCTACACAGGCCAGGCGGGTCTCCCCGATCTCGTTCAGGGCGGCAACGTCCTTCGGCCGAAAACCTCGCTCAAGCTATCCCTCCGCGTCCCTCCCACGCTCGATGCCTCGAATCTCGACCGCAAGTTGCAGGAGTTACTCGAAAGTAATCCTCCGTACGGCGCGCACGTGACCTTCGAGCCTGAAAAGGGAGGCGGCGGATGGGAAGCGCCGAAGGTCGCCGCATGGCTCGAGCAGTCGGTCGACTCCGCGTCCCAGGCGTTCTTCGGAAAGCCCGCCACTACATGGGGTGAAGGCGGCTCGATTCCGTTCATGGGGATGCTTGGGCAGCGTTACCCAAACGCACAGTTTCTCATCACCGGTGTGCTCGGCCCTCATAGCAATGCACACGGGCCCAATGAGTTCCTTCACATCAGCACTGGCAAGAATGTCACGGCATGCGTGGCACAGGTGCTCGCGGACGAGCGGAATGCGAAGTAGCGCGACAGCGAGGTAACGAGGTCGCACCACTGCATGCGAGTGGCGTTGCAAAGTCGCAGCGGACGACCGAGACTTCGAGACCGCGTAACCGCAAAGACCCTGTAACCGCGCGACTGCTACCCGTGCCCGCCCGCGTACTTCTTCTCCCCTGCTTCGATCCGGATCGGTAGCCGGTTTTGCGGCGGCGGAAGGGGACAGGTCGCGTAAGGTGTGAATGCGCAAGGCGGGTTGTACGCCTTGTTGAAATCGACGATCGTCTTCCCGCTCGCATCGGGCGGATGCGCGTAGAGGTAGCGCGCGGCGCCGTAGGTCTCCTTCCCGCTCGTCGCATCCTTGAAGATGAGGAAGTAGTCTTTCTCGCCCTGCTCGAGGATCGGATCGATGCGATATTCCTTTCCCTGCAACGTAAAGACCAGGGCACCGGGCGAGATCTCGTTGCTGGTCATGCCGAGGACGTTCGTGATCGGGATCGTCTTGGGCGGGCTGTAGGGCTCGAAGCGCGCTTCCACGCGGTAGTTTGCATCGGCGGGAAAATACTCGAGGCCGAGAAAATGCGTTCGCGCGTCCGCAGCGGTATCGCGTACGCGGACTCCATATCGTGGTCCATGCACGGCGTCTTCACGGCGGATCGCAACAAGGGACAACGTCCCTGTGCGAACGACGGTCGGTTTCGCTTCCATATCGCTCTGGAGCTCGACGGCGACGGTCACCGCCTTCCCCTCGATCGTCAGCACGGGATTCGGGCTCAGAGTCACCTTGCCGTTCTGGAGAACGAACTGCGACGGAACAGGCGGCTTCGAAGGAAGGGATACGTCGTTGTTGCCTTCGCTGAGCCAATAGAGGCCAGCCAGCGCCAGCCAGCCGTCGGGCGCGCGCAGGCGCGAGGCTCGATTGGCACGCCACGCTTCGATCTCGTCCTGATGCGATCCGGGCTCGATCGTGGCGGCGGGACGCTCGTAGCGGCAGGCGGCGAATAGAAGAAGGATGGCGAGGAGACGTTTCATTGGTCGGATAGGATACTCAACTCGTGGTTTCGAAATGTCGCAGAGCCGTGTCCAATCGGGGTGAGCAATGTTGCGCCTTTTCCCGCCATCCGGCCGGAGCCTGACTCGGTGATCCCCGCCTGTAATGAGGAGAGCCGCTTGCTGGCGGCGATTCGAGGCGGCGACCGCAGCGCCGCGGAAGAGCTCGTCGATCGCACGTACTCGTCGGTCTTCGCCTCGCTTTTCCGGCTGTGCGGCGATCGTGAGCTTGCCGCCGATCTGACTCAGGAAACCTACCGCAAGGCTTGGGAAGCGCTGAGTGGGTTCAACGGCGGCTCACAGTTTTTCACATGGCTTTACCGCATCGGCTACACGACGTTTCTCAATCACGTGCGCCGGCCGCGGTTGATGAAATCGCTCGATGATGACGACGCGCCGGAGATGCCGGATGGCGCTCCGTCGCCTGAAGACGTGCTGAGCAGTTCCGAAGAGAGCGAAAGGCTTCGCAACGCAGTCCTGACGCTCTCCGAGGATCTCCGATTCACCGTCACCGCCCATTTCTGGGGTGGGCTGGCGGTCAAGGAGATCGCATCCATTGAAGGAATCACAACCGTTGCCATTCGCAAGCGTCTGCACAAGGCCTTCACCCTCCTGGAAGAAGTCCTGGGCGCGGATGTTGAGGAAGAAGAACGATGACACGCAACCGGAAAGCAGATTTGCAGCGGAAGCTGGCCATGGCCGGGGTGGCAACGCCGCCCGATGGTCTCGCTGACCGCATCAAGAACGAGATCCCGAACGATCTGCGATTCGCGCCGGAGCGCGAGCGCAAATACTTGCGGCAGTCGGCAATGTTCAATCTCCGGATCGCAGCATCGATCGTGTTCCTCGTCTCCTCGCTCTATTTTGTGTTGCACCTGCTGTCGCGCTCCGGATCGAATTCGAGCCCAGTTGCGACGCTGCAGGAGCGAGCGCCTGCGCCGGCACCGATCCGTCAGGCAAATGTCACGCTGCCCAATACTCCGCCGCAGCCGGGAAGCATCCATCCGCAGCAGACGGCGGATCTGCCAACGCTGCCGGGCGCTCCTCCGAGCAGCATCGGTTCGGCGCAACCGGCGATAAGACTCGCCGAGAAGAAACGCGAAGAAGCGGTCGGGATGACAGCGGGTGCTCCCGCGTACGTCGATACCGTCGAAGCACCTCCCGCCGCCGCGGAGCCAATTATCGTGACGAGCGCGGCACCATCGCCAGGCTCAACGGCAGAAGGCTTTGCTCCCGAGCGTGCGAACAGCGACTTCGCCGCCACCGCCAAGACTTCGGCTGCGCGATCCATCGCCTCTCCACAGGCAGCGGCGGTCGCAGCGCCTCCCTCACCCGCCGCTGCGCCACTCCTTCCAGGGCGCGAAGCGCGCGATGCGGCGACGGCAAGAAACTTCGTTGCGATCGAAGAGTCCATTGCCCGAGGAGAAACACCGCGCAATGGGGATCTCGATGTGATCGTCCGCCACTTCTCCGCTCCGGAGAATGTCCCCTCCGGCGTTCGCGTCGAGCTCGAAGCGTCGTCAGCGCCGCTCGATGCGACGAAGAGACTTCTTCGCGTGTCGGTCGATGCGCCGGCATCCAGCGGCGAGGACATCACCCTGACATTCGGTGACGCGATCGAATCGCACCGCACCTTGACCGGAGCATTGGCTCCGAATGAGACCGCGTTGTACGAGATCGAATTCAAACGGACCGCCACTCCCGATCAGACAATCGCGAGCGTGAAGGTTGGCGGAGTCACGCGCACCCTCCGCGGCAGCGACCTCCACCCGTGGAATTTCGCCTCGACACGGATGAAGCGCGCGTCGCTGGCCGCCGCATGGGCGCGCACGCTGCAGTCACGCAAACGCGCGGACGCCATCGTGGTGCGGGCGCGCGAAGCACACATCGATGATCTGGCCGACCTGGCAGAACGGGTCGAGCGGAACCGGTAGTCGGCGTCGTTAGCGCGGCCGTCCGCCACCGAAGTTGCGCACCGACTGGAAGTGGACGTCGAAATAGCGGGCCGCGGCGCGAACCGCACGGGAGACGATCCAGGCATCCTTCGACGGGATCTTCTCTAGCGCCATCCGCATGTTCTCCGGCAACTTGGCCCGGCAACTGCGGCAGAGCGCGTTGCCGATCGTCTTGTTCAGATCACATCGCGGACAGCGCGGTGTTTTCGCGAGGCCGGAAACTTGCTCCTTTGTAAACGTCATCGAAACCCCTCTCTTAGATCGTTATTGTCACATGAATACGAAACAGATGTATCCCAGGTCACCAGATTGTCACGGGTGCATTAGAATCCGCCCCTGTTTTTCAGGAGGTCATCCATGGGCGAGCATGTCGAGTTTCCATCCAACGGCCATTCATGCCGCGCGTATCTCGCAGGCAAAGGTCCGGGTATCGTCGTCATTCAGGAGTGGTGGGGCCTCGTGCCACACATCGAAGACATCGTCGAGCGTTTCACTCGCGAAGGCTTCTCCGCCATTGCCCCTGACCTCTACCACGGCGCGACCGCAAGCTCGCCCGACGAGGCGGGACGGATGCTGATGGAGCTCGACGCCGACCGGGCCGAGAAGGAGATTGCCGGGGCAGGCGAGTACCTGCTCAATCGTCCTGAATGCACGTCGAAATCGTATGGCGTCGTCGGCTTCTGCATGGGAGGCGCCCTCGCTCAGTACACGGCGACGAAGGAAAGCAATGCCGGCGCGACGGTCAGCTTCTATGGCGGCTTCAAGGAGGTCGCATTCGATTGGAAGAATCTGAGCGCTCCGATTCTCCTGATCTATGCGGAAGATGATCAGGGCGTACCGGCCGAGCAGGGCCGCGCGCTCGCGAAGCAGCTCGAAGAGATGGGCAAGGATGTTCAGGTCGTCGTTTACCCGAACGTCAATCACGCTTTCTTCAACGACACAGGCAGGAACTACAACGCCACGGCTGCCGCCGATGCCTGGAAGCGGACACTCGAATTCTTCCGCGCCAACGTGAAGTAGTGCAGACCCTCCGCATCGTCGCGTTTGTCGCATTTCTGCTCTTCTGCCTCACGCCGTGGGCCTCGCCGCCGATCGCGCTCGCGCTGGGCCTCGTCCTGGCGCTGACGCTGGGACACCCGTATCCGGCCCGCAATTCGAAAGTAACGAAAATGCTCCTGCAAGTCTCCGTCGTCCTGCTCGGCTTCGGCATGAACCTGCAGAAGGTGATCGAGGCGGGCCGCACCGGAATCCTCTTTACCATCGTGACGATCATCGGCACGCTCCTCCTCGGATTTCTGCTCGCCCATGCGATGGGCATCAGTCGCACCACCGCCCATCTCATCTCCTCGGGTACCGCGATCTGCGGCGGGAGCGCCATCGCGGCGGTCGGGCCGGTCGTCAATGCCAACGATGAGGAGATGTCGGTCGCGCTCGGAACGGTCTTCATCCTCAACTCGATCGCGCTCTTCGCCTTTCCGATGATCGGCCATCGCCTCGGGCTGACGCAGTCCCAGTTCGGCGTGTGGGTTGCGATTGCCATTCACGATACGAGCTCCGTCGTCGGCGCTGCCGCAAAATATGGCACCGAGGCACTGCAGATCGCGACGACGGTGAAGCTGACGCGAGCCCTCTGGATTGTTCCCCTGACGCTCGGTACCGCTTTCTTCTTCAAACGCAAGTCGGCGAAAGTCGCTCTCCCCTGGTTCATCCTCTGGTTCGTCGTCGCCTCTGTGATCCGAACGTACTTGGCTGCTCCGACTGAAGTGTGGTCGACGCTGACGATGCTCGCCCGCATCGGCCTCACCATCACGCTGTTCCTGATTGGCGCAGGCCTCTCACGCAAATCGATCGCTGCCGTCGGCGCACGGCCACTGATCCTCGGCGTCGTGCTCTGGATCGTGATCTCGTGCGCTTCGCTGTTCGCCGTAATGCGGATGGTCTGACGAGCTCGAATATGCGCAGCGAAGGACGCTCCAATCCACGAGCGCGATGTGCTACAAATCCATTTCATGCTCGACCAGCTCACGATCGATTCCTTCGAGCCGCACGTCGGTTCGTCCTTCTGGCTTCACTGGAGCGGCCACAAAGTGGAATTGCGTCTCACACGCGCGGCCCGGGTGATGGAGAGCGAGGCGGCTCGGCTGAAGCGCACCGCTTTTTCGCTTTACTTCCTGGCTCCCCTGCTTATCCCGCAAGGCATCCACCACCTCACGCACGATGCCTTCCCGGACCCGCTCGACATCTTTCTCGTGCCAGTCGAGAAAAAGGGAGACGCCTACACGGTCGAAGCGGTATTTACCTGAGGCGGCGTCCAGCGCATCAGAAAGTAGACGCCATTCGTGTCGACTTTCTCGAAGCCGAGGCGTTGGTAGAGCCGCAGCGCGGGATTGAATGCCTCCACGTGAATCGTGACCGGCTTGCCTGCCGCGCTGCCACGCCGCAGCACGTCGTGCAGAAGTTGTGAGCCGATACCCGAGCCGCGATACTCCGGCATCAGGGCAATGTCGACGAGCCGGATCTGATCGCGCCACTCGTCGATCCACAGCCGCCCGATGGGCACGCCATCACGCTCGATGATGTTCCGCTCGCACGTCGGATAATGGATCCTGTAGTGCTCGAACTGCGCGGCGAACTGCTGATCGAGAAACACTCGCCTCTGCACCTCGTCAAACGGAAACCGCTCCATCTCCTCGGCGCGCGTTGCGCCGTAAAGCTCGCGCATGAATGCGTAGTCAGTGTCGGTGGCGGGGCGGAGGGTGACTTGCGTGCTGTTCATGCGGGATTGCAGGATAAGGGGATCAGGCACCATCCCGAAAGCACAAAATCCGCGGGTAGACTGACCGCCTCGCTCCACACCGGATTTTGCCCCACGTCCAATTTACACGCGGGTGTTTTTGACCCATGGCGTAAACACCCGTACGCTCGTAGCCAGGTCATGCCAACGGAAAAGGATACCTCGCACTGTCCCTTCGCGACGATCTCAAGCGCAAGATGGTATTCGTGGCAGGGCCTCGTCAGGTGGGCAAGACCACGCTGGCGCTATCCCTTTCGGGCGCGCGCAAGGCTTACCTCAATTGGGACATCGCGGAACACCGGGAGAGAATTCTGAAGAGCGAGTTGCCGCCCGGTGACCTCTGGATCTTCGACGAATTGCACAAGTACCGCCGATGGAGAAACTACCTCAAAGGGCTCTACGACGGACGGCCTGCCGGCCGGCGGATTCTCGTCGCGGGGAGCGGCCGGCTCGACGTTTATCGGTTCGGCGGCGATTCACTCCAGGGCCGCTACCATCTCTTGCGTCTTCACCCCTTCTCCGTCGCTGAGCAACGAATTCACAGCACGGATGACTTCCACCAACTTCTTCGCCTCGGCGGTTTCCCAGAGCCGTTTCTCGGTGGAAACGAAACGCAGGCGCGGCGCTGGTCCCGCGAGTACCGCACGCGGCTCGTACGCGAGGACGTCGTGTCGCTCGAGCGGATCCAGGATCTCGGCCACCTCGAGCTGCTCATGATGCGGCTTCCGGATCTCGTTGGCTCTCCTCTTTCGATCAACGCCCTGCGCGAAGACCTGCAGATCAGCCACAAGACGCTGTCATCCTGGATTGGTGCGCTGGAAAGACTCTATGCCGTCTTCCGGCTCGCTCCCTTTGGTGCGCCACGGATTCGCGCCGTGAAGAAGGAGCAGAAGCATTACCACTTCGACTGGTCCATCGTGCCCGACGATGCCGCGCGGTTCGAGAACCTCGTGGCGTCGCACCTTCTCAAGTGGGTTCATTTCGAACAGGACACGAAAGGCCGCGACCTGGAGCTTCGCTACTTTCGGGATGTCGATGGCCGCGAAGTCGACTTCGTCGTCACTGACCGCACAAAACCGATTCTTCTCGTCGAGTGCAAATGGACGGACGCAGCGATCGACAAGGGCCTTCGTTACCTGAAGACAAAGTTTCCTGATGTCGCAGCGTGGCAGGTCTCAGCGGCCGGAACAAAGGACTACAAGACGAGCGAAGGAATCCGCGTGGCGCATGCTCTGAGACTTCTGGAAACGCTTACTTGAATGCGAAACAGTCGCGCGTCCTGGCGCCATTTTTCTGTCGTTTGGTTGAATGCGTAATCCGCGAGTGCCGGGTCGGAGCGTCGCTCCAGCGGATTGAAGATCATCAGTCATAGCGGTGGCCTCGGAAACGCTGCGGCTGTCAGCCTGCTCACCAGAGACTCCCGAAAATCCTCGAGATCCTTCTGACTCATTCCGTACAACGGCGAAGGATCGGTAGGGATGGGGAAGCTAGAAAGGACCCATGCAAGTTGTCCTGCAGACATTCCAGCGTCCTTTCGAGCGGCGAGCTCGAGCGCAGCCATTGGATCGTTGCCAGCTTCTTCCAAACGAGCGACGTCGACCAGGTCACGCACCTCCGTGCGGGACAGCAAGGCACATAATTTGTTCGCAAGAATCTCTCGCGCCGAATCGATGACGACTCGACCGATGGATATCTTGTCCAACAGTTGGGGCGAAACATCCTTTACCAGATCAACCACCACCCCTTCGGATGAGCTTCGCAGAAGGAATCGTCGAAAGTCAGGAGAGCGGCGTAGCGTTTCGATCTCGAGATCGAGATTCTGCCCGATCTCCCGTAAAGTACGTTCTCCTTCGTCGAGCGCCGCGGTCTTCGTGAATAGATCGAGATCATGGGTCTCGCGATGATGGAGATAGAAACCCACCAAGGCCGCGCCTCCTGTGAGGAAGAACTCATCGCGACGATCGAAGAAGAGCCGCAGGATGTGCTCCTGAAGATCAGTCAGAGCTGGCATTCAGCGCAGCAGCCTCTGCTCTCGCCAGCGACCGAGGAGGAAATGCCAGAAGTCCCGGCGTCGTCCGAGATGACGCTCCAGCGCATCCCAGCGACTGTTCACTTCCTCGGCGGTGGTAAACAGCCAGATGTCGGGCTCCCGAGCCTCGCGCAGAATCTTCCCTAGGAGCCTGACCCGATCCTCGTCAGAACGGCTGAGTCGCGAACGAAGCTCGCGCAGCGTCATCGGTTCGTCCCAAAGAAAGTACGGCACCGCCTCCTCGAAGGAGAGGTCGGTCGTCAGTGCGACCCCCGAACTGGCTACGACACCCATAATCGAACATCCTAGACCAGCGCATGCAGCCATTCAATGGCAATGGGATCAACCGTGAACATTTCTGGCAAGGCAACTTCGCATGATGGTCTGCTCGATCAGACGGATCGTCGAGGTTTATCGCACAGCTCCACGCGCGAACGCAGCCAAATCGTTAGTGCGCGGCGTGCCGCCGATCCGGAGCCGCGTCCGCATAGTCAACATTCAGAATCAGGTACGAGAACGTCGCACCGGAGATGACGTAGCTGTTTTCGGTTGGAGCGATGGACATGCGGCGCCAGTCGGTCATGCTGTCGCCCTCCTCTTCGCGGAACGCCAGAACGTAGACGCCGCGCGCGAGCTTCGGTCCGGCAACGTTGCCGAGGGAGAGCGTCAACGGCGAGACCTCGGGCTCGAGCGGTGGCTGTGCGGTCAATTCCGCCTCGATGGTGGGACGTTGGCGTCGCACCACGAGCGAAACGCCCGAGGTCGAAGGTACCTGAACCGTGAAGGAGAGTGGGCCACTCACTGCGTCGCTGTCAGCGCGTCCGTTCATCGAGAAGAACCCGAAGCGTATCGGATCATCGGGCCGCCGGTGTAAGACCGGGAAGAGCGCGTCGACGGCGATGCCGCCGGGGGCACCGGCATGGCTCGCGGCCCGCTTCGCGGCAACGACGGCGACGCGTGCACCGCTGCTGATGAATCGCGGATCGGGACTGAGGATCGAACTGGCGCTGGCGAGCGGAACCGAATAGCCCGTCGCCGGCAGCGAGGGCGCGTAACCAACATCCATCAGCGGGATGATGCCCGATGAAGTTGCGGCGAAGAGCTTCTTCTCGCCCAGGGCCACGACCGCAAGGCCCATGGCGGCGGCAGAACTGATACGAAGAAACTCACGGCGGGGGATTCCCTTCGATTCACTGTTCGTAATCATGGCAATCTCCTGATCCTCGCTAGCGTGATACGCGTGGGGCTTCTTGCGGGACGTCATGGGAACGTCCCGCAACTACCCGGCGCCACAACGACGACACTACCTGCTTCGTCCGTGAAATCGCCGACGCCCGGGCTGGTGAGATTCGTGACGGTGTTGTTGTTCAGAATGTTCTGGCGCGGAGTGAGCGACGTGTTCCCTTCAAGGTTCAGCGTCTGGAGACTGCGCCGCGCCAGGTAGAACGCCGATTCGCTGCCGAGGGGCCAGCTCGTCGGGTCATAGGCCGAGTTGCCGGTGATCACAGAGCAGACGCTCTCGCTGGCCACAGCGTTCTTATCGACGATCACGACGATCGAGCCCGCCGGGCAAGGCACGCCGGGACCGCAACCGATGTCGCCGGATGCGCCCGTGGGCCGGATGACCTGATTGTTGATGATCTTGAGGTTGACGCTGTTGGCCGCCGTGTAGCCTTCCGCGTCGATGTCGATCCCTCGGGCGTTCGGTACCTCACGAATGGCGTTGCCGTCAATGGTGAGAACTCCATGAGTGCCGCCGTTCAACGCCACGCGAATTCCGTCGCCGAAGAATGATCCAGAGTTGAAGACGCCCGCGGTGCCGATGCTGTTGTTGCGCACGATCGCGCTCATCGTTCCGCTCGTGCTCGCCGTACTGCTGAAGAAGTTGAGCGCGGTGCTCTGGTGATTGTTGAACGAGTTGGACTCCACATCGAGGGTCGTGCTGGCAGCATTTGAGAGGTCGAGGTCCATGCCGGCATTGTTGTCGCTCACGGTGTTGTTCTTCACGGTCAGAGTCATGTTGCTGGTGTCGGAGCCGACGACCTGCAGACCGGTAGAAGCGTTGTTCGTGAACGAGTTGCCGTTAGCCGCCGCCGCGCCGCCGATCGTGCCGGAAGCCAGCACCGAGGTTCCACGCATCTGCATCAGCATCCCGTCGCCGCCAACGGTGCCGCTGATGGTGGTCGATGTCACCGTCAGGCCGGCCAGGTTGGTATTGAGGTTGTCGATGGTGACGCCCTGATGACGCGACCCGGTGATCGAACTGGCGGTGATGGCAATGCTTCCGCTGGTATTGCTGAGATTCACGCCGTCATCGACCGAAGTGTTGCCGGCGGTGTCGGAGATGTTGCAGTGATTGACGGTGATGTTGCTGATCATCGCCGAGTTGATCCCGTTCGCGCCGCTGTTGGTGATGTTCATGTAGTTGAGGTTCACGGTGCCGACAATGGCGCTGAGGCTAACGGAGTGGCTGGTGGTCTTCTGAATCGTTCCGCCCGAACCGTTGGAGGTCGCGCCGCCGTCTCCCGTCACCGTGAATGATCCGTTGTAGTTGGCGATCGAGATGGCGTTCAACGGCCCGGCCGCCGAAGTGCCGGCGCTGATACTCGTGAACGTCATCGTTCCGCTGCTGCCGGTGCTGATGGAAATCGCGGTGCCTGTGGTGGTGATGATGTTTCGCGCGGTGACGTTGATGCCGGTCACGGCGGTGCCGATGATCGCTGGCGACGTTCCCGTGCTCATGTCGATTCCGTTGACCGTGACGTTGTTCGCCAGCGTCAGCGAACCGCTGAGCGTGGGCGTGTTCGCGGCGTTGCCGGCGACCACGAGAACGCCCGATCCGACATTGAGCGTCGCACCCGCACCGATGAGCTGCTGGCTGGCCAGCATCGTGTAGGCGCCTGTCGTCGGACCCGAGCCCTTCGATACATAGATGAAGTCGCCCGACGCTGTGCCCGCGCCACCGACGGCGGTCATCGTCTTGAACGGCGTGTTCGAACGGCCGTCGTTCGTACCGGAGGCGGTGGCGTTATCGACGTACCAGACCCTGCTCGTGAACGTGATCGTCGCGGAGCGCGTCACGCTCACCCCGTTCGATGTGGCGGTGTAGGTGAACGAGTCGGTTGCCGTGTTGCCGACGTTCGGCGTGTAGAGGAAGGTTCCACTTGCGTTGAAAATCGTGAGCGTTCCGTGGATTGGCGGAACGACCAAAGCGTACGTGATTGCCACGTCGGAAGAGTCGCCGCTCGAGAGCGCGGCCGCGATCACGGTCGGAGTCGCCGGAGCAGCGAGTCCGCCGTCGAGCTGCGTGTTGCCGACGTCGACGTACGACTTGTTCGTCGCGTTCGGGGCGATCGTCAGCGTGTAGGTGCTGCCGATTCCCGAGCAGCCGTTGGCGTCGGTGACCTTGATGGTGATGGAGAACACGCCCGTCTGGGTCGGGGTGCCGGAGAGCACGCCACCCGAAGACAGCGAGACGCCCGATGGCAGCGAACCGCTGTTGATTGAGAAGACGGCCGGCGTGTGTGTTCCCACGCCGCTCTGGGTGAAGGTGAAGCTGCCGCTGAGCGGCGTGTTGTACGAGCCGCTGTTGGAGCTCGGATTCGTGACCGTGATGGTCTGGCACGAGATGGTCAGCGTATAGGTTGCGCTGGTTCCGGTGCAGCCGTTCGAGTCGGTCACGGTGACGGTGATCGGGAAGGTGCCTGGAACCTGCGGGGTGCCGGAGAGAACACCGCTGGAGGATAGGGTCAGCCCCGACGGAAGCGTGCTCGATGTGGAGAACGTGGCCGTGCCGATTGCGCCGCTCTGCGTGAAGCCGGCGCTGAACGGCGCGTCGACCGTGCCCGTGTTCGTAGACGGATTGTTGACGGTGATGGGCTGGCAGGCGATGACCAGCGTGTAGGTCGCGCCAGTACCCGTGCAGCCGTTGCTGTCGGTAACCGTGACGACGATCGGGAAGCTGCCGGTCTGGGTGGGAGTACCGGAAAGGACGCCGCTCGCGGACAGCGTCAGACCCGTCGGCAGCGCGCTCGAGGTCGAGAACGTTGCCGTTCCGATCGCGCCGCTCTGCGTGAAGGTCTGGCTGAATGGCGTACCGACCGTTCCGGTCGACGTGGCCGGATTCGTGACCGTGATGGTCTGGCAGGCGATGACCAGGTTGTACGTCGGGCCGGTGCCTGTGCAGCCGTTTGCGTCGGTGACCTTGACGGTGATCGGGAACGAGCCCGTCTGCATCGGCGTGCCCGAGAGCACTCCCGATGTCGAGAGCGTCAGGCCGGATGGCAACGTCCCGCTGGCGAGCGAGAAGGTCGCAGTGCCGTTCGCGCCACTCTGCGTGAAGGTCTGGCTGAAGGGCGTGCCGGCGGTACCGCTTGACACGGCAGGATTCGTAACCGTGATGGTCTGGCAACCGATTGTGAGCGTCACGCTGACCGAGCCGGTGCAACCGTTGGAATCGGTGGCGGTGACGGTGATCGGAAACGCGCCGCTCTGCGTCGGCGTGCCGGAGAGCGTGCCATCCGCCGCGAAGCTCATGGCCGTCGGAAGCGTGCCGGTCTCAGTGAAGGTCGCCGCGCCTATGCCGCCGCTCTGCGAGAACTGCTCACTGTACGCAACGCCCACAGTGCCCGTCAGGTTCGACGGCGGCGTGACAGTGATCGTCTGACAATTAATGATCAGGTTGTAGACCGGGCTCGTGCCCGTGCAGCCGTTCGAATCGGTGACGGTGACCGTAATCGGGAAGGTTCCCGTCTGCAGCGGAACACCCGCAAGGACGCCGCTTGCCGAAAGGCTGAGACCAGACGGCAGCGTGCCGCTGGCAAGCGTGAAGGTCGCCGTGCCGATGGCGCCGCTCTGCGTGAAGGACTGGCTGAACGCCTGGCCGGCGACGCCGACGTTTACCGACGGATTCGTGACGCTGATGGTCTGGCAGGCGATGGTGAGGTTATACGTGGGTCCGACGCCGCTGCAGCCATTCGCGTCGGTCACGGCGACGGTGATCGGGAACGATCCTGTCTGCGTCGGCGTGCCGGAGAGGACGCCGGAAGCGGAGAGGCTAAGGCCCGCCGGGAGCGATCCGCTGACGAGCGAGAACGTGGCGCTGCCGATCGCGCCGCTCTGTGTGAAGGTCTGGCTGAATGCGGCACCGGCTACACCGCTGCTCACCGCCGGGTTGGTGACGGTGATCGTCTGGCAGGTGATGGTCAGCGTGTAATTCGCCGAGCCGGTGCAGCCATTCGAGTCGGTGACCGTGACTGTGATCGCAAACGTACCGGTCTGCAGTGGCGTGCCGGAGAGGACGCCGTTCGACGCCAGCGTCAGTCCGGTGGGAAGAGCGCCCGCGGTAAGCGAGAAGGTCGCCGCTCCAATCGCGCCACTCTGCGTGAACGTCTGGCTGAACGGCGAGCCGGCCACGCCTGTGTTCACTGCCGGCGGGGTGACGGTGATCGTCTGACAGCTGATGACGAGGTTGTAGGTTGCGCCGGTGCCCGTGCATCCGTTCGAGTCGGTGACCTTTACGGTGATCGGGAACGTGCCGACGACGGTCGGCGTACCGGAGAGTGTTCCGTTTGTGGCGAGAGTCAGTCCCGACGGCAGCGTGCCGCTGGCGAGCGTGAACGTCGTCGTGCCGATGCCGCCGCTTTGCGTGAAAGTCTGACTGAACGGGCTGCCGGCCACGCCGGTGCTGACGGCCGGGTTGTTGACGGTGATCGTCTGACATGCGATCGTCAGCGTGTAGTTCGCACCGGTACCTGTGCAACCGTTCGCGTCGGTGGCTTTGACCGTGATCGTGAACGAGCCGGTCTGCGTCGGCGTTCCGGAGAGCGTTCCGCTCGCGGCGAGCGTGAGGCCGGCCGGCAGGGATCCGCTGGCGAGCGAGAACGTGGTCGTGCCGATGCCGCCGCTTTGCGTAAAGGTCTGGCTGAACGCTGTGCCCGCGACGCCGCTATGCACCGCCGGGTTGGTGACGGTGATGGTCTGGCAGGCAATGATTAATGTGTAGGTCGCGCCGGTGCCGGTGCATCCGTTCGCGTCGGTAGCCTTGACTGTGATCGGGAAGCTGCCGGTCTGTGTCGGTGTCCCCGAGAGCACGCCGTTCGCGGCGAGCGTGAGTCCGGTTGGCAGAGCTCCGCTTGCGAGCGAGAACGTCGTCGTGCCGATGCCGCCGCTCTGCGTGAAGGTCTGGCTGAACGCGCTGCCCGCGACGCCGGATGACACAGCGGGGTTCGTGACGGTGATGGTCTGACAGGTGATCGTCAGCGAGTACGTCGGTCCGATGCCGCTGCAACCGTTCGAATCCGTGGCCTTGACCGTGATCGGGAAGCTGCCTGTATGCGTCGGCGTACCGGACAGCACGCCATTTGACGCCAGCGTGAGACCGGCCGGCAACGTGCCGCCTGCGATCGAGAACGTCGTCGTCCCCACTCCCCCGCTTTGCGTGAAGGTGACGCTGAATGGCGAACCGGCGACGCCGCTGTTCACCGCAGGATTCGTGACGGTAATCGTCGGACAGGTGATCTGCAGCGGATAGGTCGGTCCGACGCCGGTGCAGCCTTGGGAGTCGGTGACCATGACGGTGATCGGGAAGCTGCCGGTAACGGTGGGTGTGCCGGAGAGAACGCCGGTGGCAAGAGTCAGTCCGGCCGGCAGCGTGCCAGTGGCGATCGTGAACGTGGCCGTGCCGATGGCACCGGTCTGCGTAAAGGTCTGGCTGAAGGGGGCACCGGCCGGGCCGCTGCTCACCGCCGGATTGGTGACGGTGATGACGTTGCAGCAGATCTGCAGCGCGGGCTCACCCGCGGGCAGCGCCGGAGCTGATGGCGAACACGAGCCTGTGGTGATGGTCGGGAAGACGCCGGCCGCTGGACCGTTGGTCGGGAAGCTCGTGCCCGAGGTGACCACGGTCCCGCATGCCGTCAGCGCGATCGTTCCCTGCGCGGCGACGCCAGATGCGCCGGAACCAACCGGACGGACGTCGCCCATGCCGAGGGTCCAGCTCACATTGCCGCCGTAGGAACGGACGGCGATGTTTCCGCCGGCCGCATTCTTTTTCAGTTTGGAGAAGTCGCCGACGGCTTCGAGGAAGGCGTGGTCGAGTGTGGCAGTCCCCTTCGTGGCGATGCTGATCGTGCCGCCCACGTTGTTGTCGTCATTACGGCCGGTCAGGAAAGCTCTTCCCGAGACCGTGGCGGTATCGCGCAGAGAGATCGCGCGGATCGTTCCACCGGCTACGCTCTTGTCGCCGCTGCCGGGAACACTGCTGACCGCATACAGCGCGCTCAATGACGAATCAGGACCGGTCACCTGAATCGCATCGGCAGCGAAGAGGTCGGCGCGCTTGGTGCCGGCGCTGCCGCTGATGGCATCCGCGCGCACGTGGCCGAGCCGGGTGCCGGCTCCGTTAATGCCAAGATCGCTGCCATCGATAGTTATGCCTTTGCCCGAGCGGACCACAACGCGCGTGGCTGCATCGCCCTCCAGGAGCGAGGCAACAAGCCCCTTGATGATGACGCCGCAACCTTCGATCGTGACCGGTCCGGCAACGTCCTGGCCCTGCGATGCGATCGTCGCGGTGGAGGTGATCAGGACTGCCGGCGCGAGCACGGAAGTCGATTGCACGCGGATCTCGCCGCCGTTTTGGTGGGCCACGCCGCCGTCGAGGATGGCACCCGTCTGCCGCGTTGAAAGAACCGTGTCGCTCGGGCCCGCGGCGAGCAGACCGGAAACGGTGATGCTTCCGCCGGATGTGAGCAGGATGTCTCCGGCATCACGGCCTTTGCTGGCGGTGTTGATTACGGTGCCCGATTCGAGCGTGGTCGCTCCGCCGCTCGTGATCGTCACAGTGCCGCCCGAGCCGCTGGCTGAACTGGTGGCCGAGGTACCGATCCGAGCACCGGCAAAGGTGGACGCCGGACCATGGAGGACAACGCTGCCGCCGGCGTTGATCGTGATATTTGCTCCGGACCCGCTGCCCTGCCGGTTCTCGGCAAACATTCCGCTGCCGGCGCTCATGGTCACGTTACCGGTGACTGCGAAGCGCATCGAACAGGCCGCGCCGTTGCCCGGCGTGTTGTCGTTGCAGTTGATCGTGCCGTTGACGATCAGATCTCCGTTGACGGTGAACGTTCCGTTGACCAGATGGTCCTGATCGTCAGCGGATCCGTCGAGCGAACTGAAGTTCGTGGTGCCGTTGACGGTGACGTTCGCGGCGAGCGCAGGAAATGCGAGCGCGAACAAAGTAACCACGAAGAGAGACAGCACGATGCGACCAGATCGACCCATGACACTCCCCTTGTTTGTATGCGCCGCCACATTGGCGCGGCGTCGCTCGAGGACCAGCTACGGGAAACTGATTACAAAGCTATCGGATATCGGGACGGGCAGAAAGATAGCGGACGAGCTCAACGCTGTCGACCCTATCTCCTGAATGAAGGCACGGATAAGTGTCAAAAAGAAAAAGCCGCACGGCAATCCGTGCGGCTTTCGGTTAAAACGAGTTGGCTGAATCAGGTACGCGGCGGGTAAACACCCTGAAGCGCGATGCAGAAATTGAGGGTGAGATACGGCTGCATGTTGTTGTGGGGCTGGTCGCCACCGGCGGGGGCGAGAGCCTGATCGGAGAACGGGACCAAAGGTGCTCCGGCCGGCGCAAGGTAGGGCGTGGCACCCGACTGAACGCGCGTCAACGCGTTGCCGGAGGGGTTCGGCTTGCTCGAATTGGTGCTGGAGACCATCAGATTATGCGCGTGGGACGGGATCTCCGACTCTAGCAGGGACACGGTCTCGGATCCGCCGGTTTCACCGAGGTCGTGAAGGCTGAGACCAGGCCCCTGCCCCGGGTGCATCGGCGCGTTGCCTTGCATGTCGGGGAGGGCGAAGTTCGACTTGCCATCGCCGCCGTAGGTCGTGCCGAGGAGGGAGAAGAGAGCCGTATTCTGCGAAAGCGGGAGGATCTGGCCATCACAGAAGGCCCACCCTTTGGGGGCGAAGTTGAACGGGAAGATGCGGATTTCAGCAACGAATGGATCCATGTCTTTTTCTCCTCCCTAAGTCTGGCTCGGGAAGATCCCGAACAGCGAAATGATGAAATCGACGCAGAGGTAAGGCTGGAAGTTGTTGTGCGGCTGGCTGCCACCTGTGCTGCCGGCAGCCTGCGGCGCCGCGGGCGTCGTAGGGTTGACGTTGATATACGGATTGAACTGCGAGGCCTCGGCGAAAACATTCGGCGAGGGGCTCTGCTGCGTGGCAATCGCGTTCGTTGCGATCAGTGGGTGAGTGTGCGCCGGGATCTGCGAGACCGTCAGCGTGACCGTTTCCACTCCTCCAGTTTCAGCCAGCGTGAACCCGTTGCCGAAGTGCAGTGGAATGCGGCCGCGCAGATCGGGCAATGCAAACGTGCTCTGTCCGTCGCCGCCGTAGGTGGTGCCGATCAGGTTGAACAGCGTCTCGTATTCGGAGATGGGAAGCAACTGCCCTTCGCAGAACATCCATCCCGCGGGAGCGAAGTTGCCGGCGAACATGCGGATTTCTCCAACGTAAGGTTGTGCCATGTCTTCGTCCTCCTTTCTAGGTCTGACTCGGGAAAATGCCCTGCAGGGCGATCGAGAAGTTGAGCACCAGGAACGGCTGCATGTTCAAGTGTGCCTGGCTGCCGCCAACGCTGGCGATGCTTGCCGGATTCATCGTCATCAAATTGGTGGTGGGCGCCTGATACATTTGCGTGGGCGAGACTGCGGGAAGGTTACCAGCGGCGATGAGCAACGTTCCCGTTGACGACGTACCGTTGAGCACGTGCGTGTGCGTCGGGATCTCGGAGATCGAGAGCGTGTGCCCCTGCTCGCCGCCGCGCTCGCCGAGCGTATGACCGCTGCCCATGTGAATGGGCGTTCTCGACCGCAGATCGGGTAGGCCGAAGTTGACGCGGCCATCTCCCCCGTACGTCGTACCCAGAAGCGAAAACAGCCCTTGGTTCTGGTTGATGGGAAGAAGCTGCCCATCGCAGGTTGCCCACCCCTTGGGAGGAAAACCAAAACTCATGATCCGGATCTCACTCAAAAACGGTTCCGCCATTTCTACCTCCTAGCTCGTTGTCGTTTGGACTGGACGAAGACTGCGCGCTGCCGTGACGCGCCACTTGGAATACGGGATGACTGGACCGGAGGCGGATTCTAGCAGACGGAGCGACTCTTAGGAGTCAAAAATGTCTCATTGAGGTTCCCGCCGCCGGGCGGGAACCTCATTAAGGAAAGAATCTCTGATCAAGGGGGGAAGCCGCCGCAGGTACCTGCCGCGACGATCGCCACATTCCCGGACGTGCCTTCATCGATGACATCCGCGGCGGTAAAGTTCGTCACCGTATTCGTGGCCAGGATCTGAGCCTTCGCATTCGCCTGCGTTCCCTCGAGCTGCAGGGTGTTGTTTACGCTGGTACGGCGGGCGAAGTAGAAGGCCGCCTCGCCACCGGCCGGCCAGCTCGTCGGGTCGTAGGCGGTGTTGCCGCTGACCGCCGAGCAGATCTTGTCGAATCCGCCGAGACCATTGCTGTCGGAGAGGATAAAGATCGAGGCCGACGGGCATGGGACGTTGGCGCCGCAACCGATGTTCTGGTTCGTGCCGCTCGGCCTGATGATCTGATTGTTGATGATCTTCACCTTCTCGTTGTTGTTCACAGCGTACGCCTGAGCTTCGATATCGATACCCCGGCCGTTGGGTACCTCGCGAATGATGTTGCCATCGATCGTGAGGTTGGTCGTCGCGCCGCCGTTGGCGATTCGAATACCGTTGCCGATCGCGGAGCCGGAGTCATTCACACCGGCGGTGCCGATGTTGTTGTTACGGAACGTCAGGGTCATCGAGCAACCGTTGCACGTAGTGGCCGTGACGGCGTTGATCGCGTTGGTATGGGACCCAGTGAGCGTATTGCTCTGAACGGTGGCAGTTAAGCTGGCCCCGCTCGGCGATATATCGAGATCAATCTGGCCGTTGTTGTTGGTGAAGGTGTTGTTCAGCACCGTAAGCGCGGTGATGCTGCCCGTATCGATGTTGTTGACCTGCAAACCGGTCGCTGAGTTGCCCGAGATCGTATTGGTAAGCGCAGCGGCGCCGCCGATGGTCCCGGTGGTCATCACCGACGTGCCGCGCATCTGGATCAGGATGCCGTCGCCGCCGGGGGTATTGGTGACCGACGAACCGGTGATGGTCATGCTGGTCATGTTCGTGTTGTTGTTGTCGATCGTGATGCCCTGATGCCGCGCCGCGGTGATCGATGTGTTCGTGATGGCGAGAACACCGCTGGTGTTGCTCAGGCTCAGGCCATCGTCGGTGGTAGTGTTCCCTGCGTTGTCGGAGAGGTTGCAGCGATTGATCGTCAATCCGTTGACGCCGGTGGCGCCGATACCGTCGGTGCCCGGGTTGGTGATGTTCATGTAGCCAAGGCTGACGTTCGACGCGCTGGTCAGCAGGATGCCCTCGGCGGTGGTGGCTTGAATCGTACCGCCTGAGCCATTGTTGGAACCGCCACCGTCGCCGATGACGGTGAACGGACCCGATCCGGTGGTGTTGAGGACGATGCCGTTGGCCGCGCCATTGGCACTGACGCTCAGGAACTTCACGCCTCCCGCACCGATCGTGGTGTTGACAATGTTGATCGTTGTTCCGGTCGTGCTCACCGCCGTGCTGGAGGTATTCGTAGCCGTCACAGTGCCGCCGCCTGTCGCATTGAAAGCGGTGCTCGAACCGGTCGAGAGAGTCAGGTTGCCGGAGAAGTTGATGGTCGCGCCGGGGTTGCTCGTCAGCGAGATACCAGTGCCGCCGTTGTTCGTGATGGCGCCGCTGAACGTCTTCGTTCCGCCTGTCGTGCTGGCGATGGCAACCGCGCGGCCGGAGGCATCGGTAATCGTGCCGTCATAGGTCACGGTGGCATTGCTTCCGCTGATGTTGAAGTCCGTGCTGGTGGCGTTCGTGATCGAGCTCGATGCGCCGGTGGTCGTGAAGGTGCCTGGCACGGTAACGAGAGAAACACCGGTCGAGGCGCTGTTGGTGCTCTTGATCGTGCCCCACGGCAGGTTCGCGGTGACCGTATTCAGGTCAACGGCCGGGCCGTTGGTAGCGTCGACCGAGCCGGCGCCGCTGCTGGTGATCGTAATCTGGAAGCCGGCCGAACCGGTGTAGGGGGTCGTACCGCTGGCGAAGAGTCCCGTGCCGCTGCTGGTGACGATGTCGAGGTCGGTGAAGCTCAGATCACCGGCCACGTTGGTCAGCACCATACCGTTCGTGCCGACACCATTGCCTGCCGAGCCGATGGCCGTGGTCCCTCCGGAGACGGTCTGGAAGGTGCCGCCAGGCGTCGCGTCGAAGGTCGCGCCCGTGACGGTGATACCACTGCCACCGGTGATTCCAGTGACGGTGTTGCTGGCGAAGTTGGTGATCGTGGTGCTGGTGCTGCCAGTGCCAACCACGTTGATGCCCGTCCCCGTGGCGGTGATGTTGTTGTTGTTGATGCTGAGCACCAGGTTGCCGGCCGTCGTCTGCTGCGCGTCGATGCCGTTCTGACCAGCTGAGACTACCGTGCTGTTCTGCACGGTCACGGTGGAGGTCAGAGTGCCCGCAGCGGCGATCTTGATGCCGTTGTTGGCCGTCGCGCCCGTGATGTTGACGTTGTCGACCGTTGCCGTGAGCGTCTGGGCGTTGGCGGAGCTGATATCGACGGCGTTCGTGGTTCCTGCAATGGAAAGCCCCTTGATGAAGATGCCGGTACGGTCACCGTTGGCCGTGCTGGCCGCGACGGTGACGCCGGCGCCGCCGGCGTTGCCGATGGTCGGCCTGCTGCCGCCGGCCGTCACGAGCGTCTGGGCGTTGACCGTCAGACCGTTGATCTCGCCGAGGAGCTGCTGCCCGTTCTTGAGCGCGATGCCGGCGTTCTGGCCGCTGTTCGAGCCGTCGCCGTTGTAGACGAAGATGATGTCGTTGGCGGTCGATGCCGCGGCGGCCGCGGCGAGCGTGGTGAACGGCGACTGCGACTGACCGTTCGTTCCGCCGCCGTTGTTCTTCACGTACCAGACGCGGCCGGCGAGCGTCAGGGTGACCGTACCGGTTGCGCTCGTCGGTGTGGCCGTAGCGCCGGTGTTGCTGGTGCCGGTGTAGGTGAACGAATCTGTGGTGGTCGCGGCGGCTCCCGGATTGGCCTTCGGCGTATAGATAAACGTGCCGTCGGAGAGGATGGTCACGCTGCCGCCCGCCGACGTGGGGAACGTGCCCGCTGTAACGCTGACGCCGCCTGCCGGGAGGTCATTCGCCAGGACAGAGCCGGTGAGCGTGACGAACGGCGTTCCCGGGCTTGCGGTGGCGCCGCCCGTGACGACCGCCTGGGTGTTGTCGACCAGGTTGCTGTACGAGTCGCCGCCGATGCTCGGGGTGATGGCGAGGTTGTACGTCGCGCCGATGCCGGTGCAGCCGTTCGCGTCCGTCACCTTGACCGTGATCGGGAAGGTGCCGGTCTGCGTAGCCGGGCCGGAAAGCACACCCGCCGAAGAGAGCGTGACACCATTCGGCAGCGTGCCGCTGTTGAGAGTGAAGACCGCCGGCGTGTGCGTACCGACGCCGGTCTGCGTGAAGGTGAAGTTGCCCGCCGGCGTGAATCCGCCGTTGAAGACCACGGTGCTCGTCGTCGGATTCGTGACGGTAATGGTCTGGCAGTTGATGACCAGCGTGTAGGTCGCGCTGATGCCGGTGCAACCGTTAGCGTCGGTGACCTTAACGGTGATCGGGAAACTGCCCGGGACACTCGGAGTGCCGGAGAGAACGCCGGCTGTCGAGAGCGAGAGACCCGACGGCAGCGAGCCGCTGTTGAGAGTGAAGGTGGCCGGCGTGTGCGTGCCGACGCCCGACTGCGTGAAGTTCTGGCTGAAAGGCGTGTCGACCGTGCCGGTGGCCACGCCCGGAGGATTGACCGTAATGGTCTGGCAGGCGATGACCAGCGTGTACGTCGAGCCGGTGCCCTGGCAGCCGTTCGAGTCCGTTGCCGTGACCGTGAACGGGAAGCTTCCGGGAACCGATGGCGGGCCATCGAGAACGCCGGTGGCGGTGTGGAACGTCATGCCGGCCGGAATCGCTCCGGTCTTGGACCAGGTGATCGTGCCGTTGCCGCCCGTCTGCGTGAACGTCTGGCTGAACGCTGCGTCGACCGTGCCGGTCGTCGTGGCTGGATTCGTCACGTTGATGACGTTGCAGGCGATGACCAGCGTGTACGTCGCGCCCGTGCCGGTGCAGCCGTTGCCGTCGGTGACCGTGACGACGATCGGGAACGAGCCGGATTGGAGAGGCGTGCCCGAGAGCAGGCCGGCGGCGCTGAGCGAGAGACCCGTCGGCAGCGTGCTGGCGGTGGAGAACGTCGATCCACCAATCGATCCGCCCTGAGTGAAGTTCTGACTGAACACCGTGCCAACCGTGCCCGTGTTGACGCCGGGGTTGGTGACGGTGATGGTCTGGCAGTTGATGACCAGGTTGTACGTCGAGCCGGTCCCCGTACAGCCGTTCACGTCCGTTACGGTGACGACGATCGGGAATGTGCCGTGCTGGTTGGTCGTGCCGGACAACACGCCCGCGGTCGACAGCGAGAAGCCGGTTGGGAGCGTGCTGGCGGTGGTGAATGTCGCCGGCGTGTGTGTGCCTACCCCACTCTGTGTGAAGGTCTGGCTGAACGCTGAGCCAACGGTGCCGGTGGTCGTGGCCGGGTTCGTGACGGTGATGGTCTGACAAGCGATGACGAGGGTGTAGGTCGTGCTGACGCCGAAGCACCCATTGACGTCCGTGACTTTGACTGTGATCGGGAAGCTGCCCGGCTGACCAGGCGTACCGGAGAGCACGCCCGCGGTCGAGAGCGTGAGACCCGACGGCAGCGAGCCGGTGTTGAGCGTGAACGTCGCCGGCGTGTGCGTGCCGACGCCGCTCTGCGTGAAGGTCTGGCTGAACGGCGTGTCGACCGTGCCCGTCGTGACGACCGGTTTGGTGACGGTGATGGTCTGGCAGTTGATCGTCAGGGTGTAGCTCGAGGTACCGAAGCAGCCGTTCGTGTCCGTAGCTTTGACGGTGATCGGGAACGACCCGGGCTCGGTAGGCGTACCGGAGAGGACGCCGCTCGCGGAGAGCGTGATGCCGGACGGAAGCGCGCCGGTCTCGCTCCAGCTGAGCGCGCCGATGTTGCCGCTGGCAGTGAAGGTCTGGCTGAAGGATGCGTCGACGGTGCCGGTGTTCACGCCGGGGTTCGTAACGCTGATGGAGTTGCACGAGATGACCAGGTTGTAGGTCGTGCCGTCGCCGGTGCAGCCGTTGGCGTCGGTTGCGCGGACGACGATGGGGAACGTACCCACCTGGTGTGGGGTACCGGAGAGGACGCCGGTCGCGGAGTTGAGCGTCAGTCCGGTAGGCGCGACCTCCGCCCGCGGACGGAGCTGGCCGTTGGACGAGCTGGCCGTGCTGGGATCGACCATCGTCGGCAGCGTGCCGCTGGCGATCGACCAGGTGATCGTGCCGACACCGCCCGACTGCGTGAAGGTCTGGCTGAAGGCCGTGCCGGCGGTGCCGGTGCTGACGCCCGGATTCGTGACGGTGATGACCGGGCAGGTGATGATGAGGGTGTAGGTCGGGCCGGTGCCGGTGCAGCCGTTCGAGTCGGTAACTGTGACCGTGATCGGGAACGTGCCGCCCTGGCTCGGCGTGCCGTCGAGGATGCCCGTGGCGGCGTGGAGCGTCAGGCCGGTGGGCAGCGTGCCGCTGCCGAGGGTGAACGAGGGGGAGCCGACCGCGCCGCTCTGCGAGAAGGTCTCGCTGAACGGCGTACCGGCCGGGCCGGTGGCGTTGGCCGGGTTGGTCACCGTGATGACCTGGCAGGCGATGCTGATCGTGTAGGTCGCGCTCACGCCGAAGCAACCGTTCGAGTCAGTCGCTCTGACGGTGATCGGGAACGAGCCGGCCTGGGTCGGCGTGCCGCCGAGGAGGCCGCCGGTCGAGAGCGAGAGGCCCGCGGGGAGCGAACCGCTATTGAGTGTGTACGTCACCGTGCCGATCGTGTTCCCCGAGGTGAAGGTCTCGCTGAACGGCGCGTTCACTGTGCCCGTGTTGTTGGCGGGGTTCGTCACGGTGATGGTCTGGCAAGCGATGGTGATCGTATACGTCGCGCCAACACCGGAGCAGCCGTTGGCGTCCGTAGCCTTGACCGTGATCGGGAACGAACCGGACTGCGTCGGCGTGCCGGAGAGAACGCCGCCAGCCGAAAGCAAGAGACCAGCCGGCAGCGTGCCGCTATTGAGCGAGAACGTCACCGTGCCGATGGTGTTGCCGGCCGTGAAGGTCTCGCTGAACGGCGCGCTCACCGTACCGGCGTTGTTGACCGGGTTGGTCACCGAGATGGTCTGGCAGCCGATCACCAGCGTGTACGTCGCACCCGTTCCGGAGCAGCTGTTGGCGTCCGTGGCGGTGACGACGATCGGGAACGAGCCGATCTGGGTTGGCGTACCGGACAGCACTCCGCCTGTCGAGAGTGAGAGACCCGCAGGCAGCGTCGACGCCGTGCTGAACGTCACCGGGACGATGGCGTTGCCGGCGGTGAACGTCTGGCTGAAGGGGGTGTTGACCGTGCCGGTGGTCGTGGCCGGGTTGGTCACCGAGATGACCTGGCAACTGATGACCAGCGTGTAGGTCGCCCCGTCGCCCGTGCAGCCGTTCGAGTCGGTGGCCCGGATGACCAGCGGGAACGAGCCCGTCTGGGTCGGCGTCCCGGAGAGCAGGCCCGCTGACGAGAGCGAAAGGCCCGTGGGCAGCGTGCCGCTGAAGATCGAGAACGTGGTCGCCCCGACTCCACCTGATTGACCGAACGTCTGGCTGAAGGCGACGTTCACCGTGCCGGTGGTCGTGGCCGGGTTGGTGACGGTGATCGTCGGACAGGTCAGCGTCAGGGTGTACGAGGGGTTCGTGCCGGTGCAGCCGTTCGAGTCGGTGACCGTGACCACGATCGGGAACGGGCCGCCCTGGGTCGGCGTGCCGTGCAGCGTTCCATTCGGGTCGAGGGTCAAACCGGTCGGAAGCGTGCTCGATGTCGTGAACGTCGCTGTGCCGATGGCGCCACTCTGGGTGAAGTTAATGGAGAGAGGCGTGCCGGCCGGGCTGCTCGTGGTGGCCGGGTTATTCACGGTGATGACCTGGCAGGCGATGTTGATCGTGTACGTCGCGCTGATCCCGAAGCAGCCGTTGGCGTCGGTAGCCTTGACCGTGATCGGGAACGAGCCGGCCTGGGTCGGCGTGCCGCCGAGGATGCCGCCGGTCGAGAGCGAAAGGCCCGCGGGAAGCGTGCCGCTATTGAGCGTGTACGTCACCGCGCCGATGGTGTTGCCCGAGGTGAAGGTCTCGCTGAACGGTGCGCTGACGGTGCCGGTGTTGTTGGCCGGCTTGGTGACGGTGATGGTCTGGCAGCCGATGACCAGGGTGTACGTCGAGCCCGAGCCCGAGCAGCCGTTGCCGTCGGTGGCCGTCACTACGATCGGGAACGAGCCGGTCTGCGTCGGCGTGCCCGAGAGAACACCGGCAGTCGAGAGCGAGAGACCAGCCGGAAGCGTGCTGGCGGTCGTGAACGTCACCGTCCCCACCGTGTTGCCGGCGGTGAAGGTCTGGCTGAAGGCCGTGTTGACCGTACCGGTGGTTGTCGACGGGTTTGTAACCGAGATGACCTGGCAGCCGATGGTGAGCGTGTAGGTCGCGCCGATCCCGGGGCAGCCGTTCGCGTCGGTAGCCTTGACCGTGATCGGGAATGAACCGGTCTGTGTCGGCGTGCCCGAGAGAACACCACCCGTCGAGAGCGTGAGGCCGGCCGGCAGCGTTCCGCTGTTGAGCGAGAACGTCACCGCGCCGATGGTGTTGCCGGCCGTGAAGGTCTGGCCGAATACCGTGTTCACGGTGCCCGTGTTCGTGCCCGGGTTGGTGACCGTGATGACCTGGCAACCGATGGTCAGGGTGTACGTGGCGCCGTTGCCGGCGCAGCCGTTGGCGTCGACCACATGGACCACGATCGGGAACGAGCCGCTCTGCGTCGGCGTGCCGGACAGGACGCCGCCGGTCGACAGCGTGATGCCCGTTGGCAGCGTGCTGGCCGTCGTGAACGTCGTCCCGCCGATGGTGTTGCTGGCGGTGAAGGTCTGGCTGAAGGCGACGTTGACCGTGCCAGTATTGGTCACGGGGTTGTTGACCGTGATCACCTGACAGTTGATGGTCAGCGTGTAGGTCGCGCTGTTGCCGGCGCAGCCGTTGGCGTCGACGACGTGCACAACGATCGGGAACGAGCCGCTCTGCGTCGGCGTACCGGACAGAACGCCGCCCGTCGACAGCGTGATGCCTGTCGGCAGCGTGCTGGCCGTGGTGAAGGTCTTTGCTCCGATTGCGTTGCTCGCGGTGAAGGTCTGGCTGAAGGCGACGTTGACCGTGCCCGTGTTCGTGGCCGGGTTGTTGACCGTGATCACCTGGCAGCCGATGGTCAGCGTGTAGGTCCCGCCGATGCCGGTGCAGCCGTTTGCGTCGGTAGCCTTGACGGTAATCGGGAACGAGCCCGTCTGCGTCGGCGTGCCGGACAGCGTGCCGTTGGCGGCGAGGGTGATGCCCGCCGGCAGCGTGCCGCTGTTGAGAGTGAACGCCACCGGTGCGATGGCATTGCCGGCCGTGAACGTCTGGCTGAAGGCGACGTTGACCGTGCCGCTGTTCGTGGCCGGGTTGTTGACCGTAATGACCTGGCAGCCGATGGTCAGCGTGTAGGTCGCGCCGATGCCGCTGCAGCCGTTCTTGTCGGTGGCCTTGACGGTGATCGGGAACGAACCGGTCTGCGTCGGCGTGCCCGAGAGGACGCCCGCGCTCGAGAGCGTGATGCCGGCCGGCAGCGTGCCGCTGTTGAGCGTGAACGTCACCGGGGCGATGGCATTGCCGGCCGTGAACGTCTGGCTGAAGGCGATGTTCACCGTGCCGGTGTTGGTGGCCGGGTTGGTCACGGTGATGACCTGGCAGCCGATGACGAGCGTATACGTCGGACCGTTACTGAAGCAGCCGTGTGAGTCGGTAGCCCGGACGACGATCGGGAACGATCCCGTCTGCGTCGGCGTACCCGAGAGCGTGCCGTTGGAAGCCAGCGTCAAGCCGGTGGGCAGCGTTCCGCTGTTGAGCGAGAAGGTCGTGGCGCCGAATCCGCCCGACTGTGTGAACGTCTGGCTGAAGGCGATGTTCACCGTGCCGGTGGTCGTGGCCGGGTTGGTCACGGTGATGCTCGGGCAGGTGATGGTCAGGTTGTACGCAGAGCCCGTGCCGTTGCAGCCGTTTGTGTCGGTGGCTTTGACCGTGATCGGGAACGTGCCGGGCTGCCCCGGCGTGCCGCTCAGAACGCCCGTGGATGGGTTGAAGGTCAGGCCCGGCGGCAGCGCGCCGGTCTCCGACCAGGTGATCGGGGAGGTGCCGCCGCTCTGCGTGAACGTGACCGACAGGGGGACGCCGGCCGGGAAGGACGACTGCGCGGGATTGGTAACCGTCACGGTCGGGCAGCCGACAAACAGCGTGAATGCCTGATCGGCCTGGTGCGGTTTGTTCTTCTCGGCATGGAAGACCAGCGAATAGATGCCGGTCGTGCCCGGGCCGGGGGTGCCGGACAGCGTTGCCGTTCCGTCGCCGTTATCCACAAACGTGACTCCCGACGGCAGCGCCCCATCCTCGGAGAGCGCCGGCGTCGGCTTGCCCGTAACCGTCACGGTGAAGGTGCCCGGTACGCCCGACGTGAAGAACACGTGATCGGGGCTGGTGAACACGTACTTCGAGCCCGGCATGTCGATCGTGACCGTGGCGATGTTCGAAGGGAGATTGCCGCTGGCGAAGTAGTGGAACTGATCCTGCGTTACATGCGCTCCGTCGTTCGAGTAGACGAATCCGCCGTTCGGGTTGAGCGTCAAGGCACCGTGCTGGGGGTTATCGACCAGCACTGCCGTGATCGGCTGGCCGTTCGGTACGTCGTTGTTCAGAACGCCGAGGGTCGCCACCGACAATGTTCCGCCCAGCGTGGGCAGATCGTAGACGTCATCGTGCGCGGTGGGCGCGGCCGGATTGGTGTGGATCTGAAAGTTGAAGTAAAAGTCGCTCGCCCCGGCGTAGCCGTTGACGCTGATGAACCGGAGTGCGGGCTGGTTGGCGGTGCCGAGGGCCAGAGGCACATCGCCCGCCCAGTCGCTTCCATTACCATCGAGAACGATCGTGCGCAACGCACGCATCGCAACCGCACGATCGCGTGCGGCATGCGGCATGATGATGTCTCCCCCGCCGGTGGTGCTCGGCTGGAGAAGGGTATCGGACAGCGGCCCCGAGGTCGTCGTGAAGACGAAGCGAGGCGTGCCGACGTTGTGCATCGTCAGAATGTTCGGGCCGAGGTGCGATTCGATCAGTAGATCGCCGGTCGGTGAGACACCGACGTTCCATCCGTTATCGACCGGAACCGGGCCGCTGAAGGAGCCTCCCACGCAAGTCTGCCGCGTCACCGCGGTCACCGTTCCCGTGGTCCCTGTGACTGTCACCGAGGTCGTGAGGATCGTGTCGAATCCGTTCACGATCGTCCCGTCCGGTAGCGACACCGAACAACCGGTGGCCCGGCTGTTATCGGTGTCGATCAACGCTTTCACGTCGTAGGTCGCAGCGAACGCGGAGAGCGGCAGTGCGAGAACAGCGATGAACAAAAGGCGTATCGCGGTGCGGTACTTGCTCATAAGGCTAGTTTCCTTGAGATAGTTCTCGACATCAATCGCGCAGCAGTTGACGAAGCAGCAGCTCCCAACCGATGGCCGGGACGACATGAATGAAACGGATAATAGCAGCTAGCACGGCGACTCACTATTTTTATTTACGACTGATTCGGGTGGATTCTCCCGAAACGAGGCGTTCCGCACAGCGTGATACCTGTCACCCCCGTGGACCCTAGCGTACCCGAGGGTACGCACTGGTGCCAGCTTTCAAAATGGGGTCAGGTCTGAAGTTGAAAGTGACGCTTTCAAAACGGGGTCAGGTCTGAAGTTGAAAGTCGCGCTTTCAACTTCAGACCTGACCCCATTTTGAAAGCTGGCCGCAATTGCGGTATGATTCTTTCTCCCACGCGCGACCGGTCCTCGGTCTGTCTTGCGCTCCCCTATCACCATGTCACGTCCTCTCCGACTGGAATATCCCGGTGCGCTGTGGCACGTCACGAATCGAGGTGTCGAGCAGCGGTCAATCTACATCGATGATTCCGACCGCCATCGCTTCCTGCATCTTCTCGGGGAAACGATCGCGGAGTACCGCTGGCGGTTGCTCGCGTATGTGCTCATGTCGAATCACTATCACTTGCTCTTCCGTACCCCCGAGACGAATCTCTCGCAGGGGATGAAGGATCTCGACGGCGACTATGCGTCGTCCTTCAACACGCGTCATCGACGCGTCGGGCATCTCTTTCAGGGACGGTTCAAGAGTCATCTCGTCGACAGCGAGACGTATCTCGCCGAGGTGGCGCGCTACGTCGTCCTCAATCCGGTACGTGCTCGCATCGTCGAGACGCCGGGCGAATGGCGCTGGAGCAGCTATCGCGCGACCGCTGGTCTTGCCGCGGTCCCCATATGGCTCGATCCAGGACCGATCCTCGACATCTTCAACGACGGCGATTGGAACGCTGCCACGCACGGATATCGGGAGTTCGTCGCTGCGGCCATCGGGCGTGATGCCTCGCCGTGGGAGAACCTTCGCGCGCAGACATTCCTTGGCGGAAGCAAGTTTCTGCAGTGGATCGAGCAGACAATCGCGCGGCAGGAATGCAGTTCTGAGCATCTGCGCGACCAAAGGAGGTTTCGCACGACGACGATCGACTCAGTGAGGGCGACCGTCACGGCAGCATTCGGGTTGGGGCATTGGCCTCCGAAGCGCGGCACCGACGCTCGATTCCTGTTCGCTCTGCTCGCCGAGCGCCGTACGAACGCCAGCCACGCTCAGATCGGCCGCCTGCTCGGAATCACGAGCCAGGGCGCCGGACACGTCATCAAAGCAAGCATTTGCCGATCAAACGCCGATCCTGAGTTCGCGGCGCGCGTGGCCGCCACCGATGATCCGCTCCAATCCACGCCCAGCGAGGACGAGCTCTAACCATCGCTTTCAGAGTGGGGTCAGGTCTGAAGTTGAAAGTGACGAACGTTGTCACTTTCAACTTCAGACCTGACCCCATTTTGAAAGTCGGTACGAACGCCAGCCACGCTCAGATCGGCCGCCTCCTCGGAATCACGAGCCAGGGAGCCGGACACATCATCAGAGCGAGCATCTGTCGATCAAACGCCGATCCTGAGTTCGCGGCGTGCGTGGCCGCCACCGATGATCAGCTCCAATCCACGCCGAGCGAGGACGAGCTCTAACCATCGCTTTCAAAGTGGGGTCAGGTCTGAAGTTGAAAGTGACAACGGACGAACGCTGTTTCTGAGCCACTCAAACTCTCGTCACTTTCAACTTCAGACCTGACCCCATTTTGAAAGTCGCGATCCTTCGTGTGGGAAGAGGCGAAGGTTGCACTGATTCCACGATTGCTCGAATCGGTGGCGACAACTGTCTAATCGGTGCGCGTCATCACCCGACTGCTGGCGTCACCAGTCAACTGGTCAGCGTCTACCATCAACTGCTCAACGTCAGCAGTCAACTGCTCGACGTCACCAGTCAACTGGTCAGCGTCTACCATCAACTGCTCAACGTCAGTAGTCAACTGCTCAGCGCCAGCAGTCAACTGCTCGGCGTCAGCAGTCAACTGCTCAGCGTCAGCAGTCATTGGCTCAGCGTCAGCAGTCATTGGTTCAGCGCCAGCAGTCATTGGTTCAGCGCCAGCAGTCAATGGCTCGGCACCAGCAGTCAGCGGCTCAGCGTCAACACTCAACTCGTCCTCGCCATGACCCGACGTATCAGGGCCATCAGCGGGGTCTGTTCACGCGAACAGTCAGGTGACCAGGGCGTGCCGGGACTTGTTCTGCGTCATCACGGAGATGGTTGGGCGGACGCATCCGGAGAATCAACGTTACGCTGCTCGGATCCCGTCTACGTTCCCGCGATACTCCCGGTCCTCAAGTACGCAGAGCGGCACGCTTTCCAACATTGCTATCCTTCATCTCATGCGCCGAATCGTCTTTGCCATCGTTCTTCTCGCCTCCTCCCTCGTGCACGCACAGCAGCGCGATGACAAACTCCTCGATGATCTCGACCGCGTCCGGACGTTCAACGCCGTCGCCATCTCACCGGACGGACGCCATGTCGCGTGGTCGGTGCAAGGCATCGGTGTGACGACGGCGACGACCGGCGGCATGGACGTTCATCTTCTGCCGGGCGACGGCGACGATCATTACCTAGCATGGTCGCCTGACTCGCGATCGATCACCACCGTCAGCGACGGCGGCAAGAACCAACGCCAGATATTCGTCACGCGCGTCGGCAGCACATCAATCCGCGTCACGAGCGTGCGGGGCTATCTCGCGGAGCCGCAATACTCGCCGGACGGCAAATCGATCGCCTTCCTCTTTATCGAGAACGCGAAGCGCGCCGCGGGACCGCTCGTGGCCATGTCGCGCGCGGTCGGCCCGATCGAAGAGCACATCGACGAACAACGCGTGGCCATCGTCGAGCTGGCGACGAAGAAGCTGCGCATCGTCACGCCGGCCGATATGTACGTCTACCACTTCGACTGGTCTCCCGACGGCACCCACCTCGTGACGATGGCCGCTCCCGGCTCAGGCGACAACAACTACTGGACCGCGACGCTGGACGTCGTCGACGTCTCATCATCAACAATGAGGCCGATTTACACGCCGCAACTGCAGATCGCCCAGCCGCGCTGGTCGCCTGACGGCAAGTCGATCGCGTTCATCGAAGGACTGATGAGTGATGAAGGCTCGACCGGCGGCGACGTGATGGTGATCCCCGCGAACGGCGGCGCCGCGCGCAACGTCACGCCCGGACTCAAAGCCTCGGTCACATCGATCGACTGGACGGCAGCGGGCAAGATCACATTCGGTGAAGATCTCGCGGGCGAGTCAGCACTGGCGCGGCTCGACGTCGACAGCGGAGCGATCGAGACCCTCTGGCATGGCCCCGAGCTCGTCACCAGCCACGATGTCATCGGCGCGTCGCTGGCCAGCGATGGCGTAACCTTCGCCGTCATCCGCAGCGGCTTCCGCAGCGCTCCCGACGTGTGGGCCGGGCCAATCGGCGCATGGAAACGAGTGTCGTCGACCAACATCGCATCGCGCGCAATGTGGGGCGAGGCGCGCTCCATCCGCTGGAAGAGCGACGAATTCGACGTTCAGGGATGGCTGCTCGCGCCAGCCGAGGTTGTGGCGGGGAAGAAGTATCCGCTGATCGTCTGGATCCACGGCGGTCCGGCCAGCGCAGCGCTCGCGCACTGGCCCGATCAACGTGCAGCCCTTCTGTCGCGCCACGGCTACTTCGTCTTCTTTCCGAATCCGCGCGGCAGCTACGGACAGGGCGAAGCGTTCACGCGCGCGAACGTGAAAGACTTCGGCTACGGCGATCTTCGCGATGTCATGTCCGGCGTCGACGCCGCCGCTGCATCCAACCCCATCGACACCGCACGCCTCGGCATCTGGGGCTGGAGCTACGGCGGCTACATGACGATGTGGACCGTGACGCAGACGCAGCGATTCAAAGCAGCCGTGGCAGGCGCCGGCCTCGCCAACTGGCAAAGCTACTACGGCGAGAACGACATCGACGCCTGGATGATCCCCTACTTCGGCGCGTCTGTTTACGACGATCCGGCAATCTACGCACGCAGCGCACCGATGACCTTCATCAAGAATGTGAAGACGCCGACGCTGGTAGTGGTCGGCGAGCGCGACGGCGAATGTCCCGCGCCGCAATCATTCGAGTTCTGGCACGCCCTCAAAACCCTCGGCGTGGAAACACAACTCGTCGTCTATCCCGACGAAGGGCACCGCTTCGCGAAGAAGGAACATCAGCGCGACGTCGCGCAGCGGCTGCTTGGATGGTTCGACAAGCATCTGTGAGGCAGAGATCAGAGACAACAGAGACAAGAGATCAGGAGCAAGGGACGCGTCGTTCGGAGATTGGAGAGCGATCAGAGATCAGAGACTCGAGCTGTCTCTGATCTCTGTCTATCTCTGATCTCTGTCTGTCTCTGATCTCTGCTGTCCAGAACCCAACCTTCTGCGCAACGTAGAATGAAGCAACATGGATCGCGCTCACTCCGCAAATCCGCTCCGCCTCTTCGGCGTGGGCGCAATTGCGTACGCCGCGATCGCGATCCTGCTGGTGCGATCGCAGGTGTACGCGGCGCATCCCGACGTTCTGGCCTGGGGTCTCACCTTCGACCTCGGCATTTCGATTCCGCTGATCTATTGGTTCCTTTTCGTGCGCACCGGCATCATGCGGCCGTTGACGCTGATCCCTCTGTTCGTGATCGCGGTCGGCGTGGCCTCGCGCATCGTGCCGGCCGGGCAACATCATTTCGCCCAGCAACTCGGCTACGTCGCAGCGCCGCTCGATCTCGTGACTCTGTGGATGGTGGCGCGCCGGCTGATGCGCGCTCGCAGCGCGGCAGCCGAAGATGGCGACGTTCCGACGCGGATCGCGCAGGCCACGCGCCAGTTGTTCGGTGACGGCGCCGTCGCAGGGTTCGTCGCGCTCGAAGTCAGCTCGTTCTATTACGGCCTCTTCTGCTGGAAAAAACCGGCTGCGCCCGGATTCAGCATCTACAAACGCAGCGGCTGGGACACGGTACTCATCTGCATCTTCGTGCTCCTGGCCGCCGAGTCGATCGGCGTTCACTTGCTGATTCAGACATGGTCGGTCCGCACCGCCTGGGTCGTGACTCTCCTCGATCTCTACGGCGCGATCTGGCTCCTCGGCGACTATCACGCCATGCGGTTACGTCCGATCACCATCGATGAAGAGTCGCTGCACGTGCGCTTCGGATTCCGTTGGAGCATCTCGATCCCACTGAGCGCCATCACCGCGATCGAGCCCATTCGCTCCGAGTCGGATTGGAAACGCAAAGGCGTGCTGAAAGTCGCGCTACTCGCCGAGCCTCGCCTGCTCATCCGCCTCGATGCCCCCGCGATCGCGACGGGTCTGGCCGGCGTTCGAAAGACGATCGACGCGGTGGCGCTTCTGCCCGACGACCTCGAAGCGTTCGAGGAAGCGCTGCGTAAGGCGATGCAGACTTGATCCGCAGATGACGCAGATGAGACGCAGATGAGACGCAGATCGTAATGACCTTACATCTGCGTCTATCTGCGTAATCTGCGGATCAGTTTTTCTTGATTGGCGCGCAATTGGCAGTAGCAGAGATAGCTGAGTATGTCGTGCGCCATATTTCTTCATCGAATATAGCCTCCGGCGATGGAAGCGGCGTAGGCCGCGGAGGGCGCTGACCTGTTCATGGACGCTACGATGTCTGATGTTCCCGCTCCGATCCGTCTCCTCGTGCGCACCAGCAGCGCTCCCCCGCCTGACGAGCTGGAGTATCTCCGCGGCGAGATCGAGGCGCGGAACCGTCAGGAGACGGCGGTCGCGGAACTGGGTCAGGCCGCACTGACTGGTGTCGACCCGATGATTCTTCTCGGGCAAGCGTGTGCGCTCGTGGAGATCACGCTCGGCGTCGAGCATGCGCGCGTGCTCGAGATCAGTGCAGCGGGCTTGGTCGTCCTGCGCTCATCGATCGGGTCGAATGCGACGTTTCTTCAATGCGATCACGATTGCCAGGAGAACGAATCGATCGCCAGTTACGTGTCCGTTGCCGCCGCACCCGTGACGTTCGGCGATTCACAGGACGAGACTCGTTTTCAAACAGCCCATCTCCGGAGTTTTCACGGTGTACGCGCCGGGGCCGGTGTCGTGATTCCTGCCGCATCCGGCATCTTCGGCGTCCTCGTCACGTACTCCAGCCGGCCGAGAACCTTTCGCGATTACGAGCTCGCCTTTCTGAAATCAACAGCCAGCCTGCTGGGGGAAGCGGTGGAGCGGGCCCATACCGAAGAGGCTTTGCGCAAATCGGAGTCGCGCCTGAAACAGCTCATCACTTCGAGTCTTGACGCGGTCATCAGCATCGACCTCCGCGGTATCGTGATCGAATGGAATCCGCAAGCGGAGTGGATATTCGGATTGGCGGCACGCGACGTTGTCGGACATCCGCTCCCGCGCGAAGTTCTCGCTCCGCCGATGAGCGAGATCTTCGATGCCATCCTCCTCAACACGGCCGCTCCGCGTGTCGAAGGACGAATCGAAACGACGGGCCGGCGTCTCAACGGTGAGTTGTTCCCGATCGAGATGGCGATCGAATCGGTCGGAACGGGAAACGATCAGACTTTCACCGCGTTCCTGCGCGACATCTCGGAGCGCAAGCAGGCGCAGTTTGCGCTGGAGACCCGCGAGCAGTTGTTCCGCGCGCTGGTAGAGAAGAGCTGGAGCGGTGTGGCACTCCTCGACGCCGATCTGGCCTTCACCTATGCAGGCGCGTGCACCGAACGGCTGCTCGGCTACAACGAAGAGAATCTGCTGGGCACGAGCTTTCTCGCCTACGTGCACCCGAGCGAGCAGACGCGGATGCGGAAGGCGCTGCAGGGCCTCGCCACCGGCACGTTGCGGGAGTCGCAGGCCGAGCTTCGCTTCCTGCACAAGAACGGCACCTGGATCTGGATCGAGGCCTTCTCGCAGAACATGCTGCAGGACCAGAGCGTCGGCTCCATCGTTCTGAATTACCAGGACGTCACCGAGCGAAAGACGACGGAGAAGCGGCTGGAGTATCAGGCTTACTACGACGCGCTGACCGGACTTCCGAACCGCCTGCTGTTTCGCGATCGAGTCAATCACGCCATCACTCAGGCGCGCCGCGACGACCGGGGAATGGCGGTCATGTATCTCGACCTCGATCACTTCAAGCTGGTCAACGACGGGCTTGGTCACTCGCTCGGCGACGCCTTGCTTACGGAAGTGGCAAAGCGCCTTCAGACGGGTGCGCATGCCTCCGACACGATCGCGCGTCTCAGCGGTGACGAGTTCACGATCCTGGTGACCGGCACAACGAGCGGCGAGGACATCGCCAGCATGGCCAGACAGATCCTCCAGTCGCTCGCGCATCCATTCTCCATCCAGGGTCATGAGCTCTACGTCACAGCCTCGATCGGCATCAGTGTTTTCCCTTCGGATGGCGATGACGTCGAGATGCTGCTCAAGTCCGCCGACAGTGCCATGTACCGGGCCAAGGAGTTGGGACGCAATCAGGCACAGATGTTCACCGCCAGCATGAACGATCGCTACGGCCGCCGTCTGGCCCTCGAACAGAGCCTTCATCACGCCCTGGAGCGCGACGAGCTGGTGGTTCACTATCAACCGATCTTCAACCGAACACGGACCAGGATGGTCTCGATGGAAGCGCTGGTTCGGTGGAACCATCCGACGCGAGGCATGGTGCAGCCGGGCGACTTCATCGGTCTTGCGGAAGAGACCGGGCTGATCATCCCGATCGGCGAATTCGTACTACAGCGTGTCTGCCGCGACCTTCGAGCCTGGCGGCAGGCCGGCCTCCCGCCGGTGCGGATCGGCGTGAACATCTCCGCACCGCAGTTTCAGCAGCTCAGCTTTGCCCGAGTCGTAGCCGGCATCATTGAAGAATATGACTGTGATCCGGCCATGCTGGAGTTTGAGATCACGGAAACGGTGGCCGTGCAGAACATCGAGACCACGATGAATGCCATGCGCGACTTGAAAGATATCGGAATTCGAATCGCCATCGACGACTTCGGCACCGGCCAGTCCTCGCTCGTCTACCTGAAACGCTTCCCCATCGACACGGTGAAGATCGACCGGGTCTTCACACGCGACGTCACCACGGACGAATCGACAGCCGCGATCGTGTCGTACGTAATCAAACTGGCTCACACGCTGGGGCTTTCGGTCATCGCCGAGGGCGTCGAGACCGATGAGCAGTGGGCGTTTCTGAAGCTCAACGCGTGCGATCAGATGCAGGGCTTCCACTTCAGCCGGCCGCTGCCGCAGGACGAAGTGGAGTCGTTCATACGGACGGAGTTGCGCGATTCCGGTTCGCGAGAGACGCCGCGACTTCTGTCGTCCGCAAGGCTTCTCGAGCAGCAGGCAAGCGGATAGAGAGAGACACCTCAGAGACGCAGACGGCGCAGACGGCGCAGACGGCGCAGACGGCGCAGACGGCGCAGACGGCGCAGACTCAGCGTCCCTCAGTCTCTCTCTGTTTCATTCCTGCGGCTCAGCCGCAGCAGACCATCATGCCCGCATCGTGTCGGGCCGCCAGGTCTTGATCTGCTTCTTGATGTCTTCGCGGCCCTTCAACTCGCCGTTGACCGCGGAGCGCACGAGAACGGCCAGCTCGCTGTCGTCGCCGCAGAAACGAAGGCCGATCAACTGACTGCTCGATAGCTCGCCGATGCGGCCGCGCAGATCTTCGGGAAGACAGCGTTGCAGGCGCAGAGTCTCTTCAAGCCGGATCAACCGATCCTGAACGGTGAGGACCATCTGCCGCGTCGTGAGCGCGAGGAAAACCAGCGCAAGCGCGAACACGATCTCCCACCACACCAGCCGCGCGCCGCGATGCATGATCGCGTACACAATTCGGATGATCAGGTTGATCCCGAGCAGCGGAAGGGTGACGAAGTGAAACAGCGGTAAGAACCGGCGATGATTGGCAAAGGACTGCGTTGCGTCGGCCATGAGCGTCTCCTCGCCGCTCAGGATCGCATGGCCGTCAATGCCCGGAGGCCCGCTTTCGCGAGGCAATGGGAGGAACGGTGACTCGGATCTCATTCGATAGCGCGCCGCAAAGGTAGTTGGATCCCACAACAGGATCCGTCGACACAGCGAACGCGCGCACCTCGTATCGATAGGCGACGCCGGCATGCACGGTCGTGTCGGTGAGCGTTCGCAACGCATCCGGGTTACGAGCAATCACGTTGAATGAGCCCTGATCCGTCGCGCGAAGGACTTCCCAGTTGCCGTTGATCGATTCCGGCGACTGCCATTGCAACACCGCCTTCCCTGCCGACGCCGCGACGGAAAGCGCCGGCGCGGCAGCGCGTCCCTGCGCACGAGCGGAGAAGCAGGAGCCCACTCCCGCGGGAACGAGCTGCATGCCGAGGCGGCTTTGGCCGAAGGCGAGATCGACGGGGACGGCGCCGCAACCATCCTGCGAGCGCGCCCAGAGGCGGATGTGATTCGGCTTCGACGATCCCCAATGCACGGGATCGACGTAGAAGAACTTTTGTGTGCGCCCCGGAGGCACGGTGAACTCGGCGATCGTAAAGTCGGTCGTCGAGCACTGAAGCGGATTGGCACAAATGCTGTTGGGTGTGTCGATGAGGATGTTGCAAAACGCTGCGCTCGAATCTTCGTAGATCGCCTCCACTGTCAGCGTCACGATGCCGCTGGCCGCACTCCGATTCTCGATCTCGACGTACCCATCGCCGAAGATCGTGTAGTCGTCCGACACTGGCGCTGCATCGAGCTGCGAATCGAGCAGCAACTGGTATTTGCCACACGCCGGCGTCCCGCCCAACCCGCCCGTCCCGCCTGCGCCCGCTGCGGAGAGGATCAGGCAGTTCAAAGGCTGATGCGCGTCGCCGAGCGAACCGACTGCCTCAACGTCGCTCCAGGGAAGGAGATAATTGGTATACGTTGCCGGCGCGGTAGCTGCTTCGACCTGCGCCATCGAGATCGTGGCAGCGGAGTCTCCGCGCGCTTCGAGATTCACGGTGTGCAGGCCGGGATCGAGAATGTCCGCGTAGTGATCCCACAACGCGATACCGCCACCTTCCGGCACCACGACCGTGAACGGCGCCATCGGGAAATCATCGACAACGTAACGGAAGTCGATCGTGCTGTGTGCATCTGCCGCAACGTAGCTCTGCAGATACAACCTCGCCGCCTCGGCTGGCCCAACCGTGAGCCCCGCTCCCACCGTCGTCCAATCCGTACCGATCGTGACCGCATGATCGCTGACGAGCGACGCGCCGGGAAAATGCTGCGACGGAAATCCCTGCGCGGTCACGAACATCAGGCGGAACTTGATGGTCCCGCTCTCCGAAAGAACGCGCGCATCAACAGCCAGGCGGTGTGCTCCGGCGGCGACGCTCGGCATAACGATGTTGATGTCGTCGCCGTGCGGGAACCCCGCCAGTCCGACGCGGAAATGAAACACCGTGCCGGCCGGAACATCGTCGAGCACCCACCGGTATTCGACATCGACGCCGGGAGTCGTCTGATTGTTGAGCTGCAGGAACGCGCGGGCCACCACCGTTGCGTCCTGCGACGCCGTGACGTTTACGCGATTCACCTGCGCGCAACTCTCGAAAATGCGCTTCCATCCGGCACCCGCCGTGACGTCCTGGTCGAGCAGCTGCCGCTGCGTGCGAATCACTTCGAAGTACGGATACGGCCCCTCCTGCTGGTACTGATCGGAGCAGAAGTTGCAGCAGCCGATCGTCGCCTGCACGGGGAAAGGTGCAACGAGCGCTGAAATCAGCGCGAGAAGAAAAGCGTAGCGGTTCATCAAAAGACGTACTTCGCAGTGGCGTGAACCTGCAATAGCTTTGCCGTGAGCGACGCGCCGGGCTGTACGCGGAAGTGCTGGTTGACGCGCAGCTTCACTTCGCCCTTCGGCGAGTTGTCGATGAGCGACTGCGGCAATTCGACGATCGTGATCGTCAGCGGGACCTCGCCCGGATGCTCATCCACGATCTCGCGGATCATGCGCACCGTCTCCTCGTTCATACGCGGATACGCGACTTCGAGCGCGATCTCCTTCACCTTCTTGTCGCGAATCCCATCGAGCAGAATGATCTCGAGCGCGTTGAGCTCGGGCGTGATCGGCGCTTCGTGAAAGGTGGCGGCATGGGAGGCGAAGGAGGTGTCGTCCTCGGAGGTCGTGAGTCGGGGGTCGGGGGTCGGAGCGGAATCGTCTATCGGCTCGTCATCGAGAATAGATGCCTCTTCTCCGACCCCCGACTCCCCACTCCCCACCCCCCCGAACAATCCCAGATTGTTCGCCCGATCTCCGTACTTCTCCGCTTCGATCTCTTTCGGATCGCGATCGTCCACGATGTCGTCTTCGCTCACGTCGTAGCCGGAGACGTGCGCGTACTCGTCGTCGGCGCGGTGTGCGTGCTGCTCCGCAGACTGCAGCGCGGCGCTGCGGCCTGCCTGCATGCCGCCGGTGTCCTTGACCGCGGCGGTGAGCAGGACGGCGATCCCGTTGTCCAGCCACTTCGCGTACTTTGAATAGAGATCCGAGAAGACGACCACCTCGACCGAGCCGCGCTGATCGTCGAGGATGAACTTAGCCATCAGCTTCCCTTCGTTCGGCCCCTTCTTGATCTTCGATTTCTTGATCTGCGAGACGATCCCGCCGATGTTCACGATTTCGTCAATATGTTGATGAAGTGTGTCGGTGGTGGCGTTGGCGAACATGCTCAACTCATCCGCAAACTTGTTGAGCGGATGTCCGGTGATGTAGAAGCCGAGCGTTTCCTTTTCGAAGCGCAGCTTCTCGTCGTCGGGCCATTCGGCTAAACGTAGGTCGGACTCTCTAGTCCGACTGGACGAGTTAGTCGGACTGAGAGTCCGACCTACGTTGCCCGAGCCGAAGAGCGATGACTGGCCGCGCTCTTTTTCTTCGCGAGCACGCTGCGCCGAGTCGGCCGTGTTCTCCAGCGTCTCGAACAAGACCTTGCGCGGCGTTCCGAGAAAATCGAACGATCCCGACTTGATCAACGCTTCGATCACCTTCTTGTTGCAGGCGCGAAGGTCGACGGCCTCGCAGAAGTCGAGAAGCGAAGCGAACCTCCCCTTTCGGTGCCGTGCTTCGAGAATCGACTCGATCGCGCTCCCGCCCACCCCTTTCACAGCGCCAAGTCCGAAGCGGATGTTCGGACCGATGACGGTGAATGCGTAATTCGATTCGTTGATGTCGGGCGGCAGAATGCGAATGCCCATCTGCGACGCTTCGTGGATGAACTTCACCACGAAGTCCGTGCGGTCCATCTCCGACGTCATCAGCGCAGCCATGAAGTGCCGCGGGTAGTGAACCTTGAGCCACGCTGTCTGCCACGCCACGAGCGCGTAGGCGACCGAGTGCGACTTGTTGAAGCCGTAGCGCGCGAACGGCTCGATGTAGTCGAACAGATCGTTCGCTTTCTTCTTGTCGATGCCCCTGGCGACGGCGCCGGTGACGAACTTGTCGCGCTCGGCGGCCATGACTGCGGCGTCCTTCTTGCCCATCGCCTTGCGCAGAAGATCCGCCTGGCCGAGCGAGTAGCCGGCCACCTGCTGCGCGATCTGCATGACCTGCTCCTGGTAGACGATCACCCCGTACGTCTCTTCCAGTATCCCCTTCATCGCCGGCACGAGATACTTCGCCTTCGACAGTCCGTTCTTGCGGCGGACAAACTCGTCGACCATGCCGGCATCGAGCGCGCCGGGCCTGTAAAGCGCATTGAGCGCCGCCAGATCTTCGAAGCGCGTCGGCCGCGACTTGCGCAGGAGATCGACCATGCCGCCCGACTCAAACTGGAACACGCCCTTCGTCCGCCCTTCCTGAAACAGCCGGAAGACCTCGGGATCGTCGAGCGGCAGCGTCTCGATGTCGATCGTCACGCCCTCGACGGCCTTCGCTGACTTGATCGCGTCGTCGATCACGGTCAATGTCCGAAGCCCGAGGAAGTCCATCTTGAGAAGACCCATCTTCTCGACGATGCGCATGTCGTACTGCGTCACGATTTCATCGCGGTTCGTGCGGTAGAGCGGCACATAGTTCGTGACCGGCTCGGGTGTGATGACGACACCCGCGGCGTGCATCCCGGCGTGACGCGAAAGACCTTCCAGCCGCGAGCCGATCTCGATGATTCGCTCGACCTCGTGATCGTTCTTCATCGCCTCGATGAGCGCTGGCGAGTCTTTCGCGGCCGAGGGCAGCGTCACGTCCGGACCGGTCGGAATGGTCTTGGCCACTTTGTCGACGAGGCCGTACGGCAGTCCGAGGACGCGGCCAACGTCGCGCACGACCGACTTTGCCGCCATCGTTCCGAACGTGATGATCTGCGCGACCTTGTCCGCTCCGTACTTGCGCCGCACGTACTCGATCACCTCGCCGCGCCGGTTCATGCAGAAGTCGATGTCGATATCGGGCATGGACAAGCGCTCGGGATTGAGGAAGCGCTCGAAGAGCAAGTCGTAGTCGAGCGGATCGACGTCGGTGATGCCCATCGAGTAGGCGACGAGCGATCCGGCGCCGGAGCCGCGGCCCGGGCCGACCGGAATGCCGTTGTCCTTCGCGTACTTGATGAAGTCCCACACGACGAGGAAGTAGCCCGGAAATCCCATCGTGCGGATGATGTCGATCTCGCTTTCGAGGCGGTCGTGGTACGCCTGCACCTCGTGTTTTTTCTTGTTCGCAGCGAAGAGCGGCGCCGCAGCCTTCAGCCGCCGCTCCAGCCCCGCGCGTGCAACCTCGGCGAAGTAACCCGCGAGATCCTTTCCCTCTGGCACCGGGAAATTCGGCAGGTGGTAGCCCTTCACGTCGAGCGAGACGTTGCATCGTTCGGCGATCTTCACCGTGTTGTCGAGCGCTTCGCCGTAGCCGCTGAAGATGCGGCGCATCTCGTCCGGGCTCTTGACGTAGAAGTCGTCGCTGTAGAACTTCATCCGCTTCTCGTCGCCGAGCGTCTTGCCCGTGCCGATGCAGAGAAGAACTTCGTGCGCGAAGGCATCATCCTTCGAGAGGTAGTGCGAGTCGTTGGTGGCGACGAGACGAAGGCCGGTCTCCTCGCCAAGCCTGGCCATCATCGGCACGATCTTCTGCTGGTCGGGGATGCCGTGGTCCTGAATCTCGAGGAAGAAGTTGTCCGCGCCGAGGATGTCTTTGTATTGGAGTGCGGCCTCTTTGGCCTTGGTGAGGTTGCCGCCCGCGAGGCTCTGCGAGACCTCGCCCTTCAAGCACGATGAGAGAACGATCAGCCCTTCGCGATGCTCGCGCAGCAGCTCCTTGTCGATCCTCGGTTTGTAATAGAACCCCTCGGTGTATCCAGCCGAGACGAGCTTGACGAGGTTCTTGTAGCCCTCGTTGTTCGCAGCGAGAACGATGAGGTGGTTGTTCGCGCCGGCGTCGGCCTGCCCGTCTTCAACGCCTGCCTTGTCGAAGCGTGAGCCGTAGGCGACATACATCTCGCAGCCGATGATCGGCTTCACCTTCTCCTTCTTCATGGCGTTGTAGAACTCGACCGCGCCGAACATGTTGCCGTGGTCGGTGATGGCGCAGGCGGGCATGCCCATCTGAGCTACACGCTTCGCCAGCTCTTCGGGCCGGCTGGCACCGTCGAGGAGGGAGTACTCGGTGTGGAGGTGGAGGTGAGCGAACGACATGAGGGCGCCGGGTGGAGTGTAGCCGTCCGGCTGATGCAATTGGCAACCGGATCTGTGCACTTCCCGCAGGTAAGGAGATCTTTCTACAACTGGTAGACCTACTCAGGCATGGCCAGACCCCAGAAGTACTGGTCGAAGAAGGGCTTGTAGTCCTTCTTGGTCATGAATCCGAGAAGGCGGGGTTACGAATCGAACGCCACTCCGCCGATGGGGCGGGTCGTGCGATCGACGCGCGTGTCAAGCAGTTCACGAAGATTGGTCGTCTCGATGAACATGTGACGATGGCGGACGCAGTGCATGGCCACGGCGAAAAAGAGAATGGCCACGACGCCGAAAAAGACATTCGATGCGGGCGAGACCGAAGGCAGCGGCGAGAGCTTCGTCGAAACGAAAAGCTCCTGCTCGAGGATCAGGCAGTAGAGCGGGAATGGCAGGAAGACGAGCGCGGAGAGAACGCGGCTGGCTTGCACGGAGAAGTACGGGCGCAGCGCCAGGAAGGCCAGCGAGACGAAGCAGCCGAGCATCATCAATGCTGCGAAATGAAACGGCGCCAACTCCGCGTATCCGAGTCCATGCCGGACGAGCATCAGCATGCGCGCTTGCAGCAACAGCGTCCAGGCAAGAGCGACGATCGACGCCGTGGTCGACAGCAGCGCGAAAAGCGCGCCGAAGACATTGCGCGCCGCCAGCAGCGCCGCCATCCGGATGAGGATTGCCGCTGTGGCAATGCCGGCGATCAACGCAACCATGATTGCCCACGCCGCCGCATTCGTTCCCGACACGGAGGTACCGCGCACCGCCGCGAAAACCATCGGCCCGCCTTCTGCCTGCGACATCAGCCCCGCGGCCGCGCAAAGCGCCAGAAAGAGGCAAAAACCGGTGCCAGCGTAGAAGAAGAACTTAGGCATGCTGTAGATAGAGTAGCACCTGATGCGAATTTCGTAGGACGTCGGGTGTCGGGGGTCGGAGTTGCCGAAGGGCACCGCTCTCCGACATCCGACGCCCGGCGTCCTACGACTTCCGCAAGGAGCGTTCCAGCGCGCGCCGGACGTCATCACCGAACGCAGCGAAGAGGACGCGATCGATCGACTCGCCGCCGGCGAGCACTCGCGCCGTCTCACCAACGGCGATCTCCGCCGCCGCATCGATCGGATAGCCGTAGACACCGCAACTGATCGCCGGGAACGCGATCGTCCGCACATCGTTCGCCAGCGCCAGCTCGAGGCTGCGGCGGTAGCACGACGCGAGCAATGCCGGCTCGCCCTGTGTGCCGCCGTGCCAGACCGGGCCGACAGTGTGGATCACGTATTTCGCCGGTAGACGGAATCCGGGAGTGATCTTCGCGTCGCCGGTTACGCAACCGCCGAGGAGCCGGCAAGCCGCGAGGAGCTCGGGACCGGCAGCGCGGTGGATCGCTCCATCGACGCCGCCGCCGCCAAGCAGCGACGAGTTCGCAGCGTTCACGATCGCATCGATATCGAGCTTCGTGATGTCGCCCGCGACGATCTCGAATCGCGTCATTTGCTGCGGCCCAGCGCTCGCACGATGCCGAACTCGCTCTTCGTCACCGGCTGGATCGACAGGCGCGAGCCTTTCTTCGTCACGACCATCTCCTCGAGGCCGGGCGCGGATTTCAAGGTCTCGAGCGAAACGATGTGCGGGAACTTCTCGACGAACCGGATGTCCACCATGTACCAGATCGGGTTCTCAGCGGTCGACTTCTCGTCGTAATAGTCGTGTCCCTTCTGGCGGGCGAACTTGTCGGGATAGGCCTCACGGCTGATCTCGGCGATGCCGGTAACGCCGGAAGGATCCGCGTTCGAGGCATAGAAAAGGACGCGGTCGCCCGCCTTCATCTCGTCGCGCATGAAATTGCGCGCCTGGTAGTTGCGGACGCCTTCCCAACTCGACGTGCCGTCGCGGGCCAGATCATCGATCGAATACGCGGAGGGCTCGCACTTCATCAGCCAGTATTTCATCGCCTCGATTGTAAGTCCGCAGCTTCCTCGCTGGGATTAAGACTGTTCGTGCTGAGGTTCCTTTGTCCGCCATGATGCGCCTACGGATTCCTCTAGCCTCTGCTGCTTCCTTCATCGTCATTGCCATCTGTGCTGGCCGGCTGGCGGCAGCCGAACCCGCGTGCGAGCTGAACTACAAGACTGACGGTACGACCTCGGAGACGTTTGTGCTGACCAGCCTTACGCCGGAAGCGGTCGTCGAACGGCTACCGTGGTTGCTGGCAAAGGCGGGCGTCACGATTCATTGGACGCAACCCGCCAAAGGCATCATCGAGGCGGAAGGACTGGACGTCAAAGCCGAGAAAAGCGGCGATGCCACACGCGTCACGTTCCGCTCTCATCTGCAGCCGCTGGCGGACAGGAAGACCCTCTGCCAGTACGCGTCGCTCGCTGGAAGCCCGCCCGAAGCGAAGAAGCCTCCCGTCGCCCAGGATCCTGCCCTCATCGAACGGATGAAGGACGATCTATTGAAGTGGCACACCATCGTCATGCAGAGCAGCCGTCTGAATAACGTGCAGTTCTCATCTCCGAGCAATTTTCTTCAGTTTGCCATCACCGACATCAAAGCCTCCCCGGGCAAAAAGGAGTACGAGGTTTCGATGCTGCTGCCGCGCAGCATCTGCGCCATCTCCCACGAGGACATGGACGACTTGACGATGGAAATGTCGGGCGGAGGTAGGTCTGAGCCTCGCACGAAACCAGTGCGCGTTGCGGTGTCGATGACCTACGAGGGCGAAGGGGCGGCATCGCATCTCACCGAGGCCTCGATTGTAACGATCGAGAGCGTGAAGTAACGCCTCCGTGCGTCTTCTCCTCACGATTCAATACCTCGGCACGCACTACGCCGGCTGGCAGTCGCAGACGAACGCCACTGCAATTCAGAACGTGATCGAGCAAGCGCTGTCGACCATGTTCGGTGGTTCCATCCGCATCGAAGGCGCCGGCCGTACGGACTCCGGCGTTCATGCCCGAGCGCAGCGCGCGCATTTCGACGCACCCTTCGACATCGAGATGCGCGGTTTCCAGCGCGGCCTCAATGATCTGTTGCCGCGCGACATTCGTGTGACCGGCGTCGAGAGCGTCGCGGACGACTTCCACTGCCGCTTCATCGCGAAGTCGAAGACCTACGTCTACCGGATCTGGAATGACGAAGTCGCGGACGTCTTCGCCGCGGAGACGAGCGCGCATGTCCCCCAACCGCTCGATGTTGCGCTGATGCACGCAACAGCGCAGCAGTTGCTGGGCCGCCACGACTTCGCCATCTTCACCGTGGCCGGCCCGGAAGTGAGCTCGACCGAGCGGACGATCACAGCGATCGACGTCGTTGGCGACGGCGCGGCGATCACGATCACGGTCAGCGCCGACGGCTTCCTTCGCTCGATGGTTCGCCGCATCGTCGGCTCGCTGATCGAAATCGGCCGCGGAAAACTGGAGCCGGAGGCGATCTGGAAGGTCGCGCGGTGGACGGCGCCGGCGAAGGGACTGACGTTGTGGGACGTGCGGTACTAGAAGGAGTCTACGAGCGGTAGCTTTCGCGCAGCCGAGGTACGATATTCGGGCTATGGATGACGACCTCAAACGGGTGCTCGAAGAAATGCGTAGCGAGAACGCGGCTGCTCATGTGGAGACGCGGCGAAACGTCGAGAAGACGGCTGACACGCTAAGGCAGGAGACCGCCGCAGCGCTTGCCGAAACACTACGATGTGTAGAAAGCACGATCGAAGCGTTGCGTGAGGAGAATGCGGCCGCTCATACAGAAACGCGACGATACGTTGAGACTTCGGCTGAGGGGCTGCGGCAGGAAAACGCCGCGGCACACGCCGAAACGCGACGGTACGTTGAAACTACGATCGAAGCGTTGCGACAGGAAACCCGCGAAGAGAGCGCTGCCGCTCACGCGGAAACGCGTCGATACATTGAGACCACAACCAGCGCGATGCGGCAGGAGATCCGCGACGAGAACGCAGCCGCTCACGCGGAAACGCGTCGATACGTTGAGACCACAACCAACGCGATGCGACAGGAGATCCGCGACGAGAACGCAGCCGCCCATGACGAAACGCGGCAACAAATCCACATGACGACCGAAGCGCTGCGGCGGGAGATTCATGAAGAGATCGCAGCCGCCCACGCCGATACACGGCTGCTGTTCGGAGCCACGGTCGAAGAAATGCGGCACCTCGTCAAGGGTGTGGCCGACGGTGTGACCATGGCCAATGAGAAGATCGACCGACTCGACGAGAAGGTCGAGCGCATTGTCGCCGGACTCGATCTCCGCATCATTCGTCTCGAAGTGGAGAGCTCGAGACGATGAGCGAAATCAAACCTATGCGCTGGCTACTTTCCCGGAAGCCGGAGAATCGTCCGCGGGGTACCGAATACGAGTCCTGTCTCCACCTCGGCGGCTCTGCCGTCGCGAAGATATGGTTTGAAGTGCCACTGGCGCAGCGCGGCAATGATCGTGTCTGACTGATCGAGAAACGCGCTGAGGAGATGGATGTGCTTCACCTTGCCTTCACGGTCGATGATGACGCGCACCGGAATCGTGTTGTAGCGCCGGGCGGAAAAATGCGGATCGATCCTCTCGAGAACGTTCTCGCCGCTTGCGTATCCAGCGACACACGACGGAGCGTCCGGGTTGAGCGAGATGTCGCGCAACCCGCGCTCCGCATCATCGAGCGCCTCGGTGTCGGTACCGGTGAACGTGAAGGTCACGGCATGACACCGCACATCGGTCGAAAGAATCCGCCAATGGAGGCCGGCGACCGCTGATTTGTAGCGGAAGCGGGCAAACGTGCGGCCGGCGATTTTCACCTCATCGGGCTCCCGCTCGATCTCGTACAGGGGCGCCAGGCCCGCGCGGAGCGCCGCGATCAACTCCGTGGCGTTGGCGACGGGAAGCGCGCTGAAGAAAAGATCCTGCGCCGTAATCAGCACATGCGCCTTCACTCTCTGCTCCCGATCAACCAGCGCGAGTTGCTCCAGCACGTAGCTGCCGCTGTCCGAAGGAGGAGGCCCCGCCGCTTGCTCGCTCCACTTGTCAGGAATCGGGTACACGAGCCCGAAATAATCGTTGCGGTAGCGGCCGTCGACGACCTTTCCATCTTCCGGCAGCGGCGTCGTCGAGTCGCTGGCTGCCGGTACCGCTCCCTTCACGAGGATTTCGCCCTTGGGAATCACTCCGCCAGCACGATGCGGATTTGACCCTTGCGACGCACTGATCGCGAGGCAGAACCACACGATGAATACCAGGGAGATGGAGCGGCGAATCAGGAGCGGCATGTTTCTCCTTCGGCGAATGGAGCCGGGCGTCGAAACGCCCGGCTCGTGCGATGTCGCGCAGTTACAGAGATCGGAGGAAGTTGATGATGTCCTGCTTCTGCGGCGTAGTCAGCGCGTCGAAATTGAGCTTTGTCGTATTCGCCTCGGAGCCGGAAGAAAAGTGCTCCTGAACGGCCACTACCATGTCCGAAGTGCGGCCGTCGTGCAGGAAGAAGATCCGCTGCCCGAGTCCCCAAAGCGGCGCGGTGCGGAACTGGTCTCCGCCGGCGGTACCTTGCGATACGTTGTCCGCCAGCCCTGATCCCATGTGATGAATCTCGAGATCGCTCCACTGGCCGAATAGAGGTGTGCCGCCGAGGCCCGGCGTGATCGCGGATGGGCTCTGACTGAAGATTTGCGTGTGGCAGGCATTACATCCGATCGACTTGAACAGAGCCTCACCGTTCGTGATCGAGGTCTCCCCACCTGGAAATTTTTTGGACTGTTTCGGCGCCTCCAGCAGACGCATGAACATTGCGAACTGCACGGCGTCGCTGGGGGTGAGAACAGCGGTCGTGTTGAAGTTCGTATGGTCCTCCGGCGTCGCATTGATCTTGCACGGAGTGGGAAGTCCCGAGGCCATGTCTTCTTCGGGAAGGGGACGCTCCTGCGTGAACAGCTCGTTGCTGACGCCCATCTCCACGTTGTAGGCCTCGCCGGAGAAGATCTCCAGCGACTTGTTCTGCGCTTTCCAGCCGAAGCGGCTGATCGTGCCGTCGTTGCCGTTGTGGTTGAATGTTCCGGCGACGCCAAACGGATTCCCCACGGTCGATGCCTGGAAATTGAGCAGCGTCGTCTCCTCGATGTTCTCTAGCAGACCGGCGCCGAACACCGGCGTCGGGATGCGGAAGATGACGTTGTTGTGCGCGACCGCCGAAGTGAAATTGGGCTGCGAGATCGCCGCAGCCGTACAAAGGCCGGCGTCGCTGCGCCCCGCGATCGTGTAGAGGTCCTCCACACCGCCGTTCGGTGAGGTGGTGATGGGATTGCCGGCGCCGTCAGTGAAAAAGACGAAGCGGGCCTCGCGCACCGGTCCGCTCAGCGTGATGAACGAGGGGATGGTGTTCGTGGCACCGTCGGCCGTTGCGTCAGCAAACTGAGGATTCACCGCCGGACTGGAGCCGCCCACCGCCGGCTGGGCATGACAGGCGGCGCAGCTTCGCGAGTTGTAACGCGGGCCGAGTCCGGCCCCCAGTTCGCCCATGATTGAGCCGTGGGAGACCGAGTCGACCTCCTGGAACCGGCTCTTTCCATCGTTGAAGAAGCTCAGGATGGTGGCAGGGTTGTCTGAATTGACGGAGTTGAGAGGATGTCCAGCCGTATCGGAACCGACTGTGCCTCGGACACCGGGATCAACCTGGGAAAACGCTCCGATCGGAATCAACAGAAGAGAGACAAACACGGAAGCAGCAACACGTCGATTCACATAAACCTCCTTGCCAAATGGTTGGACGACGACATCAGAGATGACGGCCACACGGCCGTCCTCACGTGAGACGAGTAGTCAGATCAGGAAAGCCGGCAGAGGACGAGCACGCCTTGTGCCACTAATTCAATCCGTACAGGAAGCAAGTCGGCGTTTCCCGCGCGAATCGACGACGCAGATGCCGCGCAATCAAGCGTCAACCGACAACGCGCGCCGCAGCCGTGCGGCTTTGCGATACCATCCCCGGCTCCAGATGATCGATCTGCGAAAACTCGCTGAACCAGGCTCGATCGAGGAAACACTCCTCGACAAAATCGACTTCAAGCGCCTGCCGCGGCACATCGCCGTCATCATGGACGGCAATGGCCGCTGGGCGCGATCCCGCAATCTTCCACGCGTCGAAGGACATCGGGCCGGGATCGCTGCCGTGCGCGAGATCGTCGAGACCGCGGCCCGCCTCGAGCTGGGCGTCATCACGCTCTACGCGTTCTCCGTGGAAAACTGGAAGCGCCCGCGATTCGAAGTGGCCACCTTGATGATGCTGCTCAAGGAGTACCTCCGAAAAGAGCTGGCCACGCTGATGGACAACAACATCCGCTTCACCGCCATCGGACGCGTCGAGGGCCTCGATCCTTCGGTGCAACGCGAGCTCAAGTACGCGGCGGATCAGACGGCGCGCAACAGCGGCCTGCTCTTCCAGATCGCTCTCAACTACGGCGGGCGCGCCGAGATCGTCGATACCGTCAACCGCATCATGGCCGTGCTGCGCGAGCGCGAGATGAGCGATGCCCAGATCGACGAGCAATTCTTCTCCGATCATCTCTACACTGCCAACATCGATGATCCTGACCTTCTCATCCGCACCAGCGGCGAGTTGCGCGTCTCGAATTTCCTGCTCTGGCAGATCGCGTACGCCGAGATTCACGTCACCAAAGTGCTGTGGCCAGACTTCCGCCGCCGCGATCTCTTCGAAGCCATCATTGATTTTCAATCACGCGACCGCCGCTACGGCGCCGTCGATGAATCCGACGCCCAGATGTTCATCGAGGCCGATGGCAAGCAGAGCTGAGGAGAGATCAGCGGCCAGAGATCAGAGATCGGGTTGCCATCCTGACCTTGGAGCTCCTCTGATCTCCGATCTCTTGTCTCTGATCTCTATTTATGAAGCGTGAGCTGACAGCATTCATCGCCGCTCCCCTGGCCATCTGGATCGTGGGCTGGGCGAATCCGTATGTCTTCGATGCGGCCATCGCGCTCATCGCCGCGCTGGCGCTGTACGAGTTTCTCGTGCTGGGAGAGAAGAAGGGCTATCGCCTGCCGGTAGCGCTCTGCCTCGTGATCATGCTGTTCATCGTCGCCGCCTTCATCCTCGAATCGGTCTCTGTCGAGATGGGTGTCTTCGTGGCGCTTCTCCTGATACCGGCGTCCTATGTCGTATCACGTGTCGATCTGGAGAAGGCCCTCCCATCGAGCGCGATCGCCGTTCTTGCCACGCTGTACGTCGGGATGCTCGGCGGCTCGCTCATCCGCCTGCACGATGACTTCGCCGATGGCGCAAAGCTCGTCTTCTTTCTCCTGCTCGTGGTCTGGCTCGGCGACGCGGGCGCGTACTACTTCGGCCGCACGTTCGGTAAACACCAGCTCTCTCCCCGCATCAGCCCGAAGAAGACCGTGGAAGGGCTCGTCGGCGGCGTAGCCACGTCCGTCGCCACGGCACTCATCATTCACTTCACGTTCTTCCGCAACTTTCCGCTCATCCACACGATCATCGCCGGTACGGTTCTCTCCGTTGCGGGAGTGGTCGGCGATCTGGCCGAATCGATGTGGAAGCGCTCCGCCGACGTGAAAGACTCCGGTACGCTCATTCCCGGACACGGCGGCTTTCTCGACCGTTTCGATTCGATCTTCTACACGACACCGATTCTCTACGCCTACTGGTTCCTGATCCTGCACGATTTCAAGAGCTTCAAGATCATGTCGGCGTGAGGGCCGAAGGATGAAGGATGAAGGATGAACGGTAAGCAAGGCGATCGGTTCATCCTTCATCCTTCATCATTCATCCTTTTCATCTCAAGAACCTGACATATGCGATCCATCTCCATCCTCGGCTCCACCGGCTCCGTCGGGCGCTCGACGCTCGATGTCGTCGACGCCTTTCCCGATGCCCTTCGCGTCGTCGGTCTTGCCGCGGGCGGAAATCTCGATCTCCTCGCCGCGCAGATCGAGCGATACACGCCGGAGCTGGTCTCGATCCGCAACCCTGACGATGTGGCCGCGCTGCGCAGCCGGGTCAAGCGGCGCGTCGAGATCGTCTGCGGCCCCGAGGGAGCCTCTGCCGTCGCGTCGATGCCGGGGGCGGATGCGGTGATTGCCGCCATCGTCGGCGCAGCGGGCATCCCGCCGGTCTACGCCGCGCTGAAAGCCGGCAAGCGAGTCGGCATCGCCAACAAGGAAGTGCTGGTCGCCGCCGGAGACGTGATGACACGCGCCGCGGCCGGGCACGGCGGCGAGATCCTCCCCGTCGACTCCGAGCACAACGCCGTGCACCAGGCGCTCCGCTGCGGTGCGCACGCCGAGGTCCAGCGCATCGTCCTCACGGCCTCGGGTGGCCCGTTTCTGCGACGTGACCTCGGCACCTTCGCGCACATCACCATCGCCGACGCCCTCGCCCATCCCACATGGAAGATGGGCAACAAGATCTCCATCGACTCGGCCACCATGATGAACAAGGGCCTCGAAGTGATCGAGGCGCATCATCTCTTCTCGATGCCGCCGTCGGCCATCGACATCCTCATCCATCCGCAGTCGATCGTGCACTCGATGGTCGAATACGTCGACGGCTCCTTCATCGCACAGCTCTCCACAACGGACATGAAGTTCCCGATCCAGTACGCGCTTCTCTACCCCGAGCGCGTGGCCGCACCGTTCGCGCGGCTCGATCTGGCAAAGATCCGCTCGCTCGAGTTCACCGCCGTCGACGCCGGGCGTTTCCCGGCGGTGGAGCTGGCGTACGCTGCCTGCCGGGCCGGCGGCTCCATGCCTGCTGTGCTCAACGCCGCCAACGAGATTGCCGTCGAGCGTTTCCTGGCCGGGGAACTTCCGTTCACCGGAATCGTAGATATGGTGTCGCGCGTGCTCGACAGGCACGCCGGCCGCACCGCCCCGATCACCACCGTCGACGACGCCCTGGCCTGGGATGGATGGGCAAGGAAAGAAGCGAGAACAATTATTGTTGCAGAGAAGCAGTCGATCCGTTGATCAGTCGAACCGTGGATTTCAATCGCGGTCCGTCTATACATGAAACGCTAACCCAAACCACTAATCCACTGATCTACTAATCCACTCATCCACCGCATATGCAAAACATCGCCACCAACCTTCTCGGCTTCGTTCTCGTCCTCGGCTTCCTGATCTTCGCCCACGAGTCGGGGCACTTCTTCGTCGCCAAGCTCTTCCGCGTACGCGTACTCGTCTTCTCGTTCGGCTTCGGCAAGCGCTTGTTCGGATTCCAACGCGGCGCCACCGACTACCGCGTTTCGCTCATCCCCCTCGGCGGCTACGTTCGCATGGCCGGCGATACTCCCGAAGAGAACCAGACCGGCAGTCCCGACGAGTTTCTTTCACGGCCGAAGTGGCAACGTTTTCTCATCCTCGTGGCCGGACCGTTCATGAACGTGATCATCGCCATCGCCTTCCTGGCTTTGATCAGCATGGTCGGAACGGAATCGTTCATCGCGCGCCCGATCATCGGAGGGGTCACGGCAGGCAAGCCCGCAGCCCGGGCCGGTCTCCTGCCCGGCGACCGTATCGTGGCGATGAACGGCGAGAAGATCGAAGACTTCGATGACATGCGCCTCGCCATCAGCATGCATGGCGGCTCTCCCCTTCGCGTCGACTACGTACGCAACGGGCAGACGCGAACGACGACGATGACACCGCAGAAGGAGGACAGCGAATTCGGTCCCGTCGGCCGCGCCGGCATCCTTCCGTACTTCGACACCACGATTGGACGCGTCAAGCCCGGCTCGCCCGCCGCCGTGGCTGGCATCCGTACCGGAGACCGAATCGTAGCCATCAATGGGAAGCCGGTCTCGCAATTGGCCGAGCTCGACGCCATCCTCGAAGCGGCCAAGGGAGCCGCCGCCGGTCTCGACGTCGCCCGCGGCAACACGCGCTTTCACACCACGCTGGCCGCAGCCAAACCCGACCCAACCGACCCCTACCGCGGCTTCATCCCGCCGACCGAGATCCACAAGCTGTCGTTCTTCCCCGCCATCCAGGACAGCGTCGCGCAGAACTTCAAGATGCTGCGCTACACGTTCATCACGCTCGGGCGCCTCTTCCGCGCCGAAGGAAGCGTGAAAGAGCTGAGCGGCCCGATCTCGATCGCGCGCATTTCGGGCGAGATGGTACGCCGCGGCTGGATCAACACCATCGCGTTGATGGCCATGATCTCGATGCAGCTCGGCATCATGAACCTCCTGCCGATCCCCGTTCTCGACGGCGGCCACATCATGATCCTGCTCATCGAAGGCGTGGCCCGCCGCGACCTCTCGCTACGCGTGAAGGAGCGCATCCAGCAGGCCGGTTTCGCCGTGCTCGCCGCGCTAATGCTCGTCGTCCTCTACAACGACGTGATCACGAACGTGCTGTTGATGCGGAAGGGTTAATGTTGCGGGCATCGAGATTGATGACTTCAGCGATGTAGTCGAAATCGCGGTCTGCATGCACCAGCTCGATCCGATTGAGTAGCGCGATAGCTGCGATCAGGCAGTCGTTAGCGGAACGGATCGTGATGCCGCCCGCTCGCAGCGTGGTGTAGATCTCCGCCGCGTACTCAAACCGGCTGAGCGGCAGCGGAATATCCACGAGATGAGTTTGAAGGAGCATGCGCTGGCGCCCGCAGAACTCCTCGTTGCGGGTTCCCTGGAGGACCTCCTGAATAATCGGACCGCAAACCGCGATCTGGTCAAGAGGCACGACATCAGCAAGCCGGAAACGGCGGCGGTCCATCAGCCAAACACTCGTATCGACCAGGATCACGGCTTCTTGGAACGAGGAGCGCGAACGACTCGAGCCGAACGCCGAAGCCGTTTCATCTGCTCTTCAGTTACAGGAGGGTTCGGCCCGAACTCCGCGACGTATCCAGGCCAGAAGCTCGTGTGTTCAATTCGGTCGATGCCATCGCGCAAAATCTCAATCCGAGCAACCTCAATGAGCGCGCGATTGATCGTAGCTGAATACGTTCTCTCGCCGGTCGCGTGACGTGCCCGCTCCAGCGCCTCTTCGTCGAGAATCACATTCATGCGCTTCATACACACAAAGTGTACGCTACGTGCGCACGATGAACAATCGCAGCAGGTCGAGCGCGGACTGCGTGGTGATGCGTTTGAAGAGCGTCCGTTCGATCGGCCAGAACAACTTGCGATGCTTCTGTCCGTTCGGTCCTGCCACCGCGATATGGACGGTCCCGACCGGCTTCGCCTCCGTCCCCCCGCCCGGCCCGGCGATGCCGGTCACACCGATCCCATACGTCGTACCGAACCGCTCGCGCGCGCCGCGCGCCAGCGCGACCGCAACCGGCTCTGATACCTCGCCGTGCTCGCGGATCAACTCCGGATCGACTCCGGCCAGGTCCCTCTTCGCCGCCGCGGTGTAGCAGACCGCGCCGCCCATGAAGTATGCGGACGATCCCGGCACATCGGTGATGCGCGAGGCCAGCAGCCCGCCGGTGCACGACTCCGCCGTCGCGACGGTCTCGTGACGCTCGGTCAGGATCCGGCCGACCACACCTTCGAGCGTGTCATCGTCGGCGCCGAAGATCTTGTCGCCGAACAGCTCGCGCAACTCGCTTTCGCGCGACGCGATCACCGCCAGCGCCTCGATCTCCGCACCATCCTCGGCCAGATGCAGTTCCGTCTGACCACTCGTCGCCAGAATCGTCAACGGCTCCGGATGCGCCGCGTAGTAAGGCTTCAGCTTCTCCTCGACGCCCGACTCCGTCATCCCGGCGATCTTCAACACGCGCCGGAATCGCGATTGCCCCGCCGTGATCGAAGCCAGCCACGGTACGAGATAGGCCGCCACCATCCATTCCAGCTCGTGCGGCACACCCGGAAACACCCAGATGTGTTTGCCGTCCTTCTCGATGTGAAAACCGGGAGCGGTGCCCCGCTCGTTCGGCAGCATCGTCTGTCCGATGAAGACGTTGGCTTGACGCTTGTTGACCTCCGGCATCACCCAGCCGCGCGCCGCGAAGCGCTTCTCCAGCCGCTCCACGATCCCGAGGTCGATCTCCATCTCCAGCCCCAGCGCCGCAGCCAGCGCATCGCGCGTCATGTCGTCTTCGGTGGGCCCCAGTCCGCCGGAAGTGATGAGGATGCTGGAGTGATCGAGCGAGTGCCGGATCTCATCGACCAGCTCCTCCTGCCGGTCGCCGACAACCGTCTTGCGCACGACGCCAATGCCGAACGACTCGAACGCGGCGGTGACTTTGAGCGAGTTCGTGTCCACGCGCGTCGGCCCGAGCATCTCGGAGCCGATGGCGATGATGCTGGCGGTGTACTTCGTTGCTGCGTTGCCTGGCCGGCCGGTTACCGGGTTGCCGCGTTGCGCCGTTGCCAGCGCGCTCTGTTGCTCTGCTTCTGAGTGGCTCATGCAGCTCGCAGACTACTCACCAACCCTGCAACCTGGCAACCGTCAGGCGGCGGCTGATCGCGGCCTTGCTACGACAGGTCGCAGTGGATCGTGTCCACGGTCGGTGACACCGGGACACGGCGTAATGTCACTGAGACACAGTGCGTACCCCACTGGAACACGGTCGGTGTACCAATGGGACATGGGCGGTGTACCAGTGGGACATGGGCAGTGTACCAGTGGGACATGGGCGGTGTACCAGTGGGACATGGGCGGTGTACCAGTGGGACATGGGCGGTGTACCAGTGGGACATGGGCGGTGTACCAGTGGGACACTGGCGGTGTACCAGTGGGACATGGGCGGTGTACCAGTGGGACACTGGCGGTGTACCAGTGCGACACGGGCGGTGTACCAGTGCGACACGGGCGGTGTACCAGTGCGACACGGGCGGTGTACCAGTGGGACATAGGCGGTGTACCAGGGGACATAAGTGCTGTACCAGTTGAACATGGGCGTGTACCAGTGGGATATGGGCGGTGTAGCTGGGGATATGGGCGGTGTAGCTGGGGACATGGTGACGTACCAGTGGGACATGGGCGGTGTACCAGTGGGACAGGGCGGTGTACCAGTGGGACATGGGACGTTGGCAACGGCCACCCAACTTTCCCCCCGTTGGTCAGCTAAGACACCGCCGGGCTACGCCACCACGCCCGCCAGCTCTTCCTTCTCTTTCACCAGCGCTTCCCACTTTCCGTATAGCAACTCGACCATCGCCTTGAGATCTGCGTTCTGCGATTGGATCTTCTTGCTGCGGTCGCCGTCGCGGAAGACTTCCTCGGAGCAGAGAAGCAGATCGTTGCGCTCGCGCTCACGCTCCGCGGCGGCGATGCGCGACTCGAGATCGGCAATCTCTTCATCGATCTTGCGAATGCGCTTCTCACGCTTCTTCTGCTCGGAGCGATCAACTTTCGGAGCGTTGGCTTGCGACGAGCCGGCCGCCTCGCTGCTCGATTTTCCGTGCGAGCGCGACTGCGTGGGCGACGGTGTCACACGTTCCGCGCGCGCTTCGAGCGCGATCCCCGCCTTTAACCGCTCGGCGTAATCCGTGTAGTTGCCGTCGAAGACTCCGGCCTGCCCGTCGTCGACGAGAATCACGTGCTCGACGACACGATCGATGAAGTAACGATCGTGCGAGACGACGATCAGCGCACCCGTGAAACGCTCCAGCGACTCTTCCAGCGCTTCGCGCGTGTAGACGTCGAGATGATTCGTCGGCTCGTCGAGCAGCATGACGTTGCCGCCGGTGTAGATGATCTTCGCCAGGGCCAGCCGTCCCTTCTCGCCGCCGGACAGGTCGCGCGTTTTCTTGAAGACGTCGTCATCGAAGAACGAAAACTGCGCCAGGTAGCTGCGCACCTGCTCCTCGGTCTGCGAGTGATCGAGGTTCCACACTTCATCGATGACGTTCCCCTCGGGATTGAGATCGCCGAGGGTCTGATCGTAGTAGCCGACCTGAACGTTGTGGCCGTAGGTGATCGTGCCGTCGAGCGGCGGCAGCCGCCCTGCGAACGTCTTCAGCAGCGTCGATTTTCCGGAGCCGTTCGGACCGATGATGGCGTAGCGCTCGCCGCGGCGGATCGTCATCGAGAGGTCGTGGACGATCGCCTTCGTGCCGTAGCCGGCCGTGACGTGGTCTGCGGTCAATGCCACCGCGCCGGAGCGCGGCCCCGCTTCCAGCTTGAAGTTCGCCAGCGTCTCGTCCGTCTCAGGCCGCTCCACTTCGTCGAGCTTCGCCAGCATCTTACGGCGCGACTTCGCCTGCTTCGTTTTCTGGCCGGCCAGGTTGCGGCGGATGAAGTCTTTGGTCTTGTCGATGAGCTCCTGCTGTTGCTCATAGTCGGAGGCCATCTTCTCCATCCGCTCCGCGCGGAGCTCGAGGAAGCGCTCGTAGTTGCCCGGGTACTCGATCAACTTTCCGTGTGCGAGCTCGACGATCTTTTGCACCGTTCGATTGAGAAAGGTGCGGTCGTGGGAGATGAGGAGATAGCTTCCCTTGAACGATTGCAGAAAGCCTTCGAGAAACTCGATGCCGGCGAGGTCGAGATGGTTGGTCGGCTCATCGAGCAGCAGCAGATCGACGTCGGTGAGCAGTACGCGTGCGAGCATGGCCCGGTTCTGCTGCCCGCCGCTGAACGCTGCAATCGGCCGCTCCCACTCCCCTTTCGCAAAGCCCACTCCCGTCAGCACCCGCTCCACCTCGGCGTGCAGCGTGTAGCCATCGGCGTGTTCGTAATCATGCTGCAGCGTCGCGTATTTGCCGAGCAGCTTCTCGTGCTCCGCCGCGCTCTTCGTGGCATCGGCGAGATCGTGCTCGATCGCGCGCATCTTCCGTTCGATCGCCAGCACATCGGCGAAGGCCGTCTCCACGTAATCGAAGAGCGACATCCCCGGCTCGGCGTCGAGATGCTGCCCGACGTGGCCGATCGTCAGCCCCGAGGCGCGCAGAACCTGGCCGCGGTCGGTGTCTTCCTGCTTCAGCAGCAGCCGGAAAAGCGTCGTCTTCCCCGCACCATTGCGGCCGACGAGACCAACCTTCTCACCAGGATTGTGCTGCCACGTCGCGCCCTTGACGATGTCATGAGGGCCGTACGATTTCTCGATGCTGTCGAAGCGATAGAGCATTTGCGGAGCGGACAACGCGGGAGGCGGCGTGCGCCTTCCACTGGAACGGTTCACGAGTAGAATGTGCCATCCCGCAAGACCAAGGCCCTCTAGACAATGCGCCCTACACTGCCAGATGTAGTTGTCTCTACGTCGCTCCTCGTTTCTCAGGCAGCCTTCGCGCTGTTTTCGCAGCAGGGGCCGAAGCTAGTCGGCTCAGGCGCTGTGGGGTTCGCTTTTCAAGGTCAATCCGTGTCCCTCTCTGCCGATGGCAATACAGCAATCGTAGGAGGGGAAGGTGACAACGGCAATGTTGGGGCAGCGTGGGTTTGGACGAGGAACGGAGGTGTCTGGACGCAGCAGGGACCCAAGCTCGTCGGCTCCGGTGCAGTCGGAAACGCAGATCAAGGCTGGGACGTTGCGCTTTCTGCTGATGGCAACACAGCCATCGTGGGAGGCATTACCGACAACAATTCAGCCGGGGCCGCATGGGTTTGGGTCAGAAGCGGAGGAGTTTGGACGCAGCAGGGCGCGAAACTAGTAGGAGCGGGAGCCGTTGGCGGTGCCAACCAAGGCATATCAGTATCCCTTTCGGCCGACGGCAATACAGCGATCGTCGGAGGCCCTCGGGACAATGCCAATACCGGAGCCGCGTGGGTCTGGACCAGGAGCGGAGGCGTATGGACCCAACAAGGAACAAAGCTAGTGGGCTCTGGTGCTGTAGGGCATGCTGCCCAAGGTGTCTCGGTTTCGCTCGCCGCCGATGGCGACACGGCGATCATTGGCGGAGCTTCAGATAACAGTAGCGCTGGAGCCGCGTGGGTCTGGACCAGAAGTGGAGGAGTCTGGAGCCAGCAGGGCAGCAAGTTGGTCGGATCTGGCGCCCTGCCCGACACTTTCGGAAATGCTCAACAAGGAATCTCTACGGCAATATCGGGAGACGGCAATACAGCCGCTGAAGGCGCCAACCTGGACAACAATGACGCCGGGGCCGCGTGGGTCTGGACCAGAAGCGGAGGAGTCTGGACTCAGGAAGGGACCAAGCTGGTCGGTTCGGGGGCCGTGGGAACAGCCTATCGAGGTAGTTCTGTCTCTCTGTCGGCCGACGGCAACGCGCTCATCGTCGGTGGGCCGGGCGACAATAGTTTCACTGGGGCCGCGTGGGTCTGGACCCGCAACGGAGGAGTCTGGAGCCAGCAGGGAAGCAAGCTGGTCGGTTTGGGTGCCCTAACCACCATCGAGGAGGGCTGGTCCGTGTCTCTCTCGGCCGATAGCAAGACAGCGATCCTCGGCGCACCCAATGACGGCGGAGAGAACGGGGCAGCTTGGGTCTTCAGCGCATCCACGGCCGATATGAGCACTATGAAGTCCGTAACTGGCGGACCAGCCTTTCCCGCCGGAGGAAACCTCAGCTTCACGGTCAGCGTTACGAACAACGGTCCCGATACCGCAAACAGCGTGGTCATGACCGACGGGCTTCCGCCCGGAACGACCTTCGTCTCTGCGACGCCATCGCAGGGATCGTGCAGCGGAACAACAACAGTGTCCTGCGCGCTTGGCACCTTGGCGAACGGCGGCACGGCCACAATCAACCTCGTGGTGAAAACGTCTTCGACTCCGGGTCCTGTATCGAATACCGCAACGGTCTCGGCGACGGAGGCCGATCCGAACACCACGAACAACTCGTCCACTTCAACCATCACTACCGTTGATCCGGCATTGCTCCCGTCCGTGTCGCATTGGGCTTTGATCGCAATGGTTGGAATGTTGGCGTTTCTTGGAGCGATGAGACTGCGAACGTGATTGATGGAACGCCGGTGTCACTGCTGGCTGGATGCCGTCCTCGCCGACCTCGTTACGTTCGGCGGCGAGGACGCCGCCGGGCCAGCCGCCGGGACGGCGGCGTTCCTTCCGACTTATCGCGCGCCGTCCACCACAAACACATCCGACATGTATGCGTACGCGCACGCGCAGTCGTCCGCGGAAACGACTGGCGGTTCGGTGAAGAGCGATTTCGGCCAGAGCGTGTCCCCCGTCACCGAAGTCCGAAGTAATCGGGCTTAGATTGACCACTCGTCCGGAGGGTTCACTACCAATGAAAACGCGTCACCATTTCGCGCTGACGGTCATCGTCTGCCTCACGCTTTCCTCGCACCAAGCCATCGCGCAGTTCTCGCAGCAGGGACCGAAGCTGGTGGGCTCGGGCGCGGCGAACAACGCTTTCCAGGGCCAGTCCGTGGCCCTCTCAGGCGACGGCAACACCGCCATCGCCGGCGGGGTTGTGGACGGAAACGCCGGCGCCGCCTGGGTCTGGACCAGAAGCGGCGGAGTCTGGTCGCAGCAGGGACCAAAACTGGTTGGCACAGGTGCGGCCGGCAACGCGAATCAAGGCCAGTCTGTGGCTCTCTCCGCAGACGGCAACACGGCCATCGTCGGAGGGGCCTACGACAACAACCAGGCGGGCGCTGCCTGGGTTTGGACCAGAAACGGAGGAACCTGGGCACAGCAAGGGAACAAGCTGGTCGGCTCGGGCGGCGTCGGAAAGGCCCTGCAAGGCAGCTCGGTCTCCCTCTCCGCCGACGGCAACACCGCCATCGTCGGAGGGTACGAAGATAACGGTAACGTTGGCGCCGCATGGGTCTGGACCAGAAGTGGAGGGGCCTGGAGCCAGCAAGGGCAAAAACTGGTCGGGTCGGGCGCCGCTGGGAACGCAACTCAAGGTTGCTCCGTGGCCCTCTCTGCGGACGGCAACACAGCCATCATCGGAGGATTAGCCGATAACAGTTTTGGCGGAGCAGCCTGGGTGTGGACACGGAGTGGAGGAGTTTGGACGCAACAGTCCCCGAAGCTGGTCGGTTCGGACGCCATAGGCGGCGCATCTGACCAGGGCATTTCCGTGTCCCTTTCCGCCGACGGAAACACGGCCATCGTCGGAGGGACCGGCGACAACATCAATGCAGGGGCGGTATGGGTCTGGACCAGAAGCGGAGGAGTGTGGACCCAACAGTCCACAAAGCTCGTCGGCTCAGGCGCGGCGGGGAGCGCCATGCAAGGCGAGAGCGTCTCCATCTCCGCCGACGGCAACACAGCCCTCATCGGAGGGGGTTTCGACAACAGTCGAGGGGGAGCCACCTGGGTGTGGACCAGGAGTGGAAGTACATGGACGCAGCTGTCCACGAAGCTGGTCGGCTCGGGCGGAGGCGGGGACGCGGAACAAGGCTTTGCGGTATCCCTCTCCGCCGATGGCAACACCGCCCTTGTCGGGGGACGCCAGGACAACAATAACGTTGGTGCCGTATGGGTCTTCACTCGATCGGTTCCGCAGAGACGACGCTCGGTCAAGCAGTGACTCCGAACTACCGCGCTCCCTCGACCACGTATAAATCCGAGGTCAACGTCGCGTACGTGTACGCGTAGGCGCGGCCATCCGAGGAGAGAATCGGTGGTCCGCTGAAGGTGCACTGCTGCGGACGGCCGGAGCCGTAGTCGGAGATCGTCTCGCGCTCGCCAGTGGCCAAGTCGATTCGGACGATCTCTGCTCATCCCTCGTCCAGACGCTCTCCCATCGAAGCGAGCGATCCTCTCGGTCGGCACCAACCCAGGAATCGCATTCGAGGGCACCGACTGACAGAAACGCAGGACCCTCCTCTGCCGGGTCCGATGGGCCGCTAGCCTGACATGGCGGTCGCCACAATCATCACTGATCGTAGTGACACCGGACATAGCCAACTCGCTGTCGCGTACGGTGCCATGTCTTCGCGAGAGTTTCCGATGAAAACGCGCCATCTCGTCGCCCGGATCGTCCTCGTCTCGGCCACGCTGCTTTCTTCCCATCCAGCGATCGCGCAGTTCTCGCAGCAGGGGCCGAGGTTAGTGGGGACGGGAGCCGTGGGGGGTCGTGAACAAGGAACTTCGGTGTCGATCTCCGCTGACGGCAACACGGCCATCGTCGGAGGGTTCCCCGACAACAGTAGCGTTGGTGCCGCGTGGGTCTGGACGAAGAGCGGAGGAGTCTGGACGCAGCAGTCCGAACTGGTCGGATCGGGCGCCGTGCCGGGCGCAAGTCAAGGCCGTTCCGTCTCCGTCTCCGCTGACGGCAACACGGCCATCATCGGAGGGCCCTTCGACGACAATGGCGTCGGTGCCGCGTGGGTCTGGACGAGAAGCGGGGGAGTCTGGACACAGCAGTTCACCAAGCTGGTCGGATCGGGCGCCGTAGGAGGCGCAAATCAAGGCCTTTCCGTCTCCATCTCCGCCGACGGCAACACGGCCATCGTCGGAGGCCCTGGGGACAACAGGGGCGCCGGGGCCTCGTGGGTCTGGACGAGGAGCGAAGGAGTCTGGACACAGCAGGGGGAAAAACTTGTCGGCTCGGGCGCCGTGAACGGCCAACTAGGCGCTGCTCAAGGCTGGTCCGTGGCCCTGTCAGGCGACGGTAACACAGCCGTCGTCGGAGGGTTCCAGGACAACAGTCTCGTAGGGGCCGCGTGGGTCTTTACCAGGAGCGAGGGAGTCTGGACACAGCAGGGGAAAAAACTCGCCGGCTCTGGCGCGGCGGGGCCTGCGGCCCAAGGCCGTTCCGTGTCCATCTCTGCCGACGGCAGCACGGCCATCGTCGGCGGGTACGACGACAACTTCCACCCCTTCGGCGGCAATGGAGCCGCGTGGGTCTGGGCCAGGAACGGAGGGGCCTGGACCCAGCAGGGAACCAAGCTGATCGGCTCGGACGGCGTGGGGCAGGGTGAACAAGGAACTTCGGTGTCCATCTCCGCCGACGGCAATACGGCTATCGTCGGAGGGCCCTTCGACAACAGCGTCGTTGGTGCCGCGTGGATCTGGACGAGAAGCGGAGGAGTCTGGTTGCAGCAGTTCACCAAGCTGGTCGGATCGGACGCCGTGGGAAACGCTAACCAAGGCTGGTCCGTGTCCCTTTCCGCCGACGGCAACACGGCCATCGTCGGCGGGCCCTCGGACAACGGTGGAGCCGGGGCCGCGTGGGTCTTCACCAAAGGGACGGCCTCGCCCGCGGGCACACCCGACCTGAGCATTACGAATTCCGTCGTTGGAGGGCCACCGTTCCTCGCCGGTACGAACTGCAACTACATCATTAGTGTCCTCAATGTTGGTCCCGGCGCGGCAAACGGCGTAGTCGTGACGGATGAGCTTCCCGTAGGAACAACCCTCGTTTCCGCGACACCTTCGCAGGGAACATGCCCTCCCGTCCCCCCATCTCCCTTTGGAACCACGATTGTGTCATGCGCACTTGGTTCCTTGGCGAACGGCGCCAGTGCTACGATCAGCCTCACCCTGACCACCGGGCAAACGCCGGGCGTGGTACCGAATACAGCGATGGTCACAGCAGCAGAACCGGATCCGAATCCAGGGAACAACATCTCCACATCAACAATCACCACGATCTCGCCGGGCCCAAGGCATCGGGCAGTTGCGCCGCATTGATCTCACCGTCACTCAGTCCTCGACGCCCGTGCACGTTCGGCGGCGAGGACGCCGCCGGGCCAGCCGCCGGGACGGCGGCGTTCCGCTGGGTTTATCGCGCGCCGTCCACTACGAACAGAGACCGCGCAGAACGTGACGTTCGGCATCGGCCTGGTCTGGCGATGAAGCGCGTTGCGTTCTACGAGACGTGGAGTTCTTGATTCGTATCTCTCCGCAGCCAAAGGATTTCCTCGGTGTTTTGCATGCACCGAGGGATCCTCGGGTAACGATGAACAGAAGCGAAGACAGGACGGGCGATGTGATCGGTGCAGCGATCGAAGTACATCGAGCGCTCGGCCCCGGACTGCTGGAGTCGGCATATGAGGAGTGTCTCTGCCGCGAGTTGACCTTGCGGCAGATGCCGTTCGCGAGACAAGTTCCTCTTCCGGTTGAATACAAAGGGGTGAAAGTGAATTGTTCCTATCGGCTCGACCTTCTAGTCGCGTCCTCAATCGTCGTAGAGATCAAAGCAGTTCCCGCGCTCGATCCGATTCATTCGGCACAATTGCTGACTTACATGAAGCTGGGTCCGTGGCGTCTCGGCCTCCTGATCAACTTCAATGTTCCGGTGCTTCGAGCAGGGATTCGGCGGATGATCTTGTAAAGCATTTTCACCACAAAGACACAAAGGACACGAAGAGAGTGTGCCTTTGTGTCCTTTGTGTCTTTGTGGTGAAAAACGCCTCTGCTACCCTTCGCGCATGCGTTTAGCCGTCAACATCGATCACATCGCCACCATCCGTGAAGCGCGCAAGTCGGATGAGCCGGATCCGATCGCAGCCGCCGTCATCTGCGAGCTTGCCGGCGCGCAGGGCATCACGGTTCATCTGCGCGGCGACCGGCGCCACATGCAGGACCGCGACGTCGAGGTGCTGAAGCGCACCGTCTCGACGCATCTCAACATCGAGATGGCGGCGTCGCCGGAGATGGTTCGCATCGCGCAGACGGTGAAGCCGCATCAGGTCACGCTGGTTCCGGAGCGCCGCGATGAGTTGACGACCGAGGGGGGGTTGGATGTCGTGCTGCACTCGAGCAACATCGATAAGACAATCCGGCAACTCGTCGACGCGGGAATGGATGTCTCGATCTTCGTCGATCCCGACCTGGAGCAGTTGCGTCAATGCCAGAAGCTGCGCGCACCGAAGGTCGAGATCAACACCGGCAAGTATGCCGAGGCGTGGAAGCGGGGCGGCAACTGGGCGGGCGAACTTGAGAAAGTGGCCACGGCAGCGAAGGCATCGCGAAAAATGGGGTTGGCTGTCCTGGCCGGCCACGGTCTCGACTACCGCAATATCGATGGCGTCGCCGCGCTCACCGACATCGAAGAGCTGAACATCGGGCACTCGATCGTCGCGCGCGCGGCGCTCGTCGGTTTGGACAAAGCTGTCCGGGAGATGATCGAGTTGATGGGGCGGCCGCGGCGATGAGTGAGTTTGCCCCGCTCCCGAGGCTCCAACTCGCACCGGTTAAGATGTCGCCCGCATGCCCGCCGTCCTCTTCCCACGTTTCGATCATCCTGCAATCGAGGAGCGCTACGCGAGCTGGCAGAGCCAGACGCTGCTGCGAGGCGGAGGATCGACCGAGTTCGTTACCTACGACGCGGAAGAGCCCGCGTCATTGGCGGTAGCCGGCTTGGAGAGCGATCACGTTCTCGTCGTCACCGACCCTCTCGTCCTTCCGCCGGCGAAGCTGATCACGCGTTTGCGTGAGCTGCTCGTTCATACCAGCATCGTCGTCGCTGCGCTTCCGGTCAGCAACGAAGCGGCGAACGTCGCGCAACGGCGCGCACCTCGAACGCCGTATCTCACGCTGCGCGAGCTGCAGCAGATGACCGCGGAGATGCAGGCGGGCGGCGACGAGCCGGAAGTCGTGAAGTGGGACGAGTCCGATCCGGCCGTTTATCTTTGCCGCACGTCGTTCCTGGAGTCGATCGATGATCCGCCCAGCCGCGCGCTGGCGGGCCGCGAAGTCGTCATCTCCCCTGCCGACTACGTTCACCGCTGGAGCTCGCTGCGCGGCCAGACGCGTACCGACCTTCTCGACCGCATCAGTCCCGACGCCAAATCCATTCTCGAATTCGGATGCGGCGAAGCACCCCTCGGCGCAGCGCTCAAGGCGCGCCAGAAATGCCGCGTCGTCGGCATCGAGATCGATCCGCGCGCCGCGGCCGTGGCCAAGAAACGCATCGACGACGTTTACTGCGGCGATGCGCGTGAGATCGTCTCGATCATCCACGAGAAATTCGACTGGATCATCGGCGGCGACATCGTCGAGCATCTCGACGAGCCGTGGTCGTTTCTGGCTGACCTGCGCAAAGTCTGCGCTCCCGGGGGTCACCTGCTGCTCAGCATCCCCAACATCGCCAACGCAGCGGTCGTCAGCGATCTCATTCGCGGCCGCTTCGACTACGTCTACATGGGTCTGACGTGCGTCGGCCATCTGCGCTTTTTCACGAAGCGGACGATCGAGGAGATGCTGTCGATTGCGGGATGGACGGTCGTGGAGATCACGCCGCAGGAAACTGCCGTCACGCGCGGACGCGAAGAGCTCATGGCTGCTCTCGCCTCCGCACGAATTCCGCATTCGAAGGAAGATTTGATTCCGGCCGGCTATTACGTCGTGGCCCGCAACGATTCATGAACGAACCTCTCCGGATCGCCTACCTGATGGAAGACACCGCGCTCTCGGGCGGCACGCGCGTGCAGCTCGCGCAGGCCGACGCGCTGATCGAGCGCGGCCACCGCGTCCGCATCGTGACGAAGGGGCTGCCGCTGACGTGGCGATCATCGCGCGCTGAGTGGATCTACCTCGACGATTTCAACACCTACGACGCCCGCGACGACGATTTCGTCATCGCCACCTTCTGGACGACGCTTTCCGCCGCCTGGGCGATCGCGCCGGCGAAGGCTCTTCACCTCTGCCAGGGTTACGAAGGAGCGTTCAGCGCGTATCAGTCGATTCGCCCCGAGATCGACGCGGCGTACCGGCTGCCGATTCCGAAGCTCGTCGTGACGCGGTCGCTGGTTCCGATCTGCAAGCAGTTCACGGACGACGTCACCTACATCGGCCAGATCGTCGATGACGAGTTCTTTCGCGCACGCACGCCACTCGAGAACGAGCCGCTGCGTGTGCTGCTGTGCGGCGAATCGCAAGTCGATCTCAAAGGGATCGCCGACGGTTACGGCGCGGCGGCGCATGCACGCTGGTTTCATCAACGCTTCGACCTCGTGCGCGTCTCGCCCTGGGCACCGTCGCGCGCCGAACCGCTCGACACTGTGCAGGAGTTTCACGTCGCGCTGACCACGCGGGAGATGACGCGCCTCGTGCATTCGTGCGACGTGCTCATCGCGCCGAATCATCGCGAAGAAGGTTTTGGATTGCCCGCCGCGGAAGCGCTGGCATCCGGCATTCCCGTGGTGATGACGGCGATCCCTTCCTTTCAGTCATTCGACGAGAAGCACGACTACGCGCTCTTCGCCCCCGAAGGAAACGCCGTCGAGCTGGGCGAACGATTGATCGAGTTGCTCAGCAATGCAGCCCTTCGCGATCGCGTTCGCATCCGCGGACGCGAGGTCGCCGAGCAGTGGCGGGCGGAGCGCGTGGCGGAAAGGATGGAGGAAGCGCTCTTGAGGTCGCGCGGCCTCGCGGCCGCGAAGTCTCGCGGCTGAGGGACACGGGGCTCAAAGGTTGCAACGTTGCTCCGCGGTCTCCGCGTCTCCGCGTGAAACCGTTTTCTCCGTATTCAGAAGCGAAATCAGTTCCTTGCAACAATCAGCGGCCTCGCGCCACAACCTATGCTTGTGAAAAGTTTCTCTAATTCGTAAGATCGCGCTCCCTGCCGTTCAGGGCACCAGTAGACTGCGCACCTGAGTAACCTATGCCCAATCAACCCTACGACAGTTCCGGCTCCATCATTCAGCGCAAGCGCGGCGGCCCGCCGGGCGAAGGCGCCGAAAAGGGCCTCATCACTCTTCCCGGCGAGTCGGAGCGCGAGATTGAAGACCTCGCCGGCGGAACCTACCTGACCACCACCGTCGACACGATGGTCAACTGGGCGCGCGGCAATTCGCTGTGGCCGCTTCCCTTCGGCACCGCGTGCTGCGCCATCGAATTCATGTCGATGGTCTCGTCGCACTACGACATCGCCCGCTTCGGTGCCGAGGTCGTGAGGTTCTCGCCGAGGCAGGCGGATTTGATGATCGTGGCGGGCACCATCGTCGACAAGATGTCGCCCGTCCTCAAGAAGATTTACGAGCAGATGCCCGAGCCCCGCTACGTCATCGCCATGGGCGCTTGCGCAACTTCCGGCGGCTTCTACCGCGCCTATCACGTCGTCCAGGGCATCGACGAAATCATTCCCGTCGACATGTGGGTTCCGGGCTGCCCGCCGACGCCCGACGGGTTGATGTACTCGATCCTCAAACTGAAAGAGAAAATTCAGCGCGGGGAAATCCGTCGATGAACGTGAACACGTCTTCTCCGACACTCGACTCCCGAAACGCGACCCCCGAACACCCATGAGCACCCTCACAAAATTCAGCGCCATCCCCTACACCGGCCCGGCACCGACGAACCGCGAGCCATATGTCGCCGTCGACGGACCGGCTGCCGACGCGCGCGGCGCGGCCATTGCCGCGGCACTGCAGCATCCCGGCATGTCGCAGGAGCTGGGGCAGGACATGCCCTCGTTCATCGTCGGCAAAGAGCACATCGTCGATGTGCTGCGAGCGCTCAAAGAGAGCAGCGAGTTTGCCTTCACCATGCCGCTGGACTTGTTTGGTGTCGATTACCCGAAACGCGAGAGTCGCGAATCGGGGGTCGGGAGTCGGAGTGAAACAGGCGGTCTACGAACCCCGACACCCGACACCCCACCCCCCGCCAGAGTCGGGAGTCGGAGCGAAACCACCGATCTTGAAACTCCGACCCCCGACACCCGACACCCGGGACGCTTCGACGTCATCTACCAGCTCTACTCGCTAAAAAACAACGAGCGCATCCGGCTCAAAGTTCGTGTCGCTGACGGCGAGTCTGTTCCCACCGGCACCGGCGTCTTCAAGGGCCTCGACTGGTACGAGCGCGAAGTGTTCGACATGTACGGCGTCATCTTCGACGACCATCCGAACCTGCGCCGCATCCTCACGCACGAGGCGTTTCAAGGCCATGCTCTGCGCAAGGACTACGATCCGGCGCAACGCTGGCTCCTCACCGAGAACGACGTCGCGCGCATCATTCCGAAGATCGATCCACGCTTCGAGAACGTCGACACCGACTACGAGCGCGTCACGCTCAACCTCGGGCCCTCCCATCCCGCCACGCACGGCACGCTCCGCATCGTCGTGACGCTGGACGGCGAGACGATCATCGGCGCCGATCAGGAGATCGGCTACCTGCACCGCTGCTTCGAGAAGATGTCCGAGACGCACACGTACCAGCAGGTCATTCCGTACACCGACCGGCTCAACTACTGTTCGGCGATCATCAACAACGTCGGCTACTGCATGGCTGTCGAGAAGCTCCTCGGCATCACGGCACCGGCACGCGCGCAGCACATCCGCCTGATGCTCTGCGAGTTCATGCGCATCGCCGATCATCTCGTCTGCATCGGCACGAACCTCGTCGACATGGGCGCGCTGACGAACTTCTGGTACCTCTTCCAGCCGCGCGAAGAGATCTACGGACTCATCGAAGCGTGCTGCGGCGCGCGGCTGCTGCCGAGCTACACGCGCATCGGCGGGCTGGCGGTCGATGTTCCGCCCGACTTCCTGGCGAAATCGCAGCGCCTCGTCGACATGATGCCGAAATTCATCAACGACGTGGAGAAGCTCGTCGACCGCAACAAAATCTTCCTCGACCGCGTCGTCGGCGTCGCACCGATCAGCGCCGAGGATGCCATCAACTTCGGATTCACAGGGCCGTGCCTGCGCGCCTGCGGCGTCCCGTACGACGTCCGCAAAGCGAGCCCCTACCTCGGATACGAGACTTATGACTTCGACGTCCCGATCGCCGAGGGCGGCGATACGTACGCGCGATTCCTGGTGCGGATGGAAGAGATGCGGCAGTCGCTGAAGATCCTGCAGCAGGCCATCGACCGCGGCCTACCCGAAGGGCCGGTCATCGTCGACAACCCGTACGTTGCGCTGCCGCCGAAGGCGAAGGTTTACAACGAGATGGAGTCGCTCATCTATCACTTCAAACTGATCATGCATGGCATCCAGCCGCCGGTGGGCGAAACGTACTTCCAGGTCGAAGGAGGCAACGGGGAGCTCGGCTTCTACCTCGTCTCCGACGGCACCAAGAATCCCTATCGCGTCCGCTGCCGGCCGCCTTGCTTCCAGATCTACTCCGCATTTCCCGAGATGATCATGGGACAGACGATCCCCGACGCGATTGCAGCCCTCGGCTCGCTCAACATCATCGCCGGAGAGTTGGACCACTAGCAATGAACGTGACTCGTGTAAGACCCGGAGTCGTCAAAGTCGAGCGGACGCCGTTGACGGTGCTCGACCGTCTCTATCTCCCGCAGGTCGTCGCCGGGATGATGGTGACGATCCGCCATCTCCTTCACAATCTCTTCAATCTCAGCAAGCTGCCGATCATCTCGTATCCCGAGGTGAAGCGCGTTTACTCGGAGCGCTTCCGAGGACGCCACATTCTGACGTCGCGCGAAGACGGAACGACGCGCTGCGTGGCCTGCTACATGTGCTCGACGGCCTGCCCCGCCGAATGCATCACCATCGAAGCCGGCGAGGATGAACGGACGCGCGAGAAGTTCCCGGTGCGCTATGAGATCGATCTGCTTCGCTGCATCTTCTGCGGCTATTGCGTCGATGCCTGTCCCGAGGATGCCATCTACATGACCCGCGACTACGAGATGGCCATCGACACGCGCGCGCGGTCGGTGGTCGGACTGCGCGACCTGGTCGTACCGCCGAACTTCCCCGTCGGACCGATGGGCTGGCGGCCGTACTACGGCTCGATCGAGAAGCACGGCACCGCGGGCGGCACGGGCATCGGTCAACAACTCCGCAGCGCCCCGTTCGAAGACAATGCCCCGCCGAATCCCGATGTGTTTCGTGGCGGCGAAGCGCAATAATCGCCGCTGATGAAACCGCTCGAAACGACGGTTGAAGAAGTTTTGCGCAAAGCGATCGAGTCCGAGATCGAAACGCGCGTGTACTACCAGAAATTGGCCGAGCGCGCAGCCTCGCCCGCCGTGCGCGCGCGCATGCTGCAACTCGCCGACTTCGAGCTCGTGCACCGCGCCAGGATGGAGCGGCGATACCGCGAAGAAATCGGCCATCCGCCCCCCCCACCCGCTCCGGCAACCGTGGAGTTGCCGCCCGATCTGGTAAATCTCGACATGAGCCGCGCCCTCAAGCACGCCCTCGAGCGCGAGCGCGACTCGGAGAGCTACTTCCGCTTCATGGCCGAGCGCGCGCCGGACACCATCCTCGGAGCGCTCTTCATGGAACTGGCCGAGCTCGAGTGGAAACACAAGACCGATCTGCAGGCCGAGTACGACGCCTCGGCACCGCCGGACAGCTTCCTGCTGGACCTGTAGAGTGTTATTCCTAGTAAAGTAACACCCAATGCCCCGCGTTGCCCTCTGCCTTTTCCTAACCACCTTTCCACTGGCGCTCTTCGGCGCGGGACACGATCTGACGACGTCGCCGCCGGCAGCGAATCAACTGTCGCCGGTCGTGACAGGGAACGGCACCGGCTTCACGGCGGCGTGGATCGAGTCCGTACAGAGTCGGAGCACCATCGTGTCGCAGGTGGCGAGCGCCGCCGGCGAACCGATCGCGGGCACGGGCGCTTCGATCGACCTGAGTAACGTGCAGTCGATGTCGATCGCCCACAGTCCATCCGAGACACTCGTGGTGTGGGTTGCTGACTACGACGTATTCGCGGAACGTCTGTCTCCGTCGGGGATGCCGCTCAACACGATTGTCCTCACGTCCGGCCACAACGTCCGGTCGGATGTCGCCGTCGTGTGGAATGGCAGCCGCTACTTCGTCGTCTGGTCGAACGAGTATCAGCTGCTCGGCGCCTTCATCACATCCGACGGCTCCTCGACACCACCTCGCCCGTTTTTCGGTGAACCCTCGGTGATCGGACAGCCTGCTCCCGCGAATCTCGAGCTCGAACCGGATGTGGCTTGGGACGGCCGGAACTTCATCGTCGTATTTGGCGAAGCGCCGAACATCCCCTGTGTCCTTTCCGTCTGCCCAGCCCCATCACCAAGCCAGGGCCTTTTTCGCGTGATGCGCCTATCCGGGGATGGCGACGCGATCGACAGCGCGCCGCTCACGATCAGCGGCACTCACATTTTCGCGCACGTGGCCTCGAGTGGCACGGAGTCGTTGATCGCCCTCGACGGCTCCGATCAGGCCTCAACCATCACCGCCCACGACGAGAGCGGACTGGCTCTCGATGCGGAGACTCCTTTGTTCCGATGGCATTCGGAGGTTTCGAGCGCCGTGGCGTGGGATGGTGCGACGTACACCGTCGGCTGGAGATACCTGGGCGTAGATCCGGGTCCGAGCTGGCTGGGCGCGGCTCATGTGACACGATCGGGCTCCTCACTCGATTACCGCTTTGTGGCCACCGGCGGCGCGCTTCCCAATGGCGGCACGGTGTCGTGGGGACGGCCATCGATCGCAGTCAACGAAGGCGGCATCACGGCGTTCGCCATTTCGGAAGCAGCAGGGCCGTCGTCGCTCGCGCGTGCGCGGCTCTATCTCGCGTCCGAGGTTGCGCCGATGCCTGCACCTCCGCCCGCACCGAGGAACGTAGTCAGTTACTTCAGCGGCAATGCGGCGCGCATCGACTGGCAACAGAGTGACACGCCGGCCGGATTCGTACTCGAATGGTCGTTGGACTTCGGCACGAGCTGGTACTGGTACAGCGTCATCTCCGGCGATGCGCGCACGATCAGCGTCGCCGCACATGCAGGCAATCTCTTTCGCCTGCGCGCATTCGGGCCGGGCGGAGTGTCGGAAGGAACGATCACGAGCATCGGCAGCATGCAGCGGCGCCACGCCTCTCACTGACATGAAACCACGACAAAAAACCACGGGCGGTTGGAAGCTACGCGCTTTCAACCGCCCGTTTTGCTCTCTCTCATACAACACGCTTCCGGAAGGAGGCGTACTGCATGTCCCAGTGCAGAGGAGTTTAGGCAGGCGCCATCAGGCAACCATGCGTCGCGGCATAAAAATTGAGCTGGTATTGGATGATGCGGCTGGAAATCGTGACCGCCGGGTCAATCGGGCGTGATTCGTTCGTCAACGATCGCCGCAACCTGACCGCGCCGGGTGATGCAGGAGCGGACCGCCTCGCGCAGCCGTCCCGGGAGCACCGGCTTCGACAGTGTCTCGTGCACGGCCGGGAAGAGGGACCGGATCTCCCGAATGTCGAGTCCGGTGACGACGATGACTTTGCCGAGAAGGCGCGGACGATGGCGCTGCAGTGACTCCATCACCTCGATGCCGCTGACTTTGGGCAGGACGATATCGAGGAGGATGATGTCGTACTCCTGCTCGCCGAGGCTGCGCAGAGCTTCTTCGCCGTCGGCGGCAAGATCGAACACGAAGTCCAGCGACTCCAGCAATTGTCCGAGAAGCTCGCGGGCAGCAGCATCATCTTCGACGATCAGGGCACGTGACCGCATTTCAGTCATTCAGGAGCAATATTCTCGCCATAAATGCTTCTGCGGTTGCTACCGCCCGGGCCAGATTCTCCTTTTCTGTTACTCCAGCGCTCGCCCGCGGCTTCAGTGAGTGGTCTCCATCCGGTAGCCATTCGACCTCGATCGACGGCGAAAGGAGATACGTCGCCACATCCTCGCGGTTTCCGAACGGATCACGCTCGCCTTGCAGTACGAGCATCGGCGTGGCCAGTGTCTCGAGATGAGCGGTGCGCACTTTCCCCGGCTGTCCCGGCGGATGGAACGGATATCCAAAGCAGACCAGGCCTCGGACGCCCAATTCATCGGCAACCATCGTCGCCATCCGCCCCCCCATCGATTTGCCGCCGATGAACAATCGCTCACGGTTCCCCAACTTTTCGACGACGTCGCGCCAGGTGGACAGAAGCAGCGGCTGGCGATCGGGAGCGCCGCGTTTCCCACCCGTCCGCCGCGCAGCCATGTACGGAAACTCGAATCGCACGACGCGGATACCGCGGGAACCGAGAGCGCGCGCGACCGTCGTCATGAACGGCGTGTCCATCGCCCCACCCGCGCCGTGCGCGAAGGCGTACATGATCGCGGCATCTTCCGGACCATCGATGAGGAACATCGCTGCGAAGCTTACAATCTCACGATGCGATTTCGTCTCTTTGCCTTCGCTCTGTCCGCCGCTTCGATTGCCTCGATCGCCTCCGCGGCCACTCCCCCGCCGAAAACGCCTGCGAGCACCTCATCCAAAACAATCGCCCCCGCAACCATCGCCCATCCGATGGCGATGTTCCTCGGCGAGCTCTCCCACGACGGCAAGGAGAAAGTAACCTTTCGCGCCAGCGCCCTCGGCACACACTTCTTCCTCGAAGAGCCTGCCGGCGTGACGGTCTACGTGTACGACGAGACCGTTGGCTATCGAAAGGAGACGTTCCTCAAGGGATCGACGCTGGCGAAGGCGGTGAAGAAGTATCGGTGATGGGGTGTGGGGAGTAGGGTGTGGGGTGTGGGAGAAAGAAAACTCTGATTGGGAAGAATCGCTTCGCCGCTGCAAACGCCATCGTTACGCGAAATCCAACTCCCACACCCCACCCCCTACTCCCCACACCCTACGGAACCAATCCCCGGTCACTCCGGCAGAGCGTTTCCACGCGGCCGTCGTCGCCGACGACGAGGGTGTCTTCGATGCGCACGCCGATCTCGCGGTCGGGGAAGTAGAGGCCGGGCTCGATCGTGACGATGTCGCCGCGCTCGATCTCGTCGCCATTTGACGGAGATAGAGAGAACGACGGTTTTTCGTGGACGTCGAGACCGACGCCGTGGCCGAGTGAGTGGACGTAGCCTTCGAGCGTGGCGGGATTCGAGCGCGTCGTCGCATAGCCGCGCTTCTCGAAAAAGTCGCAGACCAGTGCCTGGTACGACGAGGCGAAGGTGCCGGCGTGCATCTCGCTTCGCGCAAGCTCGAACGCTTCCAGCACGTCGGCGTGAATCCGATGCAGTTCGTCGGGGATCGGACCGACACAAAACGTGCGGGTGAGATCGAAGAAGTAGCCGGTGGCGCGATCGGCAGGAAAGATGTCGAGAACGATCGGCACCGAGGGGCGCACGATCGCGTCCGCATCGCCGCGTGAATGCGGGATGCCGGCATCGCGTCCCTGCGAGAGGATCGTGTCGTGATCTTCCACCATGCCCCGCGCCGCGATCTCGTGCGAGACGAGGCGCTTCAGATCGCCGAGCGTGAGCGGACGGCCATCGTGAATGAGCTGACGATCGCCGATCGTCGCGTTGCGAAGAACTTCGCGAACGCGGTCGACGACCTGTTCGGTGCGCTCGCCGGCGGAACGGATGGCCTCGACCTCCCACGGCTCCTTGCGCTTGCGTGCGAGTTGGACGAGATCGTCGCTGCCGCGCCAGACCCTCCAGCCGCGTCCTTCGAGCCCTTCCGCGATGCCGAGGTAGAGCGGGAATGGAAGATTGCCGACGATGGCGACAGTGGACTTGGCGCCGAGGTCGCGCAGCACGGCATCGAAGAACGCGACATACGCCTCGACGGCATTCGGCGCCGACTTGAAGGTGGCGTCGTAACCGAAGTCGTGAATGAGGCGCGTAGCCAGGCCGGTCGCGGACGCTTCGTCGCGCTCCATCGGATACGAGATCAGGAGCGGATCGCGGCCGGCGAGCTTCACGGCATAGCCGCGCGTCACCTTCGCGCCGCGCGTGAGCCAGCGAAACGAAGGATGCATTGCCTCGTGCATCGGCACGAGGATGGCGTCAAGCTCGCGCTCACGCATCATGTCATCGAGATCGGAGAGCATGTTTTTGCGCTGCGGTTATTGCGCTTCGCGCGTTGTCTGTTGATTGCGCTTCGCGCGTTGTCGGTTGTCGGCCTTCCGGAACCGCTGGCGCGCGAGATAGTAGCGCACTCATGAAAGCGCAACTTGCGGTTCGAGGCTCGTCGTAGCGCAACGTCAGGCGTTGTCGGTTTTCTGCGACGACTGCGCCTGCCCGAGTGAGCTCAGTTCGACGAGGTCCCACAGATTGCCGTAGAGGTCCTGGAACACAGCGACGGTTCCGTACGGCTCCTGCTTGGGCTCGCGAACGAACGTGATGCCTTTCGCCCGATAGTTCTGGTAGTCACGGGCGAAGTCGTCCGTGTAGAGGAAGAGGAACACGCGGCCGCCTGTCTGGTTGCCGATGCGCGCAGCTTGCTCCTCGTTGGCTGCTCGTGCCAGGAGAAGTCGTGATTCCGTCGCTGAACCAGGAGGCGCGACCACGACCCAGCGCTTGTTCTGCGCAGGAACGAACGAGTCCTCGATCAGTTCGAAACCAAGGACTCCTACGTAGAAGGCGAGCGCCTCATCGTATTCGCGCACGACAAGCGACACGAGACCGAGAGTCTGTTTCATAGGAGTGGTTGGTGAGGTCTTGACTACGCGCGAAGCGCATTCAACCAACAACCGACAACGCAACGAAAACGGCCGGCGAGCCGGCCGTTTCGTTGCAATCTAGATGTTTCGATCGATGAACTGCTGGAGCGCCGGTTTCGGCATCGCGCCGATGGCCCGGTCGACGAGCTTCCCGTTCTTGAAGATCATCAGCGTCGGAATCGACGTCACGCCGAACTTCTGCGGGACGTTCTGATTCTCGTCGACGTTCATTTTCGTGATGACTACTTTCCCGTCATACGACGGCGCGAGCTCTTCGACGAGCGGTCCGATGATGCGGCAGGGACCGCACCACGGCGCCCAGAAATCGACAAATACGGGCTGGCCGCTGTTCACGAGCTCTTCGAAATCCTGATCACTTATCTCTCGTACTGCCTGCGAAGTCGCCATTCCAGATCTCCTGACCCGTTTGAAAGCTGGCGGTTTCATGCCTTATTCCATTTCGCGGCCGTGGCGCAGCCGCGCGGTCGCGTCGCACGCTGGCACGTCCCTCGCTCTAGCAACGATCAATGTCCGATCCTCGCCTGCACGGGCACGAACGCCGGTCGTTCCCGCGGCCGCCTCTCTGGTTGAACCTCCTTCTTCTGATCATCGCCGCAGGCACGTTTGCGTATGCCAAACACCAGCGCGACGTCATCGAAGAGAAGACCGCGATCCTCTTCCGCCACAGCGCGAGCTCGCCCGTCGAACTGAACCGGATACGCGACGAGCTCTCGCAGATGGACCTGACGCAGGCCCAGCTCAAGCACGAGATCGACGCGCGTATGCAGTATCTGCAGAGCCAGCAGAGCGCACAGTTCTACATCTCGATCGACACGCAGCGGAAGAAAATGCAGTTCCGTTTCGGACGCGACATCGTGCGCGAGACCGACGTGCAGATCGGCGAAGCGAATACGATCAAGTCGCCCACGGGCAAGACCTGGACATTCCTCCCGCTCAAGGGCGGATTCAGCGTCTCCGGCAAAGAAGACGGCTCCGCCTGGGCAGTTCCCGAATGGGTGTATGCGATGCACGGTGAGCGCGAACCGGCCGAGCGGCGCGTCGTTCCCAACGGTCTGGGACGCTACGTGATCTTTCTTCAGGACAGCTACGTCATTCACTCCCCGCCACCGCCGGACAGCCCGTTGCAGGGACCGAAGCCGGGATCGTTCATGGTCCCCGAGGCGGATCTGGCGGCGATCTGGCCAAGGATAACGAATCAAACGAGGGTTTACATCTTCTAATGAAACGCTGGATCGGATTCCTAGGCTCCTGGGCTCTTCTCGTGCTGGCATTCGGACTGGCGGCATTCGCCGTGGCCGGCGAGACGATCAACATGCGCGATGAACGCCGGCTCGATCGCGTCGCCGAAATCGATCGCCTCATCAACGAAGCTGGCGGCAGCAAAGCGGACGTCCTGCGCAACACCGCTTCGCAGAAAACCGCGAACGTGAACGCGCTGCAATCGAAGTTGCAGAATGTCGAAAAGCAGACGGACGACGTGCCTGACACCGGCCAGACGATCCTCGTCTCGACTGCCGAGAACAAGCTCTACGTTCGCCGCGGCGGCCAGACGATCTTCGAAGCCGTCTGCTCGACAGGCAAAGGGACGACGCTGGCCGTCGACGGCAAAACGATCCTCTTCGACACGCCGATCGGCAAACTTCACATCATCTCCAAGGATGAGAATCCGCAGTGGGTGCCACCCGACTGGCATTACGTGGAAGAGGCGCGGAAGAACGGCATGCGCGTCGTCCATCTCGATCCCGGCCAGAGCATCGATGCGCGCACCGGACAGCCTGTGTCGAGCAAACCCGACGCAGGGGTCTGGTCATGGCTGACTGGCGGCAATAACAACAGCAGCAGCAATCCCGTGCTGAAAGTGAAAGGCAACACCGTGGTCGAGGTCAGCAACGGCGTCGAGCGCGAGCTCGAGCCCGGGAAGACGATCGTCGCCGGTGACGCCGTCATCGTGCCTCCCGTCGATACCAAGCAGCGCCACTACGACAAAGTCCTCGGCAAGTTCCGGCTGGAGATGGGCAACGGCTACGGCATCCACGGCACCGACGAGCCGAACAAGCTCGGACAATCGGTCTCGCACGGCTGCGTACGACTCGGCGACGCCGACATCGAGAAGCTCTACCAGATCGCGAACGTGCACGACACGGTGATCATTTACTGAGGGAGTCGGGTGTCGGGTGTCGGGGGTCGGGAGTCGGAGAAGCAAGTGGCGAAGGTTTTCGCTCCGACCCTCGACTTCTGACAACCGACTCCCGCGCCGCGCGGCGAAGGTTTCGCTCCGACCCCCGACTCCCGACAACCGACTCCCGCGCCCGACAACCGACTCCCGCCCCGCCATACAATCCCTCGCATGCACCCCTGGCGCGAGCGCCTCGCTCGCTGGTTTACACCGCTGGCGCGGCGGATGCCGCTGTCCCCGAACGTGATCACTCTCATTGCGTTCGCGCTGAACCTGATTGGCGCGGCGTGTCTGGCATACGGCGGGCAGCGGCCGTCGCTCTTCCTCGTCGCCATCATCTTCATCGCCATCAGCGGACTGGCCGATGCTTTCGACGGCATCGTGGCGCGCGTGCAGAACAAGACCTCGCGCTTCGGCGACTTTCTCGATCACTGCGCTGACCGCGTCGGCGACACGCTCCTTGCTGCTTGCTGGCTCTACGGCAACAACGTCCGCCAGCCGCTGGCGATGGCCGGCATCATCATGACGATGCTCAACGGCTACATCGGCACGCAGATCGAGGCGACGTACGGCGAGCGCAACTACGAGTCCATCGGCCGCGGCGAGTTCGTCCTCGGCATCATCATCCTGCCGATCGTCTCGTACAGCCTCTTCACGAATGGATGGCAGGCGTTGCAATTCGCGAGGCTGACCGTCGCTGAATGGCTGGCCGTGATCGTTCTGCTCTTCGCGCTCTACGGCGTCGTGCAGCGCGTGCGCGTCGCCATTCGCCTGGAGCGCTCGTGACAGAGGAGTTGAATCCGATCACAGGCGAGCCGGTGATTATCGCGCCGCAACGCGAGGACCGGCCCAATGTCTATGATGGCGCTCCCTGCCCCTTCTGCCCCGGCGCCGAAAGCGAAACGCCGCCGGAGATCTGCCGCGATGGCGATCCGTGGCGGATCCGCGTTTTCCCCAATCGTTATCCACCGACTGAGCACTCCGAGATCATCGTCGAGAGCGCTCTGCACGACGACACGTTTGACGCGCTCGCTCCCGATCATGCGCAGCGCGTTGTCGAGCTCTATTTCGAGCGGTACCGCGCGCTGGCCGCGAAGACGGCGTACGTCTGCATCTTCAAGAACCAGGGGCGGAAGGCGGGCGCGTCGATTCCTCATCTCCACTCGCAACTGGTAGGGACCTCGTTCGTCCCAGCGCGCATCACGCGCGAGAGCGATGCATTCGCGGAGGCCCCCAACTGCCCGCTGTGCGATCTGCGCGAGCATCCTCTGATCGCCGAGTCCGAGAACTATCGATGGATTGCCCCGCGCGGCGCGCGTCTCGCGTACCAGCAGTGGATCGTGCCTAAAGCGCACGAGCACGTCATCGACGAAGCGCACGAGCTTGCGGCGTTGCTCCAGTCGTCGGTCCGGGCCATGAGCGCCATCAGCGATTCCTTCAACTGGGCATTTGTCGTGTTCCCGGGCGAGCCGAGAGGACATTGGTATCTCGAGCTTCTCCCGCGCATCGCCGCGGTCGCGGGCTTCGAGCTCGGGACCGGAACGTTCGTAAACACCGTCACCGGTGTCGACGTTGCCAGGCTCTTTTCACGCATCGAAAAAATGCCATGGACATATTAAAGAGGTCCGCTGCGCCACCGATAGTTCTGAGGCACCGGACGCAGAGGCCGCCGTCGCAGACCGCCGAGGAGGACGATCAGCAGCATCCCGGCGATGAAACCTCCGATGTGCGCGAAGTAGGCAACGCCGCCAGCGCTCTGAAGACCGCCGTTCATCGACACCGCACCGAAGAAGATCTGCACGACGATCCAGAAGCCGAGGAGGAAGACGGCGGGGATCTCGCGGACGGTGACGAAGATGAAGATCGGGATCAACGTCGTGACGCGCTGCTTCGGAAAGAGCACGATGTACGCGCCGAGTACTCCGGCGATCGCTCCTGACGCCCCGATAGACGGCACGCGCGAGGCGGGGTTCATTGCCGCGTGCGTCAGCGTGGCGACGAGACCGCAGGCGATGTAGAAAAAGAAATACTTGACGTGCCCGAGGCGGTCCTCGACGTTATCGCCGAAGACCCAGAGGTAGAGCATGTTCCCGCCGAGGTGAAGCCAGCCGCCGTGAAGGAACATCGAAACGAACATCGTGATGATGTTCGGAAGGAGCGAATCGGGCAGATACCAGAAGCGCGCCGGAACGAACGCAACGTTGGTCAGAACCGGCTCGATTTGCGGCCCGAGGGAGATCTCCCAGAAGAACATCAGCACGTTGATGACGATGAGGATGATGTTGACGACCGGCGTCGTCCGTCGCGGGTTGTGATCGGCGAGCGGAAGCAAGGTTTGATGATAGCGCTGTGGGTATGGCGCTGCGCGCGTTGTCGGTTGTCGGTTGGTTGCGCTTCGCGCGTTTGCGGGGCGTCACGGTCGCGGACGGCCGCACGCGCGATGTCGGTGCCGGCGAATTCGGCGATGATTTTTCGCTGTCGCGCCGATCTCCTCTGTCGCCCGCTGAAGCGGGCTCGAAAAATTGCGGGGCTCATCCAAGAACGTTCCCATAATCCCGGAGCCCGCTTCAGCGGGCGACAGAAAACGACCGGGGAGCTCGAACCAGGCCGACGGGTCCCGCAACGTCATCGCTCACTCTTTCTCGATCAGGAGATCTCCCGAATGGAACGACCGGCCGTGATTCTCGCGGCCGAAGAGCAGAATGATCGTCAGCGCCACCATCACGAAGATCTCGAATCCTGCGAGCGCCCAGGAGTAACCGAACCGGGCGCGTAACGCGTCTTCGATCGAGTTCGTCGGTGCGGCGACGAGAATCCCGAATTGGTACGCCAGTCCGGGCATGAGGCCGCGCACGGCATCAGGTGCGAGCTCGTTGAGATGGATCGGGATGATCCCCCACGCGCCCTGCACGCCGACCTGCATCAGGAATGCTCCGGCGGCGAGGATCACCAGCGAACCGCCAAACGCCCACATCGGAATCACCAGCAGCGACACGATCAGCGCCGCGATCATGCTGTAGCGGCGGCCAATCTTCTGCGAGAGCTGGCCGAAGATGATCGCGCCTACGACCGCGCCGACGTTGTAGAGCATCGCCACGTACGGCACCGTCGTCGCCGGCACGCCGCGCGCGCTCTTGAGAAAGTCGGGGTAGAGATCCTGCGTCCCGTGCGAGAGAAACATCATGAACGTCATCAGCAGAACGAGGTAGAGAAAGCTGCGCCCCTGTCCCTGGATCGCGCGCAGCATCTCGCTGAAGCTTCCGACGCGATGCTCCTTCCACGCCTGCGACTCCGGGACCTTCGTCCGGATGTAAAGCGCGAGGAGCGCCGGCACCGCGCCGAGCCAGAACATCCAGCGCCAGCCGTAGTGCGGCAGGACCAGCCGTGTGGCAATCGCCGCGAGCAGATATCCGATCGAGTAGCCGCTTTGCAGGATGCCTGACAGCACGCCGCGCCATTTCGTCGGCGCGTTCTCCAGCGCCAACGATGCGCCGACGCCCCACTCCCCTCCCATGCCGATCCCGAAGAGCGCGCGCAGCACGAGAAACTGCGTGAACGTCATCGAGAAGCCGGAGAGAAGCTCGATCACCGAGAAGTAGATGACGTTCACCATCAGCGGAGTCCGCCGCCCGTAACGATCGGCCAGCATGCCGAAGATGATCGCGCCCACGGGACGCAGCGCCAGCGTCGCAGTCAGCGTGAGGATGATCCTCGACTTCGGCACGCCGAACTGCAGCGCCAGCGTGTCGAGAAGGAAGACGACGATGAAGAAATCGAAGGCATCGAGCGTCCAGCCGAGAAACCCGGCGGCGACGGCGTGACGTGAGTTGGATTGCATTGGTGCGAAATTGTAGCGGAGGTGCTTGCTACAATCTCCGCACCGAATGACAGATCCGTCGCTTCGCGGGAATCTCACATCCTTTCGCTTGCCTGACGTGTTGACGTTTCTGGCGTCAGCGCGGAAGAGCGGCACGCTCACGCTCACCAGCGGCGGCAGCGAGGCGACGGTCTTCTTCGACAAAGGCTCCGTCGTCTACGCGGGATCGAATCAGGAGACGCTCCGGCTCGGCGCCGTTCTCCTGCGCAAGAAGAAGATCTCCGCCGAGCAACGTGCTGCCATCGACAAGCTGATGCACGCCGAGGGTGGAAGGTTCGGGCAGATTGCAGTGCAGCAGGGGCTGCTGACCGACGACCAACTCCGCGACTTCCTCAAGGTGCAGGTGTCCGAGATCATCTACGACTCCTTCGTCTGGCCCGGCGGCACGTTCGCATTCATCGACGACACCGTCCTCCCTCCGTACGCCGTGACGATCGCCATCGATCTGTCGAACCTCATCATGGAAGGGGCCCGGCGCATCGAGGAGTGGGAAGAGTGCGAACGTCTTCTTCCCGACAACACCGTGGTCTTCAAAGTCGTTTCGAATCCTGATGCGGAGAAGATCACTCTCTCGCTCGATGAGTGGAAGATCCTTTTCCTCATCAACGGCCGGCGCAAGCTCGGCGAGCTGGCGCTGGCTGCCGACGAAGAGCCGCTCCACGTTTATCGCGTCATCTACGGACTCTTCGGCAACAAGCTGATCGAGCCGGTCACACATACGCCATCACCGGACGACACGAGCCGCACGAAGCCGGCCACGTCGCCGCTCGAAGAAACGATGCGCCAGAAGCCGGCGACGTTCAGCGCTGACTCGACGGTCCGCGAGGTTGCCGACGATACGAACCTCCTCGTCTCGACCGAAGCGAAGCTCTCGTACAAAGACGTGGTCAAGCCGACGATCGCGCAGCTCACGATCACAAATGGCGAAGATGCGGGCCTGATGTTTCCGCTGACCGAGTCGGAGTATCTGATCGGGCGTCAGCGCGACAACCAGATCTCTCTCGCCGACCTCGGCGTCTCCGGCCATCACGTCCGCATCTACCGCGGTCCCGACGGATACGCCATCGAAGACCTCAAGAGCCGCAACGGCACATGGCTCAACGGCGCGCGCACGTTCCACGCCCTGCTCAAGAACGGCGACCAGATCCGCATCGGCGCGACCGAGATGCGCTACGAGATTTTGTACGAGGGGAACGCGGTGACGGCGGCGTAGTTCGCGGAGCTCAGACGTACGCCCCGGATCGCAACTGCTCGAGAAGTGCAAGAACGTCCTCGGTCTTCCCCTCTCGTATGCGGTCAGCAGGCGTCGCTCCGCCAAGCAGCCGATGTGGTGACAGAAGCCAGAGGCGCGCTTCTCGTGGCGGATAGAGCTCCGAAAGCTCGCCTAGAAAGAACTCCAACTGCAAGAGGCGGTTCAGACGATCTCGCTGCGGGTCAACTCTCCCGTTCACCCATCGCGAGACGGTCTCCGGCGTGGTGTCCAGAAGCTCGGCCACATCGCGGCCATTGATCCCGCCGAGGTTCTTGATGTTCTCCAGCTTTTCAGCAAGAGTTGTCGCTGCCATTGTTGACTTTCCGCTTCACGGAGATTGATGAAGTGATTGACATCGTGGATGACATACGACTTGATGTCAAGCGGCTTCACCGAGGGGCCAGCGCGCTCCGGTGTCGCGGTTGCGAGTGCGGAGGTAATGACCGCGCGATCGCATGACCGCGTTATCATCTTCCCCAATCCGCAGTGCCCGGTGCCCCGTATCAATCATTCATATGGAGGCCACTATGCGCGTGTTCCGCATCCTTCTCCTTTCATTGATCGTCGCGGCGCCAGCTCTCGCACAGCACGACGCGGCGTCGCACGATGACGCCAAACCGATGGCCCTCGAGCCCGGACTCGGCCACTTTCATTGGGCCGTGTCGACCAAGAATGCCGCGGCGCAGAAGTACTTCGATCAGGGGATGAAGTATCTGTACGGGTTCAATCATGAGTCCGCGGTCCGTTCATTTCAGCACGCCACGCAGCTCGATCCTGACCTGGCCATGGGCTACTGGGGAGCCGCGCTCGCGCTCGGGCCGAACATCAATCTCGATGTCGATCCCGATCGCGAAAAGCAGGCCTACGACGGCGTCCAGGCCGCGCTCGCACACGCGTCACGCGCCAGCGCGGAGGAACGCGATCTCATCGACGCGCTGGCGAGGCGCTACAGCAACGATCCGAAGGCCGACCTCAAAAAGCTCAGCGCCGACTACAGCGCCTCCATGGGAGCGCTGTCGAAGAAGTATCCGGCCGATCTCGATATCGCCACGCTCTACGCCGAGAGCATGATGGACCTTCATCCGTGGAAGTTCTGGTCGCACGACGGTAAACCGAACGAAGGCACGACCGAGATCGTCACCACCCTGGAGTCCGTTCTCCGCCGCAACCCGAACCACCTCGGCGCGAATCACTACTACATCCACGCCGTCGAAGCGTCGTCGCATCCTGAGCGCGCTCTCGCCAGCGCCCGGCGTCTGCAGACGATGGCTCCCGCCTCGGGTCATCTCGTCCACATGCCCGCGCACATCTTCCAGCGCACCGGCAACTACACCGGCGCCGCGCACGCGAACACGAAGGCCGCCGAGACCGACCGCGAGTTCATCAAGAAAAACGGCGGCGACAACGTCTACGCGATGATGTATTACAACCACAATCTCCAGTTCGGCCTGGCCTCGTACGCGATGATCGGACGGTTCGCCGAAGCGAAGAAGATGGCCGATGAGTTCTCGGCCAACGCCGCGACGATGGCGAAGGTCATGCCGCCCGCCGAGGGATTTGCGGCGACCAATATGCTCGTGCTGGTGCACTTCGGACGCTGGCGCGATGTGCTGAAGAAGAAACCGGCCGACGCCGGACCTTTGTCGAGTGCGTATTCGCACTTCGCCCGCGGCTCAGCCCTGGCGATGTTGGGCGACGTGAGCGGCGCGGAATCAGAACAGAAGGCATTCGAAGCCGCGCGCGCCAACGTTCCCGACGATCCCGGCCTCTACCAGAACTCGCAAAAGAACGTCATCGAAGTCGCCGCCCACGTGCTTTCCGGCCGCATCGCCGCCGCCAAAGGCGACAACAAACACGCCATCGCCGAATACACCACCGCAGTAGAGAAAGAAGACTCCCTCGACTACGACGAGCCAACCGATTGGTTCTACCCCACCCGCGAAACCCTCGGCGCCACGCTCCTCCGCGACAGACAGCCCGCCGAAGCAGCCAAAGTCTTCCGCGCCGACCTCAAACGCAATCCGAACAACCCGCGCTCGCTCTACGGCCTCGCCGCCGCACTGCGCGCGCAGAAGAAGGATGCGTCATCCACGACTGCAGAGTTCGGGCGGGTATGGGTGGGAGGGAAATTGGATTTGGCGGATTACTAATCGGCGGCCGCAGCAAAACCCTTTCACCACGGAGACACAGAGGTCACAGGGACAGCCTTCTCTGTGATCTCAGTGTCTCTGTGGTTCATGATTCTCGTTGGACTACGCGGCTCAGCGCCCTTCCCAAAACGTGCGTCAGCTCACATCCGCACGCTCCCCGAGACCCTGCTGTGCCGGCCCCTCGCAGAACCGCGGCGGCGATTCGCCGTACTCATCGGCGACAATACTGCCGATGGATCGTCCCACTCTCGAACAACTGGCACAGATCACCGAGCCGCAGATGGTGCGTCGCCGGTTCGACGAGCAGAATCTCGTCTGGGCCTACGTGATCGCCTGGTTCTTCGCACTCACGTCCTTTGTCCTTGTAGGGATGTCTCTCTCCGAGAAGACGGAGCGATCCACACACATCCCCCTCTCGCTGTGTGATGCCGCGCTCACCGTCTTCATGATCGCCGCGATGATCGAGTTGCGGCGCGCGCGCCGGCGTGAGAACTGGAAGCCTCACGCGTACGCGCGACTCGTGCGCGCCAATCTGGCCGGCTGGGTGATCGTCGTTTTTATCGTCAAGTTCGCCACGCTCACCTTTTTTGCCTTGTCTGGCGGCGGATGGATCTTCTGGGGTGTCGCCTTTCCCATCGCAACGCTCGCACTGCGGCTGCTGCTGCCGCAGCGCATCGCCCTCAACGCGATGATGCTGGCCATCGTCCTTGCAGCGCTCTTCGTTGCTCCCGAGGGACGTATGAAACGAAACACGACCGGGATTCTGGTCGCGCTCTCGCTGGTCAATGCCGGCTCCTTCGCAGGCGGGGCACTCGGCAGCAGGAGTGCCCGCAGGACGGCAATCGAGGAAGGGGTGCAGCGCCGCGCCGAGGTGCGCGAGCAACTGCGTATCCGGGACGAACTGCGCTTCGCGCGCGAGGTGCAGATCAGCATGCTCCCCGAGGGGCCGCCGAAGCTCGACTGGGCAGACATCACCGGAATCTCGCTCCCGGCGACGGAAGTAGGCGGCGACTACTACGACTACTACATCGTCGACGGACGCCTGGCTGTCATCTGCGGTGACGTCGCCGGACACGGACTCGCCAGCGGCATCACGCTCTCCGCGCTTCGCAGCGGCTTCACGCTGCTGCGCGACGCGCTGCTCGATCCTGCGCACGTACTGGAGCGGCTGCAGGAGGTCGTCACGCAGTCGAGCCGCCGCAGGATGATGGTGACGATCTCGGTGCTCCTTCTCGATCCCGAAACGCAACGCGCCACGATTGCGTCGGCAGGGCATCCGCCCCTTCTTCAAATCCGCGCAGGGGTCCCTCACTTCATCGAGCTTCACTCGCTACCGCTCGGCGCGCGGCTCGGCGAGCACGTGCCGCAGGAGGTCGTCCCCTTCGCCTCGGGCGACGTCTTCGTTCTCCACAGCGACGGCATTTACGAAGCCGTCAACGCACGCGGCGACACGTATGGACTGGAACGGCTCGGCCGCGTCGCTGCCGCCTGCGATGGCAACGCAGAGCAGATCCGCGATGCGGTGTTGCGCGACGTCGAGACGTTCCGCGGGACGGAAGCGCAGCAGGACGATGTGACGCTGGTCGTGGTCAAGATCGGCTGAGTCCTTCGCGTCTTCGCGTGATACCTGTGTTCACGCCAAGACGCTCACGCGAAGACGCGAAGAACCTACACGCAATCAAGAGCCCCAACGAACTTCGTGCGCCGCCCAACCTCGAGCGCCTTCTCCCCCACGCTTATCCCGCCGCCTGAACTTCACGCCGGTCGAATTGCACCACACCCCTCATCCGCCTTCGGCACCTTCTCCCCTCGAAAAGCACGAGGGGAGAAGGCGCTCGATTGAAGAGCATGGCATGACTACATGAACGTGCGAGCACGCGGACGCGCAACCTGACGCCTTTCGTTTCGATTCCGTGGGACACTCATCTCCGGGGAACGGACCTTAAGCGGGACGCGACAACACTCGAGCGATGGCACTCCTTCAACCTGAACGAGCCCTCGACCGGCGTCGTGTACTCGCGGCGATCGGTTTGGCCGTCATCGCGTTCGTCGTCTACAACGCGAATCTCCGTCCGATCGCAGAGGGCGATTCGTTTCCCGCTCGCTATCTGCCGTTGGCAATCTGGCGGACCGGCACGCTGCACCTCGAGCTGTTCGACAAAGCGATGAATACCGGCTACGGGTTCGTGTACTGGACGATGCCTCTCCGAGGACACGAGGTGTCGCGCTATCCGATCGTCACTCCCCTCCTGGTCACGCCGCTGTACGCACCGGCGGCGTATTACCTCTCTGAAACGGGGTGGGACTCGCGTCGAGTCAAGAAGGTCAGCGCGGCGATGGAGAAGCTCAGCGCATCGCTCATCGCCGCCGTGTCGGTCGCAATCATGTATCTCGTCTTGATTGGGATCGCTTCGCCTCGCACCGCGCTGATCCTCACCATCGCGTACGCGTTCGGAACGAACACATGGGTCACCGGCAGCCAGGCGCTTTGGCAGCACGGAACGGGAGAACTGCTGCTGGCGGTCGTGCTCTTCGCTGCGCCGAGGGCTGCGGAGCGGGCTCGGTGGAGCAACGTAGCCGGCATCTGCTGCGCGCTGATGGCCTTCAACCGCCCCGCCGACGGGATGATGGCGATCGCAGTCAGCGCGTACTTTGTGCTGCAGGCGAAAACATGGAAGCCGTTTCTTGCCACTGCCGTCACGATGTCCGCGGTGTGGCTCGCATACAACGTTGCGGTGTACGGCGCCGTGACCGGCGGGTATGCATCGATGAGTGCCGGCCACTACGTTTCCGATACGATGCTGGACGGTGTGGCCGGCCTTCTGGTCAGTCCGACCAAAGGCCTCTTCGTCTTTTCCCCATTTCTCCTGTTGCTCCTTGCCGCCTCTCCGAAGCGGTTCCCCGAGGACACGCAGAAACGGCTGGCGGTGCTTCTCCTGGCCGGGCTGATTTGTGAGCTCATCGTTTACAGTCGAACGCAGTGGGCCGGCGGGTTCTGCTTCGGTCCGCGCTATTTCTCCGGCTCGCTTCCGGCCATGATCTGGTTGATCGCTCCACTGGTCGATTCGATGAAGCGGCCACTCCGTTTCGCGGCCGTCGCGCTCATCGCCGTCGCCATTGCGTTTCAAGCGGCCGGCGCCTTCTACTACCCTTCATCGGGGATGGATGTGGTGTACGCGCAGGAGCACTGGACGCTGTGGCATCCGAAGTACAACACCGTGCTCCGAGACTTCCACGCCGGCCGGATCGGGCAAACGATGTTCGATGACGTCGAGTGACCCGATCAGCAATGCGCGATCGTCATCCTCGCGAAATCGTCTCGACCGCTTCGATCAATCGCGTCACGTCGTCGTCCGTCGTGTACGCGGCGCAACCGATGCGAACGACGCCGTCTGGGGTTCCGAGACGCTCGATGCAGGTGAGCGCGTAGAAGTCGCCGTTGCTGGCGAAGAGACCGTTGGCGGCGAGGCGTCGCGCGATGTCATCAGGATGGATCCCTTCGATCGTGAACGACACCGTCGGCGTGCGCGGCTGTCCGGGCGGCGGGCCGTAGACGCGTACCTTTGGCAGCGAAATCAAGCCGTTCCACAACATGCGCAGTTGCCCGTCGCCGCGAGAATGCAACACAGCGAACGTACGGGCCAGACGCTCGCGCCGCGATCCTTCTTCGCCGCCGAGCGAGGCCAGAAAATCGACCGTCGCGCCGATGCCTGCGATCGCTTCGTGATTCTGCGTTCCTGTCTCCGCCCGTTCCGGCGACCAGTCCGGCGCTGGCGCCAGCTTCGGAAACGGCAGCACGTCGAGCAGCTCGCGGCGCGCGAAGAGAATGCCGGCATGCGGCCCGTAGAACTTGTACGACGAGCAAGCAAGAAAATCGCAGCCGATGGCGCGAACGTCGATTAGCTCGTGCGGCACGAGATGCACGGCGTCGACGAAGAACAGCGCCCCGGCGTCGCGTGCAATTGCGCGCACGCGAGCGAGGTCGTTGATCGTGCCGACGGCGTTCGACGCCGCACCGACCGCGATCAGTTTCGTTCTCGGCGAGACGAGCGATGCCATGTGCTCGTAGTCGAGCTGAGCGGTCTCCGCCATCATCCTCGCGGTACGCACGACGATTCCGCGATCAACCTCCAGCGCCCGCCACGGTGCGACATTCGCGTGGTGATCGAGCTCGGTGACGATGATCTCGTCGCCCGCCTGCCACGTGCGCCCGAGTGCGCGGGCGAGGTGAAACGTGAGCGTGGTCATGTTCGCGCCGAAGATGATCTCGGCGCGATCGGCGTTCAGGAGATCGGCGGCCGCCTCGCGCGAGCGCTCGATGATCGCGTCGGTCTCTTCGCTGGTCGGATAGAACCAGTGTGTGTTGGCGTTGTGGTGAAAGAGATAGTCCGTCATCGCGTCAGCGACGACGCGCGGCACTTGCGTTCCACCGGGCGCATCGAAGTAGGCAACGGGATGGCCGTTGTGAATGCGATCGAGCGCGGGGAAGTGCGCGCGGATTTCGGCGAGAGAAGCGACCGGATCTGAAAGTTGAGTGCTCACTGTTAAGTCTTGAATGGTGAAATCGGCGCTCTCACGCTACTCACCATTCTCCTGCTATCCTTCCGCGATGGAGTCGAATACCTACCACGTTCAAGCGGACTGGGACCCGGAAGCAGGCGTCTGGGTGGCAACGAGCGCTGATGTCCCGGGGTTGGCTACTGAGGCCGCAACAATCGAAGATCTTACGAACAGACTTCGAACGATCATCCCTGAGTTGCTGGAAGCCAACGGTCTGTTTCCCATATTTTGAGCTCTCACAAAATCGACCACGAAACCTTCAATCGCGAAACAAACCTCACTCCAATATCTCCGCCTTGTCCCCTTCTTCGGTCAGCCACTGCTTGCGATCGCCCGCGCGGTTTTTCGCCAGCAGCATGTCGATCGTTGCATCCGCGCCATCCTCGGCCACGAGGACGAGTTGGACGAGGCGGCGGGTGTCGCGGTTCATCGTCGTTTCGCGGAGCTGGAGCGGGTTCATTTCGCCGAGGCCTTTGAAGCGCTGAATGTTGACCTTGCCGCGGATCCCTTCGGCCTCGATGCGCTGCAGGATGCCGTCGCGCTCGTGGTCGTCCAGCGCGTAGAAAACATTCTTGCCGACGTCGATGCGATACAGCGGCGGCATGGCCACGTGGATGCGGCCGTCGGTGACGAGCTTGCGGAAGTGGCGGACGAAGAGCGCGGTCAGGAGCGTGGCGATGTGCGCGCCGTCGGAGTCGGCGTCGGCGAGGATGCAGACTTTGCCGTAGCGCAGCCCTTTCACATCGTCGGTACCGGGATCGACGCCGAGGGCGACGGCGATGTCGTGCACTTCCTGCGAGGAGAGAACCTCGTTCGGATCGACTTCCCACGTGTTCAGAATCTTGCCGCGCAACGGCATGATGGCCTGGTACTCGCGGTCGCGGGCCTGCTTGGCGGAGCCGCCGGCGGAATCGCCTTCGACGAGGAAAAGCTCGGTGAGATTGAGATCGGTCGATGTGCAATCGGCGAGTTTGCCGGGAAGCGCAGGACCGCTCGTCAGTTTCTTGCGCTCGACTTTCTTCCCCTGGCGCAGCCGCGTCATGGCCGAGGCGATGGCGACCTGGGCGATGCGCTCGGCGTCGGCGACGTTGTTGTTCAGCCAGATTGAGAAGGAATCCTGCGCGACGCCGGAGACGAACGCCGATGCTTCGCGCGACGACAATCGATCCTTCGTCTGGCCGGTGAACTGCGGCTCCGTCATCCGCAACGAAAGGATGTAGCTGCAGTGCGACCAGACATCTTCCGGCGCCAGCTTCACGCCGCGCGGGAGCAAATTCCGCAGCTCGCAGAACTCACGAATGGCCTCGGTGAGCCCCGTGCGGAAGCCGTTGACGTGCGTGCCGCCCTGCGCGGTCGGGATCAGGTTCACGTACGACTCGGTGACGAGATCGCTGTCCTCGGGCAACCAGACCACGGCCCAATCGACTTCCTCGTTCGATCCCTTGAACGTGCCGACGTATGGCATCTCCGGAATCGTGGTGAGGCCGGCCAGCTCGGACATCAGGTACGCCGGCAGGCCGTTCTCGTAGTACCACTCCTCGCTGTCGGTCGCATCGTTCTCGTTGATGAAGCGAAGGCGCAGGCCCGGCGCGAGAACGGCTTTGGCGCGCATGACGTGCTTGAGGCGCGGTACATTGATCTTCGGCGTGTCGAAGAATTTCTCGTCGGGCCAGAAGCGGATCGTCGTGCCGGTGTTGCGTTTGCCGACCTGTCCGACGATCTTCAGCTCCTGCTTCTTCTTGCCGTCGCCGAAGACCATCAGGTATTCGTTGCCGTCGCGGCGGACCCACACCTCGAGCTTCTTCGAGAGCGCGTTGACGACGGAGACGCCGACGCCGTGCAGGCCGCCGGAGAAGCGGTAGCTCTTGTCGGAGAACTTCGCGCCGGCGTGGAGGCGCGTGAGGATCACTTCGACGCCGGTCACGCCTTCTTTGGCGTGACGATCGACCGGCATGCCGCGGCCGTTGTCGGCGACGGTGACCGAGTTGTCCTCATGAAGCGTGACGACGATCTCGTCGCAGTGTCCGGCGATGGCTTCGTCGGCCGAGTTGTCGATGACCTCCTGCGCCAGATGGTTGGGCCGCTCGGTGGTGGTGTACATGCCGGGCCGCTTCCGCACCGGCTCGAGTCCGGTGAGGACTTCGATGGCAGAACTGTCGTAGGTAGTGGTCATTTGTGTCGAAATGGAGTGGCTCTGCCTCAGATCGACCTAGAGGCGTTGATCACCAAAACCATTCACCACAGAGACACAGAGATCACAGAGTCATCGCTTCAACTCTGTGCCCTCTGTGTCTCTGTGGTTCATCGTTCTCCTTGGTGTTTCGCCTCGCTCCGCGCATCACGCACTCGCCCGCGCGAGACGGCGTCGATTCTAACGCACGTTCCGAGACGCCCGCGCTCCTCACTTCACCGCGATCGCTTTTTCGAGCGCGTCTTCCAGCAGCGGCGCATGCCCTGTTCGGCCGCCGAAGAGTCCGGTGATGCGTTACGATATTTGTCGGACAGTTCAACCATGCCGATCGGGAGGAGATATAACGCGGACGCCGACCGTTTCGGCACGATCCTTCGCCAGCTCCGGGAGCAACGCGGCTGGACACGGCAGAAGCTGGCCCAACGCGCCGGTTTGGCGCCGACGTATATCGGCGTTCTGGAGGCGGGTGGCAACGTCCCGACGATCTCCACGGCCCTCGAGCTGATCGAAGTCCTCGGCGGCGACATCGGCGACATCATGCGCCGTCTCGCTGCTGCTCGCGTGGCCCCGCCAGGCTGATTTCCGGCCATCGCGTGTCTTCGTTTCTACCATGGAGTAATGAATACCGACATCGTCCGTATTCACGTCTACCATGGTGGAACCAATACAGTCTTCGTCCGAATTCACGCAGTCATTTGACTGAGTTTTACCGAGGTTGGCTGAATTCAGACGCGATTTGCCCAGTTTCACGCAGGCTCAGCTCGCATGCATGTCAACCATGGAGGAACTCATAACATGATCGACCAAATGCACGTCTACCATGGAGGAGAAACTGCAGACATAGATCGAATTCACACCGTCGTTCGACTAAGTTTTGCCGACGCGGACTGATTTCAAACGCGATTTGCCCAGTTTTTCGCAGGCTCAGCTCGCGTGCACGTCTACCATGGAGGAACTCATAACATGATCGACCAAATGCACGTCTACCATGGAGGCGTTCATCCCGACATTCAGTGAATTCTCACCATCGAAGAGCGATTTCCTGCCACCGCTGTCCATTCCATCACGGTGTCAGCCGGGATTCACGCCGACTCACCCGGGGTTCGCGTCTACCATGGTGGAGTTTCACTTCACCGCGATCGATCGCGCCTGCTTCACGTCGGTGATTCCGCGCATCGCCTTCTCCAGCGCGTCCTGCAGCAGTGTTCTCATCCCTTGCTGCATGGCAAGGTCGCGGAGCTCGTCGATTGGGGCACGGCGTTGCACAGCGCGCTTCACCTCGTCGGTGCCAGTGAGAAGCTCGTGCACGCCCATGCGGCCTTTGTAGCCGGTGTTGTTGCAGTTCGGGCAGCCTTTCGGCTCGTAGAGGAGAAATTGCGCTGAGTACTTGATCCCCATCTGCGGGAAGTAGTCGCGGCCGTAGATCTCCATCAGCTCGTCGAATTCTTCCTCCGAGGGGTGATGCGGTTCCTTGCACTTCGGGCAGAGCGTGCGGATGAGGCGCTGGGCCATGATGCCGAGGAGCGCGTCGGCGAAGTTGAAGGGATCGATGTTCATGTCCAGCAGGCGCGAGATCGTTTCCGGCGCGGAGTTGGTGTGCAGCGTCGAGAAAACGAGGTGGCCGGTGAGCGACGCTTCGATGCCGATGGCCGCCGTTTCGTGATCGCGCATTTCGCCGACCATGATCACGTCGGGATCGGCACGAAGGAAGGAGCGCATGGCCGCGGCGAAGGTGAAGTCGATCTTCGGCTGCACCTGCACCTGGCGCAGTCCTTTCTGCGTGATCTCGACCGGGTCTTCCGCCGTCCAGATCTTCATATCCTCGGTGTTGATCGATCCGAGCGCCGAGTGCAGCGTGGTCGTTTTGCCGGAGCCGGTCGGACCGACGACGAGGCAGATGCCGTACGGTTTGGCCAGGATCTCTTTGAAGTTCTTGAGATTGTGATCGCTGAAACCCATCTTCTCCAGTGGCAGCGGTTTCGAAGCGGCCAGGATTCGCATGACGACGTCTTCGTTGCCGTTGGTCGTCGGGATCGTGGCGACGCGCAGCTCGATCACGCCTTTCGATGACTTGAAGCGGATTTTGCCGTCCTGCGGTTTGCGGCGCTCGGAGATGTCGAGCTTGGCCATGATCTTCAGCCGCTGCACGAGCGCGTTCCTGTGCAGCCCAGGGATCTCCATGAACTTCGAGCAGTCACCGTCCACGCGGATGCGGATGAGACATGGATTCTTCGAACCATTGGGCTCGACGTGAATGTCCGAGGCGCCGCGCGCGGCGGCCTCGAGGATCATCTTGTTAGCGAGTTTGACGATCCCCGAGTCGGTCTCGTCGATCTCATCTTTGTCCTTCTCCTCATCCTCGGCGCTCCCCTCCCCTTCACCGAGTGAGTCGAGAATCTTGTTCAGATCGGCGCTGTCCGAGGCGGTGTCCTCGCTCTCGCCGTACGACGCACCGATGTACGCGAGGATCTCGTGCTTCATGCCGACCCAGAAGTCGTAGCGCGGCGAGAGATTCATGGCCCGGATGCCGTCGAGCCGCGTCAGATCGTGCGGATCGTCGACAGCGATGATGACCACGCCCGGACGCCGCTCGATGGGCGCGCAGCCGTACTTTTTCCACATGTCGGCCGGCACGCGGTCGCGATACTCCTGCGGAATCGTCTGCACGCCGTCGTAGCTGAAGAAAGGGGTGCTGTAGAACGCAGCCAGCGATTTCCCGATCTCCTCTTTCGGGACGTTGTAGTCCTCGATGAGCACCTTCTCGATCGTGGAGTTGTTCACGCGCGCGCTGGAAACGGCGGATTCGATGTCCTTCTCCGAGACGATGCCTTTGTCGACGAGCGTGCCAAGCCGCGAGGGCTTCGTCTGCCGCGCTGCGCGGTGCTGGTTGTAGAAGGCGATGCCGAGGATGCGGCCGATCTCTTCGGCGGCATCTTCATCCTGCGGCGTGAAGGCGACGCCGTGGCGCTTGTTGATGAGCTGGACGACGCCGAGGAGATACTTTTCAAAGAGGATGGGAACCGCGAGCACGGCTTTGGTGCGGAAGCCGGTCTGTTTGTCCCAGCGCTGATCGAAGCGAAGGTTGGCGTGGAATCTGGCCAGCTCGGCGGCGTCGTATGAGTCTTTGATGTTGATCGTTTTCCGCGCCAGCGCCGTGAACCCGGCAATCGACGAAAACGACTTCGGGACGCGGATCTCTTTGGGGACGTCGCCGATCTTCGTGAGCGAGTAAAGCTCCTGGTTCTTGGTGTCGATGGCGTAGATCGTGAGCCGTTCGGCATCGAGGAGCTCGAGGATCTTGTCCTTGAGCGTCATCAGAATGTGCGGAATCGACTCCGCGGCGTTGATCTGATTGGTGATTCCCGTCAGTTTCTTGCGGTACTCGAGCTCGCGCTCGAGCGAGTTTGGCGCAGCCTGGACGGTCATTGTCTGGATTCTCCCAAGTGGCAGAAAAGGATAGCGCAAACTCCAATATCGGAAGGGGTCAGACCGAAAGTGAAAGTGACGGGAATTGTCTTAGAGCCGACGTCGTAGTCACTTTTCGTCACTTTCACTTTCGGTCTGACCCCTTACCGATTGGAGAGCGCGAAGCATTACTATGCGCGCCAACAGCCGTTCTGAGCGAACCCACTGAGCCAACGATTGATGATCCGGATTTCTGTCGCCACCAAGCTGCGAGGAGTCTTCGGGCTGAGCCTGGTGATCCTCGTGGTCATCGGATCGATCGCCATTTACGACACACAACGGCTGGTGGCTGTCACGGCGGCGCGCGCGCAGGCGCGGCAGTTCCTGTGGGATCTCGAACAGCTCGTCGCCAATCTGCGCGGCGCGGAGAATGAGCAGCGAGGCTACCTGCTCACCGGCGAGCCTGCCTATCGGGACGCGTACCAGCGCTCGACGGCCACGCTGGCACGAAGCATCGCCGATCTCAAGCGCCGCGATCCTTTGATGCGCAGCCGCATCGATGCGCTCGATCCGCTCGTCGCGGGCGTCATTCGCGAGCTCAATCGCGAGATCGACGTTCGCGACAAGAGCGGCCTCGATGCCGTGATCGCGGACCTCCGCGCCGGCCGCAGTACCGCGGCGATTGCTGCCATCCGCAGTGCGGTCACCGATATCGAAGCGCTGGAGACAGAAGTGCTCAAGGCACGGGCCAGCGAAGCCACGGCCACCGCGCAGAGAACGTTCCTTACCATCGGCTTCGGCACACTCTTCGCCCTCATCGTACTTTCCATCGCCTCGGTCGTACTATCCCGGGGGATCACCCGTCCCGTGAACAAGCTCGTCGCTGGCACGGAGCGCATCGCCGCGGGCGAGTTGTCAACGCGCATCCAGGCAGAAAGTAATGACGAGATCGGCGAGCTTGCCCGCTCCTTCAACCGGATGGCGGAATCGCTCGAAACGCAGACGCGGGCGATCAACGAAAGCGGCGGTGCGATCACCGACGGCATTCGAGTCATGACTGATGGCAGCGACAAACTCCTGATCCGCTCGCAAGGGCAGTCGCAGCTCGCGGAGCGCTCCGCGCAATCGCTCATCAGCGTCCGCAACATCACCGAACAGGTCGTTCGCTCGACGGAGCAGGTCACGAAGAACACCGAGGATTCGGCGGCACGTGCAACCGAACTGCGGGCTTCGAGCGAGCAGGTGCGAACGAGCATGTCGCAACTCTTCGACTCCGCGGCCAAGACCTCTTCCTCGACGACGCAGATGTCAGCCGTGGCGATCCAGATGGCGACGATGACGGCGGAGCTGGGCGCAGCCGGAGACAACGTCCTGACTTTCGTCTCCGAGATGGAAGCGACAACGCGCGAACTGGGCTCGTCTGCGCGTGCCACCGCAGACCTCTCGCGGCGCGCTCGCGAGGAGGCCATGGCCGGGCGCTCGGCAGTCGACGAGACCGTGACCGGGATCGAGCACTCGCAGGAATTGACCGAGCACGCTGCGCGGGTACTGGCGGATCTCGAGAGCCGCGTCGGCGAGATCGGTCAGATCCTCGAAGTGGTCACCGCGGTCACACATAAGACGAACCTTCTTGCGTTGAACGCCGCCATCATCGCGGCCCAGGCCGGGGAGCACGGGCGTGGATTCAACGTGGTGGCCGAGGAGATGCGCGAGCTGGCGGAACAGACGCGCAAATCGACGAACGAGATCAGCGCGATCGTGAAGGGAGTGCGGTCCGCATCCGAGGCCGCGGTTGCTGCGATGCGCGACGGCGTCGAGCGCGTCCGCGGCACCGTCAGCCTGGCGCGCAACGCCAGCACATCCCTCGGGCGCATCGTCGAGTCGTCAACGTCATCGTTCGAGATGTCCGAGCGCATTTCCGCATCGCTCCAGTTGCAGGCCGATGCCACGCGCAATCTCCACGGCACAGCATCGAAGATGAGCGATCACCTCGGCCAGAACCGCCGCTCCATCAACGAGCAGGCGCAGGCCGCGAGGCTGCTGGCCGAGGAAGCGGAGTCCGTGCACAACATCGCCGCGCAGGTGCGCGCAGCGAGTGACCATCAGTCGACGGCCGCTCGCGGCATCGCCGAGGCGCTGGAGCAGATCGATGTCGATGCAAGAACGATCCGCGACATCGTCCGTTCGCAGCTCGGCCAGATCGAAGAGGTGTCGAACGCATCGAGCTCCATGCGCGACATCGCGCGGCAGAACAACGAGCTGGCCGAGGAGCTGACCGAGACCGTGCGCACGCTCGCGCGCAGCGGCGAACGCTTCGAGAAGATCGTGGCGAAGGGGTCAGACCGAAAGTGAAAGTGCCGGAAACTGTCTTGGGGACCGTGCCATGGCCATTTTCCGTCACTTTCACTTTCGGTCTGACCCCTTCTACGGGTAGTAGCCGCTTGTGGCACGCACGATCACTTGTTTGCCTGGGACTTGCACGCTGATGCGGCGAAGGTTCCCGCGCGGAGCGGTGCCCGGCGAGACGTATGAGAGCAGGTACTGGCCGCGCGTGTCGTCGCGGATCTGCGAGAAAATATGCGGCAGATCCTTCTTGCCCGCGAAGCGAAAATACGCGCCGCCGGTCGACTCGGTCAGGTGTTTGATGCCGATCTCATCGATTGACAAGGGCGCGGGGCCAGCTCGCCCTTCGAAATAGTTCATGCCTGGATTGATCGGTGGCATGTCCGGCCATCGCGTTCCGGCGAAGATCTCCACGAAGTAGACGGGCACTCCGACTTCGCGCGCGTACTGCAGGTCCGACGCCGGCGTTGCCGTCCCCGCGTTGTTGAAGGCATCCGTGAAGACGACCAGCGCGCGCTTGCCGGACACGCCGCGGAATTGTTGCAGCGAGTAGAGCACCGCATCCCAGATGGCCGTGCTAACGCCAGCGGCATGCAGATCGTAGATCGCGTTCGTAAGCTGCTTGCGATTGTTCGTCAGCGGCTGCACGAGATGGGGCGCTGTATCAAACGCGGTGACGAATGTCTGATCCGCCGCGCCCAGCGAATTCGCGACGAACTCATTCGCGTAGTCCATCACGTCGTTCATGACCACCTGCATGCTGGCCGAGGTATCGAGAGCCATGCCGATGGAGATGGGATCGCCGCTTCCGCTTTGGAGCTCTGGTGTGACCTTGCGTCCATCTTCCTTGACGACGAAGTCGGATGCTTTCAGTCCATCGATGTAGTGTCCGCTGCGGTCCTGCACGATGGCGTAGACCTGCACCGCATCGACGCGCATCTGCTCCGCGGCGCCGCCCGCGTTGATCATCTTCACGTCCTCGGCGGCCGTGCCGTCGCTGGCGCGCGCGACAACGCGGATGAAGCCGGACGCAGACGGTGAAGGCAGCACGAGCTCATGGCGGAACGGTTCTTCGGTCATCGTGGCCATCTTCGTCTCGTTCCAATAGAGGTCCACGCCATCGAGATGGGTGCCCTGCGGGACACGCGGCTTCACTTCCACGGTGGTCCGCGAGCGCACTGACGCATTGGTAGGCGCAACGATAGCGACGCCAAGCGCGCCGGCAATGTCGTTGAGCGTCACCTTCTCTTCGCCGAGCTTGCGGCCCTGAGAATCGAATGCGACGGCGCGTATCGTGCGCGGCTGCGGAGTCTTGCCGAGGTTTATTCTCGTGACGAAGGGATTACGGGTCAGCTCAGCGACGCGTACATCGTCGAGATAGACCTCCACGCGCGCGGCGTCATCCGGAGCGGCGATGCCGAAGTCGACATTGCCAAACATCACGTCTTTGTGCGGGTAGAGCAGATGGACACTGTCCGCGGCCAGAGCGGCGCGCAGTTCGGATTCAGGTTCGGAGCCAAGTGTCTCGAGGTGCCGCCGCGCTGCTTCGGCCAGCATCGACGGTTTCGCCGCCAGCGCGAACGATTTCTGGTAGGCATCGATGGCCTGCTTCGTAGCGCGGTTCTGTCGATACGTGTGCCCGAGCAACATCCAGGCTCGGGCACCGATCTCGCTGGTGGCAGGATGCTCCGTGATCTCTTCCAGCGACCGCACCGCCTTCTGCGCGGGAAGGTCGATGGCCGCCAGTCCGATCTGTGCACCCTGCATCGTTTCAATGTCGTTGGTCTTTTGCGCCGTCGCGTAGCCGAGCCGGAAAGCATCCTTTGCCGCGTCTGTGGCTCCGGCATCGAGCAGCGCACCACCACGGAGCACAAGTGCTGGCCCGATCTTTCCTTCGTGAAAGGCCTTGGCGGCGCGGACGAAGGTGGCCGTCTGCCGGCGCAACTCGTTGAGGTCGCCGGCGAACATGTTCTGGTCGATATAGGCGCCCCTTGGCTTCCCAACAAAGCCACCCCAGGGGTCGACGACCAGCAGTTGCCGCTTCCTTTCGTAGGTCCGCTGGAGATCGGGATAGCGCCTAAGACCGGAGGCGTCTGCCGCGGCGAGCACCATCCCCTCCATCGCCCGGGCCGTGGCAGGATTCTTTTCCGCCGCAGCGAGCCATTCGTCTTCCTGCCTTCTGAACTTAGCGCGCGTCCGATGCAGATTGATCTGCTCCCCGACAGTAGGAAGAAGATCGAGGAGTACGAGACTTCCACTCGCCTGCGCTGCCGCAAGGGCGTCAGGCAGTGTCTTCCACTTCCCGGACGGCGGAAGAGAGGGACTCGTCTCGGCTGCAGTGGCCGGAGTCCCCGCACCGCCGCAGCTCACGCCACCCCACGCTCCTGTGGCCATCTCTTCCGCGACCACTCCGATAACCGCGCCGGGCTCGTGATGCACCTGAAAATCGATGCGCCAGTTCGCCTGCTTCGAAAGGTCGAGGTTCTCCATGCGCTTCGAGATGGTCACAGGCGGCGCGCCGGCAGAACGGACCGCGATGGAGAAACGCAGCGTTCCGGCAGTGAGTCCCGAGCGGACGGCATCGATCGGCGTGAGCGTGACGAAGGCCAGGAGCTCCGAGGTGATGTCCTTCGCGTTCTTCGAAATGGCGACTTGGCGGACCGTGCATCGCACCGGCAACTCCCCGCGCTCTTCGCTTGCATCGGCCGCAAGCAGTGTCGCCCGCGCCGCCGCCAGCGCTTCGGGCGTTCCGGAGACCACGGAACGCTGAGCAAGCACGCTTATGCCTGGCCGCAGGGATTTGACTTCGATGTGGTGCGCGCGTCCGTCTCGCGGCCGGTGTAGCTGGTACGTGATCACGATGCGGTTCGCGAGCTGGTCGAGATCGGTGCCCAGCTTCGCCCCGTTTGTCTGCACGCTTCCGCCGGTCTCGTCGGCCAATGTGCGCAACGGATCGAGCGGATGGATGTTCAATGCGTTGGGCGACACGATGCCGCCGTCAGGAGACTTGACGAAGTCATTCAGCCGGCCGCGCCCCGCGTTCGACACATCGAAGGTTGGCGATCCGGCGCTATTCATCCAGCCGGGAGCGAAGCTAAGGATCGTCCAGCCGCTAGCCGCCATCGCCTGGGCGATCTCCGCCTGGTGCGGAGCGGATCCGAGGCCGCGCAAGTCGGTGTCCCGCTCACCATCCGGCCTGCCATAGAAGTCGTATGGCTCGAGGTCGTAACCGTCCGTGACAACGAGGAGCGCATGCGGACGCCCGGGCTCCTGGTTACGTGACGTCCAGGTCAGCATCGCATCCTGCCGCGCGCGGACGATCTGCGCCTCGAACCGGGCGTTCGCCATGGCGCGAACGGATTGCCCGGTGCTCCGCTGCGGCACTGACGATGACGGAGCCGATGACGGAGCCGATGATGGATCCCGGTTCCCGGCATCCGCTTGTTCATCTGCGACAAAGTCCGCCCGTAGCCGGGTGATCAGCTCCTGACCACGAATCTTCGGCGCCAGATCGAGAAGCGTGGTCCGCAGCGTTTCGGCGTTGTTCGTTGCGGGCGCAATGACGTGCGGCGTCGCTCCCTCGTCGCCCACGATCTGCACATCGCCGAGTGCCACCAGCTCGCCGGCGTGCGAAGCCAGATCCTTGAGTGCGCCACTCAGGCCACGCGTTGTCGAGAGCGACTGCTGGATGAAGATGACGACCTGCCACCGTCGGGCGGGCGCGGCCGCAATCGGCGCAACCGGCGCAGACGGAGACGGCGCGGATTCGGTCGCAATCGCCTGCACGGGATAGGCGACGCCGATGATCTGCTGCGGCTTCCCGTCCTCGAGCAGCACGAAATCCGACGGCGTGAGTCCGGCCGGAACGTTCCCTTTCGCGTCGCGGACGACTACCGGCACTTCGATCGCGGAAACATCGATCCGTTCGGTAACCTGCGCGAACACCGGGGTCGCGAAGAAAAGAGCGAGAACCAATGCCGAGCGAGGATTCAATCGGGATCTCCGGGCTGCAACGAGCCCGGCGATCATAACGGAAGGGGTCAGACCGAAAGTGAAAGTGACGGAAACTGTCTTGGGCCCGTGTCATGGTCATTTTCCGTCACTTTCACTTTCGGTCTGACCCCTTCCGCGAGTCGTATACTCGGGCGATGGCGTCGGAACCTCCCGAAAGACCCAGCGACGAACTGATTGCCCGCCTGTACGAAGCCAAGCACGGACTGCCTGCCGGGCAGCGATCGTCGTCGCTTACCGACAAGTTCCGCAAATTGCTCGAGCTTCAGAAGATCTATTACGAGGTCTCGCGATCGCGATGTGTCGAGCTGCGGTGGTGGGAGAAGCCGTGGGATATTGAGCCGTAGTTTCTTGCACCGCGCGGCAAAGGGGTCAGGTCGAAACCGAAACTGACCCCTTTCCCTAAATCCCCGTTACCCGCACCACTTCTTCGAAGCTCGTCACGCCCTCGGCCAGTTTGCGCAGCGCGCTTTGCCGCAGCGTACGCATGCCGCGTTTGACGGCCATGTCTTTGATCTTGAGGAAGTCTTCGGAGCGGTCGATGAGGTCGCGGATGGCGTTGTCGATGGGGAGGATCTCGAAGATTCCGGTGCGGCCGAAGTAGCCGGTGTTGCGGCAGCGGATACAGCCGGCGCCTTCTTTGACGATGATCCGTTTGCCGGCCGGCGCCTGCAGGTTGAGCATACCTGCTTCTTCGACACTGAGCGGCCGGTTGCGCTTGCAGTCTTCGCAGATGCGGCGCATCAAGCGTTGGGCCATGGTTCCGACGAGCGTCGAGGAGATGAGGAATGGCTGGATGCCGAGGTCGATCAGGCGCGTCACGGAGGTCGCCGAATCGTTCGTGTGCAGCGACGAGAAGACCAAGTGTCCGGTCAAGGCCGCCTGAACCGCATTTTGTGCGGTCTCTTCATCGCGGATCTCGCCGACCATGATGATGTCGGGATCCTGGCGGAGGATCGTTCGAAGCGCAGACGGAAACGTGATGCCGATCTTCGTCTGCACCGACGTCTGATTGAACTCGTCCCACACCATCTCGATCGGATCTTCGATCGTCGTGATGTTGATCTCCGGCGATGCCAGCGATTTGAGCGCCGAGTAGAGCGTGACCGTCTTCCCCGAACCGGTCGGACCGGTGACGAGGATGATGCCGTGCGGACGCTTGATCCAATCCGCGAACATCTTCAGCTCGTCTTCATAAAAACCGAGGCCGGAGAGATCGCGCAGAAGGACATCGGGATCGAAGATGCGCATCACCAGCTTCTCGCCAAACGCAGTAGGCAGGGTCGACACGCGCAGCTCGACCTCTTTTCCCTCGCGCTCGGTCTTGATGCGGCCATCCTGCGGGCGGCGGCGCTCGGCAATGTCCATCCGGCACATCGTCTTGATGCGTGAAGTGATGGCGAGATTGACGAGCTTCGGCACGCGCTGGATCTCGTGCAGCACGCCGTCGATGCGGAAGCGAATCATGGCCGACTCACGCTTCGGCTCGATGTGGATGTCGCTGGCGCGCGAGTCGTAGGCGTGTTGCAGCAGAAAATCGACGGCGTTGACGATGTGCGCGTCGCTGGTCTCGATCTCGTTTCCGGACTTGAGCTTGACGTACTGCTCGAGGTTGGAGAGATCGATCGCGCCGCGGCCGAGGTCGCGGCCGGCTTTCGTCACCGAGGCGCGGAAACCGTACTGCTCGGTAATGACGCCCATGATGTCGCTCTCGGACGACACCACGATCTCGATCTCCTGCTTCACCATCTGGTGGTAGGTGTCGAGAGCGACGGTGTCGAAGGGATTGACGACCGCGACGATCAGCTTGCCGTCGCGGACGGCGACCGGCGTCATGCGGTGCTTCTTCGCGAACGGCCGCGAGATCTTCGCTTCGATCATCTCCAGGTCGAGCTTGAGCGGATCGATTTTGAAGAACTTCAGCCTTGCATCCTCGGCGATCAATCGCGCGAGCAGAAAGTCATCGATGCGCGTGCCGCTGCCGCTGGCGTCGGTGAGGTTCATCCCCATCAGCGCCTTGAACGGACTGGCCTCGTCCTCGCCGCGCGCGCGGGCGGAACGCGATTGCGCGCGGAGCTGGCGATCGAGGTTGTCGACTTCGATCTTCTGCTTGTCGTCGATGAAGCCGGCGTTCTGCAGCATCTCGCCGAGGTAGGAGAGCGTGACCTCGCGCGACTTGCGGCCAGCGGATGGGGCGGTGGCGGTCATGGAAGAGTGAATGATGAGGGATGGAGGGTGAATTCCGCTAGGGCGCGTGTTTCTCGGACAACTCTTCAATCGAGCGCCTTCTCCCCTCGCGGTTTTTTGCGAGGGGAGAAGGTGCCGAAGGCGGATGAGGGGTGCGGTGCTATCGACTGACATGAGGTTATGGCCGGGAAGTCACTGCGCAGTTCGAGTTCGTTTATCGCGACAATCAAATGCCCCCTCATCCGGCTTCGCCACCTTCTCCCCCACTGAAAAGCGTGGGGGAGAAGGCGCTCGATGGTTTTGCTGTCGCGAGTACTCGATCAATGTGGGAAGTGCGGGCGATTCCCTGACTAATCCACTATCGACTAATCAGCATTCCTCATACTTTTTAAGCGTCCTTTGCGTCGAGCGCCTTCTCCCCTCGCGGTTTTTGCGAGGGGAGAAGGTGCCGAAGGCGGATGAGGGGGCGGTGCAATCGACTGACATGAGGTCATGGACGGGAAGTCACTGCCCAGTTCCAATTGGGTTATCGCGACAATCAAACGCCCCCTCATCCGGCTTCGCCACCTTCTCCCCCACAAAAGCGTGGGGGAGAAGGCGCTCGATGGTTGTGCTGTGCGAGT
>JADGNZ010000038.1 GCA_017883205.1 Thermoanaerobaculia bacterium | reverse complement strand
ACGCCGCCGCCTCCCTTGCCGATCAAGTTGTTGTTGACACTCAACTTAATAGCACGGTGCGGCGGCTTTTTCGTGTCCACTGTGAGAAATGCGGGTTAGGAATTCGCCGTAGATCGGGGCGAATGCCCCTGCCCGGTCTCTCGGTACTTGCCATTGTCGAAGGGCGAGCAATTGCTCGCGTGCGGCGTCGGCGACGCCGCGCTCACGGGCCAGAAGCGCATTTCGCAACCGCACGAGCGGGAGAAGCTCGTCTTCGACCGCTGCGAGCACGATGCCCGCTGCTGCCCCGTCCGCGGCTTGGGCGAGGACTTTCCGCACGCTTCTGGAGTGCGCAAGGGCGCGCCACTCGTAGTCGAGATTCGATCGGAGGTGCTCGGACAGATCGCCGGCGAGCGCCTGCCGCAGCAGCGCGCGCGCGCGACGCAATCGCGCCGCGGCGCTCCAGAGACATCGGATACTCTCCATCCGCTGGCGCCCAGCGTTGCCGTGGAGGAGAGCCTCGACCACCTTCGATTCCTCATCGTCGGCTGAACGAGGCTGAAAACGTAAATCGGCCGTGAAGAAGTAGAGACACCCTGCTTCGCTGGATGCACTCATGCGCGCACCTCCGGTGGAATTCCTCAATTGTGTATGGACGAACAAATTGTACATTTTCAAGAAGGCGCTGGAAAGCGGAATCGCCCCGGATCCGTTTCGCATGGGGACCGAAGGCGGCCCTCACGTGCTCGACGAAGGCTCTGCGGTTACGGCTCCGGTCGTCATCACCGCGTCCGGAGGTCGTGGCCGAATGTCCGCCATGTCCACCGGAAGAGGTCGGGCGGGTCATCGAAGTAGAAGGCGTCGGTGCGCCATCTTCCTCGGAGCGCTCCGCGTAAACAAATCGGCAGAAGCTCCCGTCGAAACGGCTTGTGTGAGAATGAGCCGATGAGATCCACGCGCACGGCATCGTTGTTTCTCGCTCTGAGCTCCGCGGTGCTCATCGCGGCCGGAGCTGCTGCTGCACTGATCCCCAGCGCGGATGGCTCGACCGTTCATGACACGGTCTTGCACGTGACGTGGCTTGCCGACGCCAACATGGCGGGGAGCGCCGCCGGGAGGCTCGGCGTCGCGAAGATCGCGCCGAACGGCGCGATGAGCTATCAGACCGCCCTTCAGTGGGTGGCGGCGCTGAACGCCATGAATGGAGGTGCCGGCTACCTGGGGCACAACAACTGGCAGCTTCCCGCCACGCCGACGGTCGATCCGACGTGCGGCGCGAAAGGACCCAGCGGGAACTCCTTCGGAGCGAACTGTGCGAACAGCGCGATGGGATCGCTGTTTTATACCTCGCTTGGGTTTCCCTTTCCCAACACGGCGGTGCCGATCCCGGCCACCGCCACCGGTCCGTTCACGAATTTTCAGCCCTATCTCTATTGGTCGGATACCTCGAGCGCAATCGCCAGCCAGGGATACGCCACGTTCTCGTTCAATACGGGATGGGAGGGCTCCAACGTCGACAAACACTACATGTACGCCTTTCCCATGATCAAAGGCAGACTGCCCGGCTCTCCGGCACCAACCGGCAGCGGACTTCAGGTCAGCGCCGACGGGCAGACGGTCTACGACCCTGTGGCCGACGTGACCTGGCTGGCCAACGCCGATCTGGCGAGGACGCAAGCGTTCGGCGCGCAGTGCACGAATGGCGACGGCACGTCGTGCATCAATGCGGACGGATCGATGTCGCACACGACCGCGGAGAACTGGATCAACGGTATGAACGCGGCCGTTTACCTGGGCCACGCAAACTGGCAGTTACCCCCGATCTCGGTCGCCGAGTCGTGCGGCTTCGGCTGCACGGACAATCCGATGGGGAATCTCTATTACAACCAGTTGCACCTGAGCCAGGGAACGCCCGCCGTCCCGACACCGGATGTCAGGGTCGGGCCGTTCTCCCATCTTCAACCCTATCTCTACTGGGCGTGCACGGCGGCCGAGGGGAGCAACGTGCTCTGCCAGGCGGCTCCTCCGGCGCCGAACTTCGGATGGAGCTTTTCCTTCGGCAACGGGTTTCAGGGAACCGACCTGATGGTCAACAACCTGTACGTCATGGTCTATTACCCCGACTCGCCGGCCGTGCAGCGACGCCGAGCGGCACGTCACTAGAACGGGGAGTGGGGGGTGGGGAGTGGGGGGTGGGGTGTGGGGGGTCGGAGAGTCTAAGCTTGGCCCCGGTTTCGTGGGCAGGTTAGTAGTTGGGCGTCGGGCAACGAAGCCATGGCCGTCGATGGCAATCGATGACGCCGATGGACGCTTTCGCGGTTTGCGGAAGCCAGTCCGGTCCTCTCGAGAATCAACTCCCACCTCCCACACCCCACACCCCACCCCCTCTACTTCTTGTACGTCACATTCACTCCCATGTCGTCGAGACCCTTCGGGTTCTCGGCGGCGAGTTTCTGGAGCTTTGCGAAGTCGTACTCCCATATCAGGGTGTTGCCTTCGCGGCGTGTGGCATTGCTGGACGCTACCTCGAACGGGGCGGTGATCTTCCAGGCGACGCGCAGGTTCTTGAAGGCGTCGTTCATCATCTTTTCGGTTTCGGGATCGAGCTTCGGGCCGCCCTGCGCGTTCGCCTGGGACTGCACCTTTTCCGCGGGGTTCTGCGGCTTCGTGTGAATAGAGATGGTCTTCGCGGTCTCGGAGATCTCCAGCCCCTGGAACGGCGAATCGATGACCGAGCTCTTCGTCGGATCGGGTGGGGCTTCTCCTTCTTTCTTCGTGCCGAGTTTCACGCCGACGAGGCTGGAGAGCTTGTCGAATGCGAACTTCATATTCGTTGTGACGCCGAACTCCTTCTCTTCGACCGTGGCGTCGAGGAGCTTGACGCCCGGCGGAAGGCCGCCCTCCGCCTGTTTGCGCGGATCCGTGGGCGTCTCCGTGCTCTTCTTCTCGTTCTTCTTGAAGTCCGCCTTCGCCGCCGCGATCTCCGCCTTCGTCAGCGGAGTCTTGTCGCCGCCCATCTCCTTCTGGACCTTGGCCATGATGATGACCATCGGCTCCATGTCGATGCCCAGCTTGAAATTCGCGGTACCGGACAGGTCCCGATTCAGATTGATCGATTGCTCGACTTCAAAACAACCGGTAGCGAAGAGGGCGAAGAGCGACGCGACCAGGATCGTGCGTGTGCGATTCATTCGGATTCTCCTTTTGGGGAAAGTATAGATCCGGACCAGTCCCGTCGGGAGAATCCACCGGACTGTCGCGGCAAGCCGCCGGACGATCACGGTCATCCGTTCGATTGTCGCGGCGAACCGCCGTGCTGGCGCATTCGTCCGCCGTGCAGTCGCGTTTGTCGGCCATGCAGTCGTGCTCGTCGGCCATGCAGTCGCGTTTGGCGGCCATGCAGTGGGGCTTGTCGGCCGTGCGGTCGCGCTTGCCGGCCGTGCAGTCGCGCTTGTTGGCCGGTGCGGTCGCGCTTGTCGACCATGCGGTCGCGCTTGTCGTCCGTGTAGTCGCGCTTGTCGGCCATGCAATCGCGCTTGTCGGGCCATGCTGTCGCGCTTGTCCGCCGTGCGGTCGCGTGCATCTGGCGGGTTGACGCGTTCATCCACCATGCTGTCGTGCTCATCTGGCTGTTCTGTCGCGTTCATACGGCGTGCGGTCGCGTTCATCCGGCGTGTTGTCGTGTTGACCCTGCGTGCTGTTGCGTCCAGCCACCGTGATGTTGCGTTCAGCCGCCGGGATGTCGCGTTTCAGCCGCCGAGCTGCGGAGCTCATCGGGATGTTGTCGCGTTAATCCACCACTCCGTCGCGTTTTTCCGCTGAAAATCGCGTTCATCTACCGTGTCGCCGCGTTCTTTTCGACGAAAATCGCGTTCCTCCGACGAAAAATCACGCTTATCTATTGGAATATCGGGACCATCCGCCTTCCATGACGGTCGTGCTGAGTCGTGCCGGACGTGACGATCCCGGGATGCAGTTCGATGGGTGGTATCGGCGAACCGCAGGAGCTGAGTGTCAGGTCTAAAGTCGAAAGTCCGGAATACCGGCGTGGCACCGAGTTGACCAGCGCCTCTAGACGAGCCCCGACCCTCCGAATAGACCGGACCCTCGTCGCCCGCATCCTACGCATGCCGCTCCTTTTGTTTCGCTGACGGAACCAACCTATCCGCCAAAGGTCCGTAGCCCCCGGCACTTGCCGCCATTGCGGCTGAAGCCGGGGGCTACGGCTCTCGTCATTGGTCGCTTCCTGGAGCTCCGTGCGAACGATGATGGCGAGATGCGGCTGGGTACTCGCTGGAACTGGGTGTGTTCATCGGAATCGTTCCCTGTCGCCCGCTGAAGCGGGCTCGGGGTTTATGGAGACCCGCGCGAAGAGCCCCGGCTGAAGCCGTCGGCTTCAGCCGGGGGTCTCGAAGCCGCCCCAGATTTTCGAGCCCGCTTCAGCGGGCGACAGATTCTGAAGCCGGGGGCTACGGACCTCGTCGGCTGCTCACCGTTTGCCGCCTCCCCATCGATAGCGGCTCAGCGCCACCCGCCCGGCCAGATCAAACTCCACACCTTCGGCCTCGAGCAGCATCCGCTGCAATTCGTGCGAGTCGCCGGCGCTGCGCGGTGAGATCTCACCGCGCGCGTTGATGACGCGGTGCCACGGGATGTCGCTGCCGCCGGGCAGATCATGCAGCGCGTAGCCGACCTGCCGTGCGTGACCGTCGAGACCAGCGATCGTGGCGATCTGTCCGTACGTTGCCACGCGCCCGCGCGGGATGCGTTTCACGGCTGCGTAGATGGCTTTACGGCGCGTGTCGGGTTTCGGGGGTCGGGTGTCGGAGAGCATGTTTTGATTGTATGGGGGTGGGGTGTGGGGGGTGGGGTGTGGGAGAAGATTGATCTCCGACTCCCGGCTCCCGACTCCCGACTCCCGACCCCGACAACCGCCAACCTGCAACCGTCGCGCGCTCCACACCCCACCCCCCACTCCCCACCCCCATCTGCTAACATGCACACCCTTTTGGTCACATAAGGAGTCCGTATGCCTCGCGCGTTTGCTTCCGGTCAGATTGCTTTCGGCCTCGTCTCGATCCCGGTGAAGCTCTTCTCGGCCACCGAGGCGAGCGAGAAGATCAGCTTCAACATGATTCACAAGGACTGCGGGAATCGCGTCCAGCAGCAGCTCTTCTGTCCCAAAGACGAGCGCACCATCTCCCGCGATGAGGTCGTGAAAGGCTTCGAGTTCGCGAAGGGACAGTACGTCCTCTTCAACGAGGAGGAGCTGAAGACGCTGGAAGAGAAAGCGACGCAGGCGATCGAGATCAGCGAGTTCCTGCCGAAGGAAGCGATCGATCCGATCTACTTCGCGAAAGCAAACTACGTTGCGCCGGACAAAGGTGGCGAGCGCGCCTACTCGCTGCTTACGAAAGCGATGGAGCAGACAGGCCGCTGGGCGCTGGCGAAGTACGCGGCGCGCGGCAAGCAGTACCTCGTCATCCTCCGGCCTCTCGGCAACGGCTTAGTGATGCAACAACTTTTCTACCCCAATGAGATCCGGTCTATGGACGAGCTTGACCTCGGCGACGCCATCGTCAAAGACAACGAGCTGAAGATGGCCGTGCAGCTCGCCGAGATGGGAGCCGCCGACGAATTTCATCCCGAGAACTACCGCGATGAAGTGGCCGACAGGATCCGGGCCACGATTCAGCGCAAGATCGAGGGGGAGGAGATCACGTCGAACCTCGTCGAAGAGCCGCGCGCGCAGGTCATCGATCTGATGGAAGCGCTGAAGGCCAGCCTGGCCAAGCCGCGCGCGAAGTCGGGCACGAAGAGCAGCGCAGCACCGGTGCGGATGCAGACGAAAGCGGAAGAGAAACGCAAGCCGGCCCAGGCCTCGGCGCGAAAGGTCGCCGCCAAAGCCGGCTCGCGCTCACGTTAGAACGGCGGAACGCTGCCGTCCCGGCGGCTGGCCTGGCGGCGTCTCGCCGCCAACCGGCCGCTCGCGCGCGTTCTCTCCGCTAGAATCGAGCTATGTCCTACTCCGTGCGGGAAGTCTCGGCGATGCTCGGGCTCTCCGCCGCGCAGATCCGCTCGTATGCCGCGAAGGGGTTTCTGACGCCGGAACGTGACGCGGGTGGCGATCTTCTCTTCGGATTTCAGGACCTCGTCATTCTCCGCACCGCCGCCGAGCTGACCGCGGCGCACATCCCGACGCGCAAAATCCGCCGCGTGCTGGCAAGCGTGCGCGAGCAGTTACCGGAAGGACGATCCATCGCCGGCGTCCGCATCGCTGCGGACGGGGAGCGCGTGGTCGTCCGCGACGGCGCGACGGTCTGGAATCCGGAGTCAGGCCAGTCGCTCTTCGACTTCTCCGTCGCTGAGATCGCGGACAAGACGAAGCCGGTCGCGCTCGCCGCCGTGCGCGAGGCGAAGGCGCGCCGCGACGACGACCTCGGCGCCGATGCCTGGTACGAGCTCGGATCCGATCTCGAAGTCAGCGCGCCCGAGGAGGCGCAAGATGCGTATGAGAAAGCGATTGCGCTCGATCCCGCCCACATCGACGCCCACGTGAACCTCGGCAGGTTGCTGCATGAAAAGGGCGAGCCCGCCGCAGCGGAAGTTCACTACCGCGCCGCGCTGAAGGCCGACGCGCAGCATCCCGTAGCGATGTTCAACCTCGGCGTCGCACTCGATGACCTCGGCCGGCTCGCCGAGGCCGCGGATGCTTACCGAAAGGCTATCGATCTCGATCCGGAAAATCCCGACGCTCACTACAACCTGGCCGGCATCCTGGAGCGGCAAGGGGACAAGGCGGGAGCGGTGCGGCATTTGACGCGGTATCGCGCGCTTACTCGGTAGTCTTGCCAATAGAAGAATCACCACAGAGGCACAGAGGACACAGAGTTGAAGTCTTTCTCTGTGACCTCTGTGTCTCTGTGGTAAAGGGTTTCCGTCCGGTCTGCTACGCTAACCACGTGTCCACCATCGCACCCGAGCCCCCGCCCTCCGAACGGCTCCTGGCGCTCGACGTGTTTCGCGGCATCACCATCGCTGGAATGCTGCTCGTCAACAATCCGGGGAGTTGGAGCGCGATCTACCCGCCGCTCGAGCATGCGGAGTGGAACGGCTGGACGCCGACCGATCTCGTCTTTCCGTTTTTTCTGTTCATTGTCGGCGTGACGACGCATCTCTCGCTCAGCAAGCGCGATCCGGCGACGCTGACGATGAAGATCATCCGCCGCGGTCTGATGATCGTGCTGGCCGGTGTGCTGCTCAACGCCTTCCCCTTCTTCTGGTGGGGCAAGATGGCGGGCATCCCTGATCCGACATTTCTTCAGCGCATCGTGTGGCGCGCGCAGCACCTTCGCTTCATGGGCGTGCTGCAGCGGATCGGATTCGCGTACATCGGGGCGGCGCTGCTGACGTTGCGCACCTCGTGGCGGCAGCAGATCGCCATCGTCGTGGCCATCCTCCTCGGCTACTGGATGATCATGACGCTCGTTCCCGTTCCCGGCACCGGCACGATCGGCTACTTCCTGCTCGACCAGCCGGATAAGACTCTGGCCGCCTACACCGACCGTCTCATCCTGGGCACGAATCACATCTGGGTCTCGACGAAAACGTGGGACCCCGAAGGTCCGCTCTCGACGCTGCCGGCAATCGCCACCGCCATGCTCGGCATCTTCGCCGGCCGTTGGCTGACGGACAAGAAACGCTCGCTGCTCGAGCGGATCGCAGGGCTTTTCGGCGTGGGATGTCTGGGCATGGTCGCCGGTGAGTTGTGGAGCTGGGTCTTTGCGATCAACAAGAATCTCTGGACGTCGAGCTACGTCGTCTTCACTGCCGGGTTCGCCTGCGTGATGCTGGCCACCTGTCTCTGGATCCTCGACGTCCATCAGATTCGCGGCTGGTCGCGGCCGTTCGCGATCTACGGCCTCAATCCTCTCGTGGCATTCGTCGGCTCGGGCGTGATGGCGCGCTGCATCGACTCGCTCATCAAGGTCGACATCGGCGGGAAGAAGGTCTCGCTTCATCAGGCTGTCTACGACGTCGTCTTCGCTCCGTACTTCCCCGCTAAGTTCGCTTCCCTCCTCGGCGGACTCGCCTTCGTCGCCTTCTGGCTGGCCATTCTCTGGCTCCTCGAACGGCGCAACATCATTGTGAAGTTGTAAACAGCGCGGTTGCGCGGCTGTCGAATGTGGGTATTCTTCAAGCTTGGACTTGAAAAACTCATGTTTCGGGAGACTTTGATGCGGAAAGCGATGGTTACAGCCGTGGTCACGTTGTTCATGACGATCGGCGCGGCTGCACAAAATAACATTGCACAACACGATCATTCAATGATGACGATGTCTCCCGAGGCGCAGGCGGAGCACCTCGCCCGGCTGAAGGCGGTCCTTGAAGCGGGCTCGTCGCATGGACCGGTGATTCCGCAACCGGAGAACGTCCAGGCTTTGGCAGTCCAGAACATCGCCATGACGGCGAAGAGTTTTTCGTTCACCCCGCCCTCATTCACGGTGAACCAGGGGGATCTGGTGAACATTACGTTCAGCGTCCCCTCCAACGACCCCTCAACCGTGGGTCACGGTTTACTGATGGAGACGTACGTCGAGAACGGAGTGAACGTCGCGCGCGGCTCTTCCAAGGTGATCTCGTTCACGGCCACGACGGCCGGCACCTTCCAGTTTGCGTGCAACGTCCCGGACTGCGGCACGGGCCACAGCAGTATGTCGGGGATCATGATCGTCAAGGCGGTGTCGAACCCGGCGCCCACGATCAGCAGCATCGCTCCCACCAGCGGGAGTCAGACCGGCGGCACCTCGGTCACGATCATCGGAACCGGATTCCTGTCCGGCGCCAGCGTCAAGTTCGGCGGTACTTCGGCAACGAATGTTTCGGTGACCTCGACCTCGATCACAGCCACAACTCCTGCGCATGCCGTCGGAAAGGTCGACGTCGTCGTGACGAACACCGACGCGCAGTCGGTGACGCTGACGCAGGGCTTCACCTACGCTCTTCCCGCGCCGGCGATCACCGATATCTCTCCGGCCACCGGTCCAACATCCGGAGGGACGCTGATCACGATCACGGGGACGAACTTCCAGAGCGGCGCGACCGTGAAGATCGGCGCGTCGCAGGCGACAGACGTCAATGTAGTCAGCGCGACATCGATCACCGCACGCACGCCGCTGGGCCCGGTGACGGAACAACTCAGCGTTGACGTCGTCGTCACGAATCCTGACAGCACGAAAGCTACAGCAACTGGTGGGTTCACCTATTCGGTGCCGCCGCTGGCGGTCATCAGCGTTACCCCGAACATTGTCCTCCCCCTCGGAGCGCCGGGCGCCGGACCGGTAGTCGTCACGATCTTCGGCGCGGGCTTCACGACAGCCCTTTCCTCGACGGTGACCGTCGACGGCGTCGCCGCGACCGGCGTGCAGGTGGTCGATCCCGTCACACTGCATGCGACGTTTCCAGCCCGGCCCGCCGGAACGCGCGACGTCGTGGTGACCGTCGGCGGCACGAGCGCAACGCTGAAGAACGGATTCTCCTGGCAGAACGCGCCGTCCAGGCGCCGCTCCTCGAAGTCGTAAGCTGAAAACCATTCACCACGGAGGCACAGAGAGCACAGAGACCTCTGTGCCGTCAGTGTCTCTGTGGTTGAAGGTCTTTCGCAAAAGCGCAGCCGTCAAGGAATCGTCAGCGTTCGGTTGTCGAGGGTTCTTCAAAGTACGGTAACGTCGAAGACAATCTCCTCAACGTTGAAGACAATGTCTATGTCGTTGAAGACAAATGTCTTTGTCGTTACAGACAATGTCTCCAACGTTACAGTCGAACGGTTGTAACGTTACAGTCGAACGTCTCTATCGATACAGACAATGTCTCTATCGATATAGTCCTATCACTGTAATGATGAAGACGATCTCTCTGATGTTGATGACAAAATTGATGGGAATGTCTTCCCGATGACCACCCACGCCGCTGCCGCCGCTCAGTACAGCAGGTACTTCGCCCGCCGTGCCGCGAACGCCGCTTCATCGTCCCGCCACATCGCGGTGATCTCGGACAACGGCTTGCCCGCGCGAATCGCCTCCAGAGTCGCCGGATCACGCAACAGGTTGGCAAGCTTGTCGAGCTCGAAATCGTTCGGATAGAGCCGGTGCAGCGCGAGCGCGATGGCGATGCCGGCCGCGACCGGACGCCACGCGTTGCGATCGGTGATCGTCATCCGCACGCCGCCGCATCGCTGCTTCGCGAAGTTGCTCGACGCAGGCGTGAACTCCGTCGCCTCGAAGCGGATCCCGGGAAGCGACATTGCCGTCAGCTCGCGCGCGAGCGTTGCGCCATCCACGTACGGCGCGCCGAGGACTTCGAAGGGAGTGTCGGTGCCGCGTCCGACCGAGAGCGCCTGTTCGAGGATGCCGATCCCGGGATAGAGCGTCGCTTCAGTCAGGCTGCGCATGTTCGGCGAGGTGTTGATCCACGGCAGGCCGGCCTCGTCCATCCAGAGGTCGCGCCGCCATCGCTGCAGCGGAATCACGGTCAGGTCAGCGCCGATGTGACGCTCGTCGTTGAACATGCGCGCCAGCTCGCCCACGGTCATCCCGTGACGAATGGGGAGCGAGTGCCAGGCGATGAAACTCTCGTCGCCGTGCAGCAGCGGTCCTTCGAAGGCGACGCCGCCGATCGGATTGACGCGGTCGAGAACGATGAACTTGATGTGCGCTGCGACCGCCGCCTCCATCGCCAGTCCCATCGTGGAAATGTACGTGTAGTAGCGCGTGCCGACGTCCTGGATGTCGAAGACGAGCGCATCGAGTCCGGCCAACTGCTCCGGCTTCGGTTTGCGCGTGTCGGCGTAGAGGCTGTAGACAGGAAGGCCGCTGGCGGCATCAACAGAGTCGCTGATCTTTTCGTCCACCGCTCCTCGTATGCCGTGCTCGGGCGAGAAGAGGGCAACGAGCGTGACGCCGGGCGCGCTTCGCAGCGAGTCGATGGTCGGATTCCACGCCCGGTCGATGCCGGTGTGATTCGTGATCAGACCAACGCGCATGCCACGCAGCGGTGCGTATCGCTCCGCTTCGAGGTGGTCGATGCCGTTGTTCGTGTCGGCGCCGCCGAATACGAACCGCACCTGTCCGCCGGCGCGCACCGGCATCGCGCCCGATGGCGTTGCATCCGGGACGTGCGCTGCTTCGGCTGCGAGCGTGCCGAGTGCGAGTTGGAGGCGGAGGACGTCGCCGGTGCCGTTGGGATGCACGCGGTTCGAAAGGAAGATGTAGAACGTCTTCGAGAATGGATCGATCCAGAACATGCCGCCGGTGAATCCGGTGTGGCCGAACGATCCGAGCGGGAAGATCTCGCCGCGCGGCCGGCTGAACGATGAATCGAGATCGAAGCCGCCCGCCCGCCGCACGGCGACGTTCGCCGGCGTTTCGATGCTCGTCATCTTCGCGACGGTCTCCGCCTTGAAGATCGGCGCCCCGCCACGAAGCAACATGCGGCAATAGATCGCGAGGTCGTGAGCCGTCGTAAAGAGTCCGGCGTGCCCCGCCACGCCACCCATGCGCCGCGATGTCGGGTCGTGCACGACGCCGCGCAGCATGCCCTCGGGGGTTTGCTCGGTTGGGGCGATGCGGTCGTTGTCTGGCCGGCGGGCCGCCGGCGGAACAGCCGACGAGCCGTCGGCGCTACGCGGGCGAAAACCTGTATCGCGCATTTTGAGCGGCTCAAAGATCTCGCGCTTGGCGAAGACATCGAGCGGCTCTCCGGAAACGCGCCTCACGATCTCGCCGAGGAGCTCGAAGTTGATGTCGCTGTATCGAAATGTGTACCCCGGTCTCTGCCTCGGTTCCTCGGCGATCGCCATGCGGATGGCCGTGTCGTAGCCGCTCCACGCAGGAGTGAGGTCGAGGTCGGGGCGGAGGCCGGACGTGTGCGTGAGGAGATGGCGGATCGTCATCTCGTCGCGCCAGCCGCCTTTGAATTCGGGGATGTAGCGGCTGACCGGCGCATCGAGCTCGATCTTCCCGCGCTCGATCAGCAACCAGATGCTCGGCGTCGTGGCAACGACCTTCGTGATTGACGCGGCGTCGAAGATCGTGTCGATCGTCATCGCCTCGACGGCCGGGACGAGCGCGCGGTTGCCGTATGCCTTCTCGTAGATCGCGCCGTCGCGCTCGAGGTGAAAGACGCCGCCGGGAACTTTGTGGGCGGCGATGGCAGTCTCGATCGTCCGGTCGATCTCCTGCAGCCGTTCAGGATCGAAGCGTGCAGCCGGTTGCGTCGTCAGGCAACCGGCGAGGACTACGAAAAGTGCGATGCTAAACCGGCGCATGTTCCCTCTCCGGAATCAACGCTCCGACTGCGAACGTCGTCAGCGATCCGATGACGGTATACCAGGGCCAGGCGATATGGGTTGCGGCGAAGACGGCGGTGACTGCTGCAATGCCTGCGCTCATGCCGCACAGCGCGCCGATCCGGCCGGCGCGACGCGCGCTGCCGAGGAGAAAGACGCCCAGGATTGGTCCGTTGATCAATGAGGCCACACCGAGCGCGGTGTCGACGGCGGAGCGCGCCTGCCCCTGCAAGGCGAGCGCAACTCCGATCTGGGCGACGCCAGCGACCACCGTCAGGATTCGTGAGACGCGAAGGTAGTGGCCGTCGGCGCGTCCGCGAACGAGTGGTTGGTAGAGATCGGAGACAGCGGTTGCGGCGATGGAGTTGACGGAAGGAGAAGTTGCAGCAGCGAGAACCGCGGCCACGAGCAGGCCGGAGAGTCCGATGGGTACGTGGTGGACGATGAAATCAGGGAAGACCTGATCGGGAGCGAGAAACGGTGCGGCCGCTGGTCCGGTGGCGTATCCCGGCAACGATGCCGGATGGTAGTAACCGAAGAGGAGAACGCCGATGAAAAGGAAGACGGAGAACTGTATGAGGATGACCAGGCCGGAGACGAGAAGCGCCGCCTGTGCTTTGCGCGCGCTGGTCGTGCAGAGATAGCGCTGCACCATGTACTGATCGGTGCCGTGCGTCGACATGTTGAGGAACGCGCCGCCGATGACGCCGGCCCAGAAAACATAAGGCCGCGTGAAGTCGAGCGAGAAATCGAAGAGGCGGAACTTTGACGCCGCGCTTCCTGCCGCAATCGCCCCGGACAGCCCGCCGGGAATTGCGTGAACCAGGATCGCGATCGCAGCACCGGCGCCGATGATGTAGACGCCGACGTGCACGATCTCGGTCCAGATGACAGCCTCCATGCCGCCCACGGTCGTGAAGAGCAGCATCACACCGCCGATGCAGATGACGGAGATGGCCGCGGCCGTGGAGATATCGGTCTTCGGAAGAAAGGCGTGCCACACGGTCGACATCACCACGGAGGTCAGGAGAAGGCGCACGCCGTCGGCAATCGTGCGCATGATGATGAAGAGGGATGCTGCCAGACTTCGCACGCTGCCGCCAAAGCGGCTCCGCAAAAGTTCGTAGATCGTCAGCAGGTTCCGGCGAAAGTAGGCAGGAATGAAGATGAGGCAGATGACGACGCGCCCGATCAGATAGCCGAACACGAGCTGCAGAAACGTGAAGTTGCCCCCTCGTGCGTAAATGAGACCGGGCACGGATATGAATGTGATCGCGGAGGTTTCCGTGGCCACGATCGATCCGGAGATCGCCCACCATGGAAGATCGCGTCCGGCCAGGAAGTAGTGGCGCGTCGTCTTCTGCCGCTTCCGGCACCAGAACCCGATCGCGACTACTCCACCGAGGTAGGCGACGATGATGACCAGATCGACAGGCGCCAAGGTGGGGGAGATTGTAAGCGGGCTTCGCGAAAACGCGCCGAAGGAGTGCGGGCGTCTCGCCCGCGGCGGCGAGGCGTCTCGCCTCGGCGTGTGTTGCGCGAGGCAGTAGCGTTCTTCGCACCGCCGCGCATTTACCGCCGGGCGAGACGCCCATCGGCCGCGGGCGAGACGCCCACACTCCTTGGATCCGTGATCAACCGCGCGCCGCGCTGGAAGGTCACGTAGGCCCAGGCCCATTGCAGGATCACCAGGAGGCGATTGCGGAAGCCGATGAGGAAGAAGATGTGGACGCCGAGCCAGGCGGCCCAGGCGATGAAGCCGCTCAGGCGGATGCGGCCGAAATCGGCGACGCCGGCGGCGCGGCCGATCGTGGCGAGCGAGCCTTTGTCGCGGTAGTGAAAGGGGAGCGTCGGTTTGTCATCGAGCATGCGCACGATGTTCTTCGCGGTGTGCTCCCCTTCCTGAATCGCGGCCGGCGCGACGCCGGGAACGGGCTTGCCGTCGGACTGCATCACCGCGGCGAGATCGCCGATGACGAAGACTTCCGGATGCCCGGGCACGCTGAGATCGGGTGCGACGAGCACGCGGCCGGCGCGGTCGAGCGGCGCGCCGAGCGAGTGCGCCAGCGGCGAGGCCTGAACGCCTGCTGCCCAGAGAACGGTGCGCGTGGGGATGATTGTTTCGCCTGCGGCGACGTCGTGATCGGTGACGCGCGTGACGGTCGTCTTCGTCATCACTTCTACGCCCAGCGCTTGCAGTTGCGCGGCCGCTTTCGCCGAGAGGTCGGGCGGGTAGGGCGGGAGGAGGCGGTCCATTCCTTCGATGAGGATGACGCGGGCGCTGGATGGGTTGATGCGGCGAAAGTCGCGGAGCATCGTCTGCCGCGCGATCTCGGAGAGCGCGCCGGCCAGCTCGACGCCGGTCGGACCGCCGCCGATGACGACGAAGTTGAGCCAGGCCCGCTGGCGCTCGGGATCGCTCTCGCGCTCCGCCGCTTCGAACGCGAGAAACACGCGGCGGCGGATCTCCAGCGCGTCTTCGATCGTCTTGAGGCCCGGCGCGTTTTGCTCCCACTCCGCATGGCCGAAGTACGAGTGCGTCGCGCCGGTGGCGATGATGAGGATGTCGTAGGCGAGTTGGCCGTCGGCGAGTTGGATGAGCTTTCGATCGAGATCGATCGAGGTCGCGTCGCCGAGGATGACGCTGACGTTTTCCTGCTTGCGAAGTACGCTTCGAATCGGTGCGGCGATGTCGCTCGGGTTGAGCGCCGCCGTTGCGACTTGGTAAAGCAGCGGCTGGAAGAGGTGATAGTTGCGCCGGTCGACGAGCGTGATGCGCACTGGTGCACGGCGCAGGGCCTTCGCGGCATACAAGCCGCCGAAACCGCCGCCGATGATGACGATGCGTTTTTCGTTCATGTCGTGAAAGGGGTCAGGTCGAAACCGAAACTGACGACAGGTTGCATCGATCGGAATGTTCGTACCAAGGCGTCGTCAGTTTCGGTTTCGACCTGACCCCTTTCACGGCCTTACAAACTCCTCGCCAAACAGTGTGAACGCTTTCACGTCGCCATCGGCGCCGAGACGGAACGGCACGCTCTCATCGATATCTTCGACGGTGTCGATGGCGCTGAAGGTGTCGTAGTTTTCGTGGACGAGCGGGATCGTCAGCCGCTCCCAATGCAGGACGAGTGCACCGTTGACGACGGCGATCGTGGCATCGCCGAAGCCGGCGTTGTGGAATGTGCCTGCGTACGCGGTGAGGTCGTGCGACGGCTTCGGAGCGGTGGCGCGTTTGGCTTCGCGCTCGGCGCGTTTGAGGTTCGCTTCGAGCGCCGCGCTCTTTTCGACATCGAGGAGGTCGGCGTTCCAGTTGCGCGCCGGAGCGCTGAGGAATTGATCGAGGATGGTGTTGCGCAACGCGGCCAGCGCCGAGCCGCGGCCGACGTTCTCGAGGATGAAGATGCCGAGGTGGCGCTTCGGGAGGAGAGCGACATTGGTGCGGAAACCGTTCAAGGCTCCGGCGTGCGCGACGAGGAGCTCGCCGTGATAGTCGGAAGCGTTCCATCCGAGGGCGTATGTGAGGAAGTTCGTGTCGGGATAGAGCGCGCGCGTGGCCGGGCCGAGCGGGATGATCGTCTGCGGCGTGTGGGTCTCGTCGAGAGCGATCTCTGACAGCAGGCGCTTGCCGTCGATGACGCCACCGGCGAGCTGGAAGCGGAGCCACTGCGCCATGTCGTGCGCGGACGACTTGATCGTGCCGGCCGGAGCGAGGGCGTCGTAGTTGCGCATCGGCTGGATGGCGGCGCGCTCGCCTTTGTCGTCCCAGCGATGACCGGTGGCGTGATCGGAAGCGGGCCAGTCGGCGAAGGCGATGCGCGATTCGGTCATCCCGAGCGGCGCGAAGATGCGCGTGCGGATGAGCTCTTCCCACGGCATCTTGGCAGCGGATGCCGCAGCCTCGCCGGCGGTGACGAACATCAGGTTGTTGTACTGGTACGCGGTGCGGATCGGCTTGGAGATTTTCATCGCGCCGATGCGTTTGATCAGCTCATCGCGGGAGAAGTCGCTGTCGTCCCAAAGCTCGTCGTGCCGCGCCACGCCGCTGCGGTGCGAGGCAATGTCGCGCAGCGTAATCAGCGAATCGGTGCACGCGTCGGAGATGTGAAACCCGGCGACGTAATTGCGAACTGGATCGTCCCAGGAGAGTTTTTTCTCGTCGGCAAGCATGGCCATGGCCGTGGCGGTGAAGGCTTTGGTCGTCGAGCCGATCTCGAAGAGCGTGTCGGCGGTGACCGGATCGCTCTTGCCGATCTCTTTGATTCCGTAGCCTTTGACGAAGATGACGCGGTCGTTCTGGACGACGGCGATGGCGAGGCCGGGGAGGTGCCACGCGGTCATCGTGTCGCGAACGTCCTTCTCGATGACGCCGTCGCTGAGCTGGGCGGAGGCGGTGACAGCGATCAAAAAGCTGGTCAGAAAAACGCTGACGGCGATGACGAAGCGGCGCATGCGTGTCATTCTATTCGTCATGCGCCGCACCGCTTCCGCTCTGCTCGTCCTCCTGATGCTCTCGTGCGCCGGAATCACGATCTACGAGCAGCAGGAGATGGACACGCTCTACTTCGGGACGCAGAAGCCGGACGGCTCGCCGCCGGTGACCGAAACGGAGTGGCAGCGTTTCCTGGAGGACGAGATTACGACGCGTTTCCCGAACGGTCTGACGACGTGGGATGCCTCGGGCCGCTGGCGCGACGCGCACGGTGTGGTGGAGCACGAACGAACGCACATCGTGCAGATCGTGCATCGCCGGAGCGGCGAGGAAGAAGGGCGCATCGCCGCGATCATCGCGCTGTACAAGAAGAGCTTCGCGCAGGAGGCGGTATTTCGGGTGCGCAGTGATGTTTGGATGCCGCGGTAATCAATTTCTCAAAACCAATCAACCACAGAGACACAGAGGACACAGAGGTTTTCTCTGTGATCTCTGTGTCTCTGTGGTGATGGTTTTTCCCTCGGTCAGAGAGACTCGCGCTTCCGCTTCTCCAGCCACCACCGCCCGAGGTAGAAGAGCGAACCGGCGGCCATCACGTACAGCCCGCCTGCTTTCAACCCCTTCTGTGGCGACGTCACGATGTAGCCCCACAGTCCGAGGGCGATGATTGCGGGGAGCGGGTAGAGCCACATGCGGAACGGGCGCCGGCGGTCGGGTTCGCGCTGTCGCAGGAGCACCGCGCCGACGATCTGTGCCATGAAGGGAATCACGGCGCGGATCGACAGAATGGCCTGTAGGACGTTCTTCAGTGACAACGAGCAGAACGCGGCGGCCACGCATCCCAAAAACAAAATCGACACGTACGGATACGCCTCGGTGGCGTGCAGCTTTCCGAAGAAGCGGAAGAAGTTCCCGTCCCTCGCGGCGGCGTAGAGGATGCGCGAGTAGCCGAGCATCAGCGAGAAGATCGAGGCGAAGGCTGTCCAGAGGATGAGGATCGAGATCCATTGCGCGGCGCGCGTGCCGAGGAGCACGGCGAGGTAATCGGCGACGATCGAAGGCGAGACCATGGCCTGCTTCATCGGCAGCACCGAGATGAGGCACGCGTTCATGACGAGGTAGATCACGCCGATGGCCAGGATGGAGATCACGATCACGCGCGGAATCGTTCGCTCGGGCTCGCGAACTTCGTCGCCGATGTAGCAGATGTTGTAGTAGCCGAGGTAGTCGTAGACGGCGAAGATCAGGGCGACGCCGAGTCCGGCGTAGCCGATACCGCCGTCGAGCCGTGGAGCACGCCAGAACGCGAACGCATCGAGACGAAGGTGCGGCAAGCCCGCGCCGATGACGATCGCCAACGTCGCCAGCACGCCCGCCCACAAGAGGATCGAGAACTTGCCGATCGCTTCGATGCGCCGCAGAAGAAGAGCCGTCGTCAGCACGCAGACGATCGTGGCGGTCAGCGCAACGTGGTTGCCTGCGGCGGGAAGGACGACGCGAAGGTAGTTTGCAAAACCGATGCAGCCGGACGCCATCGAAAGCGGCGCCGAGAAGAGGATCTGGAAGAGGAAGAGAAAGGAGATGAGCCGTCCGGCGGGACCGTAGGCATGGCGGAGAAAGACGTACGAGCCGCCGGAGCCGGGGATCGACGCGGAGAGCTCCGCGGTGACAAGGCCGTCGCTGATGGCGAGCAGCCCGCCCAGGATCCAGGCCAGCATCCCGCGGCCGCCGCCCATGGCCGCGAGGATGAGCGGGATCGTGATGAACGGTCCGATCCCGACCATGTCGATCATGTTCAGGGCGATCCCGCGCCACAATCCGATGTCGCGCCGCAGCTCAGACATTGGAAAGGGAGTCTACATGGCGCTGGGATGCCGCCGCAGGTTTCGCACTTGCGCTCCTATCGGCAACGTTGCCGATAGAGTCGCCGGCCCCTCATCCGGCCTTCGGCCACCTTCTCCCCATCAAAAAGCGATGGGGAGAAGGGGCTCGATGAGAGGTCGTGGCGAAGAACCTTGCTATTCGCGCGTGCGGCCGCTGCCTTCGGTCATGGCGCGGGTGCTTGGTGCGCGGCGCTTCGCGGCTGGGGCGGCCTTCAGCTTCGGCCGCGATTCGCGCGGAATGATCTGATCGAGAACGTGGTGTGCCGAGAGCATTGCGCCTTCCTGCCATCCGGGCAGGTACGACACCTGATCGCCGGCGACGATCACGTGACCCTCAGGAGCAAGCAGCGTCTCGTAATGGACGGCCGCGACGCCGTCCCAATCCGCCCAGCCGCCCAGTTGATACGGGACGTGATGCCAGGCGATGGAGAGGCCGAGGTCGATCGGCACGTCCCTGGTGAAGGCCTCGCCGTGCAGACGGCGCGCGCCGGCCGCGGCGGTCTGCAGACGTTCGCTGAGTGATTCTTTACCGAGCTTTTCGGCGCGCGCTGTGTAGTTGTACGCGCCGGTCAGCACGCCTTTCTCCTGGAAGAGGTAGCCGTTCGACGGATACCACATCTGCGTGATGTTGTGATTGATGTAGGAGATGCCGCCGTAGATCTCGTTGTCCAGTTCCCAGAAACGCCGGTTGGCCTGCCATCCCACTTTGCACGTCAGACCGCGTTTGGCCGCTTTGAGCGCGGCTTGGAACGGATGCGAGAAGTTGTTGTCGACGTCCTTGGCGAGGATCCATACCGGAATCGTGGAGATGCACCAGTCGGCGGTGATCGTCTCGACCGCGGATGACGGATCGCCGGCCGTGCGATGGTGAATCTCGACCTTGTCGCCGGCGACATTGTGGACGTAGGTCACTTCGCGGTCGGTGCGGATGAAGTCTTTGACGAACGGAAGGAAACCCTTCGCCAGCATGTCCATGCCGCCGACCGGCTGGAAGAGCGTCGGCTGCCACTCGTAGTCTTCCGGCTGGTACATCCGGTCGAGCCAGAACTCGGAGCCGAGCAACTCGATGAGCTTGAGCGGCGGCTCGATGTCGCCCGCTGTCGTCACTCCCGGTTCGGTCGTGTAGCCGGAGCGCTGCGAGCCGATGTACTTCTTGTTGCTCAGCGGTCCGAACGTGTTGAGAAGATCGAGCATCTGCTTCTGTTGCGCCGGCGAGAGCTCGTCGTTGAGCGAGCCCTTATCGATCGACTTCGTCAGCAGCTCGGCGATGTAGCCGCGCGTGTCGTTCAGGATGCGGCGGTTGGGGACGGACTTGTCGCGATAGGAGCCCGGCGTTTGATAGAGGTTAGCGCGCGACGACATCACGTACGGCTCGACCGCGACCTTCAACTCCTTGCAGTAGCCGAGTGCGACGGTGTGGTGGTAGGGAAGCCGTCCCGGTCCGGCATTGAGGTACTGATCCTTGTCGAATCCGCACGTCTGCTCCCAGGTGTCCTTCCCATGCTTCTCGATGATCTTGTCGCCGGTGCGGACGGTGTAGCTGCGTCCGCCGGTGCGATGCTGCGCTTCGAGGATGATGATGTTGTAGCCGCTCCTGCGCTTCGTCAGCTCGTACGCGGCGGTGAGTCCGGCCACGCCCGCGCCGAGGATGACGATCGTCTTGCCAGCGCCTGCGCCCTCAGGAATCTGTAGCGGATTCGCGTACGCGGAGTCGGGCACGCGCACCATCCCGAGCGCGACCATCGATTCGTAAACAGCGGCAGCTCCACCGACGCGTCCAACGGTTTCGAGAAAACGCCTGCGAGTCCACTTGCCACGAGAATCCGATTCGCTCATCGGTGCCTCCGCGTCTCGATTCTGGAATGACGCAAGAGTAAGCGGGGCGGGGGGCAATTGACAATGGGGGGTGGGGGGTGGGGTGTGGGGGGCGGTCCGATCGGTCCGATCGGTCCGATCGGTCCGATCGGTCGGATCCGTCCACTGCCCCAGGTCATCGAGATCCGCTCTTCACTGTCAATTGTCAATTATCCATTCCGTGGCGTTGCCGGCTTCGCTCACCCAATCTTCTCCACCCAAACTTCATCTCCTATGCACGGCCGGCCGGTATAAGCACGGGAGTGAGGCAACCCCGATTCCCTTTTGCTGACCGGCCGCGCTTGTGGGGCGTGGCCGTCTCGCATTACCAGGTTGAGGGGGCAGACCACTGCGACTGGACCGATTGGGAAGCGGCCGGACGTACGCGCGGAGAGCCCTGCGGCAACGCCTCGGATTCATGGCGCCAGTACGAGGACGATGCGTTTCTCGCGCGTGCCGCGGGAGCGAATGCGTTTCGCTTCTCTATTTCCTGGAGCCGCGTCGAACCGCGGCGCGGTGTCTTTGATGACGAGGTTCTGGAGCGCTACGTTCGGTTCGTTGATCAGCTCCTTGCGCTCGGCATCGAGCCCGTGGTGACGCTTTTTCACTACACGCATCCGCGCTGGTTTCATGAGCAAACGCCGTGGACGTCGATCGCCTCGGTGCTCGAATTCGGCATTTTCGCGCGCCGCGTCGTAGCGGCTTTCGGCGATCGGGTCCGTTTCTGGGTCATCCTCAACGAGCCGCTCGTGTTTCTGCTGGGCGGTTATCTCGATGGGCAGATTCCGCCCGGCATCTCCGACAGCCGGTCGCTCAATCGCGTCTTCGATCACCTCCTCGCGGCGCACTGTTTCGCCGCCTCGGAGATCCGGACGCGCGTTCCGCATGCGGCGATCGGCGTGGCGCACAACATGATGGGCTTCGGGCCGCACCGCGACTGGCATCCGCTCGATCGTCTCCTCGTGCGGTCCGCGCAGACGATGTACAACCGCGGCGTCATCGAGGCCTTTGCCACGGGCCGCTGGAAGTTTCTCCTCCCGCCCGGAACGACGATTCGTGGACGCCGCGACGAGCTTCCGGTTTATCTCGATACCTTCGGCGTCAACTTCTATTCGCGCCTTCATCTTCGGTGCCCCGGCACCACGCGCTGGATCGGCGACTTCGACTACAGCGACCGGACCGGCCTCGGACTGACCGACAACGGCTGGGAGATCAGTCCCGAGACGCTTGGGCCGCTGCTCGACGATGCCGCACAGTCCGGCTTTCCGCTCGTCATCACCGAGAACGGCCTTGCCGATGCGGACGACCGGCTCCGTCCGGAGTTCCTTCGCGCGCATGCCCGCGAGATCGCCAGGGCCGAAGCGCGCGGCGTTCCGGTTCACGGCTACTTCCACTGGTCGCTCATCGATAACTACGAGTGGCTCGATGGTTTCGAGCCGAAGTTCGGTCTCTATGCAGTGGACCGCGCCACCATGGCCCGCACGCCCCGAGGATCTGTCGCCGTCTTTCGCGAGCTGGGCCGTGAATTTCTTCACCTGAACGATGAGAACTCTTTACGTGATGCACAACTTTCGTTGCACCCCTCGGGCGCAGAGTAGTAACGCGCAACGGGAGGGTGAACATGCTGCTCGCGGACTTTCACATTCACACCACATGGTCTGACGGCAAACTGCCGGTTCCCGCCGTCATCGACCTCTTCGGACAATCGGGTCACGACGTCATCGCCATCACCGATCACGTCGTCAACCGCGACTCGGTCATCGGAAAGGTCGCACACCACTTCGGCCTCACCGTCACGGCGGAGAACTTTTCGCAATACCAGGACGAGATTGAGCGTGAGCGGCGCCGTGCCTGGGACCGGTATCGGATGATCGTACTGACCGGTTTCGAGCTGACGCAAAACACGGTCAGGCGCCGCACCGCCGCGCACGTGCTGGCCCTCGGGCTCGACAGTTTCATCTCAGCGGACGGCACGGTCGTGGAGATGCTGGAGCGCGCGCAGAAGAAGAGCCGCATCGTGGTGGCCTGCCATCCCCACGAGCAGTCGGACTGGTTCTCGAACACGTTCTATCTCTGGAACCGGCGTGAGGAGCTGGCTGATCTCATCGATCTTTGGGAAGTGGCCTGCCGTTGGGATCTTTTCCCGCCGGTTGCTCGCGCAAAGTTCCCCTACATCGGCAACAGCGATTTCCATCGTGAAGAGCATCTCTACGCGTGGAAGACACTGCTCCCTTGCGGCAAGAGCGAGAAGGAAGTTCTCGACACGCTCGCAGCGGGGCGCGGCATGGCGGTCACTCGCCTTGAAGCGCCGGCGCGGGCAGCGCTGGCGATGGTGGGGTGAAGGATGATGATCAGCCTTTTCTTTGCTTGCCTCTCGCTCATCGGCACGATCGTCACCTCGATTCAGGCTCTCCTGACCTGGCGATTCCGGAGAAATGAACGCCCTTTTGTGGCGCGCCTGCGTGGCCGGCAGGCCGTTTTCGTTTCGATCCTCAAGCCGGTGTGCGGCCTCGATGATGAGCTCGAAGAGAACCTCATCTCGTTCACACGGCTTCGCGGTATCCGCCACGAGGTCATCATCTCCGCCGAGGAGTGGAGCGATCCGGCGCTCGAAATTGCGCACCGGGTCATGCGCGACTACCCTCACGCGCCGTTCCGCGTCGTTGTCGACCCCGGCTCGTGTGCGGGTGTGGTGAATCGAAAAGCGGAGCGGCTGATTGCTGCGGCACGCGCTGCCACAGGCGACATCCTTTTCATCTCCGATTCGAATGTCCGCGTTGGCCCCGACGATCTGGCGGCAACGCTCGCCGCGTTCGACGACGTCCGCGCCGGCTGTGTCTCGAATCTCTTCACCGGATCGGGCGCCCGAACGCTCGGTGCGACGCTCGAGTCGCTGCATCTCCTTGGATTCGTCGTCCCCGGCGCCGTGCTCGCGGCAACTGCAAACATGCCGTGCGTTGTCGGCAAGTCGATGGCCATCTCACGCAAAGCGCTCGAAGCGATTGGTGGATTCGAGCGCTTCCGGCGCACGCTGGCCGAGGATCAGGCGATCGGGCTGGCGGTGCGCGAGGCTGGCTTCGCGGTCGTTCTGTCGCCCGTCGTCATTCGGAACGTCGTCATCGATCGCACCGCCAAACGCGCCATCGACCGGCAGGTGCGATGGAACAAGATCCGGTATGCGTTCTCGCACCGTCTCTATGCCGCTGAGCTGATGCTCAATCCGTTCGTATTCGCGATGCTTGCGACGATCGCAGCGCCGGCGCGGTTTGGACTCCTTCCGATTGTCGTTGCGGTCATCCGGATCCTTCAGCTCGCGCTGCTCAATCGATCGACAGCGGCAGAGCTGCGCTGGCGACAACTCGCCGTCACGCCACTGCTCGATCTCGTGATGTTCTACGCGTGGGCTGTGCCGTTCTTTTCGAATCGCGTTACGTGGCGCGGCTACGAAGCGCGCATCGGCCGCGGAACGGAATTGCTCGAACATGCCGCGTAGGAGGGGGTCGGGAATCGGGAGTCGGGAGTCGGAGACTACTGGGCGCCTGTCTTGATCCGACTCCCGACTCCCGATCAGCGACACCCTCGCTGGAACTTTTCCTCCCGTTCGCTGTATACCTTGACTTGAATGGGTGGACCTGACCGGCGCATGCGACTCCTCGGGCTGAGTGCCATCGGAGTTGCAGTGTTCGCAATCGGCGTCATCGTCGCCTTGCGCCAGCTTCCCGAGTGGCGCAATCTGAGCATCCCCGAGGAAAGCTTCTTCGCGGCGAGGTTGCAGCAGATCGCCGGTCCCGCCGATATCCGTCTCGAGTCCCTGCCGCACGTGCAGCTCCGATCGAACGGCATCCTATTGGAGAGCGATCTTCTTTCCGACCGCGAGAAGGCATACGACGTTCTCGGGCCGGCGGCTGCCGATTGGCTGGCGCGCGAAGGCCGCGGGCCATACGTCGACGCGTCCGCCCAAACTCGATGGGGAGGCGGCGACGAACGGGGGCAGCTTCGCGTCCTCTTCACGGTGCGCGGTGTTCCCCTCTCGGCGGTGTGGCTTCCGGAAGAGTTGCTGCGATCGCGATCGTCCGCTCCCTCCGCGCGGCTGGAGCTGGAGCGGCTGTTCCTCCCTCCAGGTCAAACGGTTCCTGAGGTCGAAATGACCGTGATGACCGAGACGCTGCGTCTCGCTGCCATACCGGGAACCACGCCGCCGGAGGTTCTCATCACGACCTCGCTACGAGGCTCGAACGTTCCGCAGGCGAAGCGAGTCGTGGGCACAGTCGGTTCCATGCGAAGCCGGCTGGAAAACCTGACGTTCGGATCGTTCATGACTGCGCGGCTGGAAACGATGATCGTTCGCGCCATCTTCTGGATCGCCGTCATTTTGCTCTTCGGCCTTCTTCTGATACGGCGGCGGATCGAGCTGAAGAAAGGTCTCGTCCTCGCTGGGCTCTCGATTGCCATGTCGCTGCCCGGAGCCTTAGGGAGCTCCGCTTCCTGGATTCAGCTCGTCAACGATCTAACGCTTGTCGTCGGTAAAGCGTTGTCCCTTTTCGTCCTCTGGTCGGCGGCCGAGTCGTGGCTGCGCTCGACGGTGCCCGGTTTCCGCACGTCACTCGACACGCTTCGCGCGGGACGGCTCGGACCGAAAGGCGGGACGGCGCTGCTCGCCGGCTGGTCGATCGGCGCATCGGTCGCAGGCCTCTGGCTGCTGGCGATGTCGTTCGGGACGATGGTGCCGGGCGTGGCCACGACCGATGGCAGCATCCGCATGCCGTTCTTCGGCGTGGCCACATCGCCGATCGAAGAAGGAGCGTTTCGCACCGGCCTGATCATGCTTGTCTTCTGCATCGCGCTGCGCTGGCCGCTTCTCCGGCGCATCCGCGGCGGCGCGACGCTCCTCGGCGGACTGGTGCTGGCCACGCGCATCCCGCTTTCGTCGTTCGGGATCGCGTTCACCGCGGGCCTTCTTTTGACGGCGATTCTGGTTTACGCGTACGCGGAGTTCGGACTCACCGCGCTGCTCACCGCGGCGATGATGTCGGCCGTTCTTCCCGCGGCGCTCTACTCGCTGCTTCATTTCTACTGGGTGCCGCTGGCGTCAGTGCTGCTCCTCGCCGTGGCGATCGCGCCCGTGCCCCTCGGACTCCTCGGCATCCGCCGCGACGACGAAGCGGAAGACGGACCGCTTCCCCTTCCCGACTTCGCGCGTCGTGTGGAGGAGGAGAACCGGCTGAAGTACGAGATGGATCTGCTGGCGCGCATGCAGCTCGGCCTCCTGCCGAAGGAGATGCCGCAGATCGAAGGCTACGAGATCGTGGCCAGCTCGATTCTGGCCAGCGAAGCCGGCGGCGATCTCTACGACTTCGTGCACGACTCGGCCGGCCGGCTCTGGATTGCAGCGGGCGACGTCTCCGGCCACGGCTACTCATGTGCAATTGCCCAGGCGATGACGAAGGCCGGCCTGGCCAGCCTCGTCGAAGCGGAGCGAACCCCGGCGATGGTGCTGCAACGCCTCGACCTCGTCCTGCGCGAGATCGGCTCGCCAAGAACGTTCACATCGCTGGCATTGCTCCGTCTCGATCCAATCACCGGCGAAGCGCTCGTCAGCAACGCCGGCCACCCGTATCCCTGGATCGTTCGCGGCGCCGAAGTTCGCGAGCTCGATCTCCCGTCGCTCCCGCTCGGACTCGGCCCAACGCGTGAGTACGCCGACACGCCGCTCTCCATCCCCACCGGCACCACCATCGTCATCTTCTCCGACGGCCTCTTCGAAGCTCACGACCACCACGCCCGCCCCTACGGCTTCGACCGCCTCCGCGAGATCCTCGGCAAAGTCTCCCGCCGCCCGGCCGCCGCAATCCTGACCGCGATCCTCGAAGATTGGCGCACCCACGCGGGGCCGGCAACGCCGGCGGATGACACGACGATCGTGGTTGTGAAAAGGAGGTAGGTTGCCCACGCGCGCACTTTTCAAAATGGGGTCAGGTCCACTTTTGAAAGTGACCACCTGTTTTCGTCTTCTTGATGCCGGTGAGCACTTTCAAGAGTAGACCTGACCCCGTTTTGAAAGTGCCATTTTGAAAGCGCATTCGACGACCTCTTCGAAGCTCACGACGCCCACGCCCGCCCCTACGGCTTCGACCGCCTCCGCGAAATCCTGGGCAAAGTCTCCCGCCGCGCCGCCGCCGCGATTCTTACCGCGATCCTCGAAGACTGGCGCACCCACGCCAGGCCCGCAACGCCGGCGGATGACACGACGATCGTGGTGAAGTGAAACTCCACCATGGTAGACGCGAACCCCGGGTGAGTCGGCGTGAATCCCGGCTAACACCGTGATGAAACGGACAACGGCGGCAGAGAATCGCTCTTCGATGGCGTGAATTCACGGAATGTCGGCATGAACGCCTCCATGGTAGACGTGCATTTGATCGATCATGTTATGAATTCCTCCATGGTAGACGTGACGGCGAGCTGAGCCTGCGGAAACTTGGACAAATCGCGTGTGAAATCAGTCCGCCTCGGCAAAATTCAGTCTAACGACGGTGTGAATTCAATCTATGTCTGCATTTTGTCCACCATGGTAGACGTGAATTTGGTCAATCTTGTTATGAGTTCCTCCATGGTAGACGTGAACGCAAGCTGAGCCTGGGTGAAACCGGGCAAATCGCGTCTGAATTCAGCCAACCTCGGCAAAACTCAGTCAAACGACTGCGTGAATTCGGACGAGGACTGTATTTGCTCCACCATGGTAGACGTGAATATGGGCAACGTCGGTATTCATTACTCCATGGTAGAAACGAAGACCCGCGATGACCGGAAATTCGTCGAAAGAACGCAACCGGTGGCTCTGGGAACGGACCCCTGCGGTGAACGATTGCCAAGTACCGTCGCTCTGGTCTTTGTATCAGTCGTGTCTTGAGCTCGCCAGTTTTTCTATCCTTCGCGCGAGAAACCGCCGCTCCGCGTCGTTGCCCGCCAGCTCGTGCGCTCGACGGTAGCTTGCGATGGCTTCGTCATCGCGGCCGAGGCGGCGAAGGAGATCGGCGCGGGTGGCGTGCCAGAGGTGGTAGTCGATGAGCGAGTCGGACAGCGCAGCGACAAGCGGCAACGCCGCGGCGGGGCCGTCGGACATTGATACTGCTACCGCGTGGTTGAGCGCGACGATCGGAGTTGGGTGGAGAAAGTACAGGCGCTCGTAGATCGCGGCGATCTGCTTCCAGTCGGTATCCGAGGCGATGTGAGCGTCTGCGTGGACGGCGGCAATCGCGGCTTCGAGCGCGTACGTGCCGGGGCGCGAGGTACGCAGCGACGATTGCAGCAATGCGCGGCCTTCGTCGATCTCGGCGCGGTCCCAGCGCGATCGATCCTGATCGGCGAGGAGGACCATCTCGCCGTTGTCGTCGACGCGTGTTGCACGCCGTGCTTCGTGGAGGAGCATCAACGCGAGTAACGCGTCGAGTTGCGCGTCGGGGAGGAGGGCGCGCAGCACGCGGGCCAGACGAATTGCTTCGGCGCAGAGATCGTGACGCACCAGCGACTCACCACTCGCCGCGGCGTAGCCTTCGTTGAAGACGAGATAGACGACGGCCATCACCACGGACAGGCGCTCGGGCAGCTCGGATGCGGGCGGTACGCGATATGGAATCCCGGCGCCGCGGATCTTCGCTTTCGCGCGCACGAGGCGTTGCGCCATCGTTGCGGTCGGGACGAGGAACGCACGCGCGATCTCCTCGGTCGACAGGCCGCAGAGCGTTCGCAGCGTCAACGCCACCTGCGCGTCTTCGGCCAGCGCCGGGTGGCAGCAGGTGAAGATCAGGCGGAGGCGCTCGTCGGGGACGCCGGATTCGTCGGCATCGTTCATCTCATCACTCGTTGCGGACGGAGCGAGGTAGGCAAGCTCCGCCTGCTTTTCCGCAAAGCGCGCGCGCCGGCGCAACCGGTCGATCGCTTTGTGCCGCGCGGTTCCGTACAGCCATGCGCGCGGATTGCGCGGGACTTCGCCGGCCCACTCCGTCACCGCCGCTGCAAACGCTTCCTGCAGTGCCTCCTCGGCGACATCGAAATCGCCGAGGAGGTGAATGAGGGCCGCAAGGAGCCGGCCCCATTCGCTGCGAAACACATCTTCGATCGCGGTCAAGACCGCTGCATGATAGCGATCAGTCGAACGTCATGATCGGGCGGACTTCGATCGCGCCGGTGAGCGCGCCCGGAATCTTCCCCGCGATGGCGATGGCCTCGTCGAGATCGTTGGCGTCGACGAGGTAGTAGCCGCCGAGGGCTTCTTTCGTTTCGGCATAGGGTCCGTCGGTCGTGAGGCGCTTCCCGTCGCGCGTGCGAACGGTCGTGGCGGTGTGCGTCGGCTGCAGCGCATTGCCAGCTTTGATCTTGCCGGCGAACTCCTTGCCGAACGCGTCATATGCGGACATCCCTTTCTGCATGCCGGCCTCGGTCATGTTGGTCCAACGCTTCTCATCGTCGTAAATCAGCAGCAGGTATTGCATCGGTGTTTCCTCCTTTTGAGTGATAGTCGAACGGGGAAGGGCGAAATCGACAGGGGAGTGAAGTTTTCTCTGGATACATTGAAAAACATTGTCACGCGGAGGCGCGGAGATGCGGAGGGGCTCTCCGCGGCCTCCGCGTCTCCGCGTGAAACCGTAACCCTGTCTTCTTCCCCATCCCGATGTCTCCCACGAACGGCCGGCGGCTTGGCGTCGTCACACTGACGCCGAAAAAGACGTGACCGGGTTGTTACTAACGGGCTGCACCCTTCTCCGTCCAACGTACGTATCGATTCGCAGGGAGTCATTGCATGCGCTCATCGTCGACGTCCGTCGTCCTGGCTGTTGTCCTATCCGCAGGTTTTGCGAGCATCGCGTGGGCGGCTGATCCGCCGCCGCTGCCTGCTCCCGCGCCGACGACGGTTCATCGCGCGGAAGGGCCGATCACCGTTGACGGTGACCTCGGCGACGCCGGCTGGAAGAATGCGGCGACGATCGATCAGTTCTATGAAACGTCACCCGGCAACAACGTGCCTGCGAAGGTCAAGACGACTGCCTACATCACGTACGACGACCACTATTTCTACATCGGCATTCGTTGCGAGGATCCTCATCCCGAGCAGATCCGCGCGCCGTACGTCGATCGCGATGCCGTCATCGGCACCGACGACAACATCGCCGTCTTCCTCGACACGCGCAACGACAAGCGCACGGCGATGGAGCTGCGCGTCAATCCCCGCGGGATCCAGGGCGACGGCATCTACAACGACACGAACGGCAACGAGGACTTCTCGCCCGATTTCTACTACGACACGGCGGCGAAGATCGACGCCGGCGGATGGAGCGCCGAGTACCGCATCCCGTTCTCGTCGCTCCGCTACGACAACGCGGACGCGCAGACATGGAACATCATGATCTGGCGCAACTATCCCCGCGAGTTCCGCTACGCCTTCGGCAGTGCGCCGATCGAGCGAAGCTCCAACTGCTACATCTGCCACATGCATCCGCTGATCGGGCTGACCGGCTTGCCGAAGGCGGGTCACTTCGTCGCCGCGCCGTATGTCACCGCGCAGACCACCGAGACACCTGAGGCAGGACCGGGATCGCCGCTGCATCGCGATCCGCTGCACAAGGACGCCGGCATCGACGTGAAATGGACGCCGACGGCAACCAATGCCGTCGACATGACCGTCAATCCCGATTTCTCGCAAGTCGAGGCGGACATCGCCCAGATCACCGTGAATCAGCGCTTCGCCGTCTTCTATCCCGAGAAGCGTCCGTTTTTTTTGGAAGGCTTCGATCTCTTCGACACACCGCTGCAGGTTGCCTACACGCGCACAATCACCGCGCCGCGCTTCGGCGCGCGCAGCACGGGACGGTTCGGCAATACCGCCTACACCTTGCTCATCACCGACGACAAAGGCGGCGGACTGACCATCCTTCCCGGGCCGCTCGGCAACGACTTCGCGCTGCAGGATTTCAAGTCGATCGACATCATCGGGCGCATTCGTCACCAGCTCGGCGCGTCGTTCGTCGGCGCCGTGCTGACCGACCGCGAGATCCGCGGCGGCGGACACAATCGCGTTCTCGGGCCCGACTTCCAATGGCGTCCCGGCGATCACGACGCCATCACTGGCGAGCTGCTGCTCAGCCAGAATGAGAATCCGAACCGGCCCGACCTCTCGCCGTCATGGAACGGCGAGCGATCGACGTCGCATGCCGCGTACGCGGGCTGGAACCACAACGCCCAGAAGTACGACTGGTTTGTCGAAGGGAAAGACCTCGGCAACGCCTTCCGCGCCGATCTCGGCTTCGTCCCCCAGGTCGGCTATCGCGAGATCGATGGAGGCGGCGGTCTCAGGTTCTATCCCGAGCACAGTCTTCTCAGCTTCGTCCGGCCGAATCTCTTCATCGATCAGCAGACCGACCGCGATGGCAACACGATCTACCACCGCTTCTCGCCCGGCATCAGTGTGCTCGGCGCGAAGAACCTCCAGGCGACGGCGGTACTGCTCATCAAGAATCAAACGCGCGTGGGAAGCAATCTGCTGGAAGAGACGTACCTCAACTGGCTCGTGCAGCTCGACCCGTCGGGGCGCCTTCCGCGGATCACGTTCAACGGCCGCGCCGGCGACATGATCGACTTCGCCAACGGCCGGGTAGGGAAGGGCTCATCCCTCGGCCTCGCCGCAACGATACGCCCGCTCGACCGGCTCACCTTCGAGCCGAACATCAGCCACGAATGGCTCAACATCGACAGCGGCCGGCTCTACACCGCCGACGTTGAATACCTGAAAACCACGTACAGCTTCTCGTCGAAGGCGCTCGTACGGATCATCGGCCAGTACGTCACCACGAACCGCAACCCGTCGCTCTACGGTTTCCAGGTCGCTCCCCACAGCGGCTCGTTCCTCGGGTCCGTCCTCTACAGCTACAAGATCAACTGGCAGACCGTCCTCTTCCTCGGATACGGCGACGACCGGACGATCACACCCAGCAACGACCTGGTGAAACTCGATCGGTCGCTGTTCTTTAAAGTGTCGTATGCGATACAGAAGTAGTCGCCGGTCGGGACACTTCACGCGTTCAGGAACTTTGAGTCTGTCGATTGCACGACACCCTTCATCCGGCTTCGCCACCTTCTCCCCTCGAAAAGCACGAGGGGAGAAGGCGCTCGATTGGAGGTCGGCGCGAGGGTCCACGCGATCCACCACTCGCCTCTCGCCTCGTGCGCCGAGTGAATTGATGGCGCGCGTTAAGTTCGAGCGCCTTCTCCCCATCGCTTCTCAGATGGGGAGAAGGTGGCCGAAGGCCGGATGAGGGGCCGTTTGCCTGCTAAACTTCATTCAAGCGGTATCTCAGTTGACCCAAATGAACGAGACAAAGCACTTCGCAATCTGCATCGACAACGGCGAATATGCCGGCACGCTGGAACTTCGGAAGGTCTACGAGATTCTCGAAGACTCAGCGGCTGCGCAGCGAGACCACGTTCGCGTGATCGACGAGTCCGGCGAAGACTACCTTTACCCCAGCTCCTGGTTCGTCAGCGTGGCCGTTCCTGAAAACGTCGAACAGCGATTGCATGATCTCGTGTCAGGTAGGCGCGAGCCCGATCGGTCAGCGCCTGATCAGCTCACGGGTTCTGGTTTCCCATTCACGTGATCCGATTTCACACTCATGTGATCCTGGATCACACTCGTATGAACTTGGATCACGTTCACATGATCTGGGATCACACTAATGTGAGCCGGGATCACACTCATATGCTCTGATTTCACGTTCATGTGATCTGATTTCATATTGTTTCCGTTTGTGGTGTGTAGTTGGCGGCGCGCGCTTCGACTACTCGTCGTTTGACACAATGACTGCGCCTTACTTCACGCCGAGGAGTGCGGTCGTCTCGACCGCGGCCATCGGGGCGTCCCGCCTCGATGGTTGGATCTGGCCGATAGCTCCAATGCTTCGAATCGTCGTTCACGCGCGAGACCTTGTCGTTTGATGTCGGACTTTCATCGGCGAGGTTATCGGCTCGTGTCAAGATAGCGGCGATGCAATTTCTGCGAGGGAAACAAGGCGTATTCGCTGTCGGTCTTTTCGCGGCGCTTGCCCTCATCGGTTGCCGTGCCGAGGCGCCGAAGCCGGCGGCGATCGAGGGGACCTGGCGCGCGGTGCTGATGTCTCCCGGCGGCGAGTTGCCGTTCACGCTGCGCATCAGGAGACGCGGCAATCCGCTCGGTGCAGTCATCGTGAATGGCGCGGAGCGCGCGCCGGTGAGCGAAGTGGATGTCACAGGCAACTCGGTGGCATTGCGATTCGATTGGTACGACTCTTTGATCCTCGCGACCGTTTCAAACGATGGCAACGCGATGGCCGGGGAGTGGATCAAGACCGGATCGAAGGGTGCGTCGCACATGCCGTTTCGCGCGACGCGCGGCGAGCTGCCGCGGTTTCAACCTGCTCCGGCAACCAAGCCCCATTCGATCAACGATGTCAGTGGCATCTGGAAGGCGGTGTTTGTCGATGCCGATGGCACTTCGCCTGCGCGTGGAGAGTTTCATCAGGATCCCGGCACGAACCATGTCACCGGCACATTCCTGACACCGACCGGTGACGATCGCTATCTGGAAGGTTCGTTCGAGAACGGCATCCTTCGTTTGTCGACCTTCGACGGGGCGCACGCGTTTCTTTTTCAGGCGCGGGCAGCCAGCGATGGGACGCTGGCCGGCGATTACTGGTCACGCGATTCGTATCACGCCACATGGACCGCCACGCGCACGGATGACGCGGGCGCGGCGCTTCCGGATGGTTGGAAAGATGTTGCGCTGACGAACGCCGATGGAAGATTTCAGTTTCGGTTTCCCGACCTCGAGGGACATCCTGTTTCGCTCAGCGACGATCGCTTTCGTGGCAAGGTCGTACTCGTCAACATCTTTGGATCGTGGTGCCCGAACTGTAATGATGAGGCGCCGCTCCTGGCCGCGTGGGATCGTAAGTATCGCGGCCAGGGGCTCGAGATCGTCGGGCTGGCATACGAGCTGACCGGAGATGCGGCGCGTGACAGCCGAATGGTGAGGCGCTTTGCGACACGTCACAAGATCCGCTACACGCTCCTTCTCGCGGGCGTGAGCGACAAAGCGAAGGCCTCGGCCACGCTCCCCGACATCACGCGCGTCCTGGCCTTTCCGACGTCGATCTTCGTCGGACGCGACGGAAAGGTGCGCAAGATCTACTCCGGCTTCGCAGGGCCGGGAACGGGCAAGCACTACGACGAGCTGCGCACGGAGATCGAATCGTTGATCGATACGATGCTCCGCGAGGGAGCAGAGTCATGAACGACTTCGAGGGTCGTGTCGCCATCGTCACCGGTGCTGCGCGCGGGCTTGGACGCGCGGCGGCTGAGCGACTTTACGAGAGGGGTGCGGCCGTCGCTGTGAATGTGCGTGATCGTGCGCGGGCGGAATCGCTGGCGCAGTCGCTCGGCGGGCGCGCACTGGCGGTTCCGGGCGACATCGCAGCGCCTGGTGTTCCGGAGGAGATCGTCAGGGCGACGGTGGAACGGTTCGGGCGGGTCGATATCCTGGTGAACAATGCTGCCTTCGCGCGCTCGACGCGCTTTCCGAATCTTTCGGCCGAGGAGTGGCGGGAGGCGCTGGAAGTGAATCTCACCGCACCGTTCCTCTTCACGAAGGCAGTGCTGCCGATCATGAAGGCGCAGCACTACGGCCGCATCATCAATATCTCGTCGTCCGCCGGCCGCACGGTGAGCACGCTCGGCGGCGCGCACTACACCGCATCGAAGGCCGGACTCCTCGGCCTTACCCGCGCGAGCGCGAAGGAGCTCGGCCAGTTCGGCATCACGGTGAACGCAGTTTGTCCGGGGATGATCGATACGGAGCTGACGCATGAGAACGCGACGAACGAACTGCTGGAGCGCCTGGCCCGCAGCTACCCGGTCCCGCGGCTCGGAACGTCGCTGGAGGTTGCGGACTTGATCTGCTTTGCTGCCTCCGAGGCGGCCGGGTACATCACTGGGGCATCGTTCGATATCAATGGCGGGGACTTGATGATGTGAGGTACTCCAATTGAAAGAAACCACACGTGTCCTCGTCGCCCTTGCTGCTGCGCTGATCTGCGGGATCGCTATTGCTGCTTCGGGGAACGCTTCGCTGCTCCGCGCGGTCGATTTCATCGTTCCAGTCGGGACACTGTGGGTCAACGCGATCCGCATGACCGTGATCCCGCTGGTCGTGTCGCTGCTCATCACGGGCGTGGCGTCGGCGGATGACCTGCGGTCGATCGCGCGTATCGGCGGGCGATCGCTGGTTACGTTCGTGGCACTTCTGGCAGGAACGGCGATCGTGGTGATTCCGCTTGCGCTTGCGATGTTTCAGATGCTCCCGCGCCGGCTCGGAATCATGGCATTGCCGAGGGGCGCAGCGGAGGCGGCGGGCGACCTGGCGGGAGCCGGACAGAGCCAGACGTTTTCGGCGTGGTTGTCATCGCTGCTTCCTTCGAATCCGATCGCTGCCGCGGCGTCGGGTGCGATGATGCCGCTGGTTCTCTTCACGCTGCTCTTCGCGCTCGCGGTGGCGCGTACGCCCGATCCGGCGCGCGCCATGCTTCTCGGATTTTTTCGCGCGCTCGGCGAGGCCATGCTCACGCTGGTGCGGTGGGTGGTGATGCTCGCGCCGCTCGGCGTCTTCGCGTTGGTGCTGCCGCTCGCGGTTCACGCGGGAGCGGAGCTGGCTGGCGGCATCGGTTTCTACATCGTCGTGTACTCGGCCGGCAATCTCATCGTGACGCTGCTGCTCTATCCCGTAGTTGCGCTGGTGGCGCGGATTTCGATGCGACGCTTTGCCAGGGCGGCACTGCCGGCGCAGCTCATCGCAATCAGCTCGAGCTCGTCCATCGCATCGCTGCCGGCGCTCGTCGAAAGTGCGGAGCGCGGACTCGAGCTTCCGAATCGCGTCTGTGGTTTCGTGCTGCCGCTGGCCGTTTCCACATTCAAGATCGCCGCACCGTTGTCGTGGACGGTGGGCGCGCTCTTCATCGGCTGGTTCTACGGCATCCCGCTGCACGCCACGGCGATCGCCACGATCGCGTTTGCTGCCGTGTTCCTGTCGTTCGCGGTGCCGGGCATTCCTCGGGGCGCGTTCATCATGCTCACGCCGCTGTTTCTGGCGATTGGTCTGCCGGTCGAAGGAATCGGCATCCTCATCGCCGTCGATGCGATTCCGGATACGTTCTCGACCGTTCTCAATGTGACCGGAGATCTTGCCGCCACCGCGCTGGTGGCCCGAGGGGAGGAGGAGGGGATGATCGCGGGAGCTTGATCCGCTCAGGAAAGAACCCGCCTGATCTCTAATCTCTCGTCTCTGCCTCGTTCCTCCGGAAAAACAAAGCGGGACCACCCGTGAGAGTGGTCCCGCCGAAGATTCGCGATTCGAGAAACGTCAGTCGTTGAATTCGAGAGCGACGTCCGATTCGCAGAAGTCGAACATGGCCGGCTCGGATTCGGAACCGTCTGCGTAGACGGCCTTCACGTGCTGCTTGCAGGCTTCGTTGTTCGTCGACTTGTCCCACACGAGCTCGACGGTCTGGCCCGGCTTGATGCCCTTGCCGATGTCGAAGAAGCCGTACTTCTGGCCGTCTTCGGAAACAAGGATCTTCGTGATGACGGTCTTCGTGCTGTTGGTGACCTTGAACTTGTACTCCTCGGCGTATGCAGAGACGGATGCCAGGGTGGTCAGGAGAAGGGCAAAAAGCAGTACTTTCACGGACGTTTTCTTCATAAACGTTATCTCTCTCTTATATTGGATTAACTGCGCACCGGGTGGGTCCCGGCGTGGACGATCAATCCATAATATAACTGTTGGAAGGCGGACGCAACAGGATTTGAGGACGCCGCCGATTCAGTCAAGTTGCATGGGCTCCCCATGGTTCTTATGAGCCAAGCGTGCTGTGGCGTCCAACGATCGTTCAGCATAAAGTGACGCGTACGGGCCTCGTCCGCCCTTCCAAATCCAACCAATACATTAGAGGAGATCGCGTCATGCCTGATTCCTTTACCTCCACGACCAGCACATCGTGGGGCGGCAACATTCTCGGATCGATCAAGAGCGTGTTTTTCGGTTTCATCTTGTTTGTGGTCTCGGTTCCGCTCCTGTTCTGGAACGAAGGGCGGGCCGTTCGCACGTCGAAAGGACTGACCGAGGGACTCGGAGCGGTCGTGTCGGTGCCGTCGGACTCCGTCGATCCCGGCAAAGAAGGGAAACTCATTCATACGAGCGGCGCGGTGAAGACAGACGCTCCTGTCGTAGATGACCAACTGGCCGTGCAGGCTACCGCGGTCAAGCTGATCCGCAACGTCGACATGTTCCAGTGGAAAGAGCACGAGAAGAGTGAGTCGCGCAAGAAAATTGGCGGCGGCACCGAGACCGTGACGACGTGGGAGTACAAGAAGGAGTGGGCAAACGGGCGGATCGACTCGTCCAACTTCAAGCATCCGGAAGGGCACGAGAATCCGGAGGCTCCGCCGTTCGAGACCAAGACCTTCGTCGCCAACAAAGTGACAGCCGGCGCATTCACGATGTCGCAGGAACAACTCGGGCAACTGACCAACGCCACGAGTCTGCCGGTTGATGCGGCGGCGTTGGAGCAACTGCCGGCCGACGTCAAGGATCGTTTCAAAGTCTCCGGTGGGAACTTCTACGCGGGCGACGATCCGGCCACGCCGAAGGTCGGCGATGTACGGATCTCGTTCCAAACCATCAACCCCGCCACGGTCAGCCTCGTCGGCGTCCAGAGCGGACAGACATTTGTGCCGTATTCGACCTCGACCGGAACGTCGATTCTGCTCGTGGAGGAGGGGAACCTCACCGCGCAGCAGATGTTCAAGAAGGCGCAGGACGCGAACACGTTCCTGACGTGGCTGATCCGCGGCGGCGGGTTCTTCCTGATGTTCATCGGCATCTTCATGCTCTTCCGTCCGATCGTCGTATTCGCCGACGTGCTGCCGATCTTCGGGACGATGCTGGGTGCCGGGATCGGACTCTTCGCATTCCTCGGCGCTGCGATTCTGTCATTCCTCGTGATCGCGTTGGCGTGGGTGTTCTACCGGCCGATGATCGGCATCACGATGATCGTCCTCGCCATCGCAGCGCTCTACTGGCTGGTGAGCGTCGGGAAGAAGAAGAAAGCAGTGCGCGCTGGGATGGTCACCGCGCCTGTCTCGGTCTAGCGTTAGCGCAACTTGTTGAATGGTGAAGAGTTCTTCACTCTTCACCATTCAACCTTGTTTTCGATTACGGCGTGCAGGCCGAGATCACGACTCGGCAGCGGCGGCCGCCCTCGTGCCGGCAATGTTCGACGGCGCTTTCCTTCGCCTCGCGTAGGCTCGCGTTCTGTGCCCAGCCGTAGATCCGGCCGCCCTCGCCGGTGGCGAGTGCGCCGCAGCTGTTGCGGAACCAGACCTCGACTTTGCAGTCGCGTCCTTCGCAGTTTTCGAGAGCGCGTCTCTCTGCTCCGGCGCGAGTGCCCGCGTTATCCGCGTAGCCGTAGTGGCCCGTGCGTTGGGAGTAGGCGATCGCACCATAGCGATCACTGCGAGCGATGGCAGATGTTCCCAGGAGAGCTGCAAGTGCACCAACAGCAACGATTCGCATCAACATGGTTGTTATCCCTCTTTCCTCGTTCGGTACTTCGTTTGTCTGACGAATGACTCAACCCGTGGCATCGCCCCAGGGCATCCGGCTGCGTTGAACGAGTCCGGAGCCTGGGCCGTGTTTGACCTGCGGATCAGGAATGAGAGTCGGCGGCAGCCGCGGCGGCGATCTTGTCGTCGACGTACTTCCTCTGGCTGAAACGGAGGATGCAGATGGCAATCGTCATCGCTACCACCGTTGCGGCAAGGAGTCCCAGCTCCACGAGCGTGTTGTGAAAGATCGCCGGGTTGACTTCGGTCTCGGTCGAGGTGGCTGTGATGACCAGCATGCGCCGGATCGCGGCGATCGAACCGATGATCAGGAAGGGCTCGGCGTTCAGCGTGTGCGACTTGAGCGAAATGGCAACCGTGTAGACGATCTCCATCGTCATCATCACGAGGAGTACGGTGTTGAGGATCTCGATCGACTTGTGCTCGATGATCTTCGGCCCGCCCTGCACAGCTTCCCACAGGTCATGCATCCCCGAGTAAAGAAGCAGCACGGCCACCATCACCAGCGCGACTCCGATCAACACCAGGACCGCGCTCTCGGCGGAGCCCAGGTAAACCGACGCCTTGGACGTCCACGTTTTTCCCTCTTCTTCGTGTTCGCTCATAGCTCAGCAGTATAGGCCGATCGAGCGCCACGGCAATCACGAATATCGTCTTCCGGCCGGGCGCTCTGAATCACCCATCGAAAGGATCAAATCGGTCGTGGTAGGCTGAATGCGCACGAAAAAACAAGATCAGGGAGAGAGTCTTATGTTATTGGAACGAAAAACCTATGTGGTCAAGGAGCACGTCGCGTTTGCCAAGCTGACGGCCACCTACGACCTTCTCGATGCCGAGAGCGGAGCACCGATCGGCATTGCCAAAGAAGAGCCGCCAGGCTGGGCCAAGTGGATGCGGCTCGTCGCCAACAAACACATGCTGCCGACGGCTGTAAATGTCTACGAGGGAGCGAGCACGACGCCGTTGGTCTCGATCCAGCGCGGCTTCACATTTCTCCGCGCCAGGGTCTCCGTGGTCATGGGCGACCGCACGATCGGACACTTCGAAGCGAAGCTGATGTCGATCGGACCTTCGTTCCGGATTCTCGATGCACAGGACGTCGAGATCGGATCGGTGAAGGGCGACTGGAAAGGGTGGAACTTCCAGATTACGAGCTCGACCGGCGAAGTGCTGGGATCGATCACGAAGAAGTGGGACGGGCTCGGGAAAGCGTTGTTCACGAGTGCGGATACCTACGTGATCGCGCTCTCGGACGGCGCCGCGGGACGGCCGGATGTCGCCGCGCTCCTTCTTGCTGCTGGACTGGCCGTCGACACCGTCTATCGCGAGAAGAAGTAAGCAACGCAAATGGAGGGCGGGCCCGTTGCCCGCCCTCCGAAGTTTCGTTGGCGGCCTAAGAAACCGTGAAGTTCGCGGACTTCGTGCCCTTCTGTGCGCCGGCGTCGTCTGTCATCACGACTTCCAGCGTGTACTTGCCCTTCGGCCAGCCCGCCGTCGGAGGCGAGAAGGTGAAGTTCGCGGTACCGCTGCTGGCAAGGTCGATCGTCTTCTCGAGGCCCGGGATCGGACCCTTCGTCTGCCCTTCAACCTCGTCGATGAGTAGGCGTCCCGTGACTTTGACCTTGCCCGCGCTGGAGATCTCGGCGACGGCATTAACCGTGTCACCGGTTGCAAACGCGGAAGTCTCGCTGCTGACCGCCGCATCCTTGCCGAGCTTCACCGATTTGATGGCGGTTTCCGTCGTGCACGCAACGGCCAGAATCAGAAGAAGACCCAGGCCGGCCACTGTCCATTTTGCTCTTTTCATTCTTGTTCCCCTTCCCGAAGGTTCGGCCTCGGGTCCGTTGTGTGCTGGTCAAGGCATGCAGGTTGCGCGCCCTTTTGTTCGTTTACTCGGACTTCTTTTCGCACTTCAACAGCCGCTCATCCGTGATGTTCCACACCGCGGCGTCATCGCACAGCGAAACAGCGGGCACGATGCACTCGTCGCCGTCTTCGTCCACGATCTTGATGTCGTACTTGTTGCATTCGATGTCGGTCAGCGTGAAGGTGCCGCCGTTTGCCTTGATCACGGCATCGCCGAGCTGATCGGGACCCCATTCGTCCTTCTCGCTGGTCGGCGAGAGAAACAGATGGTGAATCTCCCACTTGCTCTTGTTGTGGACCTTGATGCTGGAGGCGGCAAAGGCGGGGATGGAGGCAGAGACCGCAACTGCGGCAAAAACTGCGACGACAAGTGCGTGACGTAGCTTGTTCATGAGACTCCTTGTTGTCGATGAGTCATCGACCAGATTTGGGTTTATCGCGGGAGAAGCGGAAGCAACGTTGCGGCCGCCCCACACCGCAGATTCGATTGTCTGTTTGTTTCTGCCCGTTTCGTTCCCAAGCGCGGACTCCGGCGCGTTCAACGGGAACATCGAGCGTCTTCCCCCTGAAATCAAAGATCCGCGGTTTCGATGGGCTGGCGGCACAGGCTGGCGCCCGGAGCAGTGAGGGATGAGTGGGTCTGAGAGCCCTGGCATTTTCCTGATTGGTCGAGGACGTTTCGACGGGCGCTGACGATACGCGGTTCCGGGGTGAAAGTCACGGGCTTTGTGATGGGAATCCTCCCGGTGGGACCGGCAATCGGAGGTTTATCTCCCGTTGAGAATTCTGGCCGGCGACGTCCCGGCGGAGCGTGGTTTTCCAGTACCCGCCGAGCTGCCGCTCGCCGGTGCGCCAGGAAATCATCGGGCCTTTCTCGCAACGCTGGTTGGCCTTGTTCCGGCGCGCGTTCCTTCTCGGGCGGCCTTCGCGTGCTCCGCCATCGAAGTTGGCGCGCCGCTCGTCCTTAGCCGGCCTTGGGCCAGCGCCGGACTCGATTAACGGCGACTCGCATAGGCGCGAGTACTCGCTCGGGCTGGCGGGATGGGCCTTGCTCCTTCCGTACGTTTTCGGCTAGTGCAATCCGGCCAGGGGGTTCATTCTTGACCAATAACAAGTTCCTTCAAGAGGCATACAATATGATTTGTATTGCGCAGTCATAGGGAAGTTCTGGTAGCATGCACAAATCAAAGTGCACTTCAGCACAACAGAAGGAGTGAATAACGTGCCTAGACCAAGAGCGAATGCCTCAACCCCCTCGTTGTCCGCCGGACAAGCCGCCTATGTATTGGAACGGTTGATTGCCGAACGGCGGATCTCCGCCGCCGAAGTCAGTCGTTGCATCGGCGACATGCATCGTGAGATCAGTGATCTCGAGTCGCGTCTGCAGATGTTGCGCTCGAATGCCGGCGCCGCGCCGAGCGGCGCAACGACCGGTGCTCGTCGCGGCCGTCCACCCGGAAGTGGCCGCGGCCCTGGCCGTCCGCCGGGAAGTGGACGTAAAGCCGCGCCGCCTGCCGCCGCACCCGCCGCTGCCGCAGCGCCAAGTGCAGCACCGGCTCCGACCAAGCGCCGCCGCCGTACGCGCATCACCGCCGAGCAATTGGCGTCGCGTCAGTTGCAGGGCCGGTATCTCGGCCTGATCCGCCAGATTCCGGCAAGCCGCCGCGCTGCGTTCCAGAAGATCGCCAAGGATCGCGGACGCGAAGCGGCAATCAATGAAATGAGAGTGACTCTCAAGAAGTGATCGCTGCGTCAGTATTTCGTAGCGAAGGGCGCCCGTCGGGGCGCCCTTTTCTTTTCGCGCTGCTCGTCCTTTGCGCTTCCCTGCCCGCTCAGGTGCAGGCTGCTGTGCATAGGACGCAGGTGACCCTCCTCCATTTTTCCGACTATCACTCGCACGCGCAGCCGTTCTACTCCGAGGGGCGGGAAGGGGAGGGAGGGATCGCCAGAGCGATCGGCTACCTCCGGCGCGAGAAACTCCGCGGTGCACTCGTCTTTTCCGGCGGCGACATGATCAACAAAGGATCGCCGGCCTGGTCCGATAAGTACCGCTGCGCGGAATGGCCGTGGTTGGACGGCGTGGTCGATGCGATGGCATTAGGCAACCACGAGCCTGACTACGGATTCGAGGCGATGCAGGGGTGCATCGGATCGGTCCATTTCCCGGTGATCAGCGCCAATACAGACGGATTCAGTGGCTCCCATCTTTTTGTCGTAAGCGGTATCCGCATCGGCGTCTTTGCCATTGCCGGAAACGATTTCCGTACGCTGGTGAAGGATCCCGCGCTTCATTTCGGAGAACCGGTCGAGGCGGCCCGCTCGGCCGTGCGCCTGTTGCGGGAAACGCAGCATGCCGACGTCGTCGTCATGATCGGCCATGAGCATCTCGACGATGATTTCGCACTGGCCCGTGCGGTGCACGGCATCGACCTGATTTTCGGTACGCACAGCCATTTGAAGCGCGCGTTGACGCGCATCGACGGCACGACAACGTGGTTCATCTCGCCGTTTCAGTATCTGACGTACATCAGCCGGGTGGTCTTGACGTTCAAGGGACGGACCCTGACGAACGTGCGTGGCCAGCTTGTTCCGGTCGATGTGCACATGCCCGAGGACAAGACGATCGCGATGCGCGTGGCGAAAATGCAACGTGATCTGGAGCGCGATCCGCAATACGCGCCGCTCTTCGTCAGCATCGGATCGCTGGCCGCGCCGCTGAGCGTCGACGCGCTTGCCGCGAGATCGGTAGCAGTCATGCGCGATGCCGCAAAGGCCGATGTCGCGTTGTCGACGGCCAGCAGTTTCCGGCAGGCCCTGCCACGCGGGAGCGTGACGGTCGAGGCATTGCGTGCGGCCCTGCCGTACGACAACGAGATTCTCGTCTACTCACTTCGCGGCGATGCCGTCGAGAAGCTGCTCGCGTACGGGCGTTCCCGCGAGGGGAGCGATTCGGTGGCGATCGTCGCAGGACCTGCATCGATTGACCCGCAAGCGACGTACCGCGTCGCCACGACCGACTTTCTGGCGAAGACTGCCGCCGGGTACCGCGATTTCTTCGCCGGCCTGACTCCCGAGACTCCGGGGCTGCACGTGCGGGAAGAAGTGAGAAAGCGGTTGGGCAGCGGGAGTTTGTAGAGATCAGAGACAAGAGATCAGAGACGAGAGACCAGAGACGAGAGACCAGAGACGAGAGACCAGAGACCAGAGACCAGAGACCAGAGACGAGAGACCAGAGACGAGAGACCAGAGACCAGATCAGGGGAAGTCAGAGTCCTGATCTCTGATCCCTGATCGCTGCTTCCCGATCTCTTCCTCGCGAAATCCGCAGCTCACCTCGACCAGTGATCTCTCAACCTTGACCCGACGCGCTTCATCGATATGATGCAGCCATGACCGCTGCCGCTCCCGCGACACCGACCGTTCAGCATCCGCCGCGCGTCCCCTGGATCATCGGCCTCTATCGCTCAGCCATCGCCAAGAAGGCCATCATGGCGGTTACGGGCATCTTCCTTTTCGGCTGGATCTTCCTGCACATGCTCGGCAACCTGAAGGTCTACCTTGGCCCCGAGCACTACAACGAATACGCGCGATTCCTGATCACGATGGGCGCGCCGCTGCTGCCAAACAAATCGGCTCTCATCATCGTGCGCACTCTCCTGCTCCTGGCGGCGGTATTTCACATCGTTGCCGCAACGCAGTTGACGATCATGAACCGCAAGGCGCGGCCGGTCGCGTATCGGGAGCGTGAGTACGTTGCCGGCGGCTATGCGGCGCGGACGATGCGCTGGGGTGGCGTCATCATCCTGCTCTTCGTCATCTATCACATCGCTCATCTGACCTTCGGCAAGTTCCACCCCGATTTCATCGAAGGCGATGTCTACCACAACTTCGTGACCGGCTTTCAGGTGTGGTGGGTGAGTGCGTTTTACGTCATCGCCAACCTTGCGCTCGGTATGCACCTCTACCACGGTCTCTGGAGCATGTTCAATTCGCTGGGGCTCAATCACCCGGGATTCAATCCCTGGAAACGCGCGTTCGCGACCGTCTTCGCGATCGTCGTCACGGCCGGGAACGTCTCCTTTCCGGTTGCCGTCCTCATAGGAATCCTGCGTTGACCCCGACACCATCCGCACGACCACACAGGCAGGGAACGACTCGATGACTCTCGACAGCAAGATCCCGCCCGGACCGATCGACAAGAAGTGGGAGAACGCCAAAGCCCACTACAAGCTCGTCAATCCGGCCAACAAACGGAAGTACGACGTCATCGTTGTCGGTGCCGGACTGGCCGGCGCCGCCGCGGCGGCCACGATGGCCGAGCTCGGCTACAACGTCCAATGCTTCGTCTATCACGACTCGCCGCGCAGGGCGCATTCCATCGCCGCGCAGGGCGGCATCAACGCCGCCAAGAACTATCAGAACGACGGCGACAGCGTTTACCGGCTCTTCTACGACACCGTCAAAGGCGGCGACTATCGCTCCCGCGAAGAGAACGTCTACCGGCTCGCGCAACTCAGCGTCAACATCATCGATCAGGCGGTCGCGCAGGGCGTGCCATTCGCCCGCGAATACGGCGGCACGCTCGACAATCGTTCGTTCGGCGGCGTGCAGGTCTCGCGAACGTTCTACGCCCGCGGCCAGACCGGACAGCAACTCCTCCTCGGCGCGTTCCAGGCGCTGGAGCGCCAGATCGCCCTCGGCCGCGTGAAGATGTTCCCGCGCCACGAGATGCTCGACGTCGTTCTCGTCGAAGGTCAGGCCAAAGGCATCATCACCCGTGACCTCGTCACCGGCACGATTGGATCGTACGCCGCCGACGCAGTCGTTCTCGCCACCGGCGGCTACGCCAACGTCTTCTATCTGTCGACGAACGCCAAGGCGTCCAATGCCACCGCCATCTGGCGCGCATATCGCCGCGGCGCGTACTTTGCCAATCCCTGCTACACGCAGATTCATCCCACATGCATCCCGCAGAGCGGCGATTTCCAGTCGAAGCTGACGCTGATGTCGGAGTCGCTGCGCAACGACGGCCGCATCTGGGTTCCGAAGAAGGGCGGCGACACGCGCCGCCCCGATCAGATTCCGGAGAACGAGCGCGACTACTACCTCGAGCGCAAATATCCGAGCTACGGCAACCTCGCGCCGCGCGATATCGCCTCCCGCGGCGCCAAAGAGGTCTGCGACGAAGGGCGGGGAGTCGGTCCGGGCGGCCGCGGCGTCTATCTCGATTTCGCCGACGCCATCAAACGCCTCGGGCGCCCAATCATCGAAGAGCGCTACGGCAATCTCTTCGAAATGTATGCCGACATCACTGCAGAAGATCCCTACTCCCTTCCGATGCGCATTTATCCCGCTCCCCATTACGTGATGGGCGGATTGTGGGTCGACTACAACCTCATGTCGACGATTCCTGGCCTCTACGTCGGCGGCGAGGCTAACTTCTCCGATCACGGTGCCAACCGCCTCGGCGCCAGCGCCCTGATGCAGGGTCTGGCCGACGGGTACTTCGTCCTGCCGGTGACGATCGGCGACTACCTGGCCGGTCAGCTCGGCAAGAAAGTCGCCGCCACAAGGCCGGAGTTCAAGCAGACGCAGGCCGAAGTCGAGCAGCGCATCAACAAGCTTGTGACGGCGAAGGGAAGCCGCAGCGTCGACTCGTTCCATCGCGAGCTCGGCAACATCATGTGGGAGCGCTGCGGCATGGCCCGCTCGGCCGAAGGGCTGAAGAGCGCAATCGCAGACATTCGAACATTGCGCGAGCAGTACTGGCGCGACGTCCGCGTTCTCGGCACGAACGAAGAGCCGAATCAGGCTCTGGAACGTGCCGGACGCGTCGCTGACTTCTTCGACCTCGGCGAGTTGATGTGCATCGATGCCCTGCACCGCGAAGAATCTGCCGGTGGCCACTTCCGGGTCGAACATCAAACGGCCGAGGGTGAGGCGCAGCGTGATGACGAGAAGTTCCTCTACGTCGGCGCGTGGCAGTTCAAGGGCGAGAAGGACGCGCCGGAGCTGCACAAAGAACCGCTCGTCTATGAGGAAGTGAAGCTGGCCACGAGGAGCTACAAGTAAATGGATCTCACACTGGAAGTCTGGCGGCAGCCCTCGCGAACCGCTGAAGGCAAGTTTGTCACCTACGAAGCGAAGGACATCAGCGCTGACGCTTCATTTCTCGAGATGCTCGACGTGGTCAACGAGCGGCTCACGGAAAAAGGCGAACCGCCGATCCATTTCGAGCACGATTGCCGCGAAGGCATCTGCGGCTCGTGCGGCATGATGATCAACGGCGTCGCTCACGGCCCGGCCGGCGGCACAGCGACCTGCCAGTTGCACATGCGGCACTTCAGTCACGGCGACAACATTCGTGTCGAGCCGTGGCGCGCGCGCGCGTTTCCGATCATCAAAGACCTCATCGTCGACCGCAGCCCACTCGACATGATCATTCAGGCTGGCGGCTACATCTCCGTCAACACCGGCAGCGCGATCGAAGCCAACACGCTGCTCATCCCGAAGGCCGTACAGGATCGTTCGATGGACGCCGCAGCATGCATCCAGTGCGGCGCCTGCGTCGCGCAATGCCCGAACGGCGCCGCGCAGCTCTTCACCTCCGCCAAAGTCTCCCACCTCGGTCTGTTGCCGCAGGGCCAGCCCGAGCGCTACGAGCGCGTCATCCGCATGGTCGAGATCATGGAAGAGCACTTCGGCAGTTGCACGATGTACGGCGAATGCGAAGCCGTCTGCCCGAAGGAGATCTCGACTGATTTCATCGCCAGGATGAACCGCGATTATCTGAGCGCGAAGTTCCGGACGAGGAGAAACGAAACAGAAGGGTAGAACGATGAAACGGAGCATTGCTCTGCTCGTGCTTCTTGCGGCTCCCGTGTTTGGCACCGGCTTTCCGCCCGTCGTCACAAAGTCGTTCACGCCGCCTGTCGTCGCAGTCAATCAGATTGCGACCATGACCATAACGCTCACGAATCCGAACCCGTTCTCGCTGCCGGGCGCATCGATCTCAGATACGTTTCCGGCGGGGCTGGTGAATGCCGGGCCGTTTCCTGGTACGGCTTCGACCACCTGCCCCGGTGGCTTTGTGGGTCCCAGCCCAACGTCGCTGATGATGGTCGGGGGCGTGATCCCGGCGAGTGGGAACTGCACGATCACCGCGCCCGTCCTCAGCGCGACGCCAGGCAACTATCAGAACGACACTGGAAGTTTGTTCACAGGGGCAGGAACGAGCCTCGGCGGCGGCAGCGCCACGCTGGTGGTGGTCCCCCAGCTTCCCGTGATGTCACGAACGGCAATGCTCCTGCTCACGATCGTGCTTGGTGCTGCCGCGTTGAGCCGCCTTGGGCGCTGACATTCCGCTCCGGTGTGTTGAGAGACGTCTCACGCGGAGACGCGGAGAGCACGGAGGTTTTCTCCGCATCTCCGCGCCTCCGCGTGAAACTCAAGAGTGCCCCTTACTCGCTGATCCCCATTTCTCTCAGCATGAACGCCTGATCGGCCGCCGTTTCGCGCAGAGCGTCGTAGCGTCCGGATGAGCCGCCATGACCCGCTCCCATGTTCACTTTGAGGAGCAGTGGGTTCGAGTCGGTCTTCATCTCGCGCAGTTTCGCTACGAACTTCGTTCCTTCCCAATACGGGACCTGGCTGTCGTTGAGTGAGACTTTCACCAGCATCGCCGGATACGCCTTTGCGGCGATGTTGTCGTATGGCGAGTAGGTCTTGATGTAGTCGTACTCTTTCTTGATATTCGGATTACCCCATTCCAGATATTCGCTGGTGGTCAGCGGCAGGCTGGCGTCGAGCATGGTGTTGATGACATCGACGAACGGGACTTGCGCGACGACGGCCTTGAACAACTGCGGACGCATGTTGACGACCGCGCCCATGAGCAGTCCGCCGGCGCTGCCGCCCTGAATGACGAGCCGGCCGCTGGATGTGTATTTCGTCTTGACGAGGTTTTCGGCGACGTCGGTGAAGTCGGTGAAGGTGTTGTGCTTCACCATCATCCTGCCTGCCTCGCGCCACGGTTCGCCGAGCTCGCCACCGCCTCGAATGTGGGCGATGGCGTAGATCACGCCGCGATCGAGAAGGGTCAGCCGGTTTGAGTTGAACGTTGGCCACGTTGGCGAGCCGTATGACCCATACGCGTAGAGCAGCATCGGCCGCTTTCCGTCGCGCACGAGAGGCTTCTTGTAGACGAGGGAAACAGGGATCTTCGTGCCGTCCGCGGCCGTGGCGTAGATGCGCTCGGAGGCGAATTGCGAGGCCTCGTAGTTGGGAACCTCGAAGCGTTTTAGCAGCGTGCCGGCGTGCGTCCCCATGTCGTAATCGAAAACGGAGCTTGGCGTGACGAGCGATTGATAGCGGTAGCGCAGCGTCGATGTGTCGAACTCCGGGTTCGTATCGAGAAAGACGGAGTACACGGGCTCCGGAAACGCGATCGGCGTCGACTGACCGGTTTTCAAATCGACCGTGCGGATCGTCTGCGAGCCGCCCTTCAGCTCCGACACCGCCATGTGATCCTTGAAGAGATCGAAACCGTCGAGCTTTACATCGGCGCGCGCCGGGATGACCTCTTTCCAGTTCTTCATTTCCGGCGCGGTGTCCGGTGCGGCCACCAGCCGGTAGTTTTTCGCGTGGTCATTCGTGCGGATGTAGAAGAGGCTGCCGCGATGGTCGACGAAGTACTTGTGATCGCTGGAGCGCGGAACGACGACCTGCAGCGCTTCCGTCGGTTTATTCGCGGGAAGGTAGCGGGCTTCGGATGTCGTCTTGCTCTGCGACTCGACGACGATGAAGGCCTTGTCGCGCGTTCGGAACGCGCCGATGTCGTAAAGCTCGTCAGGCTCATGGAAGACGAGATCGTTTGCGGCAGTGCCGAGGACGTGGCGGTAGAAGCTGTCGGAGCGCTTGGTGACGGCGTCTTCGGTCACATAGAAGATCGTCTTGTTGTCCGTCGCCCACATGACGGTGTCGACACGCTCGATCTTCTCGGGAAGGAGCGTTCCGGTGCGGAGATCTTTGATGACGAGGGTGTACTGGCGATAGCCGGTGGTGTCGGTGGAGTAGGCGAGAAGATTGCCGTCATCGCTGACCCGATACGAGCCGAGCGACAGAAACTTGAGACCCTTCGCCAGTTCGTTGAGGTCGAGCGTGATCTCTTCGGCTGCGTCGAAGCTCCCCTTCTTCCTCGCATAAATCGGGTACTGCTTTCCCTCCTCGGTACGCGAGTAGTAGTAGTACCCGCCGAGGAGATAGGGAACGTTGACGTCGGTCTGCTTCACGTGGCCGAGCATCTCGTTGTAGAGCTTCTGCTGCAGCGGCTGCGTGTCCGCCGTCATCGCGGCGGTGTAGGCGTTTTCGGCCTCAAGGTGCGCGATGACGTCCGGGTTGGTTTTCTCGCGCAACCAGAAGTAGTTGTCGACCAGCGTGTCGCCATGAATCTTCGTGACGTGAGGCTTCTTTACCGTCGCCGGCGGCGTCGGTGCGCTCATCACGGGCTCTGCGTACGCAATGGTGGACATCGTCAGTACTGTCGCGGCGAGAAGGCTAACGCGGATTCGACGAATCACGTGCATGGAACGTCTCCTGTGGCCGCCGAGTATAGGCAAGAAGACAAAACCATCACCACAGAGACTCAGAGAGCACAGAGTGAACGTCTCAACTCTGTGACCTCAGTGTCTCTGTGGTGCATGGTTCTAACGAAAATTCTTACCTCACGCGTTGCACGACGAAGCCGGCCATCGCCAGCGCGACACCCAGAAGCAGAAGCACCATCGGCGATGTGGCCGGAATGCTCGATGCCGGAACAGTCGTGATCGATGATGTGCTCGAGTTGTTCGCCGTGTTGGCTTCAGGACTCGTCGTGTTCACGGATGCCGTGTTGGATACGACGCCAGGCGTGGAAGGCAGTGTCAGGCTCAGAGCGATCGTCGCGGAGCCGGCGGCGTTGAGTGTGCCGAGGTTGCAGGTGACGGTGGTCGTGCCGCTGCAGCTTCCCTGACTTGGCGTCGCTGACACGAATGTGGTTCCGGCCGGCAGGATATCGGTGACGGTGACGGTTGACGCGGCAGACGGTCCGGCGTTGGCGACGGAGATCGTGTAGGTCAGAGCGCCGCCCGTACCGTATGGCGGTCCCTGATTCGGAGTCTTCGTGATCGTGAGATCGGTGTTGCCGGCTGTGATCGTCGTCGAGGCGGTGGACGTGTTCGGCGTCGTCGGATCGGTCGAAGTCGTGGTGACGTTCGCCGTGTTGCTCAGTGTGCCGAGGGGAGCTGTGCCCGAGACGAGGACCACGAAGGTGAACGTTGCCGAAGCGCCTGACGCCAGGCTCGCGTTTGTGCAAGTGATCGTTCCGCCCGAACCGACGCTGGGATTCCCGCAAATGAACGCCGGACCCGTGTTCTGCGTGTTGGAGACGAAGGTCGTGTTCGGCGGGAGCGTATCGGTCAGCGAGACGGTCGTCGCCGGATTCGGACCGTTGTTCGTGACGCTGATGTTGTACGTCACGTTCGATCCTTGCGGGGCGGTTGCCGTGGCGGTCTTCGTGATTGCCAGATCAGCCGTGAAGATGACGTTCGTGTTCGCCGTCTGGCTGTTGTTCCCGGGCGTGTTGTCGGTGGACGACGAGGAGACGGTGGCGGTGTTGCTGACCGACGCAGGCGACGCCGGAGCATTCACATTCAACGTGAAGCCTGCCGACCCGGCGGCCATCGATCCCAGCGAGCAGGTGACGGTTCCGGTTCCATTGACAGCAGGCGTTACGCAGCTCCAGCCGCCCGGTGCCACGAGCGAGGAGAAGGTCGTCCCCGCGGGGATCGTGTCTGTCAGCGTGGCGTTGATCGCCGGGTTCGGGCCGTTGTTCGTGACCGTGATCGTGTAGCTGATCACGGCGCCGGCGTTTGCCGTCGCGGGCCCGCTCTTCGTGACTGCCAGATCTGCAGGCGCCGCGACGATGTTGATATTGTCGAACGTTGTTCCCACGCCGGTTGCGGTGCCCATGAATCCGTCGAGTGTGCCGGGACCGGTCGGAGTGACTGAGTGGGCGGGGATGGCGGTGTTGTCGAGCGTGTCGATGCCGAGGTTGCCGTCGAGCTTCTGGGCGATGCTGCCGGCCGCGCTGAAGACGAAGGAGTCGGCGGCGGTTCCGCCGCGAAGCGATTCGACATTCTGGAACGCACTCGTCGCGCTGGGGATGTCGCCACTGTTCGCGCCCGTGATGTTCCACGTCTGCGCGATGTTCGTGCCGACCAAAGTGTCGTTGCCGGCGCCGCCGTCAAGGGTGGTCGGGATGCCGGTTTGGCCTAGGGTGAAGACGTCGTCGCTGCCCCCGAGCTGGATGTCGACCTTGAGAAGCTCCGCGACGGGAACGAATCCGGTGTCGCCGTCCATCGTCATCGTAATCGGGCTCGTGTTGAGCATCGAACCGGTGTCGGCGGCTGCGGTGCCCGCGAGCGTGGTCAGGTTCGCGGCTGTGACGGTCGTGGCGTAGATGAACGGCTGGAAGCCGAGGCTTGCGCTGATGTCGGTCCCGCTGGCGAGCCACGGTTCGAAGGTGGCCGGGCCACTCACCCCGGCGGCTACGTTCGCGGCGATGTTGCTACCCCAATAGTTGGTCAGGGCGGTGACTGAATTCGCCGTCAGATTCTTCAACCCGAATCCTGTGTTGTTGCCCAGATTGTTGTCGATGATGATGGTGAGTGGGGGAATGGTGGGAACGGTCGCGGTGGCGTCAAACAGCACACCGTCGCCCGAGCCTCCGGAGACAAAGCTGTGATCGATCCCGTTCAGATTCGCGCCGAATCCAGCCAGCATGCCAGTGACGACATGCACCCCGCCGCCTGCGCCGCTGCCGGTGATCACGTTGGTCTCGATGTGGGCGATCCCGTTTGACTGTACGAGCACGCCGGTGTCGCAGTTCGTGATCGTGTCATCAATCAACCGCACGGGCAGATTCCCCGTGAAGTTCGATCCGGCGATCCACTGGTATCCGATGTTCGCGCCACTGGCGGTATTGCCGCTGTACGTGACGGTCGTGGTGGCGCTGGAGTGGGAGGTTACGCGGAAGGCGCGCTCGATGTTCAGCGACGGACTGTTGCCGACGGCATCGTTGATGAAACTGTTGTTGGAGACGGTGATGTTGCTGGTGTGGGCTTGGCCGTTCTCCCAGATTCCGAGTGTGACCTGCGGATTTGCCGACTGCGCGTTCAGGATGTGCGTGACGTTGCCGGTGATGTTCAGGCCGTTGTAGACGGCGCCGCCACTGGTGTTCGACTGCATGACGACGCTGGAGGAGAAGTTCCCGGCGCCGGTGTCGCTGACGCCGTCGCCGGGGATGTTGAAGGTGTTGTTTGAGATGGTCTGGTTCGTGCCGAAGCTGAAGTTAATGCCGATGTTCTGGTTGACGTCTGCCGGAGCGACCGTGGCATTGAGATCCGTCGGAATGCGGATGAAGTTGTTCGTGATCGTCGTGTTGTTGTAATCGGACGACAGTTTGGCAAACATGCCGATGGAAAGATCGAAATCGAGAATGCGCAGGTTCGAGACCGTGCATCCCTGGTTGCCTCCGGGAAAGTCGAAAGAGTCGAAGACGAGAAAGCCCTCGAGATTCACGGGGGCGAGGTCGCCAGGCCCCTGGATGGTGGCGCTTCCGAGCGACGTAGCCGTGATGGTGAGGTTGTTGACGCCTGACGGGACGAGCACCTCGTAGTCATCGGCAGTCGAGGCGATGCCGTCGTTGCCCAGCGCCCAGGCCGCGGCGGCGAAGGGCTGCGCGAAATTGAAGGTGCCGCTGAGGATGATGGTGTCGCCGGACACGGCCGCGTTCAGCGCATTCTGGATGCGGCGGTAATCGTTGTTCGCCGCGTCGATGTCCGGACCGGCGTTGATGGTTACGGTCGTCGCGGCACGCGGATGAAGCGCCAGCGCCTTCGCCGCTGAGGCTCGCACAGGCTTCGCAGCCGCACCCACAAATACCTCGCGTCCACTCAGGTCAGTAATGCGCTTCTGCGCGAATGCTGCGTAGCCGGGGAAAAGCAGAAGCAATGCACACAGCGACGCCGCCTTGCGGTTGAACATGCGTACTCCCTTTACTCGTAAAATTGTTGAGAGTGCATGCTATCAGCAATGCAGAACTGTTGCATTGTCGAGTTCGTCACGTTGTCGTGTGACGCAGCTCACCGTTTCGTTTTACGCCTGCTCGGCTCAATCAGCGCCATCGACGCGTGCTCGACATACGCGCGCACGTCCCGCGTTTCCCGAAGCCATGGCGCGTCATTGCTGCGCAAATGAACGCCGCCGATGTACGCGCTGTACGCGAGCAGTGCCTGCTGTTGCGCGGCAAGCTCCGTCATTCCAAGTTCACGATACGTGTCTGCAAGCAGTTTCAGCCGCCGGCTGGACACCTTTCGCAATGCCGCACCGATATCCGGCGACGGCGACACAGCCAGCGCCAGATAAAGCGATTGCGCCCTCTGCGCCGCCATCGCTTCGGCAAAGAGCGTCCGCAGCCGCACGACAGGATCCTCGATCGTCCGGATCTGATCGAGGGTCTCTTTATCGAGCCGGTCCCATCGCGCGACCGCGCGGCGTACGAGATCGTCCAGACCGGTGAAATGCCAATAGAAGCTGCCCTTGGTAACGTCCAACGTGCGCGCCAGCTCGGGAATCGAGACAGCGGCGATCCCGCCAGAGGCGATCACGTCGAGCGCCGCTTCTTCCCAATCCTCTGCCGTGCGGGTGGGAACGCCAAGGCGTGTGTGCGCTGTCTTCGTCATGTCTCAATACTGATGGGTACGGGCTGTTGGATCAAGGGGGTGGGGTGTCGAGAGTGGGGAGTGGGTTGTGGGAATCAGTATGACTCCGATGAAGGCGACTACGCCTGCGATCGCGCCGGCAAGATGGGCGAGCGGCAATGGCGCCACCTCAGTCCAGAGATGGCCGGCCCCTGCTGTTTCGAAGGCCAGCTTGCCGATTGCGAGAGCGATCAGGGCGGCGCCGGTGTGGCGGTCGCTTGCCGATTGCTCCCGCAGAAGGGTTAGTGCTGATGCCACCCAGACGGCGAGAGCGAGGGCCGATGCGCCGCGGTATTCATCGAAATGCGCACCTGCGAGAAGTACCAGGCTGATCATCGGCGCGAGGAGCGTCATCGACAGGAGGATCGAACGGCGGCTGCGGTGATCGATGAGTACGATCGGGACAGCGATCGCGATTGCATTGGTCAGGAAGTGCCGGAAGTCGTAATGAACGAGGTGTCCGGTCCACAGCCGCCAAACCTCACCGTGAGTCGCGGCCGGCGTTAGCGCAAACAGTTCCGCGCTCACGACCACAGTCTCCTCATCGCCACAACGAGCAGGAGCGACAGGGCCCACGCCCAGCCGATGCTCCCGCTCGTCCGGATTGACGTTCCCTGCTTGTTGATGACATCGACGTCGTTTCGCTCGCCGCTGATGATGCCCTGCTTGAACGCATCGACTTCCTTCGAGAGGTTCACGGACAGGTCGGTCATCGCCATCGACAGTCCCCTGTACGAGCGCTCCCGCATCGAATCGGCAACGTCCACCGCCGTCGAATGTCCCGTGATCCGGCTCTGTCCGGGAGCGCGAAGCAGGAAGCGTCGCGACGGCACATAGAAAACCGCCGCGTCGATCAGCGTGCGCGTGTCGTTGTGATCGAGTGGCAGCACATACGCGCCGACGATGGACAGATAGAGAAACGAGATTGGATAAGGATCGCTCGACTGGAACTGATCGATGGAGACGAGCGCGATCACATCGACGCCGAACATCTTCGAGACCTGATCGAGATTCGCGAACCCGCCCCCCGGCGTCAAATAGGTCGACGGAATGACCACGACCTCCTTCACCCAATCCCGCGATTTAAACGAATCACGCAAGACGTTCAGCAGGCTCTTCTCCACGGTCCCCGGCAGCGCCGCCGCCCCTCCCCCGTACCGCCCGGACGCCGCCTCGGATGGCACAAACGCGATTCCCACCCGCAACGGCAGCCGCAGCCGTACCCCCTGCGTTGACGGCTGCGGCGCCTCCGTCGCCTTTGGATAGAGATACGACATCAGGCTGCTGCGCCGATGCACCTGACGAGCAAAACTGCATCCGAGCAACAAGACCAACCCGAGAAGGGCAGTGATGAGAATGCGGCGTGACATGAGAGCCTCCAATCGTTCAGACCATACTTGTCGGTATGGAAGATAAGTCGGAGGGCGCAGCTTGTCAATACCGATAGGTATGGAAGGTCGGGTCGGCCAGCCTAGGACGGTCTAACAAGAATGAACCACAGAGACACTGAGGACACAGAGTTTTGATCCCTACTCTGTGTCCTCTGCGTCTCTGTGGTTAAGGTTTTCCCTCGCGTGAACAGAGAGCTCACGCGAAGCCGCGAAGAACGCGAAGAAGAAAGGCGATTCACTCCTTCTCTGGAATGTCTGTCCCGAAATCCTGGCGGTAGACTGCCCGCATCTCCTCCACGAATGGGATCAGGATCTCGTGCCCCGGCTCCCTGATCAGTTTTTCCGCGACGTAATAGAACTCCAGCACCTCGGCCAGTGCCGCATCACGGATTGCTTCCCACGTCACCGGCTCGCCGGGGAATGAGTCCAGTGCATCGAGCAGCGTCTGAAGCTCGAATAACTCCATGGACTCTTCGTCGCCGGGAAGGAATGGGTCCGTGAAGGCCGTATCCTCGGAAGGGACGCTCGCGGGAGCGATGCCCTGCTGTAGCCGCTCTCTTCGGATCCTCGCGAGGATGTTGAGGAGGCCTGCCACGGGGAGTTTCTCTTTGATCATCGAATCCTCCAAATGCCGGGCGCGCCGCGAGGGCGCGCCCGGCAGTACCACGTTTATTCTTTAGACGACTGGCGTGGACAAAGGTTCCGTCGCCGTCTCCGTCTCCGTTGTCGGGGTGGGCGCAGGCACAGGTGGCTGTGCTTTGCGGCCACGTCCGATACGGTTCGCCTTCCGCATGAGCGCCACGTGCGGCAGCAGATCGGCGTGCTGCGGCGCCTTGACGAGCTTCTTGCTGACGGCGTACGTCAGCAGAAGCAACTGACCAAGGGTGTGCTTCATGATGAGGACTGCTGAGGTGACGCCATCGAGCGTCGCCTTCAGTTCGTCGCGGACCGTCGACCAGCGTACAGCCGCCTCGGCCGCGGCCTGCAGCTCTTCGGCGGTCTGACCGACGGTCGACTGCACCGTCGGCGACGCGCCGACGGCTTGAATCGCCGCCTGCCTGAACTGCGGATTGAGATTCGACGCCGTCCGCAGCGACTGCGCTGTCGGTACTGGTAACTGCACGTAGTTGGGGATCTGACCCCGCAGCGCGCGGAGCTGCTCCACCACCGACTCCGGCGTCACCGCCGGATCCTCTGCCGCCGTAGCGGCGTTCGTTTGACTGACTTCATTGTTTTTCACGGTTAACTCCTTTCTGCCCAAGAAGGGCAATCGGTAATGGGACGGCGATCGGGCTGTATGCGCAACTCGGGCGCCGTTCCGGGTGGAATGTCAAAAAGGGCGGCGTCGCAAACCGTCCGCC
>JADGNZ010000085.1 GCA_017883205.1 Thermoanaerobaculia bacterium | reverse complement strand
CGACGCCCCCCTCATCCGGCTTCGCCACCTTCTCCCCCCGCAAAAAGCGCGGGGGGAGAAGGCGCTCGATTGGAAGGAGTCGCAGAAATGTGTGAGAAATGCGGGTTAAGTCGCCCTGCGCCAATGAAGCCATCTGTCATTCCGAGAGGGCGAACGGCGTCTGCCGATGAGTGGTGATGACACGGCTGTCATTCGAAGAGGGCGGGGCGAAGGGTGGGCGAGAATCTCCCGCCGAGGGAGCGGTACTCGATACTCGGCAGGGGATTCCTCACCGTCCTGCGCCCCTCCGGGGCTCCGGCGGTTCGGAATGACAGATCACAAAAAAACCCGCTGGGTTTCCCCAGCGGGTTTGGTGATTACTGCGAGACGAAAAACCTAGAACGACAGGCGAGCGCCGAGGCGGAACACGCGCGGAGAGAGAACTTCCGAGACGCGATTAGCCGGGGCAAGCAGATTCGCCGTGGCGTTGCAATTGGTAGTCGTCGATGTAGTCGTCGTTCCCGTGTTGGCCTGGGACACGCTGCAAAGCCCGGTGTTGCGCTGCAGGATGGTCTGGGCGTTGAGGGCGTTGAAAAGATCGACGGACAACGTCAGGCCGAGGCGCGAAACACGGATGTCCTTCGCGAAACGGAGGTCGAGCTCCTTGACGTCGTCGTTACGGAACTGCGTAACCGTCTGTGGCACGAGAAGGACCTTGCTTCCTTCACCCGTTGAGGTTCTGAGCGTTGCCGAATAGGGGACTGCGTAGCCCTGGCGGCCGTTCAGGTTGAAGCCGACCGAGGTCTCGATCACCGGGATCTGATAAGCGCCGGTAAGGCTGTACGCCCACTTCGAGTTGATGTAGACGTTCCCCTTGTTGCCGCTGCCAGTGCTCTGGACGACAACCTCGGAACCGTCGCAGACGCCGCACGTCGCTCCACGCGTCGGGTCGACGATGGCACCTGAGCCGACCTGCTGTCTCCAATCCTGGAAGGTGAAGTTGCCGCGAAGCATCCAACGATTCGACATCCGCTTCGTGCCTGTGAGCTCGATACCTTTGTACGTCTGCGAGTAGTCAGGGATATTCATGATCACGAAGTTCTTTGCCGCAGTGGTACCGGCATTGAGGAGGTAGAACGGCAATGTGACCAGGACACCGTTCGGCAGTTTGGCGAGGACGGACGTCGGCGACAGGTGGTAGTCGGCGGACGTGTACAGGATGCCCGAGCCGGCTCCCTTCTCGCCGAATGTGCCGAGCAGGTCGTTGAACTTACGATAGGTGCCATTGACACCGAAGCTAAGGTCGGTGAGCACTTCACGCTCGGCTCCGAGGACGATCTCATCGGTCGTAGGTGCCTTGAGGTTCGAGGCCAAACGGGTCGCGGGGGTACTCGCGCTGTTTGATGGAAGTGCCGAACGAGGACCGGCGGCGAAGTCAATCTCATTGAACTGGGCGACGTTGTCCTTGTTCAGATCGTTGAAGTAGTAGATCGCCTGGCTGGAAACGCCCGGCGAGACCGCCGTAACGATGCCGGAGGTGATCTGATTGACGTACCGGCTGTACGAGCCGCGCAACAGCGTGCGCCGGTCGGCGCCGAGAGCGTACGTCAGTCCAAGGCGCGGGGAAATGTTGCTCCAATGGTTCCCCGACACCGCGCCGAAGTCGACCTCCGGAAGGATGAGCGGGATGGTCGGGTTCGCCGTCGCAACTCCTGCTCCGACAAACGCTTTCTGCTTGTCATAACGCAGCGCCGCATTGACCGTCAGATTGCCGAACAGCATCGTGTCGCCGACGTAGGTATCGTTGGTCTTCTCACCATACGTAGACTGCGACTGACGCCGGAAGTGCGCAACGCCCGTGTCGCGGCCACCAGGCCCGAGGGTCGTGTAGTTGTCGGTCCACTGGTCGCCCGGGTAGGCAACCAGCGTATTGGAGGTTGCACCGCGATAGCCCCATCCGAACTTCAGCTCATGGCTGATCGTGCCGGTGGTGGCGAAGGCGGAACCGTCAAGGCGGTACTGCGTCTGCGGGCGCAGAATGACCTGGCTGAGGTAGCTGCGGTCATAGGTGCCCCTGGACTCGTCATACCAGAAGGGGAGTGAATCGATTCCGCACGCGAGTGACTGGCAGCCCTTGCCGTTGTCGGCGATGAGCTGGAAGCCGCCCTGCACCTTCGAATAAAGGCCAGTAAAGTAAAGATTCGATCCGACGAGCTGGGTGTCTTCGATCTTCCAGAGCGTCGGGTCCTTGAGACTTCCGGTGCCGTTGGCGTAGTTGTCGTTCTGATTCCAGGCGGTCACAGGCAGGCGGCTGGGACCGACGTTGCGGCCGAACTTGATCTTCGACCCGTACTGGTCGACGAGGGTAAGGCTGTTCGACGAGATCGGCTGGGCGTTGACCTTCACGTTCTCGTTCTTGAGCTGAGTGGTGTCGTGGAACCGCGACCCGAAGACGATCGAGGGGGTGAGGATGTTGATGTGCTGGTCGCCGAACGCGCCCCAGAACCACAGCCTGTCCTTCAGGATCGGTCCGCCGAGCTCTCCGCCGTTGTCGTCGATCTTGTTGATCTGGTTGACGCTCGCCAGGTAGGTGGTCGCCTCGGCGGGAATCTTCGGCGTGGCCTGATAGCCCTGGCTCGTGTGGAAGCCGTGCGCGGAGCCCTTGAAATCGTTGGTGCCGCGCTTGGTGACCATGTTGAGCTGCGCACCAGGAGTCTGCATGCGCGGATCGGTACCGCTGGTCGTGATCTGCATTTCTTCGAACGAATCGAAGTCGTAGTACGCAGGAGACGAACCAGTTGCTGCGAAGTCGGTGATGTTCACGCCGTCGACGTTCCATGTCGCCTGAGCCTGCGCCGCCCCTTTCGAGACGTACACCGACTGCTGGCCGGACTCGTTGCCGCCGACGTTGTTACGGTCCATCAGGATGCCGGGGGTCTGCTGCAGGATGACCCACGGATCGCGTGCGGTCGGCACGTTCTGAAGCTCGACCTTCGCGATGTTGGTGCCGTCTCCCGACTTGCGGACGTCGAGAATCGGCGCTCCGGCGGTGACGGTGATCGACTCCGCAACGGCCGGATTCAGCGTCATGCTGATGTCGGAATTGCGGCCGATGTTGACCCCGACGCCGGCGCGAGTGGCGGTCCCAAGACCAGCCAGTTCAGCCTTCAGGGTGTAGGTTCCCGGAGAAAGCCCGATGAACCGGAAGTTGCCCTGGGCGTCGGTGATCTGGGTGCTCGGCGCGCCCATACCGCTGAGGGTGACGGATACGCCGGGAAGCGCGCTTCCGTCCTTCCCCTGGACCTTACCGTAGATATTGCCTGACTGGGCTAGCTGTGCGAACGCGCTGACGGCGAGCAGCGAGATGCACAGTGCAACGGTGATTAATACGAGTAACCTCGGGATGGGGTGTTGTTTCATAGCAGCTCCTTTCCTCTTTCCTCTGACCTCTGACCTGGCACTGACCTGTCACTTGACCTGACTGGGATTCCTTCGACCTTGTGCAGATCCGCCGCCGCATGGCTGCGAACTGACAAAGCCAAACTCTTCAATGAGTTACATGCACTTTTCAACTTTGCTGCGACGGCGCCGGATTCAAAGTCCCGTCGTTTGCCGTCCGTTTTTCGAATTGGAAGGGGGGTCCGATTGCGCGCAGCTTAGCAAACTTTCGGGAAACAAGGAAAGGCAAAAATGACAAACGCCGCGAATTTCTTCGCGGCGTTTGAGGCCTGCCTTCCGGCTGCCTACGAGGTTAGCTGTCGGATTCGGACTGGAAGCCCTACCAGCTTTTGGCTGGATTCACCCCGGACGGTGGCAAGCCGTCGCTCAATTGGTTCCCCCGTTCCTCGGCGCCGAGGATTAGGCCGGCAAGCCGCCACGCGTAGGCGGCAGTGGAAGTGTATGTCTTCGCGGCCGGAAGTCAATGGTGGTTGTCGGGAGTCGGGGGTCGGAGGGGCATCCTGCAACCGGCTCCGCCTTTGCATGGGATCCGAAGCACCGGCCAAGGTTTCGAACGATCGATGATTCGGTTCGCATCATTGATGATTGGTTTCGAACCATCGATGGTGCGTTTTCATCCATCGACGGCTGTTTTGATCCATCGACGGTTCGTTTTGATCCATCGACGGCCGTTTTCAGCCATGAATGGTTCGTTTTGATCCATCGATGGCTCGTTTTCATCCATCGACGGCTGTTTTCAGCCATCGATGGTTCGTTTTGATCCATCGACGGCTCGTTTTCAGCCATCGATGGCTCGTTTTGATCCATCGATGGCTCGTTTTGATCCATCGATGGCTCGTTTTCGGCCATCGACGGCTCGTTTTGATCCATCGATGGCTCGTTTTCATCCATTGATGGCTCGTTTTGATCCATCGACGGCTCGTTTTCAGCCGTCGATGGCTCTTTTCGACCCAACGGCGGTGCTTCTTGATCCATCGACGCTGTGTTTGGAGCGCCCGATGTTGGGTCATGTGCGCCGTTGCCGTGGTGTCCAGGCCTTCGTTCTATCCCTGAACAGGTGCGAATAACTGAAGAGGCATCGTGATCGTCCCGGTGAGCTCTCGCAAGTAGCCGCTTTTCAATGGTTTGCAGGCAGGCAACGAGCGAAGGTCTGACCCTCCTGTTTCCCTGAACTTCTTCGGACCGCCTGACCTTATGAATACGGGCGAGCTGAAGAAAGGTAATTGGCGAAAGGAGTCAGGGCAGCGATTGTCAGAAAAGTCGGCAATTTCACCACTAAAAATGGTAACTAGACAAAATGAGAATCCGTTAACGGTAAATCGGAATCCATGAACGGTAAACCGGAATCCATGAACGGTAAATCGGAATCCATGAACGGTAAATAGGAATCCGTGAACGGTAAATGGGAATCCGTCAACGGTAAACGGGAATGCGTGAACGGGAAACCGGAATCCGTGAATGGGAAACCGGATCACATGAACGTAGAGTCGGATCACGCGAACGGGAAGTCGGAACCCGCGAACGGGAAGAGAGAACGGGTTCACGCGGAGGCCGCGGGCTTCTTTCTCCGCCCCTCCGCGCCTCCGCGTGACTGGGTTTCGCACCCACGATGAGAAGAAGAACATTCCGATCAACGGAGCGAACGGCGCCATAATAAAGGGCAGGAGGAAGCCCATGCTCCGTCAAGCCCGTCTCCTCGCTGCCGCAGGATCCTTGTTGCTGCTCCTTTCCGCTCTGACCGTCTGGAGCTGTTACCGCGGCAAGCCGCAGACGCAGCCGCCAGCCTCTTCGGTCCAGGCAACCACCGCTCCCCTCGTTCGTACGCCGGTCCTTTCACTACCCGCGTGCGGAAGCGATGGCGGCGCGCTCGACATCAACTGTCCGGCGTTCCCGAACACCACGCCCACCGCCCAGCCGCAGTGGGACTACTTCGCCTGGAACAGTTTCATCGCCGCGAACTGGCCGGCCGTCAACCCCGCCTCGAACAACGAGCAGCGCGGCTTCCCTAACCTCAACCAGCGCTTCACCAGCGCAAACCCAAACTCGCTTCTCACCTGGGAGACATTCAAGGAAAAGCGTGAGCTCTTCCTCTATCCGGCCGCGATTCCGCCGGCTCCGGCGGTCATTCCCCAACCGTGGAACGCGGCTCCGAGCTACGGTCCGGTCTCCGGCCAGATCCCACTCTGTCCGAGCAGCCCTTCTCCTTCCGCCGCGGCGGTGCACCGAGGCAATCCTCTCGCTCCGCGACGCTTCTTCGGCACGGGTGGCGAGATTCTCGACAGTCTCGACGAGACCGTCCAGGTTGCATCCGAGGCTCTCGAGTCGCAGGGGCAGCTCTGCTCGGGCGTTCCCAATCCGATGTGCGGAACCTCAAGTCAGGCCGACTGCTGCCTCGTTCAACACCTGCCCGTCGGTCCTCGGGTATGGAAGGGCAGCCCGGTCAAACCCAATCCGCAGCCGGTCATCTACGAGGTCAAAGTCAACTACGACTTCTACAACTACGTCATCCACAATCAGTACTACCTCGATGCCATAACGAAAGGCGTCAACGGCGCGCCCGGCGCGGCCGCCAATGACCTCATCCAACTTCCGTATCGGACCAGCGCTGCCGCAGGCCCGGGCACCAAGAACCCCAACAGGGCGGCCGGCTACAACGCAGAGAGCGTCGCCACCTACGACGGCTCGATCACGCCCACGAGCAACCTTCTCCCTATGCCGGTGGGTGCAGTTCACCTGAAGGCGGCGTGGATGCTTCTCCAGAACGAAGACCCCACGAAGTACCACACCGCCGAGGCGGCCTATTTCAAGACCGAGAACAACAAGAGATGTATGGCCTATGGAACCTTCGGGCTCATCGGGCTGCACATTATCCAGCGTATTCATCAGGGAAATGGGGCCGCAGGCAACCCTCCGGGCGGCACATTCATTTTCGCGACATGGGAACACATCGACAACGACGCGGCCGGCTTCACATTCTCGGACTTCTTCTCCGGACAGCCTTTTGAAGGTCCGCCCAAGAGAGGCTTCTATCCGTCGCCGGCATCAGCGATTCCCGTGAAGCGTCAGTTCCCGATTCTTCCGAGGACCGTGGCCGTGAACAATGCAGTCCACGCCGCGATTAGCAGAGTCAATCCCAATTCCGTCTGGCTCAACTACCAGCTCATCGGCACCCAGTTCCAGGCGATCACCGTTCCGCCAATGCCGATACAGGGAAATCCAAACGATCCGACCAATATCGGCCAGCCGCTCTTCCTGGCAAACCTGGTCATCGAGACGAACGCCGGCCTGCAGAACTTCCAGGGCCTGCCGCCTTTGACAGCGGCGATCCCACACTTCCAGGGAAACGTCGCCACAAACCACACGCTCCACTTCAATCGCACGACCAACAACATGTCGTTCAACGGCTCAGGCCACAACATGGGCGGCTGCATGGGATGCCACGGCGTCGCCCAAAGCCGCGGCTTCTCCTTCAGCTTCGTGCTGTTGGGCGGGCAAGCGGGGGCGGATGTTGATACGGAGAAGAATTTCACTGTGCCACCGCAACCGGGGCAGTAAGAGTCTCCTCGATTCTGCCTCAGAGCGATGGCGTCAGATGCACAGGCGTTCCCTACCATCGCGGATTCAGATGGTTTTGAGTTACGCCACTGAGCCATTCATGAGGCAGGTACGATGAGCCGCGCTTTGAGCGAGCGACGACGGCCGTGGGTCGTCGTCGCCGGATACGCTAGGATTTGGGGCAGTCCGGGGTGGGCGTCGCGTCCTCGGACTTGATGGTAAACCCCAAACTCACCAGGACCTCATTGGCGGCCCTGATCCCCGCACGAATGGCACCATCGAAATAGCCGGGCCATCGGTCGGCGGTCTCCGTGCCGGCCCAGAAGATGACGTTGTTGTAAGGCCGGCGCCACCCATATTCCCCGTAACGGGTCCAGACGTGCGGAGGCACGTAGCTGGTGAACGCCCCGCCGGTCCACATTTCGTTGTCCCAATTCTTGTAGTAAAACTCCTTGGGGCTCGCGGCAGCAAGCCCGAAATAGTAAACGTAGTCTTTGAGCACCAGCTCTTTGACCTCTTCTTTGCTGGCGTGGCGAAGGCTCTTATTGCGATCGGCGGCGATAAAGGATGTCAAAATGCCGGGCTTGCCGTCCTCGGACGAGCTGTCAGCGATGAACTCGCACGTCTCCAAATTACCGGCAGCACTGCCGCTGAGGCATTGCTCGCGCCAGAAAGCGTGGTCGTAAATAGCATGCACCTTCGACATCGATCCCATGGTCGAGCCATACATGAATCCCACGTAATCAGTCGGAAGATCCGGAAAACTGATTTTCCTGCGCAGCGGTGGGGGGATGGCAACGATAACTCTGTCGGCCGCGTACGTAACGCCAAGGCCATCGGTGTCGACGCTAACCACGTAAGGACCCCTCGCGATGGTTCTAACCGGCGTGCTCATCCGGAAAACGACACCGCTTGTCACGAGCTGCGCTCTCAACTTCTCCGGGATCTGCCCTGCTCCTCCATTAATCAACCACTTTTCGGGCGTTTCTGACTGGGGACCGACGTGCTGGGTCCAGGCCATGTGCAGAAGAGACACCTGATCCGGCTCGAAGCCCCCCGACCCGCCGATGCGCGACACCATCGCCGGCAACCATTGCGTGTAGCGCCATGCCTTTTCCCCATCGAGATAGTCTTGAAATGTCGTTCTGTCCAGGTTGGCGGCGTCAACAGCCGCCCATGGGCTATCGCAGGGAACGTCCTTGGAAATCTCGAGAAGCCCTCTTAGCCAAACGTTTTGCTCGTTCTCATTCGCCCCACAAGCGGGAAAGAGCAGCTTGTTACATGCGGCGGTATTCCCCGGGAAATGATCCGGCGCTTTGCATTCTCCCTTGGCAAGATTCGAAACATCGCCATCGAAAACCGTCACTTCGGGTTTCAAGCCCGGGATCTTCGGGTCAAACGACTGAATGCTTTGACCCTTCTCATAGCTGATGAATTTCTCGATCTTCAGGTCGGCCAACAGTTGCAGCATGGAGGTCTGGGTGTCTCCGACCCACTGTCCGCCAAAATCGACGTAGCCTGTTTCGGTCTCGCCCTTATCGGTCGTGATTTTGACCGATTGGCCGGACATGCGCCCGCCCACTTCTTTGCGGGCTTCCAAGATGGTTACGTTCTTAAGATTGTATTTTTTTAATTGCCGCGCCGCGATGAGCCCGGACAAGCCCGCTCCTACAATGACCACGCTCGCGTTCACATCTGGCTCGGTGAGCTGCTTGCCGGCGGACGGAGGCTTCGATTCCTGCGCGCCGGCGACGGTCCCCAGCGATAGTCCACCGACCCCCGCCACCAGAATCTTGCCAAACTCTCGACGATCCAACCCGACTCGCTTGACTACGTTCTCATCGTTGCCGTTGTCATCTTTCGAACGCCCCATTGGTCAGCTCCGTTCGAATTAGGGATCCTGGCGGGCGCCGGTGTGGGTGCGCGTCCAGGGTTAAGGTTGGGAGAGAGAGGCGAAACGACTTTCCCTAATTCCTGAACTGTATCCTAGCATACAGAACATCCGCACGCGGTGGCGCTCTCGGGATCACCGGAAGGAATGATTCGAATGCTGCCCGGTGACGGAATCTGACCGCCAGACACGATCATGGTGGCCCTAATGTTCGCGTGCCCCGCTTCGGATTCTCTATCTGACACGCGGTTTCGTACCGCCGATACAGCTCGCCCTCCGAACAGCATTGTTGGACGAACCACGCAAATCGAACACAGCACCGCTTCTCCAGAAGCTAAGCCATTCATTCCTAAAGGGTAAGGAATGGTGCCCAGGGACGGAATTGAACCGCCGACACGAGGATTTTCAGTCCTCTGCTCTACCAACTGAGCTACCTGGGCCCGAGAGAGGGCGGGTGAAAAAGCGAGCGCGGAAAATACCACGCGGAGGCAGGGCTGTAAATGCTGGCCTCGTGCGGTTCATTCCTCCGTGCGGGAGTGGGGTGTGGGGAGTGGGGAGTGGAAGAATGAGCTTGCGTTTGGGGGCCAAGCGCTTCGGTGCTCCGACACCCCACCCCCGACACCCTACCCCCTCACCTCGTCCGGTCCCGCACGAGAATGGCCAGGTCACGCAGCGGCGCGGCGTTGGGGCCGAGGTTGGCGATGGCGGCCAGCGACGTCTCGGCGAGCTCGTCGCTGAGTTTTTTGGCGCCTTCGACGCCGGCCAGCTTCACGAACGTGAGGCGGTCGGCGTCTTTGCCGACGTCTTTGCCGAGGTGCTCGGGGGTGCCGATGACGTCGAGGATGTCGTCGGTGATCTGGAAGGCCAGGCCGAGGTTTTTGGCGAAGATCTCGATTCTCCCGAGCGCGGCGGGCGACATGTTGGCCAGCATCCCGCCCACCGCCGCGGCGGCGACGAAGAGCGCACCGGTCTTGCGCGAGTGGATGATCTCCAGCGTGTCGAAGTCGAGATGCGAGCCTTCGCTGTGCAGATCGATCGCTTCGCCGGCGATCGTGCCGTCCCATCCGACGGCGTCGACGACGCGCTTGATCACCTGCTGCATCGTCCACTGACGCGGATTCAGGGCGGCGTAGTTCTTGGCCACGAGTCCGTAGGAATGATTGAGCAGCGCGACGGCCGCGAGGATGGCCAGGTCTTCGCCGAACTCGCGATGCAGCGTCGGCTGCCCGCGCCGGAGGAGCGCATCGTCCATTGCCGGGAGGTCATCGAGAATCAGCGACGAGGCGTGGATCATCTCCATGGCCGCGGCGGCATCGGCGAGCTTTTCCGGCTTGCAGCCTGCCGACTCCCCCACCGCCATCATGAGGACGCCGCGCACGCGCTTGCCGGGCGAGGTAAGCGCGCGCTTCAGCGGCTCGGCCAGAATCTTCGGGGCGGCAGCGCGTTGGGCGATGTTTCGAAGCGCTTCATCGATCAGCGCCCGCCGCGCGGCGAAGTAGTCGTTCACTCGGGGCGCATGGTAGCATCGGCCTCCTCGGCTTCAGGAAACCTATGAACCTAAGACACTTCGGCCGCGCCCAGCAGATGTGGGTTCTGGTGGTCGCCTGTTTCGTCCTTTTCGGCGTTTTCCTGCTCCTCGTGCCGGGGGTGACCTTCGCAATCTGGTGGCGCGCGCTGATCGCGGCGATGCTCGCGTCCGCATTGACGATCGCCACGTTCCAATGGTGGCTGCGCACCGTTTTCCGGCGGCAGAACTCATCGATCGCGCTGCTGAACCGCATCACGGCCGGCGACCTCTCGCTCGACGCACGCGAGATTCAACTGGCCACGCAATCGGCCCGGATGTCGGCGGCGATGCGGGCGCTGGTCTCCAATCTCGAGCGCACGATCCGCCGCTTCGCGCAACTGGCGACCGACGTGGCAACGGCCAGCGGTCAGATCAGCGGACGATCACGCGTCCTCGCGCGCGGCGCTGCGGAACAGTTGGTCTCGACCGAATCGACTTCGGTCTCCGTCGGCCAGATCGATCAGTCGATCAACAACGTGCGGACGTCGATGGAGGATCTCTCTGCGAATGCCGAGGAGACGTCGACGTCGATCCTGGAAATGTCGGCATCGATCGAAGAAGTGAGCCGCATCGCCGACACGCTCGCCGAGTTCGTCGAGCAGACGTCCTCCGCGTTCGAGGAGATGAGCGCCTCGATCAACCAGGTGGCGACGAACACGGAGAGCTTCTCGTCGTTCGCGATCGAAACCGCCAGCTCGATGGTGGAGATGAATGCGACGACCGAGGAGATCGGCAAGTCGGCAAAACAGTCGGCCGAGCTCGCGCGTTTCGTGAAGGAAGCGGCGAACGACGGACGCGTGGCGGTCAGCGGCACCGTCGAAGGAATGCGCAAGATCCAGGTCGCCGTCGAGGAAGCGAAGGTCGTCCTCGGCGAGCTCGGCAACCGCTCGCAGGAGATTGGCGAGATCGTCCGCGTGATCGACGAGATCGCGGGACAGACGAACCTGCTGGCGCTGAACGCAGCGATCATCGCCGCGCAGGCCGGCGAGCGCGGCAAAGGATTCGCCGTCGTCGCCGACGAGATTCGCGATCTATCCGAGCGCACCTCGGTGTCGACGGACGAGATCCGCACGCTCATCCAGAACGTGCAGCGCGCCGTGGAGCGCGCCGCCGAACAGATGACGATCAGCAGCGACCGCGTGTCGGACGGCGTCGGCCTCACTGCCCGCGCCGAACAGACGCTCGACAAGATCCTCGAGATCACGGCACGCTCAACCAACTCGATCGCCGAGATCGCACGCGCCACGGAAGAACAGTCGCGCGGCAGCGCTGCGGCCACGGCAGCCATCGAAGAAGTGACGAAGATGGTGCAGCAGACGGCCAGCGCGACGCAGCAGCAGTCGCAGACCGCGCGCAAAGTGGGCGAACAGACGTCGATGGTGCGCGACTACACGAAGCACCTCAAGCGCGCCATGTCCGAGCAGGAAACCGGCAGCCGCGCCATCAGCCGGGCCATGGAAAACATCATGGGCCTCGTGCAGACGGTGCTGGAGTCGACATCGGTCCTGGCCACGGAGAGCTCCGCGATCGTCAAGGCGATGGGCGTGATCCAGCAGGCCACGCGCGAATCGAACGTCTCGATCGGCGATCTGAATCAGATGGCCAATTCGCTCTCGCACGAATCGACGCTGCTGAACTCGGAGCTGGGGCGCTTCACGCTGCCCACACCGACCGAGGGCGGCAAGCTGATTACGTCGACCGTGTTGTGGCAGCGACTGACCTTCGATCCGATCCACATCGGAGCGGCTGCTCTAGGTTACATGTCGAAAGCGATCCACGCCCATCTCGTCATGTACGGCGAAGGGGCGGAGCTTGTCCCAGGCCTTGCCGAGCGTTGGGAAGTGCTGGAACAAGGTCACGTCTACCGCTTTCATCTGCGGCGCGGCGTACGTTTCCACAACGGCAGGACGCTGGAAGCAAAGGATGTCCACGATTCACTCGTCCGTCTTCTGCTGCCTGAGCTCAACTCAGCATCGAGCTGGATCATGCGCGAAGTGCGCGGCGCGGCGGACGTCATCGAAGGCCGCACGCGAACGCTGACCGGCATCCAGGTTCGCGATCAGCACACCGTCGACATCATCCTCGACGAGCCGCTGGCGTTCTTCCTCTCGCTCCTGACGATGCACGAAGCAGCCATCATCCCGAGCGAAGCGGCGCGCGACCCGGAACAGTTTCGCCTGCAGCCTGTGGGCGCCGGTCCGTTCCGCCTGGCGGAAGCGATCGAAGGCGACCGCGTGCGGATGCAGCGCAACCGCGACTACTACATCCCGGGCCTGCCGCATCTCGACGAGCTCGAGTTCCGCCTCGATCTACGCAGTTTTCGCGATGTCGCCCAGGCCTTCCTGCGCGGCGCGATCGATGTCGCGCACGGCGTGCCGCTGAACATCGTGAATGACCTGCGCTCCGATCCGAGCATCGCGCCATACATGCTGACGACGATCCAGCTTCACACGTCGTACTTCGGCTACGACTGCTCGGCGCCGCCGTTCAACCGCGTCGAGATGCGCCAGGCGATCAATCACGCCATCAACCGGGACCGCATCAACGAGCGCGTGTTCGCCGGTCTCGGGGTCGTCGCCAAATCCCTGCTCCCCCCCGGCCTCCTCGGATACGACGAGACCATCGAGGGCATCGCCTACGATCCTGACCGCGCCCGCTCGCTGATGCGGCAGGCCGGATATGCAGGCGGACTGCGCGTCGAATACCGGACCTGGGACACCGACGAGTTCAACAACTCCGGGCAGTTGCCGCTGATCATCGAAGACCTCGCAGCCATCGGCATCGACGTGAACGTGACATCGCACTCGGCCGTCGACGCGCGCAAACCGCTGGCGCGTCCCGGACACGGCATGGTGTTCTGCGGCAACTGGTACGCCGATTTCCCCGACTCGGATAACTTTTTCTACGTCTTCTTTCACAGCGAAGCCCATTCGCTGCGCGGCTTCTACTTCAGCAGCGCCGAGGTCGATGCGCAGATCGTCGAAGCGCGGCGAACCAACGATCCCGAACGGCGTAGCGAGATCTACCGCCAGCTCAATCAGATGGTCGTCCGCGAAGCGCCCCTGGCAACGCTCTTCCATGAACGCTTCTTCGTCCTGCAAAAGCCGGAAGTGCGCGGCCTGCACACGTCACTCGTCCCGCCGCCCGTGCGGTATCACGAGACGTGGATCGAAGGGTAGGGGTGCAGATTTGGTTGAACATCAGATCACCACAGAGGCACAGAGAGCACAGAGTGTCTTCTCCGTGACCTCAGTGCCTCTGTGGTTCAGCATTTCCCTGGCAATTAAGTGTTGAATGTTGAGGGTTGAGCCATTGCGCCCGTTTGACATCAATCCGGGTTCCCCGGCACCGCCATTTCGCGCGTTGCGGCCGGCGCGGGCCGACCGGAAATGTACACGCCAGCGAAGATCATCACTGCGGCGAGGATCACGATCGGACGAATCTGTTCGTGCAGAAAGATCGCCGCAAGAGTCACGGTGAAAACGGGCTGGAGGTAGGTGTACGCGGCGACGACCGAGCTGTCGGCGTACTTCAGTGCCCAGGCGTTCATCAGGTAGGCAGCGACGGTTGGTCCGGCAATGACCAGCGCGAGTGCCAGCCATGCGCGCGGCGGAATCGCTGACCACGACTCGTGCATCATCGGCCAGGCCGCGATCGGGAGCATGACCACCGTCCCGACGGCGAACATTCGCGCGATGACGCGCCTCGCCGAAATGCGCGCCATGGCCGGCTTGGACGCGACGAGATAGAGCGCGTAGGCAAGCGAGTTGCCGATGATGAGCAAGTCGCCTACGAGCGACTTCGTCGTCCCGGCGAAACCTTCGCCGCCCACGACGAGCAGCGCCCCTGCCGCGGCCAGCGCGATGCCGCCGGCCTTCGCCGCCGTAGCGCGCTCGCGCCCGATCACGATGGCTGCGCCGAGCGCGAACACCGGGATGGTCGTGATCAGAATCGAGGCCACGTGCGCCGAGGTGAAGGCAAGGCCGGCGAGGAAAAGAGTCTGGTTGATGACGACGCCGAGGATCGCGAAACCGGCGATGCGCCAGCCGTCGCCCGGCGCCAAGGTGGCGGCGTTGCGCTCGCGGAACAAGACATTGATGATCAGGGCGGAGGCGGCGATCCGAAGCCAGGCGAACGTGAGCGGGTTGAAGGCGTGCAGCCCGATCTTCGAAATGATGTAGTTGAGGGAGAACAGCACGGAGACGCCAGCCATGGCGCCGTGCAGAAGGAGAGGGCCGGGATGCTTTTGCAAGGGCCGGCCATCATAATCGCGTAAACAGACGAGCCGGACGGCCGTCCAAAGGCTTGTGGGAACCGTAGCGGCATTTCCAGTGAATCCGATCAGCGAATCCGCAGCGACTGACAGCGAGCTCATCGCCCGTACGCTCGGCGGTGACGGCAACGCCTACGGAATCCTCGTCGACCGGTTCCAGCGCAAGATCTACCGCGTGGCCTACGCCATCGTCCGCGACGACGTCGAGGCCGACACGATCACGCAGGACACCTTCGTCCAGGCCTACACGCACCTGGCGCGGTTTCAGGGACGGGCGGAACTGGAAACGTGGCTGACGCGCATCGCCATCAACCGGTCGCGCGACTGGCTGCGTCGGCGCAAGTTCGTCAGCCTTTTCTCCCATGACGACGAGAGCGACGAGCGGCAGTACGTCATCGAGCCGGTGGATGAGCGGCCCGATGCCGAACGCCAGATCATGGCCCATCAGCTCCGGGCGGCCATCACCCGCGCCGAGCGGTTATTGTCATCGCAGCAGAAAATCATCTTCCGTTTGAGGCATTATGAGCACCATTCACTCGAGGAGATTGCAGAGCTCCTCGGGTTGCAGTCCGGAACGGTCCGGGCGCATTTGTTCCGTGCCATCCACAAAGTGCGCAAAGAGCTCGCCGAGTGGGTCACGATGAGAGAGGTGAGTCCCCATGACGAAACACTTTAGTGAAGCAGATCTACTGGAGACGTACTACACGCAGCCCGGCGAATCGATGCCGGTGATGATGCATCTGGCGGATTGCCCCGAGTGCGCGGCGCGCTACGAGCGCCTCGAACAGAAGCTGCGCCAGGCCGCCTCCTGCCACACCGACAAGCCGGCCACGTTCTGGGCGCGGCAACGGCTGCAGATCATGCGCCGCGTCAACGCGCAACAGGTCCATGCAGCCACCGCCGCCCGCACGCTCCGCGTCGCTGCCGCGGCGATCCTCGCCTTCTTCCTCGGCGGCGCCGTCGTGTACGAGACGACTAAGCCCGTGCCACAGCCGGCGCCTGTCGTCAGCGTCGCGCCGGTCACGGTAGCCGCGCCCGCGCCCGCCGCGAACGAAAACATCCATGACGCATGGCAGTCGGACGAGCTCAAGGACTTCCATAACGTCGTGGAGTGGGAAGCGTGGGTTCCGGACAGCACGACCACGCCAACCCGAGGGAGCTCGTTGTGAAGCGCATCGCCCTGGCACTCCTCGTAACCGCTATTGCCACCTCGGCGTTTGCGCAGAATCTCCCACCCGGCAAATGGTGGCGTCGTCCGGAGATCGTGCAGATCCTGAATCTGTCAGAGGAACAGCAGGAAAAGCTCGAGACGATCTTCCGTACATCGTCCAGCGATCTGATCGACCTGCGCGGCGAAGTGGAGAAACACAACATCACACTTCGCGGTGATCTCGACCAGCCCCAGCTCGACCGCCCGACAATCCGCCGCGACGCTCAGAAACTGTCGGATGCGCGCGGCCGCCTGTTCGAGCGCGAGCTGATGATGCTCGCCGACATGCGCGCCGTGCTGAACGACTCGCAGTGGAACCGCATGCGCAGCGGCCTCCTCGAGCGACTCGGAAACGCGACGCCGCAGCGCCCGAAGATGAACGAGCGGCAGAACCCGCGCCGGCAAAGGTAGATAGGGGTAGGGAGAGACCAGTGAAGGTCTCCCCCTCCCTCCGAACCGGACGGGCGGATCTCCCGCATCCGGCTCTCCAGTTGGTGATCTTGTTCAG
>JADGNZ010000037.1 GCA_017883205.1 Thermoanaerobaculia bacterium | reverse complement strand
TCTTTTCTTTGATCCGGATCATCTTTGGATTGATCGGGATCATCTTTTCTTTGATCCGGATCATCTTCGGATTGATCGGGATCATCTTTTCTTTGATCCTGATCATCTTTGGACTGATCCGGATCAACTTTGGATTGATCCGACCCCCCCCTTTTCACCCCTCGGAAAATACCTTTCCGTAACCTTCAGAAAATTCTTGCGTCAAAGATATGTCTGAGAGAAATCAGACCGCCCGGCAACGCGTCCGCTGCCGGGTGAGTAGACAGGCCTGCGGGCAGTTGATTGACGATGCTGTAGCAAGGAGCTTGACGATGTCTGTGAAGGATACTTCCCCCTCTCTATCCACCCCAACCACCCCTGACGGCACCAACCCGGACGGCCCCGCCGCGGCGGCCGCGAAGGCAGTGGAGCTGATCGCCCAGCAGTACCGCGATGCCATCGCGGGGCTGCAGACGATCATGCCTCTGCTGAAGTTCGACTCGCGGCAGACCAGGCGCGTCGCCGCCAGCGCGAAGTTCGCGTCCGCCTTGATCGAGCCGACGATCGCCATGGTCACCTCCGCTTCGCTGGCGAAGGAGCGGAACCTGTTCAATGTGTATGACGGCGAGCTCGCGTTGGAGTTGCGCAGTCAGATCACCCCGCTGTTTCAACAACTGGCCTCGCTTGCTGCCGACGGGCTGTTCACGATCGACAGCAAGGCGGCCGCCTCCTCGGTGCAAGCGCTCCAGTCGCACAAGTGGGCGCAGCACGCCGCCAAACAGCCCGAGGGTGCGGAGCTTGACCCCTACGTCGCCGAGATGGAGCGCTCTGTGAAGAAGGTGATCAACCGTCGCAAGCGCCCCGCCCCGGTTCCCACCCCGACGCCAACCCCGACCCCCGCCCCGTCCCCGGCCGAACTGCCGCCCGGCGCGAAGAGTCTCCTGGCGCCCCGTCCGGCCGCGGCCAAAACCGCCGAGCCGGAAAGCGTCGCCGACCTCTTCGACAAAGCCCTCGACGACGTGACCAAGAAGTAGCCCCCGTATCCGCCGCCCCCCATTGGCCGGGTGGGGGGCGGCGGTTTCCGGTGCTGCGTGGCCTGGCGGCCACGCGTTGTCGGTTGTCGGTTGGTTGCGGCGCTGCGCGCCGCGTTGTCAGAACCGGACCCGCAAGTGTTGAGCGCCTCGCAGCGTCATCGCCAAAGCGCGACAAAATCGCGCAAACGAACCGACAACTGACAACCGACAACGCGCGGCCGCCAGGCCGCGCAATCTCACAGTCCGTCGTACTTCGAATACCCGCGCTCGCCCCAGAAATCGCGCGGTTGGCCGGCGGTGTAGGCGATCTTCGTGATCGCTTTGATGTTTTTGAGGCCGAGCTTCATCGGGGCTACGAGGCGTAGCGGGGCGCCGTGGTCAGCGCCGAGGGGGGTGCCGTTCAGGTGCGTGGCCAGCAGGGTTTGAGGATGCCGCGCCGTCGGCAGATCGATCGAGACGTAGTAAGGATCGAGATTGCCGTTGCCGTCGAGGTTCACCGCCGATTCGATGGCCGCCCACTTCGCGCCCGGGGCCGGAGGATAGGCGCGAAGCAGGTCGGCGAAGCGGACGCCGCTCCAGTCGGCGATTGCGCTCCATCCTTCGACGCAGCAGAGCCGCGTGACCTGCTCGTGCTGCGCGAGGGACGACAGGCCGGGCAGGCGCAGAACGACGTCGTTGCCGGAGGCCAGCCCGGTCAATGTCAACGTCCACTCTTTGATGTAATCGGGCGACGGGGTGCGCCCTTCGTAGTTGTTGCGAAGCGGCGTGATGTCGCTTCGGCGGTAGGTTCGGACTGTGCGATTCGGCGAATACAACGCCTCGGCGATGTCGTCGTCGAACGTCAGCGCGCGATTCTGAAAGCGCTCGCTGCGCGCGCGCGTCGCGCCGAGACGGGCGGCAAGCGTGTCGAGTGCGTCGGTGGTGTGGTCGCCGAAGATCTTCTTCTTCGATCCCAGCGGCGCGATCCACCAGAGTCCTGCCAGCGCCGCGAACGCGCCGGTGCCGAAGAGGATGAAATCGCGGCGCGACTGGCGGCGCAGCTTTTTCTCATCGACAAAGCGCTCAGGCAGCTCGCCAGCCGTTTCTTCAGTCATGGCTTCCTCCGATGCGGTCCGACCATCCCACGATCATCGAGCGCATCGTGTCCCATCCATCGACCAGCACGAGCACGACGTGCGGGACGAGAAAGAGGATGAAGTAGATCATCACGGCGAAGTGGACGATGCGCGCGCCGTCGTACGAGCCGAAGAGCCGCTCCAGCCACCTGAACTGCACCGGCTTGTGCATCGCCCAGCCGCTGGCGAGGGCGAGCGCGCCCGCGATGGGCATCGACGCATACGCGCCGCGCTGCAGGGCGTTGTACTTCGTCGTGATGTGCGGATGTGCCCACGGTCGCCGCAGGATCTTCATCGGGACGACGCCGGCGTAGTAGCGGATCATTGCGAATCCGTCGGCGATCATGCCGCGGCGCGGCAGCAGCGCGCGATAGCCGCGGCCGAGGAGCAGGCCGAGGATGTAGAGGACGCCGGTGGCGAGGAAGAGATAGACGAAGAGCCAGTGCCAGCGCAGCGCTCCGGCCAGATTGAACACGCCGAGGCCGAAGTGATCGTAGAACCAGAAGCCGTCGGCCTTGGCGCCGGGAATGTGCTGGGCGATGGCGATGCCGAGGTCAGCGAGGTAGTCGCGGCTGTGCGTGACCGGATCAGGCTTGTGCAGGAAGACCGGCGAGGCCCAGTAGATCGACAAGCCGCTGACGACGAGCGCAAAGAGAATCGGCACGTTCAGCCAGTGCGACAGCCGCACGAGGGCGTGATGCTTGATGACGACGAGGCGTGTGTTTGGGGGGTGGGGAGTCGGGTGTGGGGGGTCGGAGATCCGAGGTGGATCGACGACGACTTCCTTGACCGGAAGTTTCTCAACCGGCAGTTCCTCGATCGGCTTCTGGACGACCGCTACTGCCTCGACAGGCATTTCCTCGACTGCGCCGGCGGCGTTTTCAACAAGAGCCTTTGCATCGTCCGCAGGTTCATCCGCGTCTATCTGCGGATCAGCAACGACCGGCGCTTCATCCGCGGGTTTATCTGCGTCCATCTGCGTCATCTGCGGATAGAAACGGCTCCGCAGATGACGCAGACAGACGCAGATAAACTACCATGCGCCTCCTCATGCGCATACTCGTTCTGGGCGCCGGCCGCATGGGCTTTGGCGCCGTCTACGATCTCATCCAACAGCCCGACGTCGATGAAGTCACCGTTGCCGACGTCGCCGCCGATCGCGCCAACCATGTCGCGTCCGTCGTCGACGGCAACGTCACGCCGCACGCGGTCGACGTCAGCAATCACGCGGACGTCGTCGCACTCATGCGCGGTCACGACAGCGCTATCAGTTGCGTCAACTACTGGCTCAATGAGCGTCTGGCCCGCGCCGCTATTGAGGCCGGCACAAACTTCTGCGACCTCGGCGGCAACAACGACGTCGTCGATGCCGAGCTCGCCCTCGACGCGGAGGCGCGCGCCCGAGGCGTCAACATCGTCCCCGATTGCGGCCTCGCGCCCGGCATGGTGGCCGTGCTCGTCGCGCATGGCGCGGCGCAGTTCGAGACGCTCGATGAGATCCATATCCGCGTCGGCGGCCTGCCGCAGAATCCGAAGCCGCCGCTCGACTACCAGCTCGTCTTCTCGGTCGAAGGTCTCATCAACGAGTACATCGAGCGCGCCCGCGTCATCCGCGACGGCCGCATCACGATGGTCGACTCGATGACCGAGGTGGAGGAGATCGATTTTCCGGCACCGTTTGGGAGGATGGAGGCGTTCCAGACCTCCGGCGGCACGTCGACGCTACCCGAAACGTTCGTCGGCAAAGTGCGCGAGCTCGACTACAAGACGATCCGCTATCCCGGCCACTGCGCCAAATTCAAGACCATGATCGACATCGGCCTCTGCAGCAGCGAGAAGATGACGGTCGACGGCGTGCAGGTAGCGCCGCGCCGCCTGCTCGGCGATCTCCTCGTCCGCAATCTCCCCGCCGACGAGCCGGACGTCGTCCTCGTCCGCGTCGAATTCGTCGGGGACGGGAAGCGCCTCCGCTACGACATCATCGACAGTTACGACGAGACGACCGGCCTCTCCGCAATGATGCGCACGACCGCGTTCCCGGCGTCGATCGTCGCCCTGATGATGGCCCGCGGCCAGACAACGCAAAAGGGCGCCCTCCCGCAGGAGCGTTGCATCCCGCCGGAGCTGTTCATGCAGGAGCTGGCGAGGCGGAAGATCGTGGTTCACGTGTCGTGAGAGCACAGACAAGAGTGTCTGTGCCACAAAATGCTCGTCCTGTGCGAGGCTTGCGAGGTGGGCTTGATGTGGCACAGACACTCTTGTCTGTGCTCCTCGGGAGGATAATGTCCCCATGCATCTGATCCTGCGCTGGGCACTGAACACACTCGCGCTCTTCGTCGTCGTCACGCTCGTGCCGGGGTTTCACTACCGATCGATCGTGTCGCTTGCCATCGCCGCCCTGATCCTCGGCCTGCTGAACGCCATCGTCCGGCCGATCCTCGTGCTGCTCACGATGCCGCTGACGATCGTCACGCTCGGGCTGTTTCTCATCGTCCTCAACGCAGTCATGCTCGAGCTGACGGCCTTCTTCGCTCCCGGATTCCGTATCGACGACTTCGTGGCCGCCCTCATCGGCGCCATCGTGCTGGCCATCATCTCGTGGATCACGAACCGCATCGGCCGCAAACCCGAGAAGGAGCGCTGAAGCGCAGGCAAGCTGACACACGGAAGCCAATCCCGTACACTAGGGCCATCGCCGATTCGAAAAGGGAGCCTTGCTTTGAACATCATCAAGAACCGCGTTGACGACGTGACAGTGCTCGACATCCAGGGCGTGATCAAGCTGGGGGAGAGCGCGCGCGAGTTCTCGAGCTACCTCGAGAAGGTCCTCAACGATGAGACCGGCCCGGTGATGATCAACTTCGAAGCGATCAACTACATGGACTCGACCGGCCTCGGCGAGCTGATCGGCTACCTGCAGAAGTTCGAAGACCGCCAGCGCAAGATGGCGCTGGTCAAACCATCTCACCGCATCCTGGCCCTCCTCAAGATCACCAAGCTCGACACCGTCTTCAAGATCTTCGACTCACGCGAGACGGCGATGGAGTACCTCACCGATACCGCGGCGTAATCGAGTGTAGCGCCGGCGGCCCGCCGGCTGTACCGCCGCCGGCCCGGCGGCGACCCTTGCCCGGCACCACCTTTGCGACTAGCATTCACCGCCGTTCATGACCCACACACTCCTTCCCGTCCTGATCATGATGCTCATCGCCGTCGTCGTCGGCGTCGTGATGCTTGCGCTGGCCTGGTTCGTCGGCGGGCATGCCCGCACCGCGTCGAAGCAGGAGCCGTACGAGAGCGGGGTGCCGTCGCTCGATGAGAACCGGAAGCGCGTCAACGTCCGCTTCTACCAGATCGCCATGTTGTTCATCCTCTTCGACATCGAGGCGGCGTTCCTCTACCCCTGGGCGGTCATCTACCGCGAGGCGTCCACCGGCGCACAGGGCATGTTCCTCTTCGGCGAGATGCTCGTCTTCATCGTTCTCCTCGCTGTCGGCTACGTCTACGTCTGGAAAAAGAAAGCATTCGACTTTTAGCCATGGCTGATCTCCATCCCGATAATCCCTACGCTCCCGATCGCTTCCCCGATCGCAACAAGCCCGTCGTGTTTCCGCCCGAAGCGAAGAAGAAATTCGATTACATCCTGACGAGGTATCCGACGAAGGAAGCATCGCTGCTGCCGACACTCCATCTCGTCCAGGAAGTGTGGGGCTGGATCTCACCCGAGGCCGTGTTGTACGTGGGAGAGTTGCTGGATCTCTCGCCGGCGACCGTGTTCGGCGTCGTCTCGTTCTACAACATGTACAACCAGAAGCCTGTGGGCAAATACCACCTGCAGGTCTGCACGAATCTGAGCTGCATGGTCCGCCGCGCGTACGACATTTACGACCATCTCTGCGACAAGCTCGATGTTCAGCCGGGCGCGACGACCAAAGACGGTCAGTACACCGTCGTCGAAGTGGAATGCCTCGGCTCCTGCGGCACTGCCCCGGTCGTGCAGGTCAATAACGAGTATCACGAGAACATGGACGTCACGAAGATGGACGCGCTGCTGGCGGAGTTGAAATAAGCAGAGATCAGAGACAAGAGATCGGAAAACTCGCCAAACGCTGGCTATCCCTGATCTCTAGTCTCTAATCTCTGATCACAACAAACACATGGATCAAATCAAAGTCCTCCTCGCCAACATCGACAAGCCGAATTCGACGTCGATCGATGTCTATCTCGACGGCGGCGGCTACAAAGCTGTCGAAAAAGCGCTCAAGATGACGCGCGATGAAGTGACGCAGCTCGTCAAAGACTCCGAGATGCGCGGCAGGGGAGGCGCAGGCTTTCCGACCGGAATGAAATGGAGCTTCGTTCCCAAGAACGCGCCCAAGCCCACCTGGCTGCTCTGCAATGCCGATGAATCCGAGCCCGGCACGTTCAAAGACCGCGTCATCATGGAAAAGGATCCGCACCTTCTCATCGAAGGGATGATCATTTCCGCGTATGCCATCGGCTCGAATCCGATGGCGTATATCTACATACGAGGCGAGTTCTATTACGGCGCAACTGTTTTGGACAAAGCCCTCGACGAAGCGCGCGCCAAAGGCTACCTCGGCAAGAACATTCTCGGCAGCGGCTTCGACTTCGACATCACCGTCGCGAGAGGCGCCGGCGCCTACATCTGCGGCGAAGAGACCGGCCTCATTGAATCGGTCGAAGGCCACCGCGGCCAGCCAAGAGTGAAGCCGCCGTTCCCCGCTGTCATCGGCGTCTTCGGCGGACCGACCGTAGTCAACAACGTCGAGACGCTGGCCTGTGTGCCTCTCATCATCAACAACGGCGCGGAGTGGTTCAAATCATTCGGCACGCCCAAGAACACAGGCCCGAAGCTCTATTGCGTGTCAGGCTCTGTGAGAAAACCGGGCGTCTATGAGTTCCCGATGGGCATCAACCTCAAAGAGCTCATCTACGATCACTGCGGCGGCATCCTCGGCGACCGCAAGCTGAAAGCAGTCATCCCCGGCGGCGCCTCGGCTCCCATGCTCAAGCCCGACGAGATCGATCTTCCGCTCAACTTCGACGCGGTCCAGAAAGCCGGTTCCATGCTCGGCTCCGCCGGCATCATCGTCCTCGACGACTCCGTCTGCATCGTCGACGCCGTCTGGCGCCTCGCCAAATTCTTCGCCCACGAAAGCTGCGGCCAATGCACTCCCTGCCGCGAAGGCACGAACTGGCTCGAATCCGTCCTCGACCGCATCGAACGAGGCGAAGGCCGCCCCCAGGACGCCGACCTCCTCCTCTCCATGTCCGACAACATCGGCGGCAAGTCCCTCTGCGCCCTCGGCGACGCCGCCATCGGCCCGGTCATCTCATCCGTCAAGAAGTTCCGCGACGAGTTCATGTACCACATCGAGCACAAGGCCTGTCTGCCCGAGACGGTGCGCTATCGCCGGTTGGATCGCGCGGTCGCGGCGCATTAGAGTTGCGGTACTCGTTCGCGCAGTAGCGCTGTCGCGCAGAAGCCCAGCCAAATCCGCAAGCCCGCAACTGTCATTCCGAGAGGGCGGGGCGGCGGGCGGGCGAGGAATCCCCTGCGGAACCGTAACCATCGTCCATCTCTGCGATCAAGTGCGGTAACCTTTCGGTGTGAAGGATGCCAAGATTCTCGGCAAAATCATCGCTCTAACAAAGTGCTATCACTCGCGTGAAGTTGCCGACTCGTTCGTTCGAAGGTTCTCGGCTCGCTATGTGGGCTTGAGTTGGTGGCTGACCCGGAAGGGTGCCCAAACACGGGACGAACTTGCGAGCATGATTATCTCTCGGCTCAATCACCTTCCGCTCGACATCGAAACGGTTGTCGAGACGATTGAAGAAACGTTACAAAAGAATGCTGACAACAGAGAGATTCTTCAATCCTCTTGGTTCACTGAGATTTGCACCATGTTCGATGGTCGAGCTGGATCCGCAGGCGAATTTGCGACGAAATTATGGTCAATCCTTCAAGGCGCCGTCGTGTCTACCGTCACAGATTGGTTGGTTGTAGTTCCGCTCCTGAAAATCTCATCTCCCTCCATTGAGGTGGGGAGCGACGGCTTGACCCTTATCAATGCGACCGACCTCGATGCTTGGCGTTCAGTCTCGGCAGACTTTCAAAGATCCTCGCGCTGGAACCCTCGAACCGGCGTGACCGACGATAGTGATCCAAATGTTTACGGATCAATTCCGCCAGATCTTTGGGCGGTGTGCCGTACCTCCGGGACCGAGCGTGGCGCTAACAAAGGAGCATTCGAACGAATCAAAACGCTTGTCGCACTGCTGTTTGCATTTTCACCAGCATCGCTACCGTGGTTGCTGATCAGGACGCGCGACGAAGCTCTGCTTGGTTATAACCAGTTCGCAGCGTTGAGCAGTACCGGTCGGTCCGCTCAACTATTTGGCTGCGTGGATGGTCTCGTACCACTGACGTTTGCCAAGATCGAAGTTACTCCCGATCTCCTCTCTGGCGTGCAATCTTGGTATTCCAGACGGGAGAGTGCTTCTGATGAGATGAGTCGGAGAGCCATCGTTGCGTCGCAGTTCCTGCACTTCGGGTTCATGGCTGATGGCATCGAGCGCTTCATTCATTTCTTTATCGTCCTCGACGCGCTGTTCGGCGTGCGAGGCTCCGTTGAATCGTCGATAGTCACCGGCGTGGAGCAACTCTTTGCAGGTGATCGGGCTTGGGTGAGCAGGATTCGTCACTTGATTGATCTCAGGAACGAGCTGATTCATGGAGGCTCAAGTTCGATAGAGACGTGGTCAGGCTATTCTGGATATGTTCGACACTTTCGCTCGACGCCGATGGACGATATTGCGACAGCGTCAACGGTGTCGCTGTGCAGATGTTTCGAACTATAGGTAGGATGCGCAGATCGCGACGGTGTTCGCTGCGCGCTTGCCGATCAATGAGTCTGTGTGAAGCGATTGCAGTTAGCCGACCGTCGAAAGTGGCGCCGCTTTCGCCCCTGACTGCCCCGAACCGAGTGGATGCGAGAGCGCTGTTTCCCCCCCCCTTTTCTTCCGCGTCTTTCCGAGGTACCCTCGGTTTGAGGAGTTGTCATGAAGGAGCACAAGTTCAAAGTTGTAGTGCTGAGGGACGGGCGGGTCGTCGTTGACGGCGTGCCGGTGACCGAAGGGCAGGAAGTGGAGGTTACGATTGGGATCCCTGATCCCGTGCCGGTCACATATCCGCTTTTTGGCCTTCCGTTCCGCTACATCGAGCCGTTTGAGCCAGCCGTTGATCCGTCGGAGTGGGATGCTTTGAAGTGATCCTGCTGGATACGCATGTCTGGATCTGGTGGGTTCAGGACGACCCGATGCCGGGCGGATTGCGGATGACGATCGAGTACGGGGCAGCGGAGGGATTGGCGGTGAGCGCGATCTCATGCTGGGAAGTCTCGATGCTCGTTGAGCGCGGACGGCTGGAGCTTGCGAAGGATCTTGACGAATGGCTCGATCTTGCGCTCCATCCCTCGGGCGTGAGCCTCATTCCGATCTCGCCGGAGATCGCCATGGCCAGCGCCCGGCTTCCGGGGAAGTTTCATCGCGACCCGGCAGATCAGATCATCGTGGCAACCTCACGCATCTGCGATCTGCCACTCGCGACGTGCGACGAGAAGATCCGCGCGTATCCCTACGTCCGCCTTCTTCAAGGCACGCTGATTCACGATCGCTGAGTTGCCCTCTGCGCCATCGAGACCGTGCGGTTTCGCACGTTGGATCGCACGGTCGCGGCGCATTAGGTTTGCGGTAGCGCAGTCGTGTGGTCGCGCGCGGGCTTCATTCCATATACTTGCGGCCTCCATGTCAGCGCGGCTCCGCATTCTCGGCTCCGTTCTTGTGCTCGTCGCATTTGCCTCCTGCTTCGATCGGCAGGAAGCAGATCAGCTTGGCGCCGCGCGGCGACGAGTCAAACCTGCGCCGTGCGGCTCCGGGACTGCGGTTGCGGGCGTGGCGGGTGTCCACGAGGATCCTCATCAGGTCTACCTCACCGACTGGATCGTCGTTTCTGTTTGTAATCTCGATGTGCTCCTTCATGAGGCCGAGGCGCAGCAGCAGCCGATCACGCTTTTCATCGAAGGGCTCGACAGCGGTGTGGAGCCTTCGGGGATGGATCTGGAGAGCGGGACGCTGACGTTCATCCTCGAACGAACGGAGAAGAACAAAGCGATCTGGCAGCAGTTCCTGTACGACCCGCTCTTCGATCCGTACGCGGCCATGCGCATGAGCGTCGGCATTCACGGCGACCGGCCGCTCCGGCGCGCGGACGGCGCGAACATGACGTTGAAGCTCAAGAAGCTCTACCTCGACAACACGATCTATGCCTTCCTGGCTCTCCTGACATTGGTGGCCATTGCGTTGGTTATGCTTGCGCGCCGCAGCGACATGTTGCGCGATGGTCCGCCGATCGATGGCGCACGGCAGCCGTACAGTCTGGCGCGCGTGCAGATGGCGTGGTGGTTTTTCCTCCTTGTCGTCGGCTACGTCTTCATCTGGATCGTGACCGGCGAGCGCGACTCAATCGCTCCATCGCTCCTCGGGCTTGTCGGGATCAGCGCAGCCACGGCGCTTGCCGCGGTTGCGGTGACGCCCGCGGGCCGGCGGACGTTCACGACGAAGGGCTTCTGGCGCGATCTCGTCACCGGCGACAGCGGCATTGTCGCGTTCGACCGCCTCCAGGTCGTCGTCTGGACGCTCGTCCTCGGCGGGATCTTCCTGACAGCCGTGTTGTGGGATCTGACCATGCCCGAGTTCAGCGCCACGATGCTGGCGCTGATGGGGATCAGCTCCGGGACCTACATCGGATTCAAGCTGCCGATGCGGGGGTCGGAAGCCGGGGGTCGGGAGTCGGAGTAAGCCGTCAGGGTTTCGCGGTCGCGCAGTTGCGCGGTCTCGGAGTGGCCTGCCGCGCGTGCCTTGAACCGCAAGATCGAGGCTGAGTCGGCATCTTCCAGCACGCCCGCGAGACCGCACACCGCCCTCATCCATGGTCTGAAAGCTGCAAACTCGCTCGGCGGCTTCAATGCCGGGTTCAGGAGGACAGCGCGTAATGACCACGGGAATCGGTATCGATAAGGCGACCGAGCTTTCGCCGAGAGATTTCGAGCGAATGCTGCTGCGAACGCTCACTTCCATGAAGAAGGGCGACTTCAAGGTGCGCATGCCGGTGGAGTTCACTGGCAGTCACGGGAAGATCGCCGACACGTTGAACGACATTCTCGATCTGAACCAGCGCACTGCTGAGGAGGTCGAGAAGATCTCGACGGTCGTCGGCAAAGAGGGAAAGCTCAATCAGCGCGCGCAGGTCCCGAACGCCGGAGGGCAGTGGGCGGTGATCACCGAGTCGGTGAACTCGCTGATCGGAGATCTCGTCCAACCGACGAACGAGATCTCGCGCGTCATTGGGGCGGTCGCGCGCGGCGATCTGTCGCGGACGATGGCGATCGAGTTCGACGGACGTCCGCTGAAGGGCGAGTTTCTCCGCACGGCCAAGACGGTCAACACGATGGTGGATCAGCTCGCGTCGTTCGCGTCGGAAGTGACGCGCGTGGCGCGCGAGGTTGGTACCGAAGGCAAGCTCGGTGGCCAGGCCGATGTGAAGGGTGTTGCCGGAACGTGGAAGGACCTCACTGACTCCGTGAACTCCATGGCCTCGAATCTGACAGGCCAGGTCCGCAACATCGCTGAAGTTACGACCGCCGTTGCCCGCGGTGATCTCTCCAAGAAAATCTCCGCCGAAGCGCGTGGCGAAATCCTCGAACTGAAGAACACGATCAACACGATGGTCGACCAGCTCCGGTCGTTCGCATCGGAAGTCACGCGCGTGGCGCGCGAAGTCGGCAGCGAAGGAAAACTCGGCGGTCAGGCAGACGTGCAGGGCGTTTCGGGTACGTGGCGCGATCTCACTGACTCGGTCAACTACATGGCCGCGAACCTGACGAATCAGGTCCGCAACATCGCCGCCGTCACGACGGCGGTCGCGAACGGCGACCTCTCAAAGCAGATCACGGTCGATGCTCGCGGCGAGATTCTGGAGTTGAAGGAAACGATCAACACGATGGTCGACCAGTTACGGTCGTTCGCATCGGAAGTCACGCGCGTGGCGCGCGAGGTGGGCACGGAAGGAAAACTAGGCGGTCAGGCTGAGGTCAAAGGTGTGGCAGGCACGTGGAAGGACCTCACGGACTCGGTGAACTCGATGGCCTCGAATTTGACGGGGCAAGTTCGCAACATCGCCGAGGTCACGACCGCCGTCGCGAACGGCGACCTGTCGAAGAAGATCACGGCCGAGGCGTTGGGCGAAGTGCTCGAGCTGAAGGAGACGATCAACACGATGGTCGATCAGCTCCGCTCGTTCGCGTCGGAAGTTACCCGCGTGGCGCGCGAGGTCGGAACGGAAGGGCGGTTGGGTGGTCAGGCCGAGGTGCCGGGCGTTGCTGGCACGTGGAAGGATTTGACCGACTCCGTGAACGCGATGGCCTCAAATCTCACCGGCCAGGTGCGAAATATCGCTGACGTCACGACCGCGGTCGCGAACGGCGACCTGTCGAAGAAGATCACGGCCGAGGCGCTCGGCGAGGTGCTGGAGCTGAAGAACACGATCAACACGATGGTCGATCAGCTTCGCTCGTTTGCGTCCGAGGTCACGCGCGTGGCGCGCGAGGTCGGAACGGAAGGGCGGTTGGGCGGGCAGGCAGAAGTGCCGGGTGTCGCCGGTACGTGGAAGGATCTGACTGACTCGGTGAACTCGATGGCCGGCAATCTGACCGGTCAGGTGCGCAACATCGCCGAGGTCACCACTGCTGTCGCGCTGGGCGATCTGTCGAAGAAGATCACCGCCGAGGCACAGGGCGAGATCCTGGAGCTGAAGAACACGATCAACACGATGGTCGATCAGCTCAACTCGTTCGCTGCCGAGGTCACGCGCGTGGCGCGCGAGGTCGGCACGGAAGGGCGGCTGGGTGGGCAGGCCGAGGTGAAGGGCGTCGCCGGCACGTGGAAGGACCTGACCGATTCCGTGAACGCGATGGCTGGCAATCTGACGGGCCAGGTGCGAAACATCGCGGAGGTGACGACGGCCGTTGCCCTCGGCGACCTCTCGAAGAAGATCACGGTCGATGTTCGCGGGGAGCTGCTGGAGCTGAAGAACACGATCAACACGATGGTCGATCAGCTCAGCGCTTTCGCGTCGGAAGTTACGCGTGTGGCCCGCGAGGTCGGCACGGAAGGGAAGCTCGGCGTTCAAGCAGAAGTGAAGGGTGTGGCCGGAACGTGGAAGGATTTAACGGATTCAGTCAACGCCATGGCCGGCAATCTGACCGGCCAGGTTCGCAACATTGCCGAGGTCACGACTGCCGTCGCGCTTGGCGATCTGTCGAAGAAGATCACCGCCGAGGCGAAGGGCGAGATCCTCGAGCTGAAGAACACGATCAACACGATGGTCGATCAGCTCGGCGCGTTTGCGTCCGAGGTCACGCGCGTGGCGCGCGAGGTCGGTACGGAAGGCCAGCTCGGCGGTCAGGCGCAAGTGAAGGGCGTCGCCGGCACGTGGAAGGATCTGACTGACTCGGTGAACTCGATGGCGTCGAATTTGACGGGGCAAGTTCGCAACATCGCCGAGGTCACGACGGCTGTGGCGATGGGCGACCTCTCCAAGAAGATCAGCGCCGAGGCGCGCGGCGAGATCCTCGAGCTGAAGAACACGATCAATACGATGGTCGACCAGCTCCGCTCGTTCGCAGCCGAGGTCACGCGCGTGGCGCGCGAGGTCGGCACAGAAGGGAAACTCGGCGGTCAGGCCGAAGTCCAGGGTATCGGCGGGACGTGGAAGGATCTGACTGACTCGGTGAACTCGATGGCCGGGAATCTCACGGGCCAGGTTCGCAACATCGCCGAGGTCACTACCGCCGTCGCCCTCGGCGACTTGTCGAAGAAGATCACGGCAGAAGCGCAGGGCGAGATCCTCGAACTGAAGAACACGATCAACTCGATGGTCGATCAGCTCAACTCGTTCGCTGCCGAGGTCACGCGCGTGGCGCGCGAGGTCGGCACGGAAGGAAAACTCGGTGGTCAGGCGCAGGTCAAGGGCGTGGCCGGTACGTGGAAGGACCTCACCGACAACGTCAACTCGATGGCGTCGAATCTCACGAATCAGGTGCGCAATATCGCGCAGGTGACGACCGCCGTCGCGAACGGCGATCTGTCGAAGAAGATCACGGTCGAAGCGTTGGGCGAGGTGCTGGAGCTGAAGGACACGATCAATTCGATGGTCGATCAGCTCAACTCCTTCGCAGCCGAGGTCACGCGCGTGGCGACCGAGGTCGGCACGGAAGGGAAACTGGGCGGGCAGGCGCAGGTGAAGGGCGTGGCTGGAACGTGGAAGGACCTCACCGACTCAGTGAACTCGATGGCTGGCAATTTGACCGGCCAGGTACGCAACATCGCCGAGGTCACCACTGCGGTTGCGAACGGCGATCTGTCGAAGAAGATCACCGCCGATGCGCGAGGCGAGATTCTGCAGCTCAAGAACACCATCAACACGATGGTTGATCAACTCAACACGTTCGCCGGCGAGGTCACGCGCGTGGCGCGCGAGGTCGGCACGGAAGGGCGGTTGGGCGGTCAGGCGCAGGTCAAGGGAGTGTCGGGCACGTGGAAGGATTTGACCGACTCGGTCAACTACATGGCCTCGAACCTGACGAATCAGGTTCGCAACATCGCGCAGGTGACGACGGCCGTCGCGAACGGCGACCTTTCCAAGAAGATCACCGTCGACGTCAAGGGCGAGATGCTCGAGCTGAAGGACACGGTCAACACGATGGTCGATCAGCTCACGTCGTTCGCCGCGGAGGTCACGCGCGTGGCGCGCGAGGTCGGCACGGAAGGGAAACTCGGCGGACAGGCAATCGTGAAAGGCGTGGCCGGTACATGGAAGGATCTCACCGACAACGTGAACATGATGGCCTCGAACCTTACGAACCAGGTTCGCGGCATCGCCAAGGTCGTGACCGCGGTCGCACGCGGAGTCCTCAAGCAGAAGCTCACCGTCGAGTCGCGCGGTGAGATCGCCGAGCTGGCCGGCACGATCAACGACATGATCGATACGCTGGCCACCTTCGCCGATCAGGTCACGACTGTGGCTCGCGAAGTCGGCGTTGAAGGGAAGCTGGGTGGTCAGGCCAACGTGCCGGGTGCGTCGGGAACGTGGCGCGATCTGACGGACAACGTGAACCAGCTTGCCGCGAACCTCACCACGCAGGTGCGCGCCATCGCCGATGTCGCTACGGCCGTGGCCAAGGGCGATCTCAGCCGGAACATCACGGTTCAGGCCGAAGGAGAGCTCAATGCTCTCAAGGGCAACATGAACGAGATGATTCGCAATCTCCGCGAAACGACGTCGCGGAACACCGAGCAGGACTGGCTGAAGACGAACCTGGCCAAGTTCACGCGGATGATGCAGGGCCAGAAGAACCTGACCAATGTCTCGCAGCTCATCCTCTCCGAGTTGGCGCCGGTGGTCGGCGCGAAACATGGCGTCTTCTACGTCATGGATGCGAGCAACAACGGCGGCGAGCCGATCCTGAAGCTCGTAGCGACCTACGCTTACAAAGAGCGGAAGAACCTCAGCAAGCAGTTCCACATCGGCGAGGGAATCGTCGGACAGGCTGCGTTCGAGAAGCAGCGCATCCTGCTCCAGAACGCTCCCGACGATTACATCACGATCAACTCCGGACTCGGTGAAGCGAAGCCGATGCAGATCGTGGTGCTGCCGATCGTGTTCGAAGGTCAGGTGCTCGCGGTGATGGAGCTGGCCACGTTCACGGCATTCAGCGACACGTATCTCTCGCTGCTCGATCAGCTCACCGAATCGATTGGTGTCGTGCTCAATACGATCCAGGCGAACATGAGAACCGAGGAGCTGCTGGTGCAGTCGCAGTCGCTCGCCGAAGAGCTGCAGGCGCAGCAGGAGGAGCTGACCGAGACGAACAAGCGGCTGGAGCAACAGGCGAAGTCGCTACAGGCCTCCGAGGAGTTGCTCAAGACGCAGCAGGAAGAGTTGCAGCAGACAAACGAAGAGCTGGAAGAGAAAGCGCGGCTGCTGCAGACGCAGAACGAAGAGGTCGAGCGGAAGAATCGCGAAGTCGAGAACGCCAAGCGCCAGCTCGAAGAGAAGGCCCGCCAACTCTCGCTCACCTCGAAGTACAAGAGCGAGTTCCTGGCGAACATGTCGCACGAGTTGCGCACGCCGCTCAACTCGCTCCTCATCCTGGCGAAGCTGCTGTCCGACAACCCGGAGAGCAATCTCACCGGCAAGCAGGTCGACTTCGCGCGAACGATTCACTCATCGGGTCAGGATCTGCTGACGCTGATCAACGACATCCTCGACCTGTCGAAGATCGAGTCAGGAATGATGACGATCTCTCTTGGCGATCTGCCGTTCACCGAGCTGGCCGAGTCGATGGACAAGACGTTCCGGCAGGTGGCCAACGACAAGCGGCTCGATTTCGACATCGATCTCGATCCGAGCCTGCCGAAGTCGATTCATACCGACTCCACGCGTTTGCAGCAAGTGCTCAAGAATCTGCTCGGCAACGCCTTCAAGTTCACGGAGAAGGGCGGCGTGACGCTGCGGGCCGCGGCCGTCACCAGCGGCTGGTCGGAGGGACACGAAACGCTTGACCGCGCGTCAGCGGTCATAGCCTTCAGCGTTCACGACACCGGCATCGGCATTCCGGACGAGAAGCAGCGGATCATCTTCGAGGCGTTCCAGCAGGCCGACGCGTCGACGACGCGCAAGTTCGGCGGCACCGGCCTCGGGCTCTCGATCAGCCGCGAGATCGCCCGGCTCCTCGGCGGTGAAATTCGAGTCACCAGTGAAGAGAGCACCGGCTCGACGTTCGTGCTGTATCTGCCGCAGAGCTACATCGCGCCGCGGCGCCGCGAGGAAGAGCGGAGCGGTAATACGCTGGAGACCGCGTTGACACCCCAGGTCGAGCAGCGGGATACCGAGACACGCGAGACGTTCGCGATGCCGTCGCTCGATACACGCCGCACCAGGCGCGGCGAGGAGTCGCACCTCGACGACCTGCAGCTCGTCGTCGAAGAGCAGGTGGCCGACGACCGCGAATCGATCACGCAAGGCGACCGCGTCGTATTGATCATCGAAGACGACATCACCTTTGCCGGCATCCTCCGCGAGATGGCGCGCGACAAGGGATTCAAGAGCGTCATCGCCACGCGCGGCGAGAGCGGGCTCAGTCTCGCCCATCGCTATCACCCCGACGCCATCACGCTCGATATCGCGTTGCCCGACATGGAAGGGTGGAGCGTGCTCGACCGGCTCAAGCACGACAAAGCGACGCGCCACATTCCGGTTCACATCATCTCCGGCGATGAGGAGACGGCGCGCGGGCTGAAGCTCGGAGCGTTCGCACAGGTTCAGAAGCCGGTGACGAAGGAAGCGCTCGATGAGGCGTTCGCCAGGATCCGCGGCTTCGTGGAGCGCCCGAACAAATCGCTGCTGATCGTCGAAGACAACGAGCAGCAGCGAAGCGCGATCGCCGAGCTGATCGGCGGCGACGGCGACGTCGACATCACGTCGGCGTCGAGCGGCGAAGAAGCTCTCCAGATTCTGCGCGATCGACGCTTCGACTGCATGGTCCTCGACCTCGGGCTCCCCGACATGAACGGCTTCGAGTTCATCAACCGGATGAAGAAGGATCTGCAAATCGACGACATCCCCATCGTCGTCTACACCGGCCGCGAGCTGACGAAGAAGGAGGAGACCGAGCTCAAGCGAATGGCGGAAGCGATCATCGTGAAGGACGCGCGCTCGCCAGAGCGGCTGCTCGACGAGACCGCGCTCTTCCTGCATCGCGTCGAGGCAAATCTGCCCGAGGAGAAGCGGCAGATCCTCGAGCAACTGCATGAGTCCGATCCGGTGCTGGCCGGCAAGAAAGCGCTCATCGTCGACGACGACATGCGCAACATCTACGCACTGACCAGCCTCCTGGAACGGCACAAGATGAACGTGCTCTACGCCGAAAGCGGCGCGGATGGCATCGAGCAGCTCAGGAACAACCCGGACATCGACGTCGTCCTGATGGACGTGATGATGCCGGAGATGGACGGCTACGAGGCCATGCGCCGCATCCGCTCGATGGAGGAGTACAAGAACCTTCCCATGATCGCCCTGACCGCGAAAGCCATGAAGGGCGACCGCGAGAAATGCATGGAGGCCGGAGCAAGCGACTACATCACCAAGCCGATCGACGCGCAGCAGTTGGTGTCGTTGCTAAGGGTGTGGCTGTATTTGTGAGGGTGTCGCGGGTCGGGGGTCGAATGTTGTTTGCCGTCGACGAAATTCGACCTGCGCAACTGACAGCACTCGGGCGAGGACGCCCGAGTGCCCGCGGTCGAGACGACCGCACTCCTTCCCGACGTCCTTGCCTCGCAGCGCTGAGGAGTGCGGTCGTCTCGACCGCGGCCATCGAGGCGTCCCGCCTCGGTGGTTGGTATCCGGCCTGATAACTCCAATGATTTGAAACAGCCCAGATCTGAAACAAAGCCTCGCGCAGATCGCGCAGGAATCTTCAGTCGACGCATTCGTCAACTAACAACTTCATTCGACGTATGCCAGCACTCTGGCTTTGGTTTCTTCCAGAAAAGCGATGACTTGCTCCCGGCTGACCGAGGGAAAGCCTTCAAGGAAGTCGTCAATGGAGTCGCCGGCTTCGAGATATTCGATGAGGGTTTGAGCGAGGACGCGAGTTCCTTTAAAGACCAGCGCGCCGCTCATCACGCCAGGTTCGGCGGAGATCACGGAGCTTTCCTGCGCGAAGAGGCGAGAGGCCAGCTCCAGCCGCTCGTTTTCCGGTAGACGGAGCACGTCATTCAAAAGGGCTGCGGCATCGGCACTCATGGACGGAAGTTTAGCGTACTACCGAAAGGGTCGCGCATCCTGCCGATCGGTTGTGAGGCTGGACGTTCGATTGGTTCCGAGCACGATCCGAGCAGTTTGTAGGAGTTCAGGCGACCAGCTATCCAGTGGCTGCTCCTTCTGTTCCGTTGTAGGAAAAAACATCTTCTAAGGAGGGTGAATGGAGGGCTTCGGATCAATCCAAAGTTGATCCGGATCAAACGAGACTTGATCCGGAGGAAAGAAGAGTTGATCCGGATCAACCCGAAGTTGATCCCGAGGAAAAAAAAGATGATCCGGATCAATTCAAAGTTGATCCGCGGAGGAAAAAAAGATGATCCGGATCAATCCAAAGTTGATCCGGAGGAAAGAAACGATGATCCGGATCAATCCAAAGTTGATCCGGAGGAAGAAAGAGATGATCCGGATCAATCCAGAGTTGATCCGGAGGGGAAAAAAGATGATCGGGATCAATCCAGAGATGATCCGGAAGGGAAAAAAAGATGATCCGGATCAATCCAAAGATGATCCGGATCAAAGAAAAGATGATCGGAATCGGCCGTTCCGGGCGGCGGAGGGTCAGGCCTTCGTTTTCCTGGAAGTTGTAACTCGTTGATAGACAGTTACTTGCGCGCCGGAGGGCCGGTGGCTCGCCGCCGAGGCTACCGGCGAGTGTTCGGAGTCTTGCCGGTTCGGCGACGGGACGCCGCCAGCCGTCGGTCATGATAGGTAAACTCGCGGGTGAATGCTCCGAAACCCATCTCGAACCCCGGCGCTGCTGGCCGCCGCCGCGGCGCTCATCGCCTTCATCCTCCTCGCCCTCGGCGATCTCCTGACCACCTCGCCGACCTACGACGAGACGGTGCACCTCGTCGCCGGATACTCCTACCTCATCACCCACGACTACCGCCTCAACCCCGAGCATCCGCCGCTCGTGAAAATGATCGCGGCGCTGCCGCTCCTCGGCATGCGCGTCTGGCCGGCGGGCTTCCGCGAGCCGGCTGACGGCGCGCGCGCCTTCGCCTACTTCCGCGAGGCCTGGGCCATGTCGCTGGCCAGCCCCGGATTCTCCGAATGGCGCGTGGCGCAGTTGCTCCTGTACGGAATGCGCGACCGGCTCGATGTCGATCCGCTCGACGCGCCGGCGACAGTGGCCTACGCGCACGCAGACTTCATGAACGATGCCGATGCCATGTTCCGCGGCGCGCGACTGATGATGCTGGCCCTCGGCGTGGTGCTGGCGCTGCTGGTGTTCGCCTGGTCGTACGAGATATGGGGCGTATGGGCTGCGACGTTCTCGCTGCTCTTGATCTGCTTCGATCCGAACTTCATCGCCCACAGCACGCTGGTGACCACGGACGTTCCCGTCGCGCTGGCGTACACGGCGACGATGTACGCCTTCTGGCGATTCACGCGGCGGATGACGGTTGGGCGGGGGGCGGCGTTTGCCATCGCCTTCGGCGTGGCGCAGACGGTGAAGTACTCGGCAGTGCTGCTGGCACCGATCGTCGTGCTGGTAGCGATCATCATGATCGTACGCGACCGCCGCCGCGCGTGGCCGTTGCTCGCTTCGATCGCTGCGGCCGCGCTGTGCGCCGTCATCGTCATTTGGGCGGTCTACGGCTTCCGGGAATCGGCGGTGCCCGACCCCGAGGCGGCGCGCCGCGAAGAGGTCGCGGTGCGGCAGACGCTCCGGCAGCGCGTCCTCGACGCGCCCGACGTCTGGCCCACAGGACACCTCGACGTCCGCCGCGCCGTCGACCGCTGGGCAGCCATGGACACCCTGGCGAAGACGTCGCCCGACACGGCCAGCGAGGCCGACGTGCGCCGCGAGATGCGCACCAGCGGCCCGGGCACGACCGGACGACTGCTCCTCTTCGCCAACGAGCACCATCTGTTGCCGGAGGCGTATCTGTTCGGTTTCGCCTCGACGGTCTCCAGCTCGCTGCTGCGATCGTCGTACCTCGACGGCCGCTACTCGAACACCGGCTTCCCCGACTACTTCCTCAAGACATTCTTCTGGAAGACGCCGCTGCCCATCATCGCCGCGCTGGTCGTCGGGTTGCTGCTTGCGTGGCGGCGGCGGAAGGAGGGACTGGGCGTCCTGGCCATTCCTGTAGCGGTCTACGCTCTGTACGCAGTCGCCGCGCACCTCAATATCGGCCACCGCCATCTCTTCCCCATCCTCCCCTTCCTTTACGTGCTCTGCGGCGCGGCGGGGGTGTGGTGGTCATCGCTGCGGAAACGGCGTGTGCTCGTTGGTGTCCTAGCGGCCGCGTGGCTTGCTCTCGGCGCGGTTGTGGTCCTCCTTCCGCGGCCGGCGTTGGTCGTCAACCAGCATCTTGCCTACATCAACGAATTCGGCGGCGGGCCGCGCGCGGGAGCGCTGAAGCTCTCCGACTCGAATTTCGACTGGGGGCAGGATCTGAAGCGCCTCGGGCAGTGGTACGCGGCGAGCGGGATCAAGGAGCCGATCAACCTCGTCTACTTCGGCAACGCCGACCCGCGCAGCTATGGCATTCGCTATCGCAACTTGCGGACCCCCGATTTCCCCGAGCCCCAGGGGCCCGGATGGTTCGCCATCAGCCAGACGGACTACGCCGGCATTGAGTTCGATCCCAACCATCGCAGTGGCTACTGGGAGTCGATGCTGGCGCGCCACGGCGCGCATCGCGTAGAGACGCCCGCATACTCGATCTTCGTCTACCGTCTCACTGGCCCCTGAACGCGGGCGCATTCTCACGTGCTTGGTGCGCCTGCTTGCTACACCTCTTCCGTTTCTTCGAATGCACTCCCATCGAGCGCCTTCTCCCCCCACGCTTCTCAGTGGGGGGAGAAGGTGGCGAAGCCGGATGAGGGGGGAATGAATACGCAGAACGATCAACCTCGCCTCGTCCCGAACTGGATGAAAACGCGGCAAATGCAACGATGTCGTACTCGTTGGAACGCCCCCTCATCCGGCCTTCGGCCACCTTCTCCCCCACAAGAAGCGTGGGGGAGAAGGCGCTCGATTGGAAGCGTTGCGATAAGAGGGTGAGAAAAGGGGCTAGTAGACGACGTGATGCGCATGGAATCTGCAAACTGGGACCGTAACTGATGAGCATCCGTCCACTACCGCCTGATGATGAGCAGCAGAAACTCGATCTCGAAGCAGTCGAGGTGCATCTGCTCACCGAAGGCATCTACCAGCACTACGGCTTCGATTTTCGCGACTACTCGCTCCCGTCGCTTCGGCGCAGGCTCTGGAAGCGGATCTATGCGGAAGGGCTGGTCACGATCTCGGGCTTGCAGGAGAAGGTGCTGCACGATCCGTCGTGCATGGAGCGGCTGCTTCTCGATCTCTCGATCAACACGACGGCGATGTTCCGCGACCCGTCGTTCTATCTCGCCTTTCGCCAGAAGATCGTCCCGCTTCTGCGCACGTATCCGTTCGTACGCATCTGGCACGCGGGCTGTTCGACCGGCGAAGAGGTCTATTCGATGGCCATCCTGCTGCAGGAAGAAGGGCTTCTCGATCGCAGCCGCATCTACGCCACCGACATCAACGAGACCGTGCTCCAGCGCGCCAAGGACGGAATCTTTCCGCTGAACACGATGCAGGAGAACACGGCCAACTACATCGCTGCCGGCGGCACGGGAACGTTCTCGAAGTACTACACGGCCCGCTACGACTACGCGCTCTTCCGGCCGTCATTGCGCGAGAACGTGGTTTTTGCGCAACACAACCTGGTCACCGACGCATCGTTCAATCACTTCAACGTCATCTTCTGCCGCAACGTTCTCATCTACTTCAACAATCAGTTGCAAGAGCGCGTGCAGCAACTCTTCCTGAACAGCCTGGAGATGTTCGGCATCCTCGGCCTCGGTAAGAAGGAGACGATCCGCTACACGAACGTATCCAACAACTACGAAGAGCTCGATGTCGAGGAACGGCTGTATCGGAGAATACGATGATTGCGCTGCGCGCGTTGTCGGTTGTCGGTTGGCTGCGGCTTCGCCGCGTTCTCGTTCCTGACAACGCGCGAAGCGCAATCAACCGACAACCGACAACGCCGGAGGCGGAATGATTAACCGCCGCCAAGTGTGGTCTCCGGTCATCGAGCGGCCCCGCAACCGCGCAATCACGCTGCTCCGCAACCGCGCCCCCGAGCTCATCGTCATCGGTTGCTCCCTCGGCGGCATGCATGCGTTGCAGGTGATTCTGAGCAACCTGACGCGCGGCTTCTGCGTGCCGATCGTGGTCGCGCAGCACCGGCACAAGAAATCGAATGAAGAATTGCCGGCCTACTTCCGCCGCAAGACCGATCTCAAAGTTGTCGACGCCGAGGACAAACAATGGATCGAGCCCGGCTACGTCTATCTGGCGCCGGCCGATTATCACCTCCTCATCGAGCGCAACGGTGCTCGGGGAGAGCTCAGCCTCTCGGTCGACGAGCGCGTTCACTACTCCCGTCCATCGATCGACGTCCTTTTCGAATCAGCCGCCGATGCTTACAGCGACCGGCTCATCGGCATCGTGCTCACGGGGTCGAACGACGACGGCGCGCACGGCGCGGCCAGGATCAAAGCGCGCGGTGGCATCGTCGTCGCGGAGGATCCGGCGACCGCCGAGGCGCCGGCAATGCCGCGCGCGGCCATCGCGGCATCACACGTGGATCGGATCTTGCGTTTGGAAGAGATCGCGCCCTTCCTGGTCGAGGTCTGTCGAACCAGCGTGAGCCATTCATGACGCCGTTCCCTGATGAGAAAGTGAATATTCTGCTGGTCGACGACCAGCGAAACAATCTCCTCGCCCTCGAGTCGATCCTCGGCAACGAGCAGAACCTCGTGCGGGCTGAGTCGGGCCGCGCTGCGCTTCGCGCTCTGCTCGATAATGAATTCGCCGTCATTCTGCTCGACGTTCAGATGCCCGACCTCGACGGGTTCGAGACAGCCAGTCTCATCCGCGAGCGCGATAAATCGCGCGACACGCCGATCATCTTCCTCACCGCTCTGAGCCGCAGCGAGACGCACGTCTTTCGCGGATACGAGCTCGGCGCCGTCGACTACATCTTCAAGCCGTTCGAGCCGGAGATTCTGCGGTCGAAGGTCAACGTCTTCGTCGAGTTGTTCCGCAAAACACAAGCGCTCACGCGGCAGGCGCACGAACTGGCGCGTCTGAGCAAGCAGAATGAGTTGATCCTCAACGCTGCCGCGGAGGGTGTCCTTGGCGTCGATCTCGAAGGCGTGGCCACGCTCGTCAATCCGGCGGCCGCGAGGATGATGGGACGCCGCGCCGACGAGGTCAGGGGACGCCAGATCCACTCGCTGTTGCACCCGTCATTCCCCGGCGTCTCCACGTGCAATATCGAGCGCTGCGCGCTGAACGCAGCCATTCGCGGGGACCGCATGCGCGACGAGATGGGCGATACGTTTTTTCGCGACGACGGGACCAGTTTTCCGGTCGAGTTCTGCGTCTCGCTGATGTACGACGAGGACGATCAAGCCGTCGGCTCCGTCATCACGTTCCGCGATGTCAGCGAGAAGCGCGCGGCGGCGCTCGCCGCCGAGAACGAGCGACGCTACCGCGAGGCGGAGTCGCAGAACCGCGCCAAAGACAACTTCCTGGCGACGCTGTCGCACGAGCTGCGCACGCCGATGACGTCGATTCTCGGATGGGTCCAGTTCCTCCGCACCGGCGAGTTCTCGAACGACGAGTTGTTCGAGGCGCTGCACATGATCGAGAACAGCGCCCGCCTGCAGAAGCGCCTCATCGACGACATGCTCGACGTCTCCCGCATCATCCTCGGCAAGTTCCAGGTCGATCTGCGGCCCCTGCATCTGTCGGAGATCGTCGAAGCGGCCGTGACCAACGCACGTCCCGATGCAACGGAGCGCGGCGTTCGCCTGACTCTCGACCTCGTGCCCCCGCCCGACGACGTGGTCGACGCCGACGCCGTCCGATTGCAGCAGGTCATCGGCAACATCCTCTCGAACGCGATCAAGTTCACGCCATCAGGGAAGCAGGTCGACCTTCGCCTCGATCGCGTCGATCACAAACTGCAGATCAGCGTGAGCGACGAAGGGGAAGGGATCGAGCCGTCGTTCCTCCCGCACGTCTTCGAACGCCTGCGCCAGGCCGACGCTTCGGCAAAACGAAGCGGTCTCGGCCTCGGCCTCGCCATCGCCCGCCACATCATCGACCTCCACCACGGCGACATCCACGCGGAGTCGGAGGGGCTGGGCAAGGGTGCGCGCTTCACCGTGACGCTGCCGGTCGTGGAGCACGCACGAATGATCGGCGGGCGCGATGAAGATGTAGTGCGAGCCTAGAGCCAAAGCACAGACAAGAGTGTCTGTGCCACATAGAACCGGCATGAAGCACAAACAATAGTGAGTTCCGCAAGAGCCCGAAGCAATGTGGCACAGACACTCTTGTCTGTGCTTCATTCTCACAGCAGCGTGCAAGCCTCTTCGAACGCCAGCCGCGGATTCCGTGGCTGCACCTTCGAAGCATCGCCGTAGCCGAGGTTGATTAGGAAGTTCGATTTGACATGGCCCTCGGGAAAGAACTCCTGATCGCATCCCTCGCACTCACGGCCGGCCTCGAAGAAATCCCGATCAAGTCTGGCGTTGTCGAAGCCCGACATCGGCCCGCAGTCGAGGCCGAGGCCGCGCGCGGCGATGAGGAGGTAGGCGCCCTGCAACGATGAATTGCGCCGCGCCGTCATCTCGATCAATTGTGGATTCGAAGCGAAGTTGTCCCGCATCCCCGGAGCGTGCGGAAAGAGCTTCGGCAGCTTGTCGTAGAACTTCAGGTCGTAGGCAACGATGACCGTCACCGGTGCCGCCATCGTCTTCTCGATGTTGCCCGGTGCGAGGCTCAGCTTCAGCCGCTCCTTCGCCGCCTTCGAACGGATGAAGAGAAAGCGCGCCGGATTCGTGTTCGCACTCGTCGGCCCCCACTTCATCGTGTTGTAAAGCTCGTGCAGCGTCTCATCAGAAACAGGCTTGTCGAGCCACGCCGTATGTGTGCGCGCATTGCGGAAAATGAGATCGAGACAGGGATCGTTCGCCATGCGCTTGATGCCTGCATGAAGCAGACCGGGTCTGTCGGGTGTCGCTGGGCTAGCACGCACAGACAAGAGTGTCTGTGCCACACAAACCAGGCGATGTGGCACAAGTGTGCGACCTACGGAGAGTGATGTGGCACAGACACTCTTGTCTGTGCTCTACCCATCATTCCGCCGCCGCGATCTGGTACTGCTCGATCTTCCCGTCCGGCATGATGAACGTCGTCAGGCGCAGGGTCTTGTTCGGGAACTTGATCGTGTAGCGGCGCAGGGTCATGCCGCCGCGGAGCGACTGGGCGGCTTGTGAGAAGTCCTGCGGCGTGCCGAGGGGAGCGAGGCTCGAGGCGAAGTCTTTGATGGCTTGTTCGTCGAAGTATGCATTTGCGTTCGACGTGAATTGCGAGCGGTCGAGACGGCCCTTTTGCAGCTCGTCGAAGATCTTGCGCATCTGCTCGGTCGTCTTCGGCGTGGCCGGATCGGTCGATGCGAAGAGAGCCCGGCTGATTCCGCCCGCGATCTGTTCCGAGGCGCTGGTGGCGTCCATGTTGGTAAGGACGACGATGGCCACGCGGTCGTCGGGATAGACCTCGTTGCGTGCGGTGAAGCCGGAGACTTCGCCGCCGTGCGAGATAATGCGCTTCCCGTTGGCGATTCCGACGCTGACGCCGAGTCCATATCGCGATCCCACGCCATTCGACATCGGCACCTCGGCTTCCAGCACGCGATACGACTCCGGCTTCAGGATCGTCTGATTGATCATCGAGATGTCCCACAGCGCCAGATCGTGCGCGGTCATGGCCAGCTCGCCGGCGGCGAACATCCAGCCGCGTCCTTCTTTCGGCGCGGGGCGCAGCGGTCCGAGGGCGTAGCGGAGATAGCGCATCGGATCTTCGGGGCCGAGTGGCGCGGCGTCGGTGTTCGAGACCGTGGTCATGTGGAGCGGCATGAAGACTCGCTTCTGCAGAAAGTCCAGCAGCGGCTCACCCGCCACCTTCTCCGCGATCATGCCGGCGATCACGTAATTCGTGTTGCTGTACTGCCACTTCGCACCCGGTTCGAAATCGAGGGGCTTCTTCGCCCAGCCGGCGACGATCTCAGGCGCGGTGACCGGCTGCATCATCATCGGCATGACGTAATCCTGCGGCCAGAAATCCTGGTAACCGGACGTCATCGAGAGGATCTGGCGGATGGTGACGTCGCCCGCGCGCGTGAGATCGGGCAGCCAGCGGATGACCTTGTCGTCGAGCGAGAGCTTCCCTTCTTCGGCGAGCAGGAGCAGCGCGGTGGCCGTGAACTGCTTGCTGATCGAGCCGATCGAGTAGCGCATCTTCGGCGAGGCCGCCAGCTTCGTCTCGAGATTGGCCGTGCCGTAGGCGTTCGTGTAAACGATCTTGCCGTCGCGCACGACCGCGATCGAAGCGCTCGGCGCGCCGCTCTTCGCGAGGATTTCATTTGCCGATTTGTCGATGCTGGCCCGCATGTCGGCGGGGAGCTCCTGCCCATGCAGGACGGCGGTGAAGGCGAGTGCGAGGAGGGCGATGACGGTTCTGCGCATCGCGCGATTCTATGACGGGAGTCGGGGATCGGGAGTCGGGTGTCGTAGCAGTCGAAGATTTCTCTCCGACCCCCGACTCCCGCAAATCTACTTACCCGGCGCTTCCTTCAGCCCTCTCTCAATCAGCAACGGCTCGACGATCGGATCGCGGCCGCGGAAGGCGCGGTACAGCGCGGCTTCGTCCATCGTGCCGCCGCGCGAGAGGATCATGTCGCGGAAGCGCTGGCCGTTGGCGCGCGTCATCCCGCCGTGCTCCTTGAACCAGTAGTACGCGTCGTCGTCGATCAGCTCGCTCCACAGATACGCGTAGTAACCGGCCGAGTAGCCGCCGCCCCAGATGTGCGAGAAGTAGGTCGTGTGATAGCGCGGCGGCACTGTGGTCATGGCGATCTTGAAACGCTCGAGCGCCGCCGGCTCGAAGGTGTTCACGTCCGCCAGTGGAGCGCCGTCTGCCTGCGTATGCCAGGCCATGTCGAGCAGCGCGGCGGCGAGATACTCGACCGTCGCGTAGCCCTGGTTGAACGTGCGCGACTTCTTGATGCGATCGACCAGCGCCTGCGGGATGGGCTTGCCGGTCTGGTAGTGCTTGGCGTAGTTCGCAAAGACCTTCGGCTCGAGCGCCCAGTGCTCATTGAACTGCGACGGGAACTCGACGAAGTCGCGCGGTACGTTGGTGCCGGCCAGCGTCGGGTACTTCACGTTCGAGAGCATGCCGTGCAGCGCATGGCCGAACTCGTGGAAGATGGCGGTGACATTGTCGAAGGTCAGCAGCACCGGCTGGCCGGGTGCCGGCTTCGTGAAGTTCAGGACGTTGAAGACGACCGGCCGCGTGCCGAGGAGGCCGGACTGATCGACGAAGCTGTCCATCCAGGCGCCGCCGCTCTTGTTCGAGCGCGCGAAGTAATCGCCGTAGAAGAGCGCAATCGACTTGCCGTCGGCGTCGAACACCTCGAACACGCGCACGTCCGGCTGATAGACCGGAATGTCGTGCCGCTCCTTGAACGTCAGCCCGTAGAGCTGATTCGCGGCGAAGAAGACGCCGTTCTGCAAAACGTTGTTCAGCTCGAAGTACGGCCGCACCTGCGATTCATCGAGGTCGTACTCGGCCTTGCGCACCTTCTCGGAGTAGAGCTCCCAATCCTGCGGGCCGAGCTGGAAGCCGCCCTTCTCCGCGTCGATGACTTTCTGCATCTTCGCCCCCTCGGAGCGCGCCTTCGCCGTCGATGCCGGAACGAGATCGCTCAGCAGCTTGATGGCGTTCTCGGGAGTCTTGGCCATCTGATCGTCGAGCGAATAGGCGGCGTAAGTGGGAAAGCCGAGGAGCTTAGCTTTCGTGGCGCGAAGCTGAGCAAGGCGGGTCACGATCGCTTTCGTGTCGTTCGGCCCGCCGTGATTGCCGCGCTGGATCGACGCGTTGAAGAGACGCTCGCGGACGGCGCGGTTGGTGAGATAGGTCAGCGCCGGTTGCTGCGTCGTGTTCTGCAGCGTGAGCACGTACTTCCCTTCGAGCTTGCGCTCTTTGGCGCGATCGGCAGCGGCGGCGATGTCGGAGTCGGGCAGTCCGGCCAGCTCCGCTTTCGTGTCGACGACGATGGCCGAGGCGTCGGTGTCGGCGAGAACGTGCTCGCGGAACTTCGTCGTCAGCGTCGACTCTTCTTGATTGAGCGCGCGCAACGTGGCCTGATCTGCATCATTGAGCTGCGCACCGGCGCGGACGAATTGCTTGTAGTAACGCTCGATGAGGAACTTCGACTCGGCGTCGAGCCCGCTCGCGGCGCGGCTGTCATACAAAGTCTTAACCCGCGCGTAGAGCTTCGGGTTCATATAAATCGCATCCCCGTGCGCCGCCAGCTTCGGCGACTCCTCTGCCTCGATCTTCTGGAACGTCTCGTTCGTATTCGACTGCGTGAGGTTGAAGAAGATCTTGGACGCGCGCGTCAGCAGCGCCCCCGACCGTTCCATCGCCTCGATCGTGTTGGCGAAGGTCGGCGCTGCCGGGTCGTTGGCGATGGCCTCGACCTCCCGGAGCTGAACCTTCATCCCTTCCTCGATGGCGGGCTGATAGTCGGTGTCCTTGATCTGATCGAACGGCGGGGCCTGATACAGCAACGGGCTGGCGGTGGAGAGAGGGTTCTGCCGCGCCGCGTCCGCGGTCTGCGCCTGCAAAGCGAGTGGAGTAAGCACGATGACTAAGGCAAGGATCGTCGGAATGCTTGTTTTCATGACGGTGGGGAACAAGGGAAGAGGGCGGCGTCATCCCTGAATCCAGCAGAGGGCTTCGATACCGCTCCCAAACGCCTCCCGACTCCCTAGTCAGCGAGCTGCGAGGATAGCGGAGTGTCGGATCACCAGTGAATGTGCGCGATTTCAGACCATCCGGTCATCACGGCGAGCGAGACGATCAGTAGCAGCGAGATTGCTATGCAGACGTGAAATGGCAAAAGGAACTGGCCGACCCAGTGACTATCGTCAGCTGGACTTAACGCGCTAAGGTTATCGACACTAACAGAAAGTACGATGCCAACCATAGCTGCCGCGCTGAATTGTATGAGGATGAGAGCAAAGTAGTACGAAGCGCTTCCAGGCGGAACTGTAAGTCTAGGTCGCGCCCAAGCCCAACCAGCCAACGCGGCGGTCGCGGCAAGGACAGTACCCAGTGAATTGAAAATGGTGCGCGCTGGGCGATCCCTGAAACGGTAGTACAGGCGTGTGACGATGAAGACCACCGCCATCCAAATGAGATTGCCCGCTGCCCACAAGGCAACACTTTTTGTGCTCATCGCGCTTGATTCTGTTTACGCACGTAAGAGGCCGCCTCCAAACGCGCGTCCTTGGTGATCACTTTGACGTCGACAGCGACTACGCGATTCTCGTTGATGGATTGGTTCACGCTTCGAAGAGATCTCGCTCGCGCATTCGGCTGGCAGAAGCGACAGTTAGAAACCGATGGTTAACATTGTATCCGCTAGGATCGCCAGAGCCGTGCGGATCGTCCCCGCCACTTCATCGTCCACATCCGCGTCGCGAACCTTCTTCGGCGATGCCCAGGTGCCCACCACGCGCCAGTTCATCGTCTTCAATGTTTCGACGAGTGAGGATTGGGCGAACTGGCCGCCGACGGGCGAGGCGCAGATCAGGGCGATTGGTTTGTCGACGAGGGCGCCGTCGGAGACGAGCCAGTCGAGTGCGTTTTTCAGGGAGCCGGGGACGCCGTGGGCGTACTCGGGTGATGAGATGAGGATGCCGTCTGCGGCGGCGAGTAGCGAGCGAAGTTCTGCGACGGATGGCGGCGGAGTCGTGCCTTCTTCATCGTCGTCGGGATTGAAGTGGGGGAGCCGGGCCAGACCTTCGTAGATCGTGACCTCCATTCCCTTCGGCGCGAGCTTCACTGCCGCCTGCAGCAGGGCGCGGTTCGAGGATTGCGCGCGGAGGCTGCCGCAGATGGCGATGATTTTCATGTTCGGAATCCGGGAGCACAGACAAGAGTGTCTGTGCCACATTGAGCTGGTTCACCGCCGCACGCGGTGCCTGTGCCACATGCGAAAAGCAATGTGGCACAGACACTCTTGTCTGTGCTGAGAAAGAACCTACTTCCCCGTCAACCCTCTCTCTTCCAGCAACGGCTCAACCTTCGGATCCCGTCCGCGGAACGCCCGATACATCACAGCGGGATCTTCGGTGCCGCCGCGGGAGAGGATCATCTTGCGGAACTTGTCGCCGTTCGCCCTCGTCATGCCGCCGTGTTCCTTGAACCAGTAGTACGCGTCGTCATCGAGCACTTCGCTCCACAAATACGCGTAGTAGCCGGCCGCGTAGCCGCCGCCCCAGATGTGGGAAAAGTATGTCGAGCGATAACGCGGCGGGACCTGCGTCATGTAGATGTTGTACTGCTTGAGCGACTCCGACTCGAAGGCATTTACATCCTGCAGCGGCGCATCGGCGGGGATGGCGTGCCAGGCCATGTCGAGAAGGGCGGCGCCGAGGTATTCGGTGGTGGCGAAACCTTGATTGAAGGTGCGGGCGTTCTTGAGCTTCTCCACCAACTCTTTTGGCATCGGCGCGCCGGTCTTGTAGTCCTTCGCGTAGTTGGCGAAGACCGAAGGCTCCATCGCCCAATGCTCGTTGAATTGCGACGGGAACTCGACGAAGTCGCGCGGTACGGATGATCCGGAGATCGACGGGTACGTTACGTTCGAGAACATGCCATGCAGGGCGTGGCCGAACTCGTGAAACATCGTCGTCACTTCGGTGAAGGTCAGCAGCGCCGGCTGGCCCGCGGACGGCTTGGTGATGTTCTCCGTGTTCGTGACCACCGGCTTGGTGCCGAGGAGTTTGCTCTGGCCTACGAAGCCGCTGGTCCATGCGCCGCCGGCCTTGTTCGGGCGCGAGAAGAAGTCGGCGTAGAAGAGCGCCAGCGGCTTGCCGTCCGTGTCGAAGACGTCGAAGACGCGCACGTCTGGCTGATAGACGGGGATGTCGTGCCGCTCTTTGAACGTGATGCCGTAGAGCTTCGTGGCGGCGAAGAAGACGCCGTTCTGCAGCACGTTGTCGAGCTCGAAGTACGGCCGGACCTGGCCCTCATCGAGGTCGAATTCCGCTTTACGAACCTGCTCGGCGTAGTACTGCCAGTCGTACGGCTCGAGCGTGAAGCCGCCTTTCTGCGCGTCGATGAGCTTCTGCATGCGGGCCGCTTCGCCGCGCGCTTTGGCCGTCGCCGCCGGGACCATGTTGGTCATCAGCTTGATGGCGTTCTCGGGCGTTTTCGACATCTCGTCTTCGAGGTTGTAGGCGGCGTAGCTCGGGAAGCCCAGGATCTTGGCGCGTTGTGCTCGGAGTTGGGCGAGGCGGGTGATGATGGCTTTCGTGTCGTTGTCGCCGCCGTGATTGCCGCGCGCGATCGATGCTTCGAAGAGCCGTTTGCGGAGGTCGCGATTCTTCAAGTACGTCTGCGGCGGCTGCTGCGTGGTGTTCTGCAGCGTGAGCAGCCATTTGCCGTCGAGGCCTTTTGCTTTGGCGCGATCGGCGGCCGCGGAGATGTCGGATTCCGGCAGGCCGTCGAGCATGGCCTTGTCGTCGATGACGATCGCGGCGGCGTTCGTGTCGGCGAGGACGCGGTCGCGGAACTGGGTGGTCAGCTTCGACTGCTCCTGATTGATGGCGCGGAGCGCGGTCTTGTCGGCTTCGTTGAGCTGCGCGCCGGAGCGGATGAAGTTCTTGTAGTAGCGCTCGGCGAGGTACTTCTGCTCGGCGTCGAGCCCCGATTTGTTGCGGGCGTCGTAGACCGCTTTGATGCGCGCGAAGAGCTTCGGATCGAGATTGATGGCGTCGCGGTGCGCGGCCAGCTTCGGCGCCATGGCCTGCTGAACCTTCTGCAGGGTCGGGTTCGTGTTCGACTGCGTGAGGCCGCCGAAGACGCGCTGCACGCGGCGGAGCACGTCGCCGGTCTTCTCCATCGCCTCAATGGTGTTGGCGAAGGTCGGCGCATCGGGATTGTTGGCGATGGCCTGGATCTCCGCCAGCTCACGCTTCATCCCTTCCTCGATGGCCGGTTGGAAGTCGCTGTCCTTGATTTTGTCGAACGGCGGCGCCTGGAAGGGGAGGGTGCTCTTTTCGAAGAACGGATTCGTGGCCGGCGGATCGCCGGCGAGGGCAGCGAGCGGAAGGAGCATGGCGATGGCGATGAGGGTGAGGTGCAATTTCATGGGGAGCGTTATACACATTCAGTTGTTACCGCGCTGTGACGGGTGGTGGTTTTCTCATGGGTGGGACGGCTTATCGTGGTCGCCGAAGTAAGGGACCACAGAGACACAGAGAACACAGAGGCGTCTCTGTGACCTCTGTGCCTCTGTGGTGATTGGGTTTTCAAATTGACCCACCACGCGTTTGCATCGATGGTTAGAGCCAAGCCATCGACGGTTCGAAGCCAATTCATCGGCGGCATCGAACCAACCCATGGGTGGCCTCGAGCGATACCATCGATGGCATCGACCCATGCCATCGAAGGCATCACCCCATGCCATCGATGGTATCGACTCATGCCATTGATGGTATCGGCCCATGCCATCGACGTCATCGACCAAGCCATCGATGGCATTGACCCAAGCCATCGAAGGCATCGACCAATGCCATCGATGGTATCGACCCATGCCATCGACGTCATCGACCAAGCCATCGAAGGCATCGACCTATGCCATCGATGGTATTGAGCCATGCCATCGATGGTATTGACCCATGCCATCGATGGCATCGAACTAGCCATCGATGGCATCGAGCAAGCCATCCATAATGACAAAACCAGGCATCGATGGCTCGAAACGCTACGTCGATGCCTGCGACCTCCGACTACCACGCCGTTTGCGTCACAGAGCGGCGAAATGTCCACAGCAGGCGGGAGGACCTCCCAAACCGCGGCTATCATTCGCGCCCATGCGAATGATCTTGCGCACGCTCGTCCTTCTGCTCGTTTCCACTAACGGCCTCGCCGCGGCTGATTCAACCCTCTTCACTGATCTCCACTGGCGCCTCCTCGGGCCCTTTCGCGCGGGACGTGTTTGCGCCGTCACCGGCGTGCCGGGTGAGGGGGAGCATTTCTACTTCGGCAGCGTGAACGGCGGCGTCTGGGAAACGAAGGATGCCGGGCGCACGTGGCAGCCGGTCTTCGACGGACAGCCGATCGGCTCGATCGGAGCGATTGCCGTCGCGCCGTCGAACGCGAAGGTGATCTACGTTGGCAGTGGTGAGGCCGACATGCGCTCCGACATCGCCCAGGGCAACGGCATGTACAAGTCGGCCGACGGCGGCAAGACGTGGTCGCACATTGGCCTGGCGGACTCGCAGCAGATCGGACGCATCATCGTTCACCCCTCCAACCCCGATGTCGTCTACGTCGCCGCCCTCGGGCATCCCTACGCCGCAAACGCTCAGCGCGGCGTTTTCCGCTCGAAGGACGGCGGAGCGTCATGGGAGCGCATTCTCTCGCGCAACAACGACGGCGACACCGGTGCGATCGACCTCACTCTCGAGCCGGGCAATCCGAATGTGATCTATGCCTCGCTCTGGCAGACGCGCCGCACGCCGTGGAGCGTCTACCCGCCGTCGAATGGGCCGGGCAGCGGTCTATTCAAATCGACCGACGGCGGCGATCACTGGACGGAGATCGTCGGACACGGTTTCCCTGCGAAGCCAGGCCGCATCGGCATTGCCGTCGCGCCTTCGCAGCCGCAGCGGGTCTACGCCGTCGTCGATGCCAAAGAGGGCGGCATGTACCGCAGCGACGACGGTGGCGCGAACTGGACGCGCGCCAGCAGCGATGCGCGAGTCTGGTCGCGCGGCTGGTACTTCGGCGGCGTGACCGTCGAGCCGAAGGACGCCGATACCGTGCACTCGATCAACGTCAATGTCTACACGTCGACGGACGGCGGCAAGAACTTCGTGCCCAGCAAAGGCGCCCCCGGCGGCGATGACTATCACCAGCTCTGGATCGATCCCGATCATCCCGAGCGCCGCATCCTCGGCGTCGATCAGGGCACCGTCATCTCGGTCAACGGCGGCAAAACATGGTCGAGTTGGTTCAATCAACCCACCGGGCAGTTCTACCACGTCATCACCGACAACCGTTTTCCGTACTGGGTCTACGGCGCGCAGCAGGATTCGGGCGCCGCGGGCATTCCCAGCCGCACCAGCACGATCGACGGCATCTCGATGATGGAGTTTCGCGAGACCACGGCAGGCGGCGAGAGCGACAACATCGCGCCCGATCCGAAGGATCCGGAGATTCTCTACGGCAGCCGCGTGGAGAAGCTCGACACGCGCACGCACCAGACGCAGTCGATCGATCCGACGCTGGCGTATCCGGGCACGGACCGCCGCACCTGGACGCTGCCGCTCATTTTCTCGCCGCGCGATCCGCGCGTTCTTTACTTCGCCAACCAGCGCATGTTCCGCACCGAGGATGGCGGGAAACACTGGACGGTCATCAGCCCCGATCTGACGCGCGAGAATCCGGAAACGCCGGCCACTCTCGATCCGGTCACGGCCGCTGACAAAGCCCAGCCCGGGCCGCGGCAAGGCGTGATCTACGCGATCGCGCCGTCGCGTACGATCGATCACGACATCTGGGCCGGTACCGACGACGGCCAGATCTGGCGCACGCACGACGAAGGGGCTCACTGGACGAACGTGACGCCCGCGGCGCTGACGTCGTGGTCGAAGGTCGGAATCATCGACGCTTCGCATTTCGACGGCGAGACCGCTTACGTGGCCATCGACCGTCATCGTCTCGACGACTTTCACCCGTACATCTACCGCACGCACGACGGCGGCAAGTCGTGGCAGCTCATCGTCAACGGGATCGCGGACTATGCCGCGGCGAATGTGGTGCGCGAGGATCCGGTGCGCCGAGGCATGCTCTACGCCGGCACCGAGCGCGGCATCTACGTGTCGCGCGACGACGGCGATCACTGGCTCCCGCTCCAACTGAACCTCCCCATGACCTCGGTGCGCGATATCGATATCCACGGCGACGACGTCGTCATCGCCACGCACGGCCGCGCCTTCTGGGTGCTCGACAACGTGACGGCGCTGCGCCAGGACGTTCCGGCCGGCGATTTCCTCTTTGCGCCCGCAGTCACGGTGCGCGAGCGGCCCGCGGGATTCACCGGCTCGCCGATGCCGAAGGATGAGCCGATGGCTCCCAATCCTCCGTTCGGCGCGTACATCGACTACGCGATCCGCAGCGCCTCATCGCAGCCGGTGACGATCGAGATCCTCGACTCCTCTGATGCGCTCGTGCGCCGCTACAGCAGCGCCGACGTGCCGTCTGCGATGGACGTGAAGAGACTCGGCACGGCGCCGGAGTGGTTCACGACGCCGTCGACCGTCTCCGCCGCGCCTGGGATGCATCGCTTCGTCTGGCCGCTGCACTATCCCGCTCCTGCAGGTCTCACCGGACGCCGCGGCGGCGGTGGTAGCGGCGCGTTCGCGGATGGCATCTGGGCCCCGCCCGGCAATTACAAAGTCGTGCTGACCGTGAACGGCCAGAAGTTCACGCAGCCGCTGACGGTCGTGCCTGATCCGCGCGTCAACCTTCCCGCAAGCGCCTACGCCGAGCAGTTCGCCTTCGCGCGCGAAGTCGAGCAGGAGCGAGCATCGTTCGCCGCCGCGCTCGCGGAAGCAAGCGCGCTCGTCAAGCGCAAGGATGTTCCCGATGCGTTGCGCAAGAAAGCGGCAGAAGTCTCCGGCGTAATCGAAGGCGACGATTTCACCGCCCCGCCACCCGCCGAGTCATCACTCCGCTTCCTCAATCAGCAACTGGCGAAGCTCGCGGGCGCCGTCGACAGCGCCGACGCCGCCCCAACCGCCGACGCCCGCGCGAGCTGGGCAAAACTAAAACCCGCCGCCGATGCCGCGCTCACCGCATGGGCGGGCGTGAAGGGGGAGGCGCCGGTTCCGCCGAAGTAGAACCTTGATCCGCAGATGACGCAGATAGGACGCAGATGAGAGTCGTGCGGCTGTTTATCTGCGTCTTATCTGCGTCATCTGCGGATCAAAACTAATCCTCGATCTTCCGTAGCTTCTTCGTCTGCGCGCGGCGTTTCTTCTCTTCCAATCGCCGCGTTTTCTGGGCGCGGGAGATGCGCGTTGGTTTGCGTATTTCCTGTTCTGCGATGGCGTCGGCGATCAGTTCTTCCATTCTCGCGAGAGCGCGGTCGCGGTTGGCGAGCTGGCTTCGTTCGGCTTGGGAGGTGACGCGCAGAACGCCGAGTTTGTTGATGCGGCCGGCGAGGCGTTCGCGGATGCGTTGTTTGCGATCGTCGGGCAGCGGCAGCGTGTCGACGTCGACTTCGATCGTGACGCGCGTCTCGACCTTGTTCACGTTCTGCCCGCCCGGGCCGCCGGCGCGCGAGGTGGCAGCGCGCAGGAGGCTGCCGGGAATCACGATGCCGTCGCCGAGGTCGAGGTCGCGCATGGTTGCTATTGGCAGATGCCGAGGCGGATGCGACGGATGGATTCGTGGAGCGGGCGGTCAGCGAAGACAGGATCGACGAGGGCGCGGACGCGGAGATAGTGCTCTGCGGTACCGTGGCCGAGGAGTTTCGCGATGTCGTCGGCGTGTTCGGAGACGGCGGCTTCGAACGCCGTTGCCTGCGACTCGGCGGCGGCGAGGTTGTGCGCTTCAGGCACGCCTTGCATCATCGCTACGCGCCAGTCGATCGCCTGTGCGGCGACGATCAGCTCGATGGCCAGGACACTCTGCGCGTTGCTGAGGATCGTTCGCATTTTGCGCGCCGCGTGCGTCGACATCGACACATGATCCTCGGCGTTCGCGCCGGTCGGAATTGAATCGACCGAGGCGGGGTGGGCGAGGACTTTGTTCTCGGAGACGAGCGAGGCGGCGGTGTACTGCATGATCATCAGGCCTGAGTTCACGCCGGGACGCGTGGTGAGGTTCGACGGAAGGCCGCGATTGTGGTCGCTGTCGAGCAGCATCTGCGTGCGGCGCTCGGAGATATTGGCCAGTTCGGCGAGGGCGATGCTGAGGAAGTCGGCGGCGAGCGCGATCGGCTGGCCGTGGAAGTTGCCGGCGGAGTAGGCGAGGCGCTCGTCGCCGCGATAGTTCGGCGGCCAGTTGTCGCGGAATTGAACATCGAACGGCTCGGATTCGCCGGGAAAGAAGAGCGGATTGTCGGTGGCGGCGTTGATCTCGCGCTCGGCCACCTCGCGTGCGTAACGGATGGCCGCGCGCGAGGCACCGTGAACCTGCGGCGCGCAGCGGAGCGAATACGGATCCTGCACGGCGCCGGCACGCTCGACGAGTTTGCTTCCGGCGATGAGCGCGCGCATGCGCGCCGCGCTGGCGATCTGGCCTGCGTGTCCGCGCGCGGCGTGGACTTTTGGATCGAGCGCGCGCGTGCAACCGCCCATCGCTTCGAGCGTCATCGCGGCGGAGGCGTCGGCGAGATCGGCGAGACGCTCGGCATCGGCGACGCCGAACGCGAGCATCGATGCGGAGAAGTTGACGCCGTTTACGAGGGCGAGTCCTTCCTTGAAGGTCGGTCTGAGATCTTCGGCAGTAAACCCTGGGAGCGCGGGCGTCTCGCCCGCTGTCTTCGGCTCGATCGATGCGGGCGAGACGCCCGCGGTCCCAGGGAGCTCGGATGCGTCGCGTAGTTCCGTGGTCCCGGCGATGTAGAAGCGGCCGGCGCCGAGAAGGGTGGCGAAGGTGTGAGAGAGAGGGCAGAGATCGCCGCTGGCACCGACGGAGCCGCGTAACGGCACGAGCGGGATGACGCCGCGCTCGAGCATCGCCTGGAGGATGTCGACGAGTTTGCGGCGGACGCCAGAGTGGCCTTGCAGGAACGAGTTGAGTCGCGTGACCAGCACGGCGCGCACGACGTCGGCAGGGAAGTAGTTGGAGAGATCGTCGGGATCGCAGTTCTCGCCGACGCCGACGGAGTGCGAGAGCAGAAGGTTGCGCTGGAGCTGCTCGAGATCGGCCGGAGCTATTGGTTTGTCTTTGAATTCGCCGAAGCCGGTGGTGACGCCGTACTCAGTCGCTGCCGGCTCGCCCGCTTCCCAGGCGCGTCGATAGTTGGCGACGACGCGCGCGATGAGCGCCTCGCTGGCGGCGACGCGCGCATCGCACGACGGATCGATCGCCACGCGCACGCTCGCGTCGCGCGCGATGCGCACGAGCTGCTCGATCGTGAGGGAGTGGCCGTCAAGGATGATGGTTTCGGTCATGCGTTTGTCGGAGCGCCGCCGAACGTCGCTCACGGCAAGGATGACACAGGGTGCCGTGGAAGGGGTCAGACCGAAAGTGAAAGTGACGAAAGATGCTGGTCGCTTAGGAGGTCAGACAGTTTTCGTCACTTTCACTTTCGGTCTGACCCCTTCCACTCACGCGTTTGGTGCTGATTCAATCTCTGCGAGCAATCCTCGATCCCTTCGACGAGCTTATCCCGAGAGATCGTTGTCTGACCCGGCCGTTCCGCCAGCCAAGAGCCGCGGTCATTCAGCACGCTGGCCTTGGCACGGCCAGCGGAAAGGGGTCAGACCGAAAGTGAAAGTGACGAAAGATGCTGGTCGCTTAGGAGGTCAGACAGTTTTCGTCACTTTCACTTTCGGTCTGACCCCTTCCGCTCACGCGTTAGGTGCCGATTCGATCTCTGCGAGCAATTCGCGGATGCCATCGACCAGCTTGTCCCGTGAGATCGTCGTCTGGCCCGGCCGCTCGGCCAGCCATGCGCTGCGGTCGTTGAGTGCTCCCGCTTTGGCACGGCCGGCGGCCATGTTTTTCACGGTGACCTCGCCCTTTGCTTTTTCGTTCGAGCCACAGAGGATTGCGAGCGGGATTTCGTATTGATCCGCGTACTCGAGCTGTTTGCCGAGGCGTTTGGCCATGCCGATGTAGAACTCGGTGGGGATGCCGGCGCGGCGCAGTTCCCACGTCATCTGCAGGTAATCGTCCGTCAGCGACTTGTCCATGTTCGTGATGAGGACGCGCGCGGTTGCCTTTCGGGAGTCGACGCGCCCGAGGTGGGCGAGAGCGGCGAGAAGGCGATCGACACCCATCGATGCCCCTACGGCGGGGATTTTTTCGCCGAGGAAGCGCATGACGAGATCGTCGTAACGCCCGCCGCCGAAGACGGAGCCGAACTGCGGCGCGTCGAGCAGGATCGCTTCGAAGACCGGCCCGGTGTAGTAGGCGAGGCCGCGGGCGATGGAGAGATCGAGCGAGACGCGGTCGTCGTCATAGCCGAGGGCGTAGAGATGATTGGAGATTCGCTCGACGGTATCGATCTGCGCGGCGGCATGATCGAGGTTTGCGAAGAGCGCGCGAAGCTGTGTTACGACTTCGCGTCGATTATCGTTCTTGATCTCGAGGAAGCGCTTGATGCGATCGACCTGATCGGCGGCCAGTCCGACGCCGCGGATCGTGTCGCCCGACTCGTCCTTGTAGCCATTCATCAACTCGCGCGAGACCTTGTCGAGTCCGACCTTGTCGAGCTTGTCGAGCACGCGAAAAACGTCGACGCCCTGCTTGGCGCTGATGCCGGAGAAGTCGAGCAGCAGGTTGAGCATGGCCCGGCTGGAGAAGCGGACGAGATAGCGGCCGACGTCAAGCGCCGAAAGCGTGTCGCACATCCCGGCCATGATCTCGGTGTCGGCGACCTCAGTCTCGGTGCCGACGGAGTCGAGATCGAACTGCGTGAACTCGCGGAAGCGGCCTTTGTCGGGCTTGTCCGCGCGCCAGACGGGCGAGACCTGGTAGCGGCGGAAGGGGCGCGGGAGATCGCGATACTGGGCGATGACGCGCGCCAGCGGAACGGTGAGATCGAACCGAAGGCCGAGCGCTTCCTCCTCGGGATTGCTGACGCGGAAGATCGATTGCTGCGCTTCCTGTCCCGCGCTGCCGGAGAGGACGTCGAGAAACTCGATGGCCGGCGTGCTGAGCGGAACGAATCCGTAGAGCTCGTAGACGTGACGGATCGTGTCGATCATCGACTGGCGTGCCAGCATCTGATCGGGCAGGAGATCGCGAAGGCCGCGGGAGATGCGGGGCTCAACGGTTTGGATTTCGTTTGGCATGAGGTCGGGTACGCCGGGCGCGCATGATAGCGAGCGGCAGAGTAACGTAACAAGCCTTGCGATCGGCGCCTATGATGGAGACGTGAACGAAACGAAGGGCCGGTGGTGGCTGCACGCACTCTTTGTGGTTGTGGCGTTGCTGCACCTGTTGCCGGTGTGGCGCGTCGAGTACCTGCCCACAGTCGACGGCGCGTCGCACGTCTACAACGCGACGGTACTGCGCGAGTTGACGGCCGGTACACCTGCATTTCAGCGGGTCTATGCGGCGGATCTGCGGCCGTATCCCAATTGGCTCGGTCACGCGTTTCTCTGGCTTGCGCTTGGCGTCGTTCCGCCGGTGGTCGCTGAGAAGCTGCTCGTCAGCATGATCATCCTGCTGTTTCTCGGCGGATGCTGGCGGCTTGCCGGTGTCGTCGATCTGCGCAGCCGGGTCTTCGCGCTGCTGGCGATGCCGCTGGCGTTTCACGTTCTGCTGCAGATGGGCTTCTACAACTACTCCATCGGCGTGGCGATCGCGCTCTTTGCGATTGCTTCGGCGTGGGACGCTCGCGGCAAGGGCGGATGGCGGCCGGTTGCCGTGACGGCTTTCTGGCTGGTCCTTTGTTACTTCGGACACGCGCTGCCGGCGGCAGTTGCGCTGCTGTTCGCGATCGTCATCTGGGCGATTTCTGTGGCGATCCGAGGGTGGAAATCGGAGTGGCGGCAGGGAGTGGCGTTCGTTCCGGCGATCGCTCTGTTGCTCTGGTTCGTTCTGCAACCGAAGCCTCCCGGCGGTCACTGGACCTGGGCTGGCGCGGTGATATGGGAGCCGTTGTTTCGCGTGGCCGTCCTGCTGACGTTCAGTCTGCGGCAGTTGACGTTCGGTACGGCGATCGGAATCTTGTTCGGTCTGCTGATCGCGGCGACGCTGGCGTTGGAGAATATCGATTGGAAGCGGCGCCGATTGATCGTGCGCGAGCGGGATGCGTTTCTGTTGCTCACAATTCTCGCGATCGTGCTCTTTCTGGCCGCGCCGCTCAGCGTCGAAGAAGGACTCTTACTCAAAGCGCGGCTGCTGATCTTCCCCTATCTGATTTGCCTGCCCTGGCTCTCGCATCGGATGCCGCGCATTCTGCTGGCGGTCGTCTTCGCTGCCGTAGCGCTCGGCAATGTCTACTTCATGCGCGAGTGCTGGAAGCGGAGCGCAAAGGATCTTGCAGCCGCGACCGTGTCTTTGTCGTCAGTGGCGCCGCTTCACACGGTTGTTGCGCTGAACTTCGATCACTCCTCGCCGCACTCGCTGCTTCCGGTGTTCAACCACACGGTCTCGTATGCATTCGCCGAACGGCGTCTCATCGACCTCGGCAACTACGAAGCAGCTTTCGGATTCTTCCCAGTTGCATTTCGCGAGGGAGTGCGCAGACCGCCGATCATCGATATTGAGACGCATCCCGGCGATTTCAACCCGGACGCGTACGCGGATGTACTCGACTACATCTATGTCTGGAAGATGCCGGCCGGTGCGCCGCTTGCGTCGCGCCTCGCCGCTCGCTACAACCTGGTCGCGGATGGCGGCGACGCGAAGTTGTACGGACGGAAGTGAGAAAGTCGCTGGTACCGAGGGCCGGGATCGAACCGGCGACCCCCAGATCCACAATCTGGTGCTCTAACCAACTGAGCTACCTCGGCACAGGAGCGGAATGATACTCAGAAAAGCTCTGAGGCGCGAGTAAGAACAGCAGGGCGGCGGGTTGCATTCTCGAATGGCTTACGTAGGTCGGACTCTCTAGTCCGACTGGCCGATGTTTGTGCGACAACACGAGCAGTCGGACTGGAGAGTCCGACCTACGTTCATCTCGCGACCATCAGCAAATCCGCGAAGTAACCGTTGCGATCCGTCCAGCGCTGCTCGATCGTGAATCCGCCGGCGTTGGCGAGGGTGCGCAGGGTGGCGTCGTCGTACTTGTGCGAGTTCTCGGTGTGGATCGACTCACCCTCGGCGAAGGCGATCTCGTAGCCGTCGATGAGAACCCGCTGCGCTTTGCGGCTGACGAGGTGCATTTCGATGCGTCCTGCGGTTTCGTTGTAGAAGGCGCGATGCGCGAACGAAGCGAGGTCAAACGTTCCGCCGAGCTCGCGGTTGATGCGGCCGAGTAGGTTGAGGTTGAAGGCTGCGGTGACGCCGAGGGGATCGTCGTAGGCGGGTTCGAGGATCGACGGAGACTTGCGTAGATCAGCGCCAAGGAAGAGGGCATCGCCGGGAGCGAGTGCGGTGCGCAGGTTGGCGAGCATCGCGCCGGATTCGGAAGGGTCGAGGTTGCCGATGCTCGAGCCGAGGAAGAGGACGATCGTCCGTTCGTCCGAGGGCGGAAGGTGAGGCCGGAGCAACGCCGCCGGCTCGCGGAAGTCGCCGCAGATTGCGTGGATCGAGAGCTGCGGGTAATCGGTCAGCAGTTCGTGGGCGCTGGCAGTGAGGATGCCGGCATCGACATCGACCGGAATGTACTCGAGCGTGCTTTGCCTCTCCACGATTGCGCTGATGAGGTGACGGGTCTTCCTCGCGCTTCCGCTTCCCAGCTCCACGAGGCGCACAGCCGGTCCGAAGCTGGCCGCAATCTCCGCCCCCCGCTCGCGCAGGATCTCATCCTCGGCGCGGGTGACGTAGTACTCGGGCAACTCGCAGATCGCCGAGAAAAGAGCCGAGCCGAGCGCATCGTAAAAGTAGTGAGGCAGGAGGAACTTCGGCGCGGCAGTGAGTCCGCGGCGGACATCGGCGGCGAAACTGGAGATTGGCGCGGCGGCGGCGTCGTGGATCGCGAATCGCTCGCGCGTCACAGGCTGCGCGGCTACGGCGAGCGATGGTTGCATGGGAGCGGGATTGTAGCGGAGGGTGTCGGCTTTCGGGGGTCGGGGTCTTCGCACTGAGAGGGGTACGGTTTCACGCGGAGACGCGGAGGGCGCGGAGAAAGAGGTCTTATCTCCGACCCTCGACTCCCGACTCCCGCTCTACCGCACGATATATCCCGCCGCCCGCAGCGCCGTGGACGCGTGCTCGAGCACGCCGTCGCGCACGAGGACGTAGTCAGTGTCGTAAGTCGAGACGACGAAGAGCGCGACGCCGGCGTCGGCCAGGACGCGGGTGAATGCAGCTGCGACGCCGGTCTGGTCGAGCGGAAATGGGCCGGCCAGTTTCAGACAACGCCAGCCGCGGTCGGCGACGACGTCGGGGACGTTACCCTCTTCGCAGACGACGGAGAGCTCCTCACTGGTGCGCGTGATTGAGAGGAACGCGCCGCGCGCCCACGACGGAACCGCGTCATCCGCAGGAAGGCGGACGATCGCGTAGTGGCCGTCGACGAGCGTGAAGGTTGGACTCGATGCCGGATGCATTCGACCTCATTGCTGGCTCATGCGCCGGACAGCGTCGATGAGCTGCTGCGGTTCGAATGGCTTCTGTACCACGGTTGGTACCTCGCCGGAAAGCGCATCGATGAGCGAATCGGGCGATGCCGTGAAGAGGATCGACCGCTTGAGCATGGCCGGGTCGTTCACTCGAAAGTGGCGGATGACGGTCATGCCGCCTTCGTGCGGCATCATCAGGTCGAGGAGGAGCACGTCGTAGGCGGCGCTCTTCACCGCGGCGATGGCCTGCCGGCCGGTGAGGAAGACATCAACGCGAAAGCCCTCGCGCCCGAGGATCTTGGCGACGAGGCGCTGCATGGAGGGATCGTCTTCGAGAAGGAGAACACGTTTGCGGGTTTTGAAGAACATAGCGTTGGTGTCAGCCCGCGCAAGGACTGCGCCAATACTAAGCCTGGAAGGGTGATGGTGCGGGGTACCGGATTCGAACCAGTGACCCTCTGCGTGTAAAGCAGACGCTCTACCGCTGAGCTAACCCCGCATGAGGGACGCGAAGAATAGCACGCGCATGGGAGTGGGGAGTGGGGGGCGGGGTGTGGGAGATTGAGAACGGGAAGCGCGTTAGTGACCTCTCCCAACTCCCCACCCCCAACTGCCCACCCCCAACTCCCCACCCCCCTACCGCCGATACCTCTCCGGCACATCCACATGCCCTGCCACGCGCTGCCACGTTACCGAGCCGCCGCCTTTGTTGCCGAGGCGGAAGTTGCCGCCGACGTCGGATACGTCCACGCTTCCTGAGCCCTTGTTGCCGATGTGGACGTCGCGCTTGACGTTGCGGATCTCGACGGAACCGCTGCCGTCGTTGCCGATGTCCACGCTGCCCGCGCCGAGCACTTCGATGCCGCCGGAGCCGTCGGTGATGCGGACGTCGCCGGAGACGTTCTCGAGCCGCATGTCGCCCGATCCATCGTGAACGGACAGATTGCCGTTGACGTTGCGGATCGTCATGTCTCCGCTGCCGTCCGTCACCTCGGACGCCCCGACATTGTCGATGGTCAGGTCGCCCGATCCATCTTCGACCACCAGCGGAATGGTGTCGGGAACGACGACGTCGAAGTCGAGTTTCGAGCTGCCGAACATCTCGTTATCGGGCGTAACGGCTTCGATGCGAATGTCCGAGCCGCTGCGGGTGAGGACCAGTTTCGTGTCGCTGAGGCGGTCGCGGCTCGACGCGCACGCGGTGCCGTTCGCGGTGACCTGCGTTGCGCCGCGGTGCCCGTTGATATGAAGCCAGCCCGCGCGTCCGATGATGACGATTCTCGTGATCCCGGCCGTCGGAGCCGCCACATTGCGTTTTTCGCTGACCGAACAGTCGCCGAAGAGATCAGCCGAGGCGGTGGTCGCGGTGAGGAGGAGAACGAGCGAAGCGAGTGTGCGCATGTGGGCTACGTACGATGTTCGATGCGCGGGGTTTCTGGGTGGGGAGTGGGTTGTGGGGAGTGGGGGGTGGGAGAGGGGCGAATGCTGACGAGTACGAATGCTGAATGTTCAATTCAACGATCTCCCACCCCCCACTCCCCACCCCCCGTGCCTACCGCCCCCAATACAACGCGTTGAAAACCATCGGATAGGTCGCGTGGGTCTGGCCGCGGTGCTGCGGGCGGAAGCCGAAGAGGACGATGCGGCCTTTGCCGAAGGTCATTGCGACCGCCGCGGCCTTGCGCGTCAGTTTTTCCTCGCCGTTGATCCAGCCGGAGAGGAGGACGTCGCGGGCGTCGTCGGGATAGGTCGCCAGAACCCAGCGCTGCATCTCGTTTCCCGGCAGCGTCGTCTCGAACGCGATGGGATGATCGATGAAGACGGCTGTCTCCTCGGGCATCCCCGCCGTGACTGGATGATCGGTGCGAATGTGAACCCGTGCAAGCGATCCTGGAACGGAGAAGTCGGTCGGCGTGGCTTTCGCCAGCACGTTGCGAACCGGGATGTTGAAGTTGTCGATGACGTAGTCGCAGCCTGCGTTGAAAGCGATGAGCGTGCCGCCGTTCTCGACGAACGTGCGCAACGCCTGCGCGCCTTCTTTTTCGAGCGCGCCCCGATTCTCGGGCGGGAGCTCGTCGACGTACTTCATCGATCCTTCGCCTCCGGCGCGGCGTCCCGTAGCGATCTCCTCTTTGTCGATGTCGGGAAGGATGAAGACGTCCAGGTTCTGCAGGCCCGCTTTGACTTCCTGCGGATGGAGCGACTTCGGCGTGAAGCCGTAGGAATCGAGCAGCCAGCGTGTCCACCCTTCATCGAGCGCGCCACCCCATGGGTTGTAAATGGCGATGCGCGGCTTCGGTTGCGAAGCGTGTCGCTTGATGACTTCCTCCGTCTCCGGTTTGATCTCGGTCACTCTCGGGAACGCTGCTTTCGGAGGCATGACGGTTTTTTCGACGGTGACACCCAGCGCAAGGGGTAGTGTCCATGAGGCGACGTCGTAAGGCCGGAGGATGTCTTTCCCCGGTTGCAGGCGGACCTCCGGATAGCGCTGCGGCTCGAGCAGTTCATCCAGGAATCGCGAATACGGCTGCGCCATCGAGATCCAGTAGTCGCCGTTGCCGGCCTGCTGGATCTCGACGCCGTGCTCGATCAGAAGCGCAGCCAGGAACTGCGCAGTCGGCCAGTCGTGCTGATCGTGGGGGATGCGGTACGCGGACTTGCCGCCGAATGCGACCGCCGCGCGGGCTCGGACGGCAACATCACGCAAGAGATCTTCGCGGCGGTCGGCTGCGGTCTCGAGCAATGCGTCCGAAGCGATGCGCTCGTAGTCCATGATGTCGCGCATCCGCCATGTGCCGCCTGCCCACGGATGCGGATGGTTGATCGTTGCTTTGTAGTCGATGAGGCCCTTCTGTCCGCCGCGCAGCTCGCTGGGATCGATGACGATGGGCGATGCGATACGCGCCGACGCGGTCTCGAGCAGCAACCCGGTGATGTTCTTCCACCAGCCGGTGTTGCGCGTGCCGCCGAGCCAGTAGGCATCGAAGGAGAAGCCGTAGATCAGTCCAGCCTTCTCCTGCTGCTCCAGGCGAAAGGCCATGTTCGTGCCGACCAGATTGGCTTCACGCCAGATGAGGGGATGGACGGTGGGATCGAGCGGATCGGCGAACGGCGGGATGAACATCCGTGGTCCGTCGGTACCCATCTGGTGCTCATCGACCCAGACCTGCGGATACCACTCGTGATACACGGCGCGGCTCAGCTCCTTCGTCTCGAGCTGCGTGAGCATGAACCAGTCGCGGTTGTTGTCGTGGCCGACGTAGTGATGGTAGAGCCAGGGAAGCCGGCCGCCCTCGTAGCGCGTGCCGAGGTATTTGCGGTAGTAGTCGGTGATCATGATCTGGCCGTCGGGATTGAGCGACGGCACGAGCAGGAGAACGACGTTGTCGAGTCGGCGCTTCGTCTCGACGTCATTCGCAGAGGCCAGCGCGTGCGCCCACTCCATCGCCATCTGGCTCGACGCGATCTCGGACGAATGGATGTTGCAGGTGACGAGAACGATCGATTTGCCGTCGCGCGCGAGCTGTGCGATTTGCTCGTCGTTGAGTCCCCGAGGATCCGCCAGTTTGCGTGCAGTCTCCCGGATCTTCTCCAGGTTGCGCATGTTCCCCTCGGACGTGACGACGGCCATGATGAAGTCTTCGCCGAGGGTGGTCTTGCCGAGCGATTCGACCTTCACGCGCGGCGAGGCAGCGGCCAGAGCGTGAAAGTAGGAAACGATCTGGCGGTAGTCGGCGAGCTTGCGATCGGCGCCAACTTCGAACCCGAGAAACTGGGAGGGCGTCTGGATCGAAGCGGCGAAGGTGGTGGCGGCGAAGAGGAGGAGGGCGCAGACGAAGCGTTTCATGCGCGGGGGATTATGGCGGATCGGAGGGCATGAAGGCTCGCAGCTGGGCGATGAGGCGTGGGACATCGACGGTCGCGGCTTTCCAGACAGCATCGAAATCGATGTTCGTATAGTCGTGAACGAGCCGGCTACGCATGCCGATGATGTCCTTCCAATCGATCTCGGGATGCGCTTTCCGCGACTCCTCACTCACGCGACGAGCCGCCTCGCCGATGGTCTGAACGAAGTGCATCACCGTCACGCGCAGGTTTTCGTCAGCTTCGAATTGTTCCCTTGTTACGTGGGCGACCTTTGCGTCGACGCGACGTGCCAGATCGAGCATGTCGCCCATCGGCACTAAGTCGTTACGCTTCGACATACTCGTCCACCACTTCCGCCATAACGTCTTTGATCATCCAGCGACTGAGCTCGTTCGATGTCCGAAGGTCGACTTTGCGGCCGAATATCTTCGCCAACTCGTCTTCGGCACTGACAATCGCCCACCCTGGCGTCTGACCTGGCCGGAATTGCACCAGCACATCCACATCGCTCCGCGCCGGATCGAAGTCGTCCCGCACGACCGAGCCGAAGAACGAGAGGCGCCGCACGCCCCACTTCCGGCAGAACGCGGCGATGGCCTCGTGCGGGATCGGGATCGCAAGCTCGCGGGTCGTGGACATGATGCAATTCTAGAGGAGAAGCGACTCTCAGACTTCTTCGACATATTCAACGACCAGATCGGGCTCGATCGACTTGCGGTAAGCCTCGCGAACGCCAGTCATCATCTCAACCTTGCGTCCTCCGAAGATGTCCGAGAGCTCGATCTCGGCCCCGAAGAACGCCAACCCTCGTGCCTTCGTATCCGGGCGCAGTTCCACCAGCACATCGACATCGCTCCGCTCCGGGTCGAAGTCATCCCGCACCACCGACCCGAAGAACGACAGCCGCCGCACGCCCCACTTCCGGCAGAACGCGGCGATGGCCTCGTGAGGGATCGGGATGGCAAGCTCGCGGGTCGTGGCCATGGATGCAATTCTAGAGGAGAACCTGCGGTTCAGGTGCGGACTGACGTAGCTGTAGGCGTCGCGGGATTGATTTTGATCCGCGCCGCTGTTATGGTGTCGCGTTTCAAAGCGGACGATTGCATTTACAAGGGTTTAAGTCTTAAGGAGACACGGATTTGCCAACCACCAAAGAGCAGAAAACTGAGCTCATCACCTCGTATCGAGTCCACGACGTCGATACCGGATCGCCAGAAGTGCAGATCGCACTCCTCTCGAACCGCATCACCTACCTGACGGAGCACTTCAAGACGCACGCGAAGGACCATCACAGCCGCCGCGGTCTCCTGAAGCTGGTCGGCCGGCGCCGCCGCCTTCTGGACTACCTCAAGAAGACGGACCAGGACCGCTACCGCACCATCATCGACAAGCTGGGCATCCGCAAGTAACCACATCAGGGCGCGAAAGCGCCCGCAGCAATCGGGCGCACGTCATGTGCGCCCGAAGTTTTTCTGGCGCGTGGCACGCCGCGCGCACCCCCTCCGGCTGGATCCCATCGTCCGGCCACAGCGGACAATTCAAACGCATCGAGGTGATGAGTGGCCTCGGGCACCAAAGGAATCGAATGTTCAAGAAAGAGCTCCAGATCGGCGGGCGTACGCTTTCGCTCGAGACCGGTGCGGTTGCACGTCAGGCCAACGGCGCCTGCGTCATCCGTTACGGTGACACGGTCGTCCTGGCCACGGCCTGCTACAAAGATGGCGCCGTCCTCGGCGACTTCATGCCCCTCACGGTGGACTACAAGGAATACACCTACGCCGGCGGCCGCATCCCGGGCGGCTTCTTCAAGCGCGAAGGACGCCCCACCGAAAAAGAAATCCTCACCTGCCGCCTCATCGACCGTCCCCTCCGCCCCTCTTTCACGAAGGGCTACCGGCAAGAGACGCAGATCATCGCGCTGGTTCTCTCAGCCGATGGCGAAAACGATCCCGACATCCTGGCCATCAATGCCGCATCGACGGCTCTGGTGATCTCTGAGATCCCGTTCCCGAATCCCATCTCGGCCGTCCGCATCGGTTCCATCGACGGCAAGATTGTCGTCAATCCGACCAACGCGCAGCGCGACCTCTGCGACCTCGACCTCGTCGTGGCCGGTACGCCCGACGCGATCGTCATGGTCGAAGCGGGCGCTCGGGAAGTCGATGAGAGCGTCGTCCTCGATGCCTTCGACGCCGCCCACGCCGAGATCCGCCGCCTCTGCGCGCTCCAACTCGAGCTGCGCGAGGCTTGCGGCAACAAGCCGAAGCTCGATGTGACCTACACCGCGAAGTTTACCGACGAGCTCGTGACTGAGCTCATGACGCAGTACGGCGCACGGCTCAAAGACGCGATGCTGACGACGGGCAAGTTCCCGCGTTACGCCGCGCTCAAAGCGCTCAAGGCGGAGATCGTCGCATCCGTTCCCGCCGAAGACACCGAACGCCTCACTGCGGTCGGCGCCGCCTGGGGCGAGATGGAAGTGCAGATCTTCCGCAACCTCATGCTCAAGGAAAAGCGCCGCGTGGACGGCCGCTCCTTCAACGAGATCCGTCCGATCACGATCGATACGAAGGTTCTGCCGCGTACGCACGGCTCGGCCATCTTCACCCGCGGCGAGACGCAGGCTCTTGTCACCGTGACCCTCGGCACGCCGCAGGAAGCGCAGAAGATCGAAGACTTCGAAGGCGAGACCTTCCAGCGCTTCATGCTCCACTACAACTTCCCGCCGTTCTCGGTGGGTGAAGTGAAGTTCATGCGCGGCCCCGCCCGCCGCGAGATCGGTCACGGCAACCTGGCGCGCCGCGCGCTGGCCGCGTTGCTGCCGACCGAGGATGAGTTCGCGTACACGATCCGCATCGTGAGCGACATCCTCGAGTCGAACGGCTCCTCGTCGATGGCCTCGGTGTGCGGCGGATCGCTCGCGCTGATGCAGGCCGGTGTTCCGATGAAGGCATCGGTTGCTGGCGTTGCGATGGGCCTCGTCACCGGCGACCACGCCAGCGAAGTGGCGATCCTTTCCGACATCGCCGGCATGGAAGATCACGAAGGCGACATGGACTTCAAGGTCGCCGGCACGCGCAAGGGCATCACCGCGCTGCAGATGGACATCAAGGTGGCCGGTCTGCCGCGCGAGATCATGGCGCGCGCGCTGGCGCAGGCTAAAGAAGGGCGACTGCACATCCTCGACAAGATGGATGCTGCCGTTGCCGGTCCGAGCGCCGAGCTCTCCGAGTTCGCGCCGCGCCTCTACACGGTCATGGTTCCGAAAGACCGCATCCGCGACGTCATCGGTTCCGGCGGCAAGACCATCCGCTGGATCGTCGAAGAGACAGGAACGAAGATCGATGTCGCCGACGACGGCAAGGTCACGATCGCATCGAGCGACGTCGCCTCGGCCAACCGCGCCATCGACATCATCAAGGGCCTCACAGCTTCGGCTGAGATCGGCAAGAACTACAAAGGCACCGTCAAGCGCATCGAGCCGTACGGAGCCTTCGTCGAGATCCTGCCGGGTCAGGACGGACTGTTGCACATTTCCGAGATGGCGCACGGCCGCGTCGGCCAGGTGACCGACGTCATGCAGATCGGCGACGAGATCGAAGTGCAGGTCGTCGGCATCGAGCCGGACAGCGGCAAGATCCGCCTGTCGCGTAAACCGCTCCTCCCGCCTCCGACTGAGGAAGAAGCAGCCGCCGCAGCGCGCGCCCCGCGCCGCGACGGCCCGGGTGGTGGTGGCAGCGACCGCGGCGGACGCGGCGGCTTCGGCGACCGCGACCGTGGCCCGCGCGGCGGTGGTGGAGACCGCGGACGCGGCGGCTCAGGCGATCGTGGCCCACGCCGCGATCACGACCGCGGCCCGCGCCGCGATTCCGGTCCGCGCCACGAAGGTGGCCCGCGCCACGAAGGTGCTCCCCGTCACGAAGGCGGAGCCCCACGCTTCAACAACGACAGCGGTTCCTCGTCCTCGTCCGACGCCCCGAAAACGGGCGGCGGCGATGAGGGTGGGAACTCGTAGTTAAGACGTCACTATCAACCAACGAAACGCCGCCTTCGGGCGGCGTTTTTGCTTGGCGTGGAGTCGGCGTGATCTTTGCTCAACTCACAATTGAGGAAAAACATCATGAAGAAACTGCTGCCTCTCCTACTTGCTGTCGTTCTGGCGTCCTCATGCGCCGTTGGGATGTATCACACCCGCCGAGGTGATCGCGTTGTTGTGGAACCCGAGTTCTACGGCACCGTGATGTTCGTCGATCCCGCTGCCCATCGCATCGACCTCGACTATGTCGATGCCGGAAGGCACTACACGCGCAACGTCTATTACGACGAAGGTGCTACGCGCTGGAATGGTGTCCGCTACACCGAGATCCGTAATGGGGACCGCATCACGGTCCGCGGGCATCAGGACAAGGGAAACTGGCGCGCCGAAGAAGTTCGCCGCCACGATTAACGCCTCCTCGGCGATCACAGAAACAGGCCGCCCGGTTCCACGCTCCGAAGTGAAGTCGTTCCTCGGGCGGCCTTTCCATTTGTGGTAAACATGCGCTCCTTCGGAGGAAGTGCGCATGATTCATCGTCTGCGAGTGTTCCTGGTCGTTCTCTCCTTTGCTGTTCTTGCCAACGCGGCCACGCCGCCCAAGGCAGCGGCACCATCGCTTCCCGACGCTTCGATCCTCAAGTCGATGCAGTGGCGCGAGGTTGGTCCCTATCGCGGCGGGCGGGCGGATGCGGTCGTTGGCATCGATGACCAGCCGAACGTTTACTACTTCGGCTCGACCGGTGGCGGGGTCTGGAAGACGACCGACGGCGGGCAGAGCTGGAAGCCGGTGTCCGATACCTTCTTCGGCGGGACGATCGGGGCGGTGGCGGTGGCGCCGTCGGATCCGAGCGTCGTCTATGCCGGGACGGGGGAAGAGACCATTCGCGGCAATGTCTCGCCCGGAGCGGGGATGTGGAAGTCGACCGACGCAGGGAAGGCGTGGACGCACATCGGGCTCGATGATTCGCAGCAGATCGCGCGCATCCGCGTCCATCCCACGAATGCTGATCTCGTTTACGTCGCGGCGCTCGGCCATGCCTTCGGATCGAACGACATGCGCGGCGTCTACCGGTCGCGCGATGGTGGCAAGAACTGGGAGCGCATCCTCTTCGTCAATCGCGACTCCGGCGCGGTCGATCTGAACATGGACCCGTCGAATCCGCGCATCCTCTACGCCTCGACCTGGCGCTTCCGGCGCGGCGCGTATTTCTTTGATAGCGGCGGCGACGGATCGGCGCTTTGGAAATCGACCGACGGCGGCGACACGTGGAAGGAGCTGTCCAAGAACAAAGGGATGCCGAAAGGAACCCTCGGCATCATCGGCGTCAGCGTATCGCCGTCGAATCCTCAGAACGTCTACGCGATCGTCGAAGCGAAGGAAGGCGGCGTCTTCCGCTCACGCGACGGCGGTGACACGTGGGCAAAGACGACCGACTCGGCCGATCTTCGCCAGCGCGCCTGGTACTACTCGCGGATCTATGCCGATCCGAAAGACGAAGACGCGGCCTACGTCGTCAACGTCCGCTTCCACAAGACGAAAGACGGAGGCAGAACGTGGAGCGCGATCAACACGCCGCACGGAGACAATCACGATCTCTGGATCGCGCCGAACGACCCGAAGCGGATGATCGAAGCGAACGACGGCGGGGTGAACGTCACCACCGACGGCGGCACCAACTGGACGAAGCAGGACAACCAGCCGACCGCGCAGTTCTACCGCGTTTCCGTCGACACCGATTTTCCCTATCGTCTCCTCGGGCCGCAGCAGGACAACACCGCCGTGCGTATCCGTCATCGTAGCGGAGGCGGTGGTATCGGTCCGCGCGATTGGGAAGAGACCGCAGGCGGCGAGAGCGGCTACATCGTGGCCGATCCGAAGAATCCCGACATCGTTTACGGTGGTTCGTACGGCGGCCTGCTCACGATCTACAACCACCGCACTGGCGAGCAACGCGACGTCAATCCGTGGCCTGACAATCCGATGGGCTGGGGCGCAGCGGACATCAAGCATCGTTTCCAGTGGAACTTTCCGATCTTCTTTTCGCCGAACGATCCAAACAAAATCTACGCGGCCTCGCAGTACCTGATGGAGTCGACAAACGCAGGCCAGAGCTGGAAGACGATCAGCCCCGACCTGACGCGCAACGAGAAGTCGAAGGAAGGAGCGAGCGGCGGTCCGATCACCAAGGACAACACCAGCGTCGAGTACTACGACACGATCTTCTACGGTGCGGAATCGCCGGTCGAAGCCGGGGTGCTGTGGATCGGATCCGACGACGGACTCGTTCACGTCTCGCGCGACGGCGGCGGCCATTGGGATGACGTCACCCCTCCGAAGGCGATGATGCCCGAATGGATCATGATCAATGAGATCGACGCCAGCCCGCTCGACAAAGGAACGGCGTACGTCGCGGCCACGAACTTCAAGTGGGACGACTTTCACCCTTATCTGTACAAGACGAGCGACTACGGCAAGACCTGGAAAAAGATCGTCGACGGGATTCCGGCGACGGAGTTCACGCGCGTCATCCGCGCCGATCCGAAGAAGCGGGGCATGCTCTACGCCGGCACGGAGCGCGGCGTCTACGTTTCCTACGACGATGGCGGTCATTGGCAATCGCTCCAGTACAAGCTGCCGATCGTTCCGATTCACGACCTGCTCGTTCACGACGATGCACTGATCGCGGCGACGCACGGTCGCGCGTTCTGGATGCTCGACAACCTCGAGCCGCTCCGTCAGCTCACGCCCGACGTCACTTCCAAGCCGGTACACATCTTCACGCCCGCGCTGACTTGGCGGACGGCCGGTGGGGGAGGGCGCGGCGGTGGGGGCGGGCAGGGGATGAATCCTCCCAACGGCGCCATCATTGACTACTACCTGCACGGCCAGAAGGTGGGCACCAAGGTCTCGCTTGCCATCCTGGGTGGCGACGGCAAGGTCATTCGCGAATACACGGGAACCGTGCAGGCGGAGCCGGCAAAACCGGTAGAGGCGAATGGAACGACCGGTGTGGCGCCGGCGTCGCCGGTGGCTCCGGCTGTTCCCGCAGCCGCGTCCGAAAAGAAGGAAGGTGTTCAATCAGAAGGTGCAACAGCGGAACAAAATCCGGCTGGCGAAGCCGCTGAGGAGGCGGGCGCCGAAGAGGGTGGCCGCCGCGGCAGCGACTCCAACAAACTCACCGAAGTCGTCAACGGCCACAATCGTTTCGTCTGGAACCTGCGCACGAACGAGGCCAAGCGTTTTCCCGGACTCATCATGTGGAGCGGCGGCACGCTCGGACCGCGCGTGGTGCCGGGGACGTACCAGGCGAAGGTGACAGTCGGCGATCAGACGGCGATTACATCCTTCGAAGTGAAGCAGGACCCGCGCAGCACGGCCACACCCGCCGATCTGAAGGCGCAGTTCGACTTCGTCACCAGCGTTCACGACAAGCTTTCCGAGGTGAACGGGCAGGTCACGCGCATCCGCGAGGTGCGCAAGCAGCTCACCGACGTGAAGAAGCGCGTCTCCGACAACAAGGCCATCGTCGCCGCCGCGAATGATCTCGACAAGAAGATGACGGCCGTCGAAGAGGCTCTCTATCAAACGAAGAACAAGAGCTCGCAGGATCCGCTGAACTATCCGATCCGGCTCAACGACAAGCTGGCCGGTGTCGGCGACTCCGCGGCATCAGGCCCGTACGCGCCGACCGCGCAACAGATCGAGGTGCGCGACGAGCTGGTCGTGCAGATCGACGCGCAATTGGCAAAGCTGAAGGCGATCTGGGATACGGATCTGCCGGCGTTCAACAAACTGGCTGCGGGAGTACCGGTCATCAAGTAAGCCATCTTTCATCTGTGTCCATCTGCGCCATCTGCGGACCAAGCTTTTATCCGCAGATGAGCGCAGATGGACGCAGATTCATACCGCGACCCAGCATCCTTCGCGAGCACTCGATGCACGTGCAGCGTCGAGCACGCGCTGGTGCGCGAGGCCGTCGTCGAACGTCGCGGCTCCGTCCAGGGCGGTGCGGTCGCCGTTGTCGAGAGCGGCGCGAAGTGCGCGGCCGAGAAAATACGTTCCGCTGCCGAAGGCGCCGCCGGCGGAGTTGCCGCGTCGTGGCGCGAGCTCGTCGCCCGCGGCCAGCGTGAACGGCTCGCCGCGCAAGGCTGTCAGCAGCTCTTCTCCCATCAGCCGCAACGCGCCATCTTCGCCGTGAATCGTTATCGTCGCTGGCTCATCGGGACCTGATGCGACGGCGCTGAGCGTCATGGCAGCGATGGCCCCGCCCTCGAGGCGGAGGTTGACAAGCGCGCAGTCGTCCGAGGTGACGCGGCGCTTCGCGTTTTCGAGGGGACGCTCGTCGATGATCGTCTGCAAGCTCGCTTGCGCCGCTTCGATCTCCATGCCGAGGAAGCGCAGAGTGTCGACGAAATGCGAGCCGACCGCGCCCCAGATCCCGCCGCCTTGTTTCGCATCGCTCCACCAATTCCAGGCTCTGCTCCGATCTCCTCTTCCCGGGCTTGCATACCGCACCTCGGCATACCTGATTCCGCCGAGCTCGCCGATGCGCTCGCGCGCCGCACGGAACGAAGGGAGAAAGCGCAGCTCGTGATCGATGAGCGTGAGTTGATCCGGATGCCGGCGTGCCGCGGCGATGAGCTGCTCTGCTTCGGCCACGTTGAGCGCCATTGGTTTCTCGCTCAGAACGTGTTTACCGGCTTCGAGCGCAGCCGTGGCCATCGCCAGATGTTCGGAGGGCGGCGTCACGATCGTGATGATGTCGACGTTCGACGCGACGAGTGCGCGCCAGTTATCGAACGCCACGAGTCCGAGCTCGCCGGCCGCGCGGCGCGTGCGATCGGCGTTGTGCCCGGCGATCGCGACGACCTCGAGGCCTGCCTCGCGAAACGCGGGAGCTTGCACGCGCGCTCCCCAACCGGTGCCGATGATACCTACGCGTGCCATGCTGCGAATCAGCTTACTTCGTTGGCCATCGGCGTGCCGAGGCCGCAGAAGAGACCGACCAGATCGAGAAGCTCGGCCACGTGGAAAGGCTTCTCCAGAATCACCGCAGGTTTCAGATCTTCATCGCTCGCCTCGAGCTTGTAGGCCGAGATGATGATCACCGGCGATTCTTTGCGGCAGCTGCGGAACCAGCGCAGCCACTCGCGGCCGTCCATGCGCGGCATGGCCAGATCGAGGATGACCAGCAGGATGTCGGGATTCTGTTCGACAAGCGGGATCGCATCCTGGCCGTTCGATGCGGTGAGCACCTGAAAACCGTAGGGGAGGAGGAGGTCGCGATACGAGGCGAGCAGTTTCGCATCATCGTCGATGACGAGCAGCTTGCGCAGTTTGAACGGCGTTCGCCGGGCTTGAATGCTCACCTGTGCTCCGTCTGTTGCGTGAAGAAGTTGAGTCTCCGAGGTCGGGAAGAACGACTGCAAGTGGCATACCGTGCGGGACAGTGGGGCGGGGAGTCGGGAGTCGGGAGTCGGGGGTCGGGGGTCGGGAGTCGGGAGTCGGGAGTGGGGAGTCGGGAGTCGGGGGTCGGGAGTCGGAGAGACGAACCGGCATTTGGTTTTTCTCCGACACCCGACACCCGACTCCCGACGACTCCCGACTCCCGACCCCCGACTCCCCACACCCCACTCCCCACTCCCCACACCCCACACCCCACTCCCCACCCCCCACACCCGCCTACAATCCCTGCAATGCTTGACGTCTCGGTCCACAACCTCTCGCTTGCCCGGCCCAATTTCGCCCTGCGTGATGTCTCGCTTACGTTTCCGAGATCGACGCATACGGCGGTCGTCGGGCCGGCGGGGTGCGGCGCTTCGACGCTGCTGCAAGTCATAGCCGGCGCGATCCGGGCCGATGCAGGCGAAGTGCGCATCGGCTCCCGCGTCGTCAACGATCTGAAGGGGGGGCGGCGTCCGTTGCTTCATGCGACCTCTTCGATTGACGCACCGCGGCGCTGGTCGGTGCGGCATCTGCTCATCGCTGCAGCGCGGCAGCGGACGCTCGATCGCGAAGACCGGCAGCATGAAGTCGACCTCGCAACGTCGAAGTGGCTGCTCGGCGATCTCCTCGACCGCCGCCTCGATACGCTTTCATCCACGGAGGAGGTGCGCGCGCACCTCGCTCGCATCGAGATTCTGAAGCCTGCCATCCTCCTCGGCGATCGAATGCTGGAGCGGCTCAATCTCGCCGAGAGCGTCAGCATCGTCGACGAGTGGTACCGCACGCTTCGCGTCCTCGGCACGACGGTGATCAGCGCGCCATCGTCGCTGATCGAGCTCGGTGCCAGCGACCGCGTCGTCGTGCTCGACGATGGCCGCGTCGTCCAGCAGGGTGTTCCCTCCGAGATCTACGGCGATCCGCGCAGCGAGGCGGCCGCGATGGCAACCGGTGACGTGAATGCCATTCCGGTCACCGTTCGCGGGAACGTAGTCGAGTCAGTGATCGGTTCGTGGGATCTGGCGACGCCACCGTTTCAGGGAAGCGGCATCGCTCTCGCGCGCCCGGGCGACTTCACCCTCGCAGGTCCGAACGAAGAGTCAGACCTGATCTTCGGCGTCGAAGAGGCCAGCTTCTACGACGGAGCCTGGCACGCGCGGGGATTGCTCAGCGGCGCATTCCTGCTGCGCGTCACGCTTCCGGGCAGCACCGAGATCCACAAGGGGAAGCTGATGGCGCTGCGGTACGACGCGACGCGGTTCCGATTGTTGCCAAAGGAGTGAGGGCGTCCTCGCCCCGATGGTTTTGCATGCGGGCAAATTACTCTCACCACCCTGCGTAGAGATTTTCGCCTCCGAGGTGCTTCATTCGCGTTGCGGTAAACCTTAACGAGCCTACGCATCGTGGAGTTCGCGTTTCGTGAAAATGCGCCGAGGTAGCCTCGATTGCATGAGAGAAACGAAAACGCAGTATGACCTCGGTGCCGTCGAAGTTCGCAAGCGCGTGCATCTGCCTCACTGGGATGTGGAGCATGGCATCTATTTCGTCACCTGGAATCTGATCGATGCCATTCCCGCCCACGTACACGAAGAACTTCGCATGCAACGAGCCTATGAAATGGAGCGGCTTGAATGCCTTCGAGGCGATTACTTGATTGGTGAGAAGCGCGCGATTGAGACGGCGATTCGGCGTGCATATGAGGAGCAACTCGATAAGGGCGAGGGTCAGTGCCTACTGAAGGATCCGCGTTGCGCGAAGCTTGTCGCGGGTGCTCTCGAATACTTCGATGATGTGAAGTGCAGGCAATACTGCTGGTCTGTCATGCCGAACCACGTGCACACGATCTTCAGTTGCATTCCTTTCACGCTCGACGAAGTGCTCCACTCATGGAAGAGCTACACGAGCAAAGAGATCGGCAAGATTCTGGGATTGCGCGGAACGATCTGGCAAGCCGAGTACTTCGACCACTCCATTCGCGACCCTGCCGAACTGCAGCGCACGGTCGAATACGTCGCGCAAAATCCGGCAGCCGCCGGCCTCCGCGACTGGCCCTGGTCCCGCATCCATCCCGACCGCATCGCCGCTGCTGTCTGAGGAGTGCGGGCGTCTTCGCCCGCGGGCACTCGGGCGTCCCGCCCGGGTGCTTTGCGAATGGAATCGTCGGGCCGGTGACGTTCTCGTGTGCGCTTGATTGACCCGCTCCGATGGTCTTCGCATGCGAAAATAGTCCGTACGCGCGGGACTGGCGGTCGGGGAGATTTCAGCAGGAGACTCAGTGCAGAAGCACTTGGGCGAGACGCCCAAGTGCCCGCGGACGAGACGTCCGCACTCCTCCGGCTGCCTGGATAGTTGGCCGAGGAATGCGGGCGTCCCCGCCCGAGTGCTTCTGCGACTGGAATGGTCGGGCCGGGTGACGTTCTTGTGTAGCGCTTGATTGGCCCGCTCCGATAGTCCTCGTATGCGAAAACAGTTCGTGCGCGCAGGACTAGCGATCGGGGAGATTTCAGCAGGAGCCGCGATCAGAAGCACTTGGGCGAGACGCCCAAGTGCCCGCGGACGAGACGTCCGCACTCGTGCGCCCGAAAGCGCATCTGAAAAGGAGGTGTGATCCCTCTCAACCAAACGCTCGACTGGTTGAAAGCCGAAGGT
>JADGNZ010000036.1 GCA_017883205.1 Thermoanaerobaculia bacterium | reverse complement strand
GGCGACACTTCTCCAACCCGCCACGAAAACGGAAGAATCAGCGCATCGCCGCCATCCTCCTCTGCGGAGGTCTAAGTTAGCGCCTATGGGCGAGACGCCTGCACTCCCTAGGATGTCGCGTTCGACAGGACATCGCCCCGCGTCGAACGAACCACCATCGCCCCCACCGCCGCCGCGATGATCCCACCGCCCAGCATCATCATCGTCATCGGAAGTCCGCGGTGCTCGGCGACAGCGCCGGCAAGGAGGTTCCCGAACGGCAGGAAGCCGAAGAAGCCGAAGGTGTACATGCTGAGGACACGGCCGCGCATAGAGTCAGGGATGCGGTTCTGGATGGCGGTGTTGCAGAGCGCAACGCAGACGACCATGGCGCAGCCGCAGATGGCGAGCAGCGGGACGGTGATGAGCCGCGCGTGGGTGAATCCGATGCAGCCGAGAGCGATGCCGAAGACGGTAAGCGAGGCGAGGATTGTGCGCATGATCTTCGCCGGCGTGCGCACCGACAACGACAGTGCTCCGAGTAGCGCGCCGATGCCGACAGCGCCCATCAGAATGCCGAGGCCGCGCGCGTCGTCATGAACGTAGAGACGCCGCGCAGCCATCGGCATCAACGTCATATAGGGATAGCCGAGCAGACTGACGACGGCCACGATGCCGAGGAGCAGCAGCACGACGCGGTCGCCGCGCACGTAGCGAAACCCCTCGATAAGACGCGTGGACATCGATCCCACGGGCGACTCCCGCATCTGCCGTTTCTGCAATCGTCCGAGCACGACGACCAACGGCACGAACGAAAGCGCGTTGAGAAGAAAGCACCAGAAGCTGCCCCAAGCCGCGAGCGTGAGACCCGCCAGCAGTGGCCCGAGCACGCGCGAGAAATTGAACTGCAGCGAGTTCATGGCCACCGCATTCGACAGGCGGGAACGGTCGTCCAGCAGGTCGACGATCATCGCCTGATACGCCGGTGCGGAGAATGAGATGGCCACGCCACTGACCGCCGATGCCGCCACGATGTGCCAGACCGTGATGTGACCAGTGCGCACCGAGATGGCAACGAACAACGCGGACAGCGCCTGCGCCACCTGCGAGATGCTGACGACGCGGCGCCGGTCCAGGTGATCGGCGAGAACTCCGGCTGGCAACATGAGGATCAGCGACGGCGCCGAGTTAGCGAATGCTACGAAGCCGAGGAGGAACGGAGACTCCGTCAGTTTGTAGACGAGCCACCCCTGCGCCAGCCCCTGCATCCAGGTGCCGATGTTGGAGATGAACTGCGCCACCCAGAAGCGGCGATAGTCGGATTCTTGAAAAGCTTCAAACATGCGCTTCGCGCGTTCTCGGTTGTCGGTTGGTTGCGCTTCGCGCGTTCGTAAGCCCGGAGGCTACCGAAGCGCCTCCTGGACAACGACGCGCGACGCGAAGATAACCGACAACCGACAACGCGCGAAGCGCATACAATCCCCCCCCCATGCTCGATGAAGACCGCCGTCGTGCCGAGCGATTACTCCTCCCTGCTCCGATTCCCGCCCGTGTCGCCGAAAGCGTCGTCCGTATCGTCGACATCGGCATCCTCGGCACGCGCATCGAGCACGAGGAGCCGCTCATGGCCGGCCCGCACACGCTGCAATTCGAGTGGGACGGCGAGCAGATCGAAGTCGATTGCACGATCGTCCGTAGCGAGCGCTCGCAGACCGTGTTTCAGAGCGGCCTGCTGTTCAGCGATCGGGATCGCGTCCTCGTCGGGCGCATCGTCACCACGCTCGCCGACCGCGACGAGATGGAGCGCCTGCGCACGCTCGTCGAAGCTTCGAAGCTGATCAACTCCTCGATCGAGCCCAACGCGCTCTTCGCGTCGATCCTCACGGTGGCCCTCAACGAGCTGCATGTCGAGCGCGGCACGCTCTACTTCGTCGACGATCAGAAGAAGGAGATCTGGACCAAGATCGCCGGCGAGCTGGCCACCGAGATCCGACTGCCTATCGGCAAGGGCCTGGCCGGAAAGGTCGCGGAGACCGGCGAGGCAGTCATCCTCCACGACGCCTATCAGGATCCGCGATTCGACCGTTCGCTCGATCAGAAGACGGGCTATCGGACCCGCTCGATGCTCTGCGTTCCGATCAAGAATCGCGGCGAGCGCGTGGTCGGGGTGCTGCAGCTTCTGAACAAGATCAAAGGCTCGTTCGGACCACGCGATCTGGAGTTCCTGAACGACATCTCCGACCACATGGCCATCGCCATGGAGAACGCCACGCTGCACATGGAGCTGCTCGAGAAGCAGCGCATGGAGCAGGAGCTGGCCCTCGGGCGCGAGATCCAAAGCCGCCTGCTGCCGTCGGCGCCAGTCGACGTCAAAGGAATCGAGCTCGGCGCGCTCAGCCTTCCCTGCTACGAAGTGGGCGGCGACTATTTCGATTTCCTCGAGCTCCCCGGCGGCGACCTCGGCCTGGCCATCGGCGATGTCTCCGGCAAAGGCGTGGCCGCGGCGCTGATCATGTCGAGCGTGCAGGCCGCGCTGCGCGTGGCCGCACCGATCGAGGACGATCTTGCGCGCCTCGTTGCGCGCCTCAACGCGCTGATCTTCCGCAGCGCCCGCGGCCGCAAATATGCGACGTTCTTCTTCGCCCGTTACTCGCCCGCGACCGGACTGCTGCGCTACGTCAATGCCGGCCACAATCCGCCGTACCTCGCCACGGCCGAAGGACTGACGGAGATCGCATCGACCGGGAGGCCGATCGGAATCCTCCCCGAGTCGTCGTACACGGAAGGAACGATCGAGTTGCCTCACGGCTCAGTACTCTTTCTCTATACCGACGGACTCAACGAAGCCGCCGACCCCGACGATGTCGAATTCGGCAACGACAACCTGCGCGACCTCTTCCTCACACAACGCAACGAGCCGACGAACGACATCCCATCACACGTTCTCGACGCTGTCATCGCGTTCGAGCGCGGCGCAAAAGCGACGGACGACAAGACGATCGTGGTGATGCGGCGGGTGTAGGAGACACAGGCGTCACAATCGCTGTCACAGGCCGCAAAACCTCAACACGGCACCCCTTTCGCAGCGCACTCAACCGCACATGTACCGCGTACCTCGGGCCACCTACCGCATCCAGTTCAACGCCGGTTTCACCTTCGCCGATGCGCAGAGGATCGCGCCCTACCTCGCGGAGCTCGGCATCAGCGATGTGTACGCGTCGCCGATCCTGCGCGCCCGAAAAGGAAGCAGTCACGGCTACGACGTCGTCGACGCCAACTCTCTAAATCCGGAGCTGGGAAGCGACGAATCGTTTGATGCTCTGCATGAGGAGCTCGATCGCCGGAATCTCGGCCTGCTGCTCGACATCGTTCCGAACCATATGGCCGCCAGCGCCGAAAACGCATGGTGGATGAGCGTCCTCGAAAACGGCGAGCACTCGCGCTTTCTGCACTACTTCGATATCGACCTCACCGCGGTCACGACGCGCGGGCATACCGCCGCGAAGGTTCTCCTGCCCATCCTCGGCAAGCCGTACGGCGAGGTGCTCGAGGCTCAGGAGATTCAGCTTCACTTCGACGCCGACGGATTCTTTTTCACGTATTACGACAAACGCCTCCCGCTCTCGCCGGACTCCTACGGTGTTGTGCTGCGCGCCTGCCTCGAATTCCTCCCCGAGAACAGCGTCTCGATTGAGTTGCGCGAGCTGAGCGAGAACCATGATTCCGTGCCCAACAGCCGTTTCCTGAAGGACGCGCTCTGGCGCATCCACGAGCACGACGAAGTATTTCGGGATGCGCTGCAGTCAGCGATTGAACGGATCAACGGTACGCAGGGAAAAGCCGACAGCTTCAATGCGCTCGACGCGCTGCTGGATGCGCAATCGTACCGGCTCGCCTACTGGCGCATCGCCAGCGAGAAAATCAATTACCGGCGTTTCTTCGACGTCACGGACCTCGTCGGCGTACGCGTCGAGAATCCCGAGGTCTTCGAAGCGAGGAATCGGCGAACGCTAGAGCTCATCGCGGAAGGAAAAGTGACCGGGCTGCGCATCGATCATATCGACGGCCTCTACGACCCGATCGGACATATGCGCAAGCTGCAATCGCGCCTCGCGGACGCTGACGACCGCTTTTACATTCTGCTCGAGAAAATCCTGGAGGACGGCGAGGAGTTGCGTACCGAGTTCCCCGTCAGTGGGACCACCGGCTATGACTTTCTGGCGTCAGTGAATGCTCTCTGCGTCGATGCCGACGGACTGCAGCAGCTCGGCCGGTTCTATCGATCCGTTACCGGTCTCAATGAGAGCTTCGCCGATGTCTGCTACCAGCGCAAGCGGCAGGTGATCCACGAGCTCTTCTCCGGCGAGATGCGCGCTCTCGGCAAACAATTGGGCGCGCTGGCATTGGCAGACCGCAACGCCCGCGACTTTGCACCGGTCGACCTCACCGCCGCACTGACTGAGGTGACGGCGTGTATGCGCGTTTACCGCACATACCTCCGCCCTGGTGAGGCTGCTGGTGAGGCCGACCCCGCCGATCAACAGTCGATTCGTGAGGCCATCATCGAGGCACGCCGGCGATCGGGCACAGCGATCGATGAACGGCTCTTCACATTCCTCGAGCGCGTCCTCCTCGTCGATCCTCCATCCTATGTCGCCGCTGAGCGCGAGCATTGGCTGTTGTTCGTCATGCGCTGGCAGCAGTTCACCGGGCGCGTGATGGCTAAGGGAGTCGAGGACACCGCCTTCTACAACTACAACCGTCTGATCTCTCTCAATGAAGTGGGCGCCGATCCCGGCCGCAGCGTTGATGCCGATGGTCTCGCCGAGTTTCACGCGCGGAACGTTCGAATCCAGCGCCACTGGCCACACACGATGAATACCACAGCGACTCATGACACGAAGCGCGGCGAAGACGTTCGGGCGCGGATCAATGTTATCTCAGAAATGGCACCGCAATGGGAGCATCAGGTCCGCCGCTGGTCGAAGATGAATGCAGCCCGCAAGAAAAACGGAGTCCCCCATGCCAACGAAGAGCTGCTTCTCTATCAGACGCTGATTGGGATCTGGCCGCTCGATGAGCGTGAGCTGCCATCCCTGCCCGACCGTCTGCAGCAATATCTCGAAAAAGCATCTCGCGAGGCCAAGAATCACACAAGCTGGATCGCTCCGAACCGGCAGTACGAAGAAGCACTCCTCGGGTTCGCCGGAGCCATCCTCAGCGATCAAGAGTTCCGCACGGACTTCCTCCGCTTCCAGAAACGAATCGCCTTCTACGGATTTCTCAACAGCCTTTCGCAGGCCGTGCTCAAAGCGACTGCGCCGGGTGCGCCCGATTTCTATCAGGGAACCGAACTGTGGGATTTCAGTCTCGTCGATCCCGACAATCGGCGCGCCGTCGACTATGAGAAACGCAGCGGCATCTTGAAGGCGATGAAGGCTCTCGCCGATAAACAATCCCTTGCAGTCGAACCGCTTCTAACACGCTGGGAGGACGGCCGGATCAAGATGTTTGTCACCTGGAAACTGTTGGAGCTGCGCGCCCGCCACGTCCCCCTTTTCCGCGACGGCAGCTACGAGCCAATCGACGCCGGTCCGAACGTCGTTGCATTCATCCGCCGCCACAACAACGACGCAGTGCTGGTCGCCGTACCACGCCTGATCGCGAGCCTCGTAAATCCGGGCAAGCTTCCCATCGGAGGCGTGTGGGGGGATGCAACCCTAACCGCTCTTGGCAAGTGGCGAAATGTCTTCACCGGCGAGGAGCACGCAGGCGGCGAGATCGCGTTGAGCCACCTGTTCGCCTCGTTCCCCGCCGCCGTGCTGGAGAAGGCGTAAACTTTACGGATGGCGCCGGAGACATCGACGAAGATGACCTATGAGGACTTGCTCCTCCTCCCTGAGGACGGTCTCCGCCACGAGATCATCGATGGGGAGCATTACGTGAACGCATCGCCTGCTACGCGGCATCAACTTATCTCGTACCGGCTGGTCATGGCAATCGGCACCTACCTCGAAGAGCATCCGCTCGGGCAGCTGTACTTCGCACCGCTCGATATCGTGTTCTCCCGTTACGACGTCGTCGAGTCCGATCTCATGTTCATCAGCAACGAGCGGCGCGCGATCGTCACTGCGAAGAACATCCAAGGCTCGCCCGATCTCCTCATCGAAATCCTCTCCGAATCGAGCCGCAAGTACGACGAGGTCACCAAGCGCGCGCTCTACGAGCGCACTGGTGTGGGCGAGTATTGGATAGTCGATCCGTCGGGGAACAGCGTTCGCATCTTCCGAAGCAATGAGGCAGGCCAGTACGAACGCGCTGCGGAGTTGACGCGAAACGACATCCTGACTTCGCCGCTCTTCCCGAATCTAGAAATCCGGCTCGCGCGCATTTTTGCTTGAGCCAAAAGGAGTGCGTGCGTCTCGCGCGCGGCCAGCGGGGCGTCCCGCCTCGCTGGTTGGTCCCGGCCGGAGAGCCCAGAACACCAATTACCGACAAATTGCCGGAGCATGCAGGATGCGGAGGACCACGCTAACTAAAGGCTCATGCGGACCCGCGGCCAGCACTCGGGCGGGGACGCCCGACTGCCCGCGGGCGAGACGCCCGCACTCCTCTGGCGACCGCGATTCAGGCGTTAGATCCGTCCCGAAACCTCGGCCAATTTCCGCAGTTCGTCCGCAAGCTCGTCCGTGAGCGCGCCCTCTTCCAGCCGCCACGACCAGTTGTCTTTCTCTTCGCCGGGGAGGTTCATGCGCGCTTCGTTGCCGAGACCGAGGATGTCCTGGGCGGGGACGATGGCAGTCTCGGCGACGGAGGTGTAGGCGGTCCGGATTAGCGTCCAGGGGAGCTCTTCGGCGCTGTGCACGCCCAGGTAGAGAGCGGCAGTCTTCCGCTCTTCGTCGGAGGCCTGGTCGAACCAGCCGCGCGCGGTGTCGTTGTCGTGCGTGCCGGTGTAGACGACAGTTTGGGCTTGATAGTGATGCGGCAGATGCGGACTGTTCGGTTGCGCGAATGCGAACTGCAGGATTTTCATCCCCGGTACTCCGATCGCCTTTCTAAGTTCATGCACCTCGGGTGTTATGTGGCCGAGGTCCTCGGCGACTATGGGGAGGGCGCCGACGGCTTCGCGAATCGCGTCGAACAATTCGCGCCCTGGGCCGGGCATCCAGCGGCCGTGCATCGCAGTCGGCTCGCTCGCGGGGATCTCCCAGTAAGCGGCGAAACCCCGGAAATGATCGACGCGCACGATGTCGGCAAACTGCAGCGCCGCGCGAAATCGCGCCACCCACCACGCATAGTTCGTCTCGCGAAGAAGATCCCAGCGATAGAGCGGATTTCCCCACCGCTGGCCCGTCGCACTGAAATAATCGGGAGGGACGCCGGCGACGACATCCGGCTCGCCGTGCTCGTCCAATTGGAAGATCTCACGGTTCGCCCAGACATCAGCGCTGTCCGCTGCGACATAGATCGGGACGTCGCCCATGATCTGAATGCCGCGCTCACGCGCCGCCTTGCGTACTGAAGCCCACTGAGTGAAGAAGAGCCATTGGACGTATTCATGAAAGCCGATCTCGTCCGCCAGTTCGTTCTGTGCGACGGCCACTGCATCCGGCTGGCGCGTGACCAGTGCGGCCGGCCACGACGTCCAGGGAGCACCGCCGTGACGCTGCTTCAATGACGCGTACAGTGCCCAGTCAGGCAGCCATGTGTTTTCGATTACAAACGATGCGAGAGCCCCACGCTGCTCGCCCGATGCGTGGTCGTTGAAGTGCGCGAATGAGCGGCGTAGAAGATCGTCCTTCGACGCGGCAACTCTGTCGAAATCGACCTTACCGGAGCTCGGAGTCTCTTCAATCGCATTGGACGGCAGCAACCCCTCTTCAACCAGCCGTCGCGGCGAGATCAGCAATGAATTGCCCGCATAAGACGAGAGGCAACCATACGGCGAGTTGCCGTAGCCCGGAGCGTTCAATGGCAGAACCTGCCAGATACGCAGACCTGCGCGACTGGCCCAGTCGAGAAACGTCAGAAGCTCGTCGCCCATGTCGCCGATGCCGTAAGGTCCCGGCAACGACGTCGGATGCAGGAGCACGCCCGCGGCGCGATGTTTGTCTTTGGTTGAAGCTGAGGAAGTATGGGTCATTTCGCGGGGAGATAATCGACGACAGAGACCCAGAACTGAACCGCTTTCTCTGTGCTCTCTGTGTCTCTGTGGTAATAGGTTTTCATTGAAATCATGACCGCGCTTCAGGGCTGATCGACAATTTCTCCCCCAGCGCATCGAAATGTTGCAGCCAGCGGGTGGCACTGGAAGATCCGTTCCCGGCGTTCGCCGCCTTTGCGGGCCGCACCGTTTTCATCAGCCGGTAGTAGTCGTTTTGCGCTCGTCGAAGATTGACGTCGACGCCTGACTCGCGAACGACTGCCACGAGCGTCTCCCACCGTTCGAGCCGCTCCAGATCGTCGGGATCGCGCCACACGCCCGACGCTGCGCGCTCGACGGCGCGCGTGAGTGACATCAGAGTCGTTTCATCGAGCACGACCCGCTCGTCGCGTGCTTCGCGCAGACGTGACTCCATCTCCCCAAGCGGCAACTCACTGGCCGTTGCCATGCGCCGCAGTTGCATGTTGACATCGAACTCTGCCGCGGTGCGCAACACCTTCGGCAATGGGACGCCGAGTGCCGCGTGAAAACGAGTAAGCGGGTCGTACCGTTCGTGCAATTGCCGGAACGCTCCCTCCGCCTCGCTGAGCGTTGCGTCGCAGAGCACGTTGAGAATGCGCCGCTGCTCGTCGCGAAAGAGCGAGCGGATCGATAAGAGCGACTCCTTCTCAAAATGCTCATCGAGCACGCGGATGACGGCAGAGACGCCGTTCAGCCGCATGTCTTCGCTGAGCGCGCTTTTCATCGCCTCGTAGTCAATCGCGGCCGTCGACGTTCGCACGCCGCCCGTCAGCTCCGTCTCGCCGAGGTGAATGACCGCGAAGTCGAAGGAAGCCTCCTCGTGCGTGATCAGCGAAGTCACGGTCACCGAGCCGATGGCCATCCTGGACCGGCCGGCGCGGAACGACTCGAAGTCGGTCTGGCGCACGCGATAGCAGTAGACAAGATCATCGTGCGCGAAGTTGTCGAAAAGCGACGCCACCGCGTAATGCGCGGCCACGCGGCGCAGGTCGACCCGCGTCGGTTTCACCTCGCGCTCGTAGATCTGCCGCGCATCGCCGCGGTGCGGCAGGTTGCTTCGGGCGGTGGCGATGCGCGCGAGAAACTCTGACTCCAGGCTGCTGTCGGACACTTTCTCCGCCAATTGAATGACGCGCGCCGCGTAGTGCAGCACCTGCACAGTCTCGATGCCGGAAAGGTCGTTGAAGAACCAGCCGCAGCTCGTGTACATGAGCATTGCGTTGCGCTGCATCTCCAGCAGCTCGAGGACGGCGACCTTCGCCGCGGCGCTCCGATCCTCGTCCATCATCTGCCGCGCCAGGAAACGCTCGATGTTGTCTTCCGATCGATCGAGGACGACCTCGATGTAGTCATCGCGCGCGCCCCACGGATCGCGAAGCAGCGCGGCGCCGCGCATCTCGAAAATCGTGATGCACTCATCGCGCAGCCAGTCGAGCGCGGCTCGCAACGGCGCGCGCCACTGCTGGTTCCATCCCGCATCGCCGCCGGTGCTGCAACCGCAATCGCGCTCCCATCGCCCGAGGCTGTGGTCACAGCTCCAGGCGGTCCGTTCGGCGATCTGCACTTCATGCGTCGGAGGCGTGGCGGCAAGAAACTGGCCGTAGTTCGCGATCCGCGACAGCTTCTGCTCGTCGATGTAGTCGAGCGCGTACGCCAGCGCCATGTCGCCGTTGCGATGATGATGGCCGTACGTCTCGCCATCGGTGGCGATGTTGACGAGCTGCGGATGATTGCGTCCTTCGCCGAATGCGCCGAGGAGGCGATGCGCGAAGTCTTCACCGCGTGCGAGCAGGCGCTCGAACGCCACGGCGCGCGAGATCGCGCCATCGTAGAAAAAGAGGTCGATCGATTTCCCCGACGGAAGATTGCAGCGATATGGCATCGTCGGGTCGATCGCTCCGGAGTCCTCGGTCCAACGCTCGTCGCCGATCTTCCGCCAGCGCAACGCCTGATGCGGCTCGAGAATCGTGAACGCGATCCCCATCGCGGCCAGCGCTTCGAGCGAAGCGACATCGACGGCCGTTTCCGGCAGCCACATCGCTTCCGGTTTGCGGCCGAAGCGGTATTCGAAATCACGGATCCCCCACCACGTCTGCGTCTGCTGATCGCGCCGGTTCGCCAGCGGCATGATCATGTGGTTGTATGCCTGCGCGATTGCGGAGCCGTGGCCGTCGAAGCGCTCCCGGCTGATGCGGTCTGCGTCGATGATCGCAGCGTAGGTCTCCGGATCGCTTTGCTCGAGCCAGGAGAGCAGCGTCGGCCCGAAGTTGAAGCTGATCGCCGAGTAGTTGTTCACGATCTTCACGATGCGGTCTTTGGCGTCGAGGATGCGCGACGAGGCGTTCGGCCCGTAGCACTCGGCGGTGATGCGCTCGTTCCAGTCGTGGTACGGCGTCGCCGTGTCCTGTGTCTCCACCGCCTCGAGCCATGGGTTCTCGCGCGGCGGTTGGTAGAAGTGGCCATGAATGCAGATGAAACGAATGCGCATCGGGAGCGGGAGAATATCAGCGCCCGAGAAGCTCCAACACCCCGCGCAGAGGGATGTGGACCCAGTCGGGCCGGCTGTTCAACTCGTAGCCGATCTCATACAGCGCTTTTTCGATCAGGCGGACGTCGAGCAGAACCTGCAGTTCCTCGTGCGTGCGCGGCAAGTGAGTTGCGTCGCCGCTCTCCGCCAGATAGCTGCGGAGGAACGCGGCGCTGACCCAGCGATACCAGAAGGCAGCGCCGTTTTCGGCCGCTGCCGAATCCTCCGCGCGGATGACGGAGTGCTGCGACTGGCCGTGCAGCAGCGCGTGCGAGGCGTAATGGAACGATCGCAGCATGCCTGCGACATCGCGCAACGCGCTGCGCTTGATGCGGCGCTCGCTCATCGGCCGGGACGGCTCACCTTCGAAATCGATGATGATGAAATCGTTGCCACTCTTCAAAACCTGCCCGAGGTGATAGTCGCCATGAATGCGGATGCGAAGACCACTCATCCGGCCATCGAGAATCCGCCGCACGCGTTTCTGCAGCTCCTCTTCCCGCTGCAGCAGCTCCTCGGCGGCCGGATTTCCCTTCGCGCGTTTGCGCAGGAGCTGCATGGTTTGCACGATCTGCGTGCGAACGTGCTGATAAATCGAGCGCTGGTAGTGCGGCGTGATCGGCTCCGGAGCGAATGCCGGAATGTCGCTGCGCGACGCCAGTGCGAGATGCAGTTGCGCCGTGCGCTTGCCAAGGACCGCGGTATCAGCCAGATAGACGCCGATCAGCGCATGAGCGATGTCGGGAGACGGTTTGGATGCGAGCGCGAGGAGTGGCTCGTTCGACGCCGTCTTCGCGATCTGTGATGCCGCGCCGGAGTCGCTCAGAATGCTTTCGAAGTACCGGCCGATCGAGTCGAGCGTGTAGCTCCAAGCGTCGCCCGAATTCGGTGCGTAGCGCTGCAGAACAGCGATCGTCGACGGCTCGCCGCCGGCCGCCGGCTCATATTGAATCGAGCCGGCGAGCTGCGGCGTGCCGGTGAACGCGGTCTCCTCATTGAGGAATCGCGTCATCTCGAGATCGGGGTTGATGCCCGCCTCGAGGCGCCGGAAGAGCTTCATGAAGAAGCGATCGCCGAAAAGCAGCGCGGTGTTGCTCTGCTCTGTCTTCAGAATCTGAATCGGAAGGTCGCCGCTCCCGCGCAAGGCGCGGTATGTGCGGGTTGGCGTACCGGAAACGGCAGCTCGGTCCGTCTTGAGCACGCGGCGGCGGGCGATGGTCTCGATCAGCGCAGATCCAAACTTCGTATCCGACAATGGTTCATACAGCACTTCGCCATCGCCGAGGCGGGCGATCACCGCGGGAGCGTTTGCGCCTTCCTGCTCAGTCGCACGGCGCGCCCGCATGATCCCCAGGGGCACCACATACGTCTCCGGCTCGCCGTCCGCATAGTCGATGTGAACAAATGCAAGAGATCCCGCGTCGTCGGGAAGTGCGACAGTCCCATGCAGTTGCAACGACGTGATCGTCCGCGCTTTTCCCGCGAACCAGCGGCGAGTCCGCACATACGCCTGCAGTGCGCGTCGAAGCGAGTTCCGATTCGCGTCCGAGAGGACTTCGTCCAACGTCGTTGCCGCAATCAGGGGTGCTTCTTCGCTTCCCATCTTGACCTCGGATTGCTGGCGCTCGAGAACGAACCAGTAAAAGGCGAATGGCCCGAGGTTGAGGAAATAGGGGCGATCGCTGATTTCCGGGAATCGCGTTCCTCCGGACAGCTCGACAGGCACCATGCCGCGGAATCCCGGAAGGTCGACCTCGAAACACTGAACGAGTCGCGACAGATTGGCAACGACGAGAATGATCTCGTCTCCATACCGCCGCACGAAGGCGAGAATCTTGCGGTTCTCCGGGTGCAGAAACTCCATCGTCCCGCGGCCAAACGCCTGATAGCGATTGCGCTGTGCGATCAGACGTTTCATCCACCACAGCAGCGAATGAGGGCTCGATTGCTGCTGCTCGACGTTCACCTGCTCATAGTGGTACTGCGGATCGATGATGGCCGGCATGTAGAGCTGCTGCGGATTCGCTTTCGAGAAGCCGGCATTGCGGTCGGGACTCCATTGCATCGGTGTGCGCACGCCGTTGCGGTCGCCCAGGTAGATGTTGTCGCCCATACCGATCTCGTCGCCGTAATAGATGATCGGCGTGCCGGGCAGCGAGAAGAGCAGCCCGTTCAATAGGTGAATTCGCAGGCGATGGTTCTGCATCAATGGCGCGAGGCGGCGCCGGATGCCGAGGTTGATGCGCGCCTGACGGTCGGAAGCGTACGTACGCCACATGTAGTCGCGGTCTTCCTCCGTCACCATCTCCAGCGTGAGCTCGTCATGATTACGAAGGAACATCGCCCACTGGCAGTTCTCCGGAATCGACGGTGTCTGCGCCATGATGTCGATGATCGGAAAGCGGTCCTCCTGTGCAAGCGCCATATACATTCGCGGCATGACTGGAAAATTGAACGCCATGTGGCATTCGTCGCCGTCTCCGAAATACGGCAGCGAGTCCTCGGGCCATTGGTTGGCCTCAGCGAGCAACATCTTGCCGGGGTATTTGGCGTCGACGTGCGCACGAAGCGACTTCAGGTAAGCATGCGTCTCCGGCAGGTTCTCGCATGTAGTGCCTTCGCGCTCATAAAGATAGGGGATCGCGTCGAGCCGGAAGGCATCGACACCCATCTCCATCCAGAAGTCGAATGCCTTGAGCAGCGCAGCGTGAACGGCCGGATTGTCAAAGTTGAGGTCGGGCTGGTGCGAGAAGAAGCGGTGCCAGTAGTACGCGTTTGCCACCGGATCCCAGGTCCAGTTCGACGTCTCGTAGTCTTTGAAGATGATGCGAGCGTCTTTGTACTTCGCCGGTGTGTCGCTCCAGACGTAAAAGTCGCGCCACGGCGTGCCCGGCTTGGCGCGGCGCGATTTCTGGAACCACTCGTGCTGATCGCTGGTGTGATTGATGACCAGCTCCGTGATGACTTTCAGCCCGCGGCGGTGGGCCTCTTTCAAGAACCCCTTGAAATCGTTCAGCGTGCCGTAGCTGGGATGGACGGCTGTGTAGTTGGCAATATCGTAGCCGTCGTCGCGCAGAGGCGAAGGGTAGAACGGCAGGAGCCAGATGATGCTGATGCCGAGGTCCTGGAGGTAGTCGAGCTTGCGCGTCAGCCCCTGAAAATCGCCGATGCCGTCGTTGTTGGAATCAAAGAACGCACGGACGTGCGTTTGATAGATGATCCCGTCTTTGTACCAGAGGTCGTTCATGAGTTGACTGGCGGTGTGTCATCCTGAGCCGGCGAAGCGCGGCGAAGGATCTCAAAATGTACGGCATGTGGCTTGTGCATTGTATTTTGAGTTCCTTCGCCGTCCGTTGGCGGCTCAGGATGACACAATCGGGGACGCTGTTCGTGAAAGGCGCTCATAAGAAGTACTCGAAATCCTGCTCCGATCTGACCTTGCGGCGAATTCGGAAAATGTGCGCTGGGACAACATTGGGATCGAGCTTGACGTAGTTTCGCGGTCCATGCCACGTGTAGCGGGCTCCGGAAAGAAGCTCGTGGACCTGAAATGGACGGTTGGCGTCGAGGTTCAGCGCGGTGAGGTCGAGCTCGACGTAGCCGGCCTGTGTGTTGTGGGGGTCGACGTTGACGATCATCAGCACCGACTCGTCGCCGGCGGATTTGCTGTAGCAGAGGATCTCGTCGTTCGTTGTTTCGTGAAAGGCCAGCGTGGTGTTCTGCTGGAGCGCGGGATTCTGACGGCGGATGCGATTGACGACGGCGATGAGCTCCGTCAGGTCGTCGTCTGCCGGTGACCAGCGCTTGATTTCGTACTTTTCCGAGTCACGGTACTCTTCGCCGCCCGGATCGCGGGCGTCGCTGATGAAGCGCTCGAATGCGGGACCGTAGATGCCGTAATTTGAGGAGAGTGTGGCGGCCAGCATCAGTCGGATGACAAAAGCTGGGCGGCCGCCGTATTGGAGATACTCGGGCAGTATGTCGGGTGTATTCGGCCAGGCGTTCGGACGAAAGAAGTCGCTGACCGGCGGCTTTGTGATCCGCTCGAAGTATTCAGTGAGTTCGTACTTCGTATTGCGCCACGCAAAGTACGTATACGACTGCGAGAAGCCGGCCTTCGCCAGCCAGTACATGATTTTCGGCCTCGTAAACGCCTCGGCCAGGAAGATCACATCGGGGTGGTGCTTCTTGACCGTCCGGATGACCCAGTGCCAGAACGGCAGCGGCTTCGTGTGCGGATTGTCGACGCGGAAGACGCGGACGCCGTTGTCGATCCAGAAGCGAAAAATGCCGCACAGCTCTTTCCAGAGGTCGGTCCACGCATCAGTCTCGAAGTGGAATGGGTAGATGTCCTGGTATTTCTTGGGTGGATTTTCGGCGTATTGAATGGTGCCGTCTGGCCGTTTCTGAAACCATTCGTCGTGCTCGGTCACATAAGGATGATCGGGCGAGGCCTGGAAGGCGACGTCCATCGCCAGTTCGATGCCGCGCGATCGCGCCGCTTCGACCAGGCGCCGGAAATCTTCGAGCGTACCGAGGTCGGGGTGGATTGCTTTGTGGCCGCCGTCCTTCGCGCCGATCGCCCAGGGACTGCCGGGATCGCTCGCTTCTGTGCTGGCGGTGTTGTTGGGTCCCTTGCGAAAAGTCGTACCGATCGGATGAATCGGTGGGAGATAGAGAACGTCGAAGCCCATGCGGGCGACGCGCGGCAACTGCGCTTCGACATCGCGAAACGTGCCGTGCCGGCCAGCCTCGGATGCGGTTGACCGGGGAAAGAGCTCGTACCAGGTGCTGAAGCCAGCGCGAGGCGGATCGACTTCGATGGCGTGCTCGGTCGCATCGCGCGTCGCGAATTTCCGTTCCGCGTTGCGACGCATGAGCTCCACCAGCTCGCCGCTCCAGAGATCGAGGACTTTCTCCTCTGGCGCATCGCTTCCTTCGAGCCCTTTGATGTACTCGTCGAGGCGCTTGCGGTTGCGATCCGTAGAGCGCGCCGCGGCGGCGCGGAGCATGCCGAGTCCGATGCGCAGTTGCACGTCGAGATCGTTTCCCGTTACGCCGGCATCGACGCGCTTACGCAGATCGCGATGCCACGTCGCGAAGTGATCGATCCATCCTTCGAAAGAAAAGAAGTAAAAGCCGAGGCGATCGACCGTCATCTCCGCGCGCCAACGGTCGTTGACGAGCGGCACCATCGGCGTCTCAGTCATCTCCGATTCCGACTCGTGTCGGTGGAGCATCACCGCCGCCAGGAGGTCGTGGCCGTCGGCGAAAATATCGGCTTCGATCTGAACTATGTCGCCCACTAACCGCTTGGCAGGAAAACGTCCGTCGTCGACGAGCGGGGAAACGCCCTCGATCACGACACGGCGACGCCCATCGAATTGACGTTCGAGCACGGGGGTAGTTGTGCGAGTTGCGTGCCTTGGGTGGGTGGCGGGGAGTGGGGGGTTGGGAGTGGGGGGTGGGAGATGGAGTAGTTGACGGCTGGACGGCGAACCCGGCAACCGCCAACTCCCACTCCCCCTCCCTACACCCCGTCCCTACACCCCACCCCCCAACATCGCCCGGCGCGCAGTTAACTCATCGTGCAGAGTGAAGAGAAGCTTGCCCGCATCGCGATCGCCAAGCTTCGCCCGCATCGCCAGCACATGCTCGTTGCCCGGCGCATCGGACGTCGCGCGGTCGAGCATCGGCCGCGGATCGTGGCCGAGGTGAAGGGCGGCGCGGGCGCGGTAGAAGGCAACCGAGGGAACGGCGCGGTTTTCTCTGATCGGGTGGTAGCCATCCTCATCGAGACGCTCGAGAAGGCGATCGGCGTCCGCCCATCGGCCCTGCTGTTCGAGGGAGAGGGCATCGTCGAACGAGTTCCGGACGCCGAGCCAGCCGTTCGTGTCCTCGATCTGGGCCGGACCGTTGATACCGAGGAGGATGGCGATGATGATGGCGGCGACGGCGGCGATCAGGTGACGTCGCGTGATGATCTCGGACACGCCGATTGCCGCGAGCACCGCGAGAGCGGGCAGGATCGCGTTTCGTTGCCGCGCGGTCACGTAGAAGGCGACGAGGACGGCGAAGCCGGCGAGCACGAAGACGACGAACGGAAGCAGCTCGCGGCGCCGCTCGCGTGCGAGGAGTACGCCGCCGCCGGCGAGAGCGAGCACGGCGCCGAACGGGAGGAACGGATAGCGGCCGAGCAGCGCATCTTTGCGCGCCATCGTGGCCAGGTCGTACGCGTCGTGACTATGGACGGCGAATAAGACTTTGTGCAGCGTGAGCATCAGCGCGGCACGGGGATAGGCGCGCACGAACGCAAGCGCTTTTCCGGTCCAGAATCGGTTCGACTCCGCGCGCGTGAGTGGCCGGCCAACGGAGCGCGAGGCCACGATGCGATAGGCAACGTGCAGGTAATCCGGCTCGATCGACGTTCGCTCGATGTCGTTCACGATCCGTGGCTGAACGCCTTCGTAGCCGGTCGCACTCGGGTTCATCCCTTCGTAGAAGACGGTCCCCGGATCCATCAGCACGATCTCGCCAGTCAGCGCGATGTTCACGATCAGCAGGAGGGCGAGCGGCACGATCGCCGCGACGATCAACTTCCATGAACGCTCCACGATCGCGATTGCCGCGGCGCCGAGTATGACGACCGGCCGGCAGGCGGCAGCCAGTCCGAAAAGCATTCCCGACGCTGACCGCGAACAGGAGAGCGCCGCCAGTCCGGCGCTCGCAAGCAACAGGATCAACGTTTCCGGCTCCGCCTCCGTCGCGCAGACGAGCGCGGCGCGGCTCCCCAACAGAATCAATGGCGCGGCGATCATCGCGATCGTTCCAAAGCGCCGCGCAGCGATCGCGCAGCAGACCGCGGCGATGCTCACCATGACGATCTGCAGCGTTCGAATCGCCATCATGCTGCTGCCGAGTAAGCGCAGCAACACGACGAACCAGAGATAGCCGGGGCTGAGATCGGCCAGACGATCGCGCGGAATCCGGCCAGTCAGAATGCGGTCGGCGAACGTCAAATACTTCGCGAAATAGCCCTGATCGGGCAGCGTATTGATGAGGTGGATGCGCAGCCAGGTGATCAACGCCAGCGCGATGAGGGCGGCGAGCAGCAACGCGTGACGGCGGCGCATCGACGCGAATCTACAGCAGCTTGCGGACAAACGGCCGCGCCAGAATGCCTAAGACGCTTCCGGCCGGGCGCCGCCCGAGGACAGCGAGCCGGTAGAGTTGCTCGCCAGCGAGGAGCGCGGCGAGGAGAAGCGAGAGCACCGCGCGGCTGTGAATCGATGTGGCGATGCCCAGGCATGAGAAGACGAGGATGACCACGGCGATGAATCGGGACTGGCGTTTGTAGTCGTACCCGAAGCGCGCCGCCACGCGCGCCTGATCCGCGGGATTGAGCAACGTCACGAGCGACTCGCGCATGAGCAGCGCATCGCTCGCAGCGCGTTCGTCCGGCGTCGCGCTGATGGCGACCGACATTCCTTTTTCCTCAGCGAACGGCGAGACCGCCCGCGTGCGATCGGCGATGGTGAAGTAGTAGAGGATGTAGCCGATCACGCCGAGCGAGGAGCCCATCGGCCGTCCGCCGATCCAGCCGGCGTGAAATCGGGAACATGTTTCGATCAAGAGATACCCGGTCAGAATGTAGATCGGCAACGGCCGCGGATTCTGCTCGATCATTCCGCCAGCGATCCAGACCATCAGCGCGATGATGACCGCGTAGACGCCGGCCACCGAGATGAGCGTCAGCCGTCTCGGCGATACTCCGAGCTCACGCCCCAGCTCTTCCTGAACGATGGCCGGCAGATGTCCGGTCAGAAGTGCCAGCGCGCTTGCCGATTTCCGTTTGCGCTCGCGTGAGAAGCCGGCGCGCCATTCGAGCAACCGTTCCGCTTCGCGCTCGGCGTCGTAGCGGTCCGTCGTCCGCATGATGTGCATCTCGCGCCACGGCTCGAGCACGTACCTCGCCCCACCCTGCGGCAATCCCTCGGCATCCACGACTTCGAAATAGCGCTCCTCCCACAACACCGCCGTCCCTGGAAACTCCGCGCTCGTCAGCGTCTTCGCAGCGCGCGGCGTCCACTGCTTCGGAAAGCGCGACATCAGCACGAACTGCTCGCCTTCGCCCGGGCGGACGCGGTCGGAACCGTATGCCTGCATCTGGTTATTGTAGTGCTCGCACAAAAGGTGGGAGCGCTTCTTGCTGCGGCTGAGGCTGGAAGCCAAAGGTGAGTGATAAGCCAGCGAAGGAGTACTCCGTTCTCGTAGTTGAGGACGATCCTGCGATCCAGCGCCTCGTCAAGAAGGTGCTCGGCCGTGTGGGCTATCAGGTCGAGACCGCCTGCGACGGCATCGAAGCCGTGCTCAAGCTCGGAGTCGTCGACTATGACGTCATCATTCTCGATCTCATGATGCCCAACCTCGACGGATTCTCCTTCGTCAGCACGATGGCGGAGCACGATCCCGAGCGCCTCAAGCGTGTCATCGTGACGAGCGCCGCCTCGCCCGGCGTGATCAAGGAACGAATGAAGGGAACGCCGTTCCTGGTGCTGCCGAAACCGTTCGACATCCAGGAGCTGATTGCGCACGTTCGGGCGTGCGTGAAGGCTCAGTGAATTCCCGCGGGGGTCGGGAGTCGTGAGTGGGGGGGTCGAAACGAGTTATCACGCTTCTTCGCTCCGACCCCCGACCCCCGACTCCCGACCCCCGCGCATCTCACTTCACAACTGGGATCACATCATTGAGAATCCAGAGCGGCCCGATCAGAAGGTGAACGACGTTGCGGAAAAACGCCGGCTGCTGGTGCTCGTAAACCGCGTGTCCGATGAATTGAAAAATCCATCCGAGGATGAAGAGCGCGACGTTGACGGAGATCGGCAGCCATCGGCCAATCAGGTAAAACCCGATCGAAACGATGAGCATCGGGAGAGCCAGCCGCCACTCCAGCGTGAAGTAGTAAATGGCGGCCAGGGCGATGAGCACCATCCCCGCGTCGATGCGCACGCCCGCGACGGCGCCGAGCCCAATGCGCGCCAGCATGCCGATGAGCGTGAGCATGATCATCGGGATCCCGAAGCGGTGAAACCACTTGTTCCCTTTGGTCTGATGATGCGAGGCGTAGTCAGCAAAGGAAGCGTGAATGTCCGGCATGGGGAAAGTGTAACGCCGCTCGCTCCGGTAATGACTTCCGCTCCGTAGGCAGGGGATTCTTCCCCCCACCCTCCGCCCCGTACCCTCAGAATGACAGCGCTTCTCTCCGCGCCCTCCGCGTCTCCGCGTGACCGCTTTTCAAACACGCAACCGCAAACGCATCCTTATCCCGCCCCGCGGCCGCAACGTGATCGACGCCTGCGCCTGCACGTCGCGCGAAATCAGTTCCAGCCGCCACTTCTGCGCGATGGTCGCCACGATCAGCACCGCCTCCATCCACGCGAATCCTTCGCCGATGCAGATGCGCGGGCCGGCACCGAACGGGAAATACGCCATCTTCGGCCTCGCCGCCTTCGCTTCGGCCGTGAACCGCAACGGATCGAAACGATCGGGCTCCGGCCACCAGCGCGGATCGCGATGCGTCACCGCCTGCGCGGCGATCACCACCGCACCGGCCGGAACGAGCCACTCGCCGATCATCACATCCTCCATCGCCAGCCGGCTCACCGCCCACGCCGGCGGAAACATGCGCATCGACTCGGCGACAACCATCTCCGTGTAGGGCAAACGCGCGTAGTCGTTTGGCACCGGCAACCGATCACCGAGAACCTCATCGAGCTCCCTATGCATCGCTGCGAGCGCATCGGGATTCTGCGACAGCAGATACCACGTCCACGCCAGCGCATTCGCCGTCGTCTCGTGGCCTGCCAGAAAAAGCGTCATCGCCTCGTCGCGAAGCTGCAGATTCGACATGGCGCCGCCGTCGCCTTCCTCATCGACCGCGAGCAACAACATCGACAGCAGATCGCCGCGGTCGTCACCCGACTTCCGCCGCTCCTCGATGATCGCGTAGACCGTCCGGTCGAGCATCTCGATCGACCGGCGAAAGCGCATCGTCTGCGGCAACGGCAGCTTCCGCAGCAGGTTCGCCAGAGGATTCATCAGCGCCGGAAAGAGATCGACGAGCTCCGTGAGCGCCTTCCCGATCGCGTCCGCATCCTCGTCGACATCGGCGTCGAAGAGCGTCTTCGCCACGACCGAAAGCGTGAGTCCCATCATCTCGCGATGGACGTCCAGCTCCTCACCGTCACGCCACGTCTCCTGCAGCCGCGCCGCGCGATCGATCATCACCTCGCCGTAATGCGCAATCCGCTCCCGATGAAACGCCGGCTGCGCCAACCGCCTCTGCCGCCGATGGAACTCCTCCTCGGACGTCAGCAAACCCTCCCCAAAGATGATCTTCGACCGCTGCAACACCCGGCTTTTGTGAAACGCCCGATGCTGCGTCACGAGCAACTCGCGAATGAGATCGGGATGATTGAACAGAAAAATCTGCTGCGGCCCGACAAAGAACTGAGCCGCATCGCCATACTCCCTCGCGACGCCGGAAAGAAACGGAATCGGATCGCGCTGGAGCGTGCGCAGGTAGCGGAAGGGGATGACGCTGCGCGGTCCGGGAGGGAGGGTGGGAGCGGGAATCGATGTGGTCATGTTGAGACGCGATCATCATACGTTGAGATCGGATTCACTACTCGCACCGCTGACATCTGACTCTACCTTTAGACACTTGCGCAGGCGGGTCAGCACAGCTGCATGCATCCGCCTGGGTGGCGTAGGATTGCGAGATGCACGAACGCACGCTCGAAGGAAGGTGGTGGCTTCCTGATACGCCGAATAATAAACACGGTGGCCGCCTTACTTTTTCGGCATCGACGGGTTGTCGTCTTGAGGTTTTCGGAGCGCTGCTGGACGCCGATCCGCTATCGGTTCGCGAGGTGCGTGTACCGGTAATCCACGGATCTGTAAGTTCGCATGAGACAGGTAACGACATTACGCTATTTGACTGCCTGCGGACTGGCGTTAAGGCGCACGGAAGTTTCCAACAACAAGACCTGCGACCCGCACTGGCTGCGTTAGGTCCACATTTGCGTTCAGAAAAACTCCTTAGCATTCGAGTGTGTGAGCTGTCGTTCACACAACTTCCAAGCTGGCTGATTGTAAGTGGATTCAGCATCAAGTTTCATCAGCGCACATGGAAAAGCGGCCAACCGCTGAAATATACCTTGAAGTATCGGCCGGTGCGTCTGCCGACAATCGTTACGCCAATTGGGAAGATCAAGTTCAATCTCCGTTCATTGCCGCCTATCTTTCCGACTCGCGCCTACCCCCTGCAAGAATTCGTCGGCCTCGAGGTCCGACCGCTCAAAGCGACGTCGTTTCGCGAGTTTAAGCACCGCGCGCTCTGGTACCTTCAGAACTTCCTGACCTTTGCAACAAATCGGCGCAACATCATCAAAAGTGTTTTCGTTAAGGTCGGTAGACGCAAAGACGTTTACGAACTTCTATTTGCTCACGCCTTCGATGGTGATGAACCCGCACACCCGATTGAAATGTTGTTCTCGTATCTGCATATCGCATCCCGCGCAGCCGAAGTGTTCACTCGCTGGATAGAACTTTACGATCGACTAGGCCCAGCGTTAAACGCGATCTACTCGGTGCTGTACGGCAACATTGGGCAAACGGACGTTCAGTTTCTCAATGTCGTGCAGGCGGCGGAATCATACGATCGAAGGATGCACGGCGAATCGATCATCACGGCAGAAGAACACCAAGAACGCGTCGCGGAGGTCGTCGCTGCATCACCCGAGGAGTACCGAGCGTGGCTCGAAGGCAAATTGAATCGCTCGGAAAAACCCTTTCTGAACGAACGCCTTGCACGTCTCTTCGATCGTCCAGGAAAAGCGTTTTGGTCCCGAATGTTCTCATCCAAGGCCAAGATGAAAAGCCAACTATGGCGGATCGCGGAATGGCGTAACGCACTTTCGCATGTCACATCGGATGCAGCTTCTATTACAGAGAATCTTACATTTATGCATGAGGCAATGAACCAGCTCATTGCCGCCATCAAAGCCAACCTACTGCTGGACCTCCAGTTCTCGGAAGACGAATTGTTGGCGTGTTTCAGGTACAACCAGTCATATATCTTTCGCTCACGCGCGGACGATGAAAGAGAGCGCTAGCCACACCAAAGCAGAACCCTCACTCCCCCAGCCGCGTCGTGCGCGTACATCAGGATGTTGGTATCGACGAAGTGCTTATCGCTCATGGAACTCGTGCCGCGGCTGAGGCGGCGTCCAGCCCAAGTCGAGCCCTTTTCGCAGGCGGGCAAGTGCTCGCCGACGAGCGCGCTCGAACGCCTTGCGCTCGCGCACGAGCGACTCCAGCCGGTCGGTAACCAGGGCGCTCACCGAGCGGCCCTCCTCGGCGGCGATCACCCTCGTTTCGCGGAGGAGATCGGCATCAAGCTTGAGCGTAACGTTCGTTTTCATCGCGGGCCTCGAAGTCATGCAACCAGATGGTACAACCATGGGAAGGGGCCGTTCCATTCAACCCGAAACATTCCACATCCCACATTCAACATTCCGCCCTTAAAATCTTCCCTACGCCATGAACGCCCTTCCCCTGATCCTCTTCTTCCTGGCGGTCACCGCGATCGGGTATCGCTACTACTCGGCCTTTCTCGCGGCGAAGGTCATGGCACTCGATGACTCGCGGGTTACACCGGCGCATCGGTTCAATGATGGGCAGAACTACGTGCCCACCAACAAGTGGGTGCTCTTCGGGCATCACTTCGCGGCCATCTCCGGCGCGGGGCCGTTGATCGGGCCGGTGCTGGCGGCGCAGTTCGGGTATCTGCCGGGACTGCTGTGGCTCGCTTTCGGCGCCGTGCTCGCAGGAGCGACTCATGACTTCGTCACGCTGGCGGCCTCGGTGCGGCGGAACGGCAAGTCGCTCGCCGAGATCGCGCGGAACGAGATCTCCCCGGTGGCCGGCGTCACGGCCATGATCGCCATCCTCTTCATCATCGTCATCGCGCTGGCCGGCCTCGGCATCGCCGTCGTCAACGCTCTGGCCGACTCGCCGTGGGGGACGTTCACGATCTTCCTGACGATTCCGATCGCGCTGCTGATCGGGCAGTACCTGCACCGCTCGAAGGCGCCTTACGCGATCCGCAACGGCTCCATCGCCGGCGCGCTCATGGTGCTCGGCGCGGTCGTGGCGGGACGCTTCATTCCGGGCACTGCGCTCGGCGCGATCTTCACCCTGACCAAGCCCGAGATCACGATCGCCATCGCCATCTACGGATTCATCGCGTCGGTGCTTCCGGTGTGGATGCTGCTCTGCCCGCGCGATTACCTCTCCTCGTACATGAAGCTCGGCACCATCGCGCTGCTCGTCATCGGCACGATCGTCGTCGCGCCGCATATTTACGCGCCGGCCGTGTCGCAGTTCGCGGCCGGAGGCGGACCGATCATCCCGGGCAAGCTCTTCCCCTTCGTTTTCATCACCATCGCCTGCGGTGCGATCTCAGGATTCCACGCGCTGATCGGCTCTGGGACGACGCCGAAGATGATCGACAAAGAGTCCGACTCGCGGATGATCGGCTACGGCGCGATGCTCTGCGAAGGGCTGGTCGGCTGCGTCGCGCTCATCGCTGTCTGCGCGCTGCATCCCGGCGACTACTACGCCATCAACGTCCCGCCTGCGGTGTTCGCGAAGCTCGGACTGGCCACCGTCAACCTGCAGCATTTCTCGCAGGTCGTCGGCGAGACGCTCGTCGGACGCACCGGCGGCGCGGTCTCGCTCGCCGTCGGCTTCGCCCAGATTTTCTCCGGCATCCCTCTCCTCGGCGGCCTGATGTCGTACTGGTATCACTTCGCCATCATGTTCGAGGCGCTCTTCATCCTCACCACGATCGATACCGGCACGCGCGTGGGCCGCTTCATGGTGCAGGAGTTTCTCGGCCGCGCCTGGAAGCCGTTCGAGAACACGTCGTGGATGCCGGGCACGATCATCACCACCGGCCTGGTGGTCTTCGCATGGACGTGGTTCATCCTCAACGGATCGATCTCGCAGATCTGGCCGATGTTCGGCATCGCCAACCAACTTCTGTCGGCCGTCGCGCTCTGCGTCGGCACGACCGTCATCCTCAATTCCGGCAACGTGAAATACGCGTGGACGACGATGTTCCCGTTGGCGTTCGTGACGACGACCACGCTCTACGCCGGCTGGCGCTCGATCTTCGACAACTTTCTCGGCGCCAAGATGATGGCCAAAGATCCGTTCACCGGCTACCTCGACACGACGCTCACTGCTATCCTCATGGTTTGCGTCCTCGTCATCCTCACCGCCTCGGTGCGCGCTTGGATGCGCGCAATCCGCGGCGAGCACGTGACGTTCGTCGCTGCCACCGCGGGACCCGATCACCTACACATGCCCGGCAGCGGCTGCTGCTGAAACGGAGGGAAACATGCTCGGTAATCAGGAAATCATGGCGTTCATCCCCACCCACGATTATGACAAGGCGCGCGCCTTCTACGAAGGAGTCCTCGGATTGAAATTTGTCAGCAACGATGGCTTCGCGATGGTGCTGGACGCGAACGGCATCACGATCCGTGTGGCCAAGGTGCAGAAGGATTGGACGCCGGAGCAGTTCACGATCCTCGGATGGAAAGTGAACGGGATCGAGAAGATGGCCGCCGCACTTGCCGAACGAGGCGTAGTGTTCGAGCGCTTCAGTTTCTTCGAGCAGGACCCCCTCGGCATCTGGACCGCACCCTCGGGCGACAAGGTGGCGTGGTTCAAAGATCCGGACGGCAACACGCTGTCGATCTCGCAGCACGTGTAAAGCCGTTTTAACCACAAAGACACAAAGGACACAAAGATCATCTCTGTGTCCTTTGTGTCTCTGTGGTCAAACGCTTTTCGGACGCACGGTCATCGCCATGCCGGCGATGAACACGCAGCACCCGAGGATCGCAGGCCCGAGATGGGACATGCTGACGTAGCCGATGACGGGATGGATGGCGATGGCGGGGCAGAAGCCGGCTAGGCCGGCGGTCGCGAGCGCCTGCCAGAGGCTGCGCGATGGGCGGCCGTAGAGCACGGCCAGAAACATCGCCAGTCCGGCTGAGATGAGGGCGCCGCCGAAGCCGGCACGGTCGTGGGCGATGAGCGGCACGAGATGCGGGTTGACCGCGTGCAATTCCGCCGGCGTGATGCCCATGTATTCGATGTCTTGCGGGACGAAGACCGTCGTCATGCCGACGGTCATGATCGTGCAGCCGGCGGCGGCGATGCCGAACGTGGCCGCAAGCAGGAGGATGCGTCCCACACCGTTGCGTGAATGAAAATCGAGCGGCGGACGTGGCTGCCGATCGACGCGCAACGATCGCGTGAGTACGAGTCCGCCGATGAAGAGCGGCAGCAGTCCGAGCGTGGCCGCGCCGTGCCAGGAGTCGAGATAGCCGTAGCCGAGGTAGGCGAGAAAGCTGAGGAAACCGGCGCCGCCGCTGATCGCCAGCGCCCACCACGCCCACGTCTCCCCTCGGCGCAGCGGGAACTCAGCGAGCCAGAGATACATCACCCCGATTGCCAGCAGAACGCCACCGAACGAGACGCGGTCGTGAACCATAAAGTGCACGATCCTGCATCCATGCAGCGTGCAGAGTTGTGCTGCTGTCATGCCGAGGTAGTCGGTGTCCTGAGGAAGGAAATGGCCGGTGCCGGCCTGGAAGAGCGCAAACGCGCCAGCGCCCATCATCATCAGCGCCGTCAGTTTGATCAGCGACCGGCCGTCGCCGATGAATGCCTCGAAGAATCCGCGATCGTCGTCCATGTCAGGGATGGTAGCGGATGACGTCGGGGGTCGGGGGTCGGGGGTCGGGGGTCGGGGGTCGGGGAGTGAAGTGACAAAAATTGTCGGCGTTTCCCCGATATCAAACGGTGCGTCGCCGTTTGCAAACGGTGCATCACCGTTTCGAAACGGAACGCCGCCGTTTGCAAACGGTACATCACCGTTTCGAAACGGAACGCCGCCGTTTGCAAACGGTACACCGCCGTTTCGAAACGGAACGCCTCCGTTTTGCAAAGGGTACACCGCCGTTTCGAAACGGCACGTCTCCAATGTCAAACGGAACTTCTCCGTTTCGAAACGGAACGCGTCCGTTTGCAAACGGAACACCTCCGTTTCGAAAGGGAGCGTCTCCAATTGCAAGCGGGACCTTTCCAATGTCGAGGGGGGCGGTTTCGATATCGAGGCAGACGGCGTCATTCGCGAGGGGCTCGGGTCGAAGGAGGTGACGCCGTCCTTTCGAGCGAATGGGGTCAGGTCTGAAGTATGAAGTGACGAAACACAAATCGTCCTTCATGGGGACACCTGCGATTTCGTCACTTCATACTTCAGACCTGACCCCATCCACGCCGTGTAGAGATTACGATCGCATCGTGCTTGTCGGCCGCTTCGCTCCCTCACCCACCGGACCGCTCCACCTTGGCAGCCTTGTCGCCGCGGTGGGCTCGTGGCTATTTGCGCGGCGGGAAGGGGGCCAGTGGCTGGTGCGGATGGAAGACCTCGATACGCCGCGGGTGGTGGCCGGATCGGCGGAAGAGATTCTGCTTGCGCTCGAGCGCTACGGGCTGACGTGGGATGGCGACGTCGTCTACCAGTCGCAACGTACGGTGCTGTATGACGAGGCGCTCCGTCTTCTGCGCGAGCGGCATCTCGTGTACGACTGCGGATGTTCGCGCGCCGACCTGCAGCGTGCGGCTTCTGCTCCGCTCGGACGCGAGCCGGTGTATCCGGGAACGTGCCGCGAGGGACTGCCGGCCGGCCGCGTTGCACGGGCGATCCGGTTTCGGGCGCCGGATATCGTCCTCACATTCGACGACGCAGTCGCTGGACACGTCGAAGAAAACGTCGCTGCCGATACCGGCGACTTCGTCATCCGCCGCGCCGATGGGGTCTATGCGTATCAGCTCGCTGTCGTCGTCGACGATGCGGCGCAAGGGGTGACGCAGGTGGTTCGCGGCGCGGATTTGCTCTCATCGACGGCGCGGCAGATCGCGTTGCAGCGCGCGCTGGGGTTGCCCACTCCGAGCTATGCGCATCTGCCGTTGGTCACGAATCCGGATGGCTCGAAGCTCGGCAAACGCGACGGCGCGCTGCCGTTGCCGTCGCTCGATGAGCGGCACGTAGCGGAGACACTGGCCTATGCGCTGGGGGTGCTCGGAGTTGAGGTTGTCCCCGACACTCCTCAGCGCATGTTGGCGGAAGCGTTGAGGCGATTCGAGCCGGCGCGGTTGGGTTCATCGTGAGTGCACAGCCGTCGCTCTGATTTCCATGAGCACAGACAAGAGTGTCTGTGCCACACCAAGCAGCGCTCGTGGCGGAATTTATGTGGCACAGACAGGAGTGTCTGTGCCACACCAGGCAGCGCTTGTGCGGGGTTCTGTGGCAAAGACAGGAGTATCTGTGTCAAACCAAGCAGCGCTTGTGGCAGGGTTGTGTGGCACAGACACTCTTGTCTGTGCTCGATTGATCACAACTTCAGCAGCAGCTTCGTCATGTCGTGCTGGTTGCCATCCGGATCCGTGCCGTAGCCGGGCATGACGTAGGGTATGAAGCCGAGGTGCTCGAGGGTGGCGACGGCGTCGGCTTCGAGGTCGGAGATCAGCATGGCGTTCAGGTGACGCAGGCCTTTCTCGCGGGCGATGCCGATGAACTGGTTGACGAGCAGCGTTCCCAGTCCGACGCCGCGGAACGCCGGATCGATCATCCATTTGATGCGGCCGGTGAGGCGGAGCGGACCGCCCTGCCTGCGGTGCAGCGAGGCGTCGGCGACGATGCGGTTGCCGTCCAGCGCCAGGAGCGGGAGGACTTTCGCGTAGTCGATGTCCCGGCCCCAGCTCTCGATCAAACTTCGATTCTCGATCGGATCCCAGGCGAAACGGCGGTAGGCGGAGGGGAGACGCTGGAAGAATTCGTACAGCGCATCGACGTCCTTCGCGGCGAAGGGGCGGATGAGAACTTTGCGGCCGTCGCGCAGGACGGCCTCCTGCGGATAGCTGTGCGGCATGGGGCGAACGATATCAGATCAGATGAGCGTCATGGTTTCGCTTCCGCGCGGCGCTTGATCGCCTCGAGCCAGCTCCGGCGAATGATGCCACTGCCGGGGCGGATGAGACGCCAATAGATCGCGAAGGAGCGCCGCGCTTCGTCCGTCTGCGCAAACACGCGCGTCTCGGTCATGAGGCGCGTGCCCTCCACGCGGAAGTTCATCACTGCAAGCGCATCGGGCGCGACGTGCGTGCCGATGACGAGCTCGCGCGGAGCGTCGTCGACCAGCACGTGGAAACCGGAGCGCGTGGCTACGGCGAGGATCGGTTTCGTATCAGGAGCATTGAGGATGTTTTCGCCGCTGCTGCGGCCGAAACGGCGAATGGCCGTGAGAGTTTGATACAGGCGGATTTCGCGCGGCGTGACGTCGCGGATCGCAGCCCAGATCCGTTCCGGCGGAGCGTCGATTTGAATCTCGTGATGCTCTTCGAACTGCCAGCGCGGCATGATCTCGTCGATGTGCGCGTGGACGCCGTCCGCATGCTCTTCGGTCGCTGGCCAAAAGAGGGCGATGAGCGCGGAGGCGATGCCGGTGGCGAAGAGCCACACTCCTCTCCTGCGCGTGCGGCGCGGGAATGACGCGATTGCGCCGGTGAAGGCAGTCGCGAAACCGCAATAGAGCATCCAGGAGAGGAGCATCAAAAGACCTTTACCACAGAGACACAGAGGTCACAGAGAAAAGCTCTGTGCTCTCTGTGTCTCTGTGGTTCAACTAGACCGTCGCCGGCTCGAGTCCAGCCTCCGGCTCCGTCTCGACCGCGTCGATCCGCTTGTGCGTTTTCGCAACCAACACATAGATCGACGGGACGACGAAGAGGGTGAAGCCGGTGCCGATGATCATGCCGGTGACGAGCATGATGCCGATGGAGTTGCGGGCGCCGGCGCCGGGGCCGCGGGCGAAGACGAGTGGGAGGTGGCCCATGACCGTGGCCGCCGTCGTCATCAGGATCGGGCGCAGGCGTGTGCCGGCGGCTTCGATCACGGCGTGCAGTTTGTCGCGTCCTTGTTCCTGCAAGTGATTGGCGAACTGGGTGATGAGGATGCCGTTGCGCGAGACCAGTCCGACCAGCGTGATCAGGCCCACCTGGCTGAAGATGTTGATCGACGTCAGCCCGAGGAATGAGAAGAGCAGCGAGCCGGAGAGCGCGAGCGGGACGGAGCCGGCCAGAATGATGAAGGGATCGCGGAAGCTCTCGAACTGCGCGGCCAGCACGAGGTAAATCAGGATCGCCGAGAGGAAGAAGACGCCGAGGAAGCGGCTGCCTTCGATACGCAACTGACGCGATTCACCGGCGTAGTCGAGCGTGTAGCCGCGCGGCAGGATCTTGTGCGCTTCGTCCTCGAGGTACGTGAGCGCGCTGTCGATGGAGACGCCGGGCGGGATGGCGCCCTGCACGTGTACCGCGTTGAGTTGCTGGAAGCGCTTCAGCTCGCGCGGCTCGGTCGTCGACTCCAGCGTAGCGAACGTCGAGAGCGGGACGAGCTTGCCGCCAGCGCCGCTGATGTACATCTGCGAGAGTTGATCGGGCGTGAGCCGGTCGGCGCGTTTGACCTGCGGAATCACTTTGTAGCTGCGGCCTTGAATGCTGAAACGGTTGACGAAGTTGCCGCCGAGGAGGACGGAGAGGTCGCGTCCGGCCTGCGAGAGGTCGACGCCCTGCGAGCGGAGTTTGTCGCGATTGAAAACGACGCGTGCCTGCGGTTGATCGAATTTCAGATCGGTGTCGGCGTACATGAACTTGCCGCTCGTGAACGCCTTCTGCATCAACTGATTCGCGAACTCGGCGATGCGCGCCGGCTCCTCGGTCGACACGAGCACGAGATCGACCGGAAATCCTCCGCCGTTTCCGGGCAGCGAGGGTGGTATGAGCTGAATCACGCGGATGCCCGGAATGTTCGCCGATTTCGCAGCAGCCTCCTGCTGAATCTCCTGGATCCCCCGCTTCCGCTCCTTGTAGGGCTTGGTGACCAGGCCGCCGAAGCCGCCGGTTGGAAAGATGACCTGGAACGTGGATTCATTCTCAGGGATCGAGCGGTACACCTTCTCGGCTTCGTCGGCGAACAATCTCGTCTGTTCGATCGTGTTGTTGGCCGACGCCTGAAGGATCGCGAAGAGAAAGCTCTGATCCTCCATCGGCGCAAGCTCTTTCTGCGAGAACATGTAGAACGGAAAAATCAGAAGGACCACGATGATCCAGAGCGTGATTACGACGGGCCGGAAGTTCAGCGTGCCGGTCAGCAGGCGCGTGTAGAAGCCGCGCAGCACGTCGAAGTGCCGGTTGATCATTCCGGCAAAGCCTTTCTCGGTGTCGCCGGCTCGCAGCAGCTTCGATCCCATCATGGGAGACAACGTCAGCGCCACGACACCGGAGATGAGCACGGCGCCCGCCAGCGTGAAGGCGAATTCGCGGAAGAGCGATCCCGTCAGGCCGCCCTGCAGCGCCACGGGCGTGTAGACCGAGGCCAGCGTGATGGTCATGGCGATGATCGGCGCGACCAGCTCGTGTGCGGCGTCGAGTGCGGCCTGGACCGGCGTCTTGCCCATGTGCAGATGCCGCTCGATGTTCTCGACCATGACGATGGCATCGTCGACGACGAGACCGACCGACAAGACCACAGCGAGCAGCGTCAGCAGGTTGATGGTGAAACCGAACGCGAGCATCAGAGCAACCGCGCCGATCAACGAGATCGGAATGGCGACAACCGGGATGATCAAACCGCGCGCGGAACCGAGGAAGAGGAAGATCACGAGAATGACGATGAGGAGCGTCTCCGTGAGCGTCTTCAGGACCTCGTCGATCGCTTCCTGGATGTATGCCGAGGAGTCGTACGGCACGCCGGCTTTCATTCCAGCGGGAAGCTGGGCCTGGATTTCGGGGACCGCTTCGCGCACCTGCTTCATCACGTCGAGCGTGTTCGCTGTCGGCAGAACGTAGATGCCGATGAAGACGGCGGTCTGGCCGTTGAAGCGCACTTCGGAGTCGTAGTTCTCGGCGCCGAGGACGACGTCGGCGATGTCGCCGAGCCGGACGATGGTCCCTTTGTCTTCCTTCACCACGAGCTTCTTGAACTCGTCGGCGGTCTGTAGATTCGTGTTCGCGACGAGGTTGACCGAGGTCATCGAGCCCTTGGTCTGACCGAGCGCGGAAAGGTAGTTGTTCGCCGCCAGCGCGCTGTTCACCTGCGACGGCGAGATGCCGAGCGAGGCCATCTTCGCGGGGTCGAGCCAGACTCTCATCGCGAAGGTCCGGTCGCCGAAGATCTGCGCTTTCTGCACGCCGCTGATCGCGGATAGCTTGGGCTGAACGACGCGGACGAGGTAGTCGGTAATCTGGTTCTGATCGAGGTCGGGCGACGAGAAGCCGAGGTAGGCGGCGGCAAACTGCGAGTCGACCGTCTGCAGATCAATGACCGGCGCCTCGGCCTCGGGAGGCAACTGATTGCGCACCTGCGCGACCTTCGCTTGAATCTGCGTCAGCGCCGCGTTGGTGTCGAAGTTGAGCTTGAGGTGAACGGTGATCGTGCTGACACCCTGCGCGCTCGACGATTCGAGATAGTCGATGCCGTCCGCGCCGGCGATGGAGCGCTCGAGCGGGCCGGTGATGAATCCGCGCACGAGATCGGCGTTCGCGCCGACATACGCCGTCGTGACGACGACATTGGCCATGTCGCTGCGCGGAAATTGCCGCACCGAAAGCGATCGAATCGCCTGCAACCCGGCGATCAGGATCACCAGATTGACGACGATCGCCAGGACGGGGCGCTTGATGAAGAGGTCGGTGAATTTCATGTGATTAAAGGATGAGGGATGAAGTCAGAAGTCAGAAAGCGGAAGGATGAATTGAAGCGCACCTTCATCCTTCATCCTTCCGCTTTCATCCTTCCCTAACTGTTCCCCGGCTTCGGACTCTCGCTCGCTCCCGGTTGCACTTTGTTGTTGACGACCACGGCCGCGCCGGGCCGCAGTTTGAATACTCCTGAGGTGACGATTTCTTCGCCGGGTTTGACGCCGGTGAGAACTGCCACGAGATCGCCGCGCGCGGGGCCGAGCTTCACGAACTGCTGGCGCACGCCGCGGAAGGTCTTGCCGTCAGGACCCTTCACATCCTCGACGATGAACACGGAGTCGCCGAAGGGCGCGTAACTGATCGCCGAGACCGGGAGCGCGATCACCGGCGTGCGCGCACCTTGCGCGAGTTGCGCCTCGACATACTCACCCGGCCGCAGATTGCGCGACGCGTTTCCGAAGACGGCCTGCACCTGAATGTTGCGCGTGTCTTCGTTCACGACGGAGTCGAACGCGTTGATCCTGCCCGTCTCCGTGCCCGGGAACGAGTCGGACGTGACGCTGATCGCGCCGCCGGTATGCAGCAATCCGATCTCGCGCTGCGGAACGCTGAAGTTCACGTAGACCGGCTGCAACGCCTGCAGCGAAACGATCGGTGCGCCGCTGGCGAGCGACTGTCCGTCGTTGACCTGGCGGATGCCTAGTACTCCGGCGAAGGGTGCTCGGATAGTCTTGCGCTCGATCGTCGCGCGAATCTCATTGATCGCCGCCTCGGCTTGCTTGAACCCCGCCGCGGCTTGATCGAGCGTCTCTTTCGGAACGATTCCGGCGGCCTGCAGACTCCGATTGCGCGCAAGCTGCACCCGCGTCAACCCCAGTTGCGCCTCGGCTGATGCAAGCTGTGCCCGTTCCTGCTTCGTATCCTGCCGGAGCAGCACGTCGCCCTTCCCCACCATTCGCCCCGAATCGAACGAGATCTGGTCGACGACGCCGGGAAGATCGGCGCTGAGGGTGACGCCGTTGACTGCCACGACCGTCCCGATCGCCGAGATCGTGGTGTCCCACGTTTCCTGCTTCGCCACGGTCGTCGTCACCGCCTCAGGCGGCGGCGTATACGACTGCGACATCGCTTTCTTGATCTGGAGGTATTTGTAGCCGCCGATGACCGCCACGAAGGCAATCACCACGACCAGCATCGCGATCATCCGTTTCGCCATACGACTGATTCCCTCAACTCATAGAACCGACAACCGGCCGGTTCGTTACGGGCCGGAAAGAATACAACGGGGGTTCGCTGTCAATTGAAAAAGAATGGTCACGCGGAGGCGCGGAGATGCGGAGGTCGTTGAGTCTCTACCAGCGGTAGTGTCCGATGATCGTGTACGCGAAGAGAACGTCTTCCTTCTGGGCTCCGTTGCCGATGTTGTGAATCATCAATGGGTGATTCGTCAGCGAGGCGACCTCGGCGCTGACGACGCCGATGTGCGACAAGCCACCCGGCAGGCGCCAGGCGACCACGTCCCCGGGCAGGAACACACCGCTTGCGGTCTTTCCGTGCCGCTCGAAGAACTTCATGAGATTCGGCACACGCCGGTGATCGATGTTCGCGTCGGGATGCGAAAGACCCCACAGCGCCGGATAGCGATTGAACGCTCCAAGCATGTCTTCGTGCACCGCGCGCTGCAGGTCGATCCCGGCAACACGAAACGCCCGCACCACCACATCCGCGCACACGCCGCGGCTGACCGGAACGTCGCCTCCCGGATACCGCAGCGAAACGTAGGCAGGGTCGTAGGTCAGCGTCACGCCCACTTGCTGCTGCGCTCCTTCCGCGATGCGAACACCGATCGGGAGGGGCAAGGTCGCGATCGAAAGGATGCTGAGCAGAAGGACGAGTTGTCTTCGCATGGGACGTTCGCAACGAACGGCTAACGCCGCGGAAATATATCGTCAGGATGATTCTGGCGCACGACGGTATTGCGATGGACTGCAATGCGCGCTGCGTTGCCGTCGATGAAGATGCCGCCACCACGTCCATTGACGCTGCCGTTGCCGCTGATGACGCTTCCGCCGAGCCGTGCGTCCGAATCCTTGAAGTAGATGCCGGCGCCTTCGCACGATTCCGCGTAGAGGGCGTTGTCGGTCACGCGGCTCCGCCAGACGCGCATGCTGCTGCGCTCGCACCAGATGCCCCCGCCGCTGGCGCGGTCCGGCGCGTAAATGGCGTTGGTCTGAATCGAGCTGCCGGCGATCTCGACCTTGCAATCCGCGAAATAGAGCCCTCCGCCGCTGGCGTCTGGAGCATCAATCGTGTTCCCTGCAATCGTCGATTTCTGAATGCGGACAGACGATCGGCGGCAGAGCATGCCCGCGCCAAATGGCTCTCCAACCTGATCGCTGACCCGATTTCCCGACACCACGCACTCCTGAAACGTCACTGACGAATCGAGTATGAGTAGCCCGCGCGACAGGCCGTCCGAGCGCACGTCGATTCCGCTGAAATGCACGACGGACTGCTCGATGCCGATCACGCTTTCCATGTTCTGACCGGCGATCGTCACTCCGCGCCTGCCGAGGCGACTGCTCTGGATCACGAGATAGGGTTTCGAACGGATACGAACACTTTCCTGGTAGATCCCAGGATCGACGATCAGCGTCGCGGGCCCGCTGACGGCGTCGATGGCATCCTGAATCGTCAGGTACTGCGCCGGAACGAAGAGCACCTCGTGACCGGCGAGTGAGGGTGCGGTGCCGCCGTTCATCATCGCGACGACATTGCCTCCATGCCACCAAACGAATTCTCGAAGGAGACCACTTTCCACGCGCCATCCTTCTTGCGCAGCGCCACGGTCTGTTTCATCAGGGCCATCATCGCCGGCCGCATGACTGATTCCACGCCGGGCGGATTGAACAACACTTGCTGCGTCGCTTTCACGGTAATCGTCCCGTCGCTGCCGCGCTGCTGCGATTCGATCGTGAATCGTGACGGAAACAGCGCTTGAAACATCGTCGGCCCGGCGCCGGTCTTTTCCTGAGTCCCCGACCGCGCCAGTTCCGCCGCCGTGAGACCATCCGTCATCGCCGCAGCCGCGTCATAGCGGCGATGAAGAATCTCTTCGGCAAATGCCTTGTACGCATTCACGGGGGCGTGCGACGTCTGGTAATACCAGAAGCCGGCTACTGCTCCGATGGCGACGATCGCTGCAATTCGTTTCATGATTCGTTTCCGAGGCGGCGTGTTGCGATCACAGAATCGAGCGAAAAGCGATCGCTTTCGCGCGGCATCACAAGCAGGAACAAAAGCAGAGCAAGCCGCGGAATGACGTGCTCGTGAAAGGGATAGAGCGGCTCGTGCAGCAGATGGCCGAACGTGACGATCACAAGCACGACGCCCAGCGCCAACAACGCCTCGTAAACGCGCCAGCCGATCAGGAGCAACGCTCCCCCGATGAGCTCAATGAAAGGGATGGCCAGTCCGACTGCCCACAACGACCAGGTGGGAAGAAACGTGTCGCGAAATGGCAGAAACCATTTCTGAACATGGCCGACCGGTGTCAGCGTAAACACTTTGTAGACGCCCGCCATGAAGAAGATCAGGCCCAGTACGAGACGGGCAAAGAGGCAGGCAAAGGCGCGCCGCCGCGCGGTCAACACCACAAAGGAAATGGTAGCGCATCAACAGGGCCTGCCTGAAGTTTTCCGTTACGCTTGCGCGGCTCGCCCGAATCTTGCCGCCGTCCTGGCGCGCGCCTTGGCGGCTTCCGTTTCGCGGTCGTGCGGCTCCGCCGTCGTCACGAGGGAAGCAAACAACTTCTGCGCAACCAACGCTGTCTCCTCAACTGCGAGGTCAAACGCGGCCTGATTCGCCTTCGACGGCTTCGTGAAGCCGCACAGCTTGCGCACGAACTGCAGCGATGCGTCGCGAATCTCCTCCTCCGTCGCCGGAGGCTCGAAGTTGAAGAGGGTCTTGATGTTTCTGCACATGGGAAAGCTCCTGTTGGTCGTCGTCCGGAAAGTATAGGGTGTCACGCGATCCCGAACACTGGATCAACCCCACCCTCGCGTTAACTCTCCAAACAAGTCATGACGAAATTTTCGACCTCCGCCCTGACAGCACTCGGGCGAGGACGCCCGAGTGCCCGCGGTCGAGACGACCGCACTCCTTTGGCTGGCATGACCGTTGACGAATTCCTACCGCCGCCCGCCCTTCCCCCGTGCCTCCTGGAACTGCTTTTCATCGATGAACGGCCACACCTGCGCGTCGCCAGTTCGCTTGAACCACCATCGATACGGCGCCCAGAACAGGCCGAAGGTGAGCACACTCGGAATGAATCCGAGGATGCGAGCCCATTTGGGAAGGGCCGGCCATTCGTACTCCCTCTCGCTCTCCAGAAAGAGAGTCCAGCGCGACACTTCGGCGCGCGCGTCGCGAAGCAGTTTCTTTCGTCCCTCGGCTTTCGGCTCGGGAAGCTCGCGGCAGAGCAGCCAGGCCTGCTCGATGATCTCGCGGACAGCAAGATCGTTCGATCGAGGCAACTGCGCATGAAACTCGTCGTTGCTGACATTGCCGGCGGTCAGCTCGCCGAGGAGCGTGGCCAGTTGTTCGCGGGAAGCTCGGTCGATCACGCGTCCGGCTCCCAAAGCCGCTGGCGAAAGTAGTCACGCCAACTTTCAGGAAGTTCCGGGAGCTGACTGGCGCGGCGAAGGAGATCCTGATTGGCTGCATCGGCCGCGTAGAGGCTCACGATATCCGCGACGGTGATGGCCGAGGCCGGCGATGGAGTCAGCGCGATCGCGTCACCCGCGCCGGCCTCGCCTTCCTGCGAGACCGACAGATAGAAACCGGTGCGGCCGCTCTTGAGAAGACGCTTCACCATGTCCATCCGGCCGAAACGGATTCCGAGCTTGAAGCAAGGCATGCGCGGCTGCGTCACGACGAACGCGGCCGAGCCGATCCTGATCTCATCTCCGATCCGCACGCGATCCTCGGCCAGACCTTCGACCGTCAGGTTCTCGCCAAACGAGCCCCAGGGCAGATCGAAGCCGGGCAACTCCTCGCGCCAGAACGCATAGTGCTCGGACGGATAAACGTAGACCGCTTTCTCCGCGCCGCCATGCACGGTCAGATCGGACTGACGGTCACCCACGAGGTTCAGCGTCTCGACGCGCACCCGGCCCGCGACAGGCTCCTTGAAGATCGACGTCAGGACAGCCTCGCCGCGCCAGATGACCTCGCGCGGCAGTCCCACATTCACGGACACGACCTTCATCGGGGTGCGCATTTCCGGCGAATCGTAGCGCATCAGCTTTGTTGAACCACAGAGACACAGAGGTCACAGAGTTTAAGGCGTCTATCTCCGTGTCCTCTGTGTCTCTGTGGTTCAATGTGGAGACGTTCCGCGCGCCGCGCGTTACCATGCCCACGCAGATCATGAGCCTCATTCAGGTCGACGAATCAGGTCTTCTCTTCATCTCACCCGTCATCGATGACTGGGCCTCCGTCGAGGCGCACGGCATCGACGTCGTGATCGACATGGAGGGCGGTATCGACGAGGGGATCCCGACGACGCCGAACACTTCCCTTTACGTCTACTTCCCGATCTTCGACGAAGAGCTTCCCGACCTGGCGCGCCTCGAGGCCGTGGCCATCATGGGCGCGCACCTTGTGAGCAGCGGTCATCGCGTCCTCTCCCATTGTGGGATGGGATTCAACCGCTCCGCGCTGATCGCCGCCCGGATCCTGCATCAGCTCGGGATGGAAGGGCCGGCGATCGTCGAACAGCTTCGCGCGCGGAGACCGGGCGCGCTGTTCAATGAAGTGTTTGCGCAGCATGTCGCTTCATTACCGTCGCGGGCCGGCGATTCATGATCGGGCTGGGACTCATTCGCATTGTCATCGTCTCGTCGATGCTCAGTCTTTCTTAATATGGACTGGAACGCAAAAGAGCGGCGCATTCTCAACGGATTGCGGACTCCCGCACACATACAACATTATCTCGATGAGCTCGACTATGACGACGAAGGTGGCGCCGACTCGCCGCGCGTCGTCATGCGGCAGGAAAAAGCGCAATGTTTCAGCGGCGTTCTTTTCGCTTGCGCCGCATTGCGCGAGCTCGGCCATCCTCCGCGTCTGATGTACATGGATGCAGCAAGCGACGACGGTCACTGTCTCGCGCTTTATGAAAACGGCGGACTGTGGGGCGCGATCGGAAAGTCGAACTTCACCACTCTCCGTTCCCGCGAGGCCGTCTACCCCTATCTCGCCCTCGGCCTCAGCTACTTCGAAGGCTTCTTCAACGTGTACGGAAAGCGAACGATGCGTAACTTCACCGTCCCCGTCGAACTGGAGCGGTTCGAGTCCCGCGGCTGGCGGTTCAGCGAGAAGGAGCTTCTCTACATCGATCGCGCCATCGACCTCGCTCCGAAAGCGTGGGTCCTTCCTCGCCGCAGCATCTCCAGTATCAGCAAAGTGAGCGAGCAGCTTCGCACCGCCGGTCTCCTCGGGTCGAAGGCCTCGGGGTTGTGGCGCCGCAACGGCTGAGCCGCGAGCTCACCCTGTGACGTCTGGCACATTCTCCTGTGTCATTTGCCGCTGCATGCTTTCGCCGCGCGGTACAGTGTGAGGGTGAGGTGATCCCCATGACCAGCGTATTGCCCAGCGTGCTGCAGCCGCCGAGAATCAAGCCAAAGTCCTTTACCTACCGCACCGGCGTCGCCGGCGTGGAGGGGCGGTCCGCTTCCCTGCAGGCTGAAGGCAAGCCGTCGTTGCGCGTGGCCAGCCCACCGGAATTCAAAGGCGTGGCGAACGTCTGGACCCCCGAGGATTTCTTCGTCGCTGCAATCGAAGTGTGCCTGATGCTGACGTTCGTCGGTCTCGCCGAAAAGAACGGCCTCAAGTTCGCGAACTACGAGAGCAAGGCCGAAGGTCTGCTCGAATGGGATCAGCAGTCGTATCGGTTCACGCGTGTGATCGTGCGGCCCGCGATCACATTGTTCGATGAGCACTCGATCGTCGCCGCGCACGAGACACTCGAGCGCGCGCACGCCACATGCCTGGTCGCGAAGTCAGTCTCGTGCGATGTCGTGGTCGAACCGATTTTTGCCGTGAAACGATGAGTGGTCGGACCACCGCGAGCGCGCCGCCCGCAATCGGCGTCACCACCGCTGACGGCAATCCCGCGGGACACAAGGCGCTGTCCAAAGAGACCTGGATCGCCTTCGCCTCGCTCCTCGGCATCGCCACTTCCCTCGTCTTGCGTTTCGTCGTCCGCACGCCGGCGCGCACGAGTGACTGGGTGCTCATCGCAGTACTCCTCGCCGGACTGCCGCTCCTCTTCGATCTGCTGAAGAAGCTCGCCGCATTCGAAGTCGGATCCGACGCTCTCGCCGGCATCTCCATCCTCACCGCCGCAATCCTCGGCGAATACCTTGCCGGCGCCATCATCGTTCTAATGCTCTCCGGCGGCACCGCACTCGAGCTTTACGCGACGCGCCGGGCATCGACGGTTCTCTCGGCGCTCGCGAAGCGCGTTCCGAGCAGCGCACACCGGCTGGCCGAATCGGGAATCGTCGAGGTCAGCATGGCCGATGTTCGGATCGATGACCGCCTCGTCGTGCTGCCACACGAGATCTGTCCCGCAGACGGAGTCGTCGCCGAAGGACATGGCGCGATGGATGAGTCGTACCTCACGGGCGAACCGTTTCAGATCGCGAAAGCGCCCGGTTCCGAAGTCCTCTCCGGCGCAATCAACGGCGCAGACGCGATGACGATCCGCGTCACCACGCTGCCGATCGACTCACGCTACGCGAAGATCGTGCAGGTGATGGAGCAGGCGGAAGCGCAGCGGCCGCGGCTGCGAAGAATCGCGGACCGGCTGGGCGGCTGGTACACGCTGTTCGCGCTCGTGATCGCCGCCGCCGGATGGATCATCGGCCACGATCCCCGCCGCTTCCTGGCCGTGCTCGTGATCGCCACTCCGTGCCCGCTGCTCCTGGCGATCCCGGTTGCGATCATCGGCGCGATCTCGCTGGCAGCATCGCGCGGCATCATCATCAAGAATCCGTCGATGCTGGAGCGCATCGACCGCTGCCGTACGATCATTTTCGACAAGACCGGAACGCTGACGTACGGCAAGCCGTCGCTGACCGATGTGATCTGCGCGCCCGGCGTGACGCGCGAGCAAGTGCTGCGATTAGCAACGAGCCTGGAGCAATACTCGCGGCACCCTCTCGCCATCAGCATCCTCGAGGCCGCGCGTGCCGAGGGCATCGTTGCGGTCAACGTCTCGGAGATCAGCGAACGGCCAGGCGAAGGGCTGCGAGGCCGCATCGACAGCGATGTGGTCGAGATCAGCGGCCGCGCAAAGATCACGTCGAGCCGCATCGTCGCGCAGTTGCCGCCACATGCCGCCGGGATGGAGTGCGTCGTCCTTCGCAACGGCGAATACGCGGCCACGCTGCGCTTTCAGGACGTTCCGCGCGAAGAGAGCCGCTCGTTCATCGATCACCTCGTGCCGCATCATCAGGTCACGCGCGTGATGCTCGTCTCCGGCGACCGCGATGCCGAGGTGCAGCATCTCGCCACACTCGTCGGCATCGAGAACGTTCACTCAGGCACCAGCCCCGAAGAAAAGCTGGCCATCGTTCGCGACGAGGTCGCCAAAGGTCCGACCCTCTTCCTCGGCGACGGTATCAACGACGCGCCGGCGATGGAAGCAGCCACCGTCAGCGTCGCCTTCGGCCACAACAGCGACATCACCGCCGAAGCCGCCGACGCCGTCGTGCTTGAGCCCTCGCTCGCCGCCGTCGACGAGCTGATTCACATAGGCCGCCGCATGCGCCACATCGCCCTGCAAAGCGCCGTAGGCGGCATGGCCCTGAGCATGATCGGCATGCTCGCCGCCGCCGCCGGCTGGCTCGCACCAGTGCCGGGAGCAATCGCGCAGGAAGTGATCGATGTACTGGCCGTGCTCAACGCGCTGCGTGTGGCGGCGCCGCGAATGCGACTCAACGACCTCGGTCACGATTAGGGTTTTGATTCTCTCCGCGTCCCCCGCGTCTCCGCGTGACAAGGTTTAAAGGCGGTTCACGCGGAGACGCGGAGATGCGGAGGGAGTGAGGCCGTTGACGATTCGGTGGAGGCCCTCTTTCAAAGTGGCGCAACCGAAGTTGATGAGGAGCCCAACCCGCCGATCGGTGAGCCGGAGATAGGTAAGAAGCTGCTTGCTGTGGACCGGAGCGAGCGTCTCAACGGACTTGATCTCGACAATCACTGCTCCGTCGACAAGCAGATCGAGACGGAACCCTTCGTCGAAAACAATGCCGTCGTATTCAAAGCGAATCGGCTTTTGCCGCTCGACCTGAAATCCACTCCTCAGAAGGAGACCGGTCAGCGCAAGCTCGTAAACCGATTCCAGCAATCCAGGCCCCAACTCCCGATGAATCTTGATCGCCGAGTCAATGATCGCGCCGGTAACATCGTCCAGTTCGTGCATGAACGCTCCAAGGTGTCACGCGGAGACGCGGAGTACGCGGAGTTTTTTCTCTCTCTCCGCGTCCCCCGCGTCTCCGCGTGACAACGATCCCTCGGCCCCATCGCCCCGACCCAGAAGATCTACGCGATGGAGAAAAATCAGCCCAAGAGCACCTCGAAACGGAAGATGTCCCTACCAGCCGTGGACGCGTCGCTTACCGCGCCCAGTGACCGTCGATCCAGTAGTAGCCGCGGCGTTCCCGCACCCAGCGACCCGGCACCCAGACCGCGCTTCGGTACGGAGCACGAGCCCACACACCGGCGGACCAGACATAGCGTCGGCCGTCCCAACGGTGATAGCCGGGCTGCCAGACGTAACCGGGCCGCACCAGCACTGGCCGCTGCTCGACCACGATCGGCGGCGGTCCAATCCGCAGATAGATGCGCGTCCTCGCTTCCGAGATCGGGACGATCAGCAGCCCAGTGAGAACCGCAAGAGAGAGGAATCGCGAAAGGATTCTCATTGTGATTTGCCTCCGCTGCCTGATTTGCGAAGAGGATGCCTGAGGCCTGAACGGTTGGGTTCGGCTTCCCGCTTTTCTTGAAAGTGTTACCGGCTTCTTGCCGCTCTCGCCTGCTGCCCAGTCCGCCGCAGCGCCTGGGGCCCGACCCATTCGTCGTCCGCAACCTCGTAGCCGAAGTAGTGAACGCGGTACTGGCGATTCTTTGCGTCGATAATCCGCGCCTTGTACCAGTCGCCGTCGGACTTCACTTCGACCCTGCGGCCGATGGCGGCGTCGCTCCTCGCGTGTGCCGTGGCGACTAACGTCTCGGCGCTGAAGGTGCCGGTGAAGATCGACGCAGAGATCTGATCTTCGGCGAAGCGCATGTCGTCGTGCACGCTGCGCGCGATCTCGCCGAGCGTGACGCGGTGGTCGCCGTTCAAGTCGGCGAACGAGCGGCCTTGCAGTCCGGCCAGCAGCATCTCGGTGAACGTCCAGTTCGCCGTCGAGCTGTCTTTACTCGTCGACGACGCGAAGCACGCGAACGACTGGCGGCTCCTGGTCCGCCGCACGCGATCGACGAGCGCGCCGGAGTAGCAGCAGTCCGCGGCCAGGATGACGCGGTCTCCGCGAAACCTCCTCGCAATCGTCCCAACGATCGCATCGACCGACCAGCCGGCGCGGTTATCGCTCGCGTCATACGTCGCAAAGAACGTCTTCTTCCCATCCTCGGATTGATAACCATGCCCGGTGAAATAGAAGAAGAGCAGATCGCCCGGCGCCGTCTGCGCGAGCATCCGGTCGAGCGCTGCCTGCGAGCGCGAGGTCGTGGCCTGCTTGTCCACCAGATAGACGACGTGGCTCGCGCTCACTCCCTTCTGGCGAAAGAAGCGCACAAGCTGCGCATCCCGCCGATTCGCCTTCGGAAACGATGGAAACGCCTCGGAGTCCTTCCACTCCAGCGTACCGACGACGAACACCCACGTTTTCTGCGGCCGCCATCGGATGTCATTGGCAAGGACCTGCTGCGCCGCAAACGTTGCGATGAAAAGAAAGAGGATGGCGGCCCGGCGACGAAACATTGCGCGCATTGTGAGGCATTACTCTGGATTGGGTGTAGCGGGTATTCCCTGGTTTCACCGTCTCTCCTCCGACCAGGCAGATCGCAAGAGCGGAGCAGATTTCAAGACGTCGTGGAGGGCTGGACATCGTGGTGAATATGCTAGTATGCACGTATGAAGCGCACCAGTATTACCCTACCCGATGAGCTTGCGACTCTCGTCGAACATGAGGCTCAACGGTCCGCGATATCGGTATCCGAAGTCATTCGCGACGCAATTGCCAAAACCTATCTGGGACGAGCGCGAAAGATTCCGTTTGCCGGCATCTGCGACGATCCGAAAATGACTCGCGCAGCGCACCTCGAAGAGGCACTCGAAGGTTGGGTTGATGACATCGATCGCGATCGTAGATAGCGGACCGCTGCTCGCGGCAGCAAATCGATCAGATCCTGACCACGCAGACTGCCTGGCCGTCCTGCGTGAGGCGAAATACCGCCTGGTGATTCCTGCCATGTGCGTTGCGGAGGTCAGTTACTTCCTCGGCCGGCGGCAGAGTGCTGAACTTGAAGCGCGTTTTCTGCAAAGTCTGGAAGGGTTCGATGTCCGCGCGCCCGCTGCGTCGGAGTGGCCTCGCATCGCAGAGCTCGTCCGCCGCTATGGCGACTTTCCGCTCGGAGGCACCGACGCATCGGTGATCAGTCTCGCGGAAAAGCTCGAGACGGACACCATCATTACGCTTGATCATCGTCATTTCGGCCGCGTCAAACCGCGCCACGTGCAACGATTCACGCTACTCCCGGCACGGTAGGAGAGGAGTAGCGTGCTGCCCGCGGGCTCGCCGCCGCGGTTCATCACCTTCTTGTCTCTTCAGGCCGCGTCAACCAAACCTCAGTTGCGGCAGGGGGCCGCAGACAGCAGTACCATGCGCCAGAGCCGGAAAATGCCGACCGTTCTGAAGCAAGGTCCTAAGACCTCATGGAGGCATGGAATGACTTCTTCGTTGATTGAGATCGCTGTTCCGGCCGCGACGAACGTCGCAGTCACCGACGACACTCTGACTGTGGACCTGAGTGACGGACGCACGATCTCGGTGCCGCTTGCCTGGTATCCCCGTCTCTCGCACGGCATGCCGGCGGAGCGCACGGATTGGCGGCTGGTCGGCCGTGGGGAAGGAATTCACTGGCCTCAGCTCGATGAAGATATTTCTGTCGAGGGTTTGATCGCGGGAAAACCCTCCGGCGAGAGCCAGAGCTCACTGGCGAAATGGATCGCGGAGCGGATGTAGCCGAAAGAACTCTCTTGGGGTTCAGTGAACCGGCGAAGGTCCATCGCCCAGACTCCGTTTGCATGATCGACCCTCATGTCGTCATCGATCGACGATAGAGTGCGGCGCGCGAGGCGGATATGAAACTGCATCACTTGACGGTTGCTGCATTGGGACTCTGTGTAACCGCGGCGACCGGCGCCAATGCGATTGCGGATCGTGATGCAGGGACCAGCGCACTCGTTCGCAACCCTCTCGCATCCAGCCGGGTATCGCGTCCACCACTGTTCGGCATCGGCGGGGGCGAGCAGAAACGGGAGACGCACATCTCGTTCGAGACGCCGCGAACGATGACTGCCGCGAGCGTGCGGGTCGTGGTCGATCGAGTGTCGCCCGCTGGGCTCAACTTCTTCGCCCTCCAGGTCGACTTTAACAACGGAACCTGGGCCCACGGTGGCGTGCAGGATGTCGATGGCACCCGCGGCTCGCGAAAGCGTCAGGTCAACTGGGGCGGTCTGGTGGATCGCGGCGGTGGCAACGACGACTACGACCAGATGCATGATCTCGCCGACCTCGACAAGATTCAGAATCCCGCGGTCGGGCAGCACATCGGTCCCTACCCATGGAGGATCGGTGTCGAGTATGAGTACCGGCTCGAGCGCGGCGCGCGGGTCCGATTTCCGCCGGGCCGCTACCGCCTGATCTCCGATCACCCCCTGGTGCAGGTGGATCACTCGCGGACGATGTGGGAATGGCGATTCACGATACGGCCGGTCTCCGAGGCTGGTGCGCCGTTCGTTGCAGTGCTCTACACCTCCGCCGACTCGTTCAACAGCTTTTACGTCTGGAACGAGTCCGGATACGGCTCGACCGACCAGAGTCAGCACACGAGCTGGTGGGCGCCGTTCTACGTCAAAACCGGCGCGCGGACATGGAGTGCGCCCGCGGCCTGGAATCGGTTCTGAGAGACACTAACGTCCATCTGACATTTGCCTTTCATCAGCACAATCGTGTTCTGCGTTAACACAATCGTGTTCTGCGTTAACACGATAGTGTTCTGCGTTAACACGATAGTGTTCTGCGTTAACACGATAGTGTTCTGAGTTAACACGATAGTGTTCTGAGTTAACATGATAGTGTTCTGAGTTAACATGATAGTGTTCTGAGTTAACATGATAGTGTTCTGAGTTAACATGATAGTGTTCTGAGTTAACACGATAGTGTTCGCTAAGATCAGAAGTTTTGATCTTCATTAACATTAAAGTGTTTGACACGAACGCTTTAGTGCTATCGAAGAGCCATCATTGCTTTGCCACACATGCGAAAGTGCTTGTGATGCATGCTTAAGTACTCGTGATGCATGCTTATGTGCGTTCGGAAAACTGTTTCCCGTTAGCGATAGCGATTTCTTCCTTCCAGTTAAATGCTAAAGTATTACTCATGCACGCTTAAGTGCGTTGGAGGATGACAACCATGCTATCGGTGGCACAGATCTTCGGCTCGACACTCCAGAGGGTGCGGAGGCAGCAGGGCCTGACGCAGAAGCAACTCGGCAAGATGACGAATACGAGCCACACCTTCATCGGCGAGATGGAGCGCGGAATGAAGGCGCCGAACCTCAATCTCGTCGTCGCCCTCGCGAGGATGCTCCGCGTCAGCGTCGAGGAGCTCGTGGCAGGATTGACACCGGCCCGCGATGAGAAGATCGCGCTCCCTTCGACTTAACCAACGCAGAACGGGCGGCCTCGGGCCGCCCGTTTTCGGATGAAGCGATGCGACCGGCGCCGGCCTCGAGCCGGCGTTCAGTCGACTGTTACCGAGTCCAATGGCCATCCACCCAGTAGTAGCCGCGGCGCTCCTGCACCCAACGTCCCGGAACCCACTGCGCGTTGCGATGTGGGGCACGAGCCCACGTTCCGGAGGTCCAGGCGTAGCTCTGGCCGTTCCATCGGTGATAGCCCTGCTGCCAGACGTAGCCGGACCGCGGCGCCCGTGTCTGCTGTTCCACAACGATCGGTGGCGGGGCGAGCCGCAGATAGACGCGTGTTCTCGCTTCGGAGACCGGGATGATCAGCAGTCCTGTCAGGGCCGCCAAAGCCATAAATCGAGAAAGTGTTTTCATCAATCATTACCTCGGTGAATCTGTACTGCGAACCAGATGCCGAGAACGTCCAGGATGGTCCTGTAGCCGGTTTATCTTGCTGACGGCCCCTCTCTTTGTTTCACGCGGAGACGCGGAGATCACGGAGCTCTTCTCTTCGTGTTCTCCGCGTCTCCGCGTGAGCACCCTTCTCCTGCAAGCGAATTGGGATGTGTCAGGCGTGGACGCGGACCTTTTCGTACAAAAACTCAGGTGCGATGTCGGCACCATTTGGCCAGCAGATGGTGCCGTACTCGGCGAGGGAGAAGTTGCGGAAGTAGTTCACGTCCTTCAATGGCTCGAAGACCGGACCCCAGAGCTCGCCGGCGAGATCGATCTCGCCCTCGATTCCGTCGGCGGACTTTGCCCAGATCGTGAAATCGTGAACGTATCGTGCGTCGATGACCGTGTAGTACATGTGAGTTAGTCCAGCGGATCGATCTTCTTCAGCGACTGCCCAGCTTGTGCGAGTTGCCAGTCATCGAGCAGCTCCGTGCGATGAAGATGCCACCACTCCAGGACGAGTGCAAGTGCTCTCCGCTGCATCTGGCCGCTAACGTTTCCGTCAGAGATCCGGACCGAGATGTCGGAGCGGCATACCACGCGTGAAAGTGCGGCGGATCGTGCTCGCGGTAATTGATCGTGATGATGATTCCGAAGAAGCGGCTGATCTCGGGCACGAGGCGATTCTACACACGAACAAAACGAGCGGCCTTTCGGTCGCCCGTTCACGTTGATGCGAATGCGATGAGAACCTACTGCTCGTCGTCGAAGTCGGCCAGCGATAGTGCTTCCTCGTCCTCGTTGTCCGTCGCGGCGCGGAGGAGGTCTTCGAGGTTGGGCTGCACCGGGACGGGCTCGTCTTTCTCGAGGTAGACCTCGCGGTAGACGGGCATTCCGGTGCCGGCCGGGATGAGGCGGCCGACGATGACGCTTTCCTTGAGGTCGCGCAGGTGGCCGACTCGGCCGGCGATGCTGGCTTCGGTGAGAACCCTTGTGGTCTCCTGGAATGAGCCGGCGGAGATGAAGCTGTCCGGCGAGAGCGATGCTTTGGTGATGCCGAGGAGGAGTGGCGTGCCGTCGGCGGGCTCGCCGCCGCGGTTCATCACTTTCTCGTTCTCTTCCATGAAGCGGAAGCGACCGACCTGCTCGTCGTATTTGCCTGACAGGTGAGGAAGTCCCTGTCGCCAACTCTCGTCACGCGAATTGACCACAGCATCTGACGGGCAGATGACTTCGATGTGTTTGTCGTTAATGGCAACCAACTCGAGCGGCGGACCTCCTGGATCTTGTCAACCAAGTAGCGTGCAGCTCGGGAACATCAAGGATCGCGTTGCCTGACACCCAAATGACGGGTATATTGATCTTGCTCGCAGGCAGGTGAAAGCCCACTAATTCGCCCCGCCCTGACCAGCGGGTTTCTCGTAGATCTGGATTGTTTGCGTTGTGCCAGTACCGAGTGCGAGATCGGCGACCGCCGGCAACTCGCTGAATTGTCCGGCGGCCAAGGCCATCCACTGTGAGATCGATCCGATTCGGATCACCCTCCAACGGCCAGCGGCGACAGCGGCTATGTGAAGTTCTGCCCCTGATCGCGTGACTGCTCCTGCGACCGCCGACAGACTGATCGCCCGACCGCCCGAGGCGGTCAGCCAGAACGTATCGGGATTGGAGAACTTGCCCCAGTCGCTGATACGCAACGCTCCCGTTGCGATGGGGAGTTGGATATTGACTGCTTCGCCGGCCATCGCTTCGAATCCATCGACCACGCCGGGCGGCGTAGTCACACTGCACAGCGCGGGCGCCGATAATTTCGAGAACGCGCCAACGGAAAACCTTCCATCGGACTCTGTTCTTGTTTTCAGTCGGGAAGGCACGCCTGTCTCGCCGATAACAAGGCAGTCGATCTGGGCGTTGAAAACCCCGTTGCCCGCCGCATCGCGAACAGTTCCCGTGATTCCACCCGTGCCCTTGATATCGAGGGTGACTTCCGCAGTTTCCGATTCATGAACGGAGAGCGTTTTTTCCGCGCCACGGCCGCTCGCTTCATCTCGAACAGAGAACGTCCAATCGCCCGGCAGGACGTGTTCGAACTTCACGTCACCCTGCGAATCGGTGGAACGCCCACGTTTGTTTTGGTCCACCAGCCCAGCGGTCTCGCTTAAATGTGCGCTCCACACTAGAGCATTAGAAACTGGCTTCTCTTCAGCGCGTACGTGCACGACTACGGTCGCCGTGTCAGGGATCGCAATCTCGACGAGCCGTGCGGGATCACTGAACTCGACCTCGCCTGCCGGGATGTGGTCACCCTGCGCATCCACGCGGGCAACATCCGCACTATAAGTACCGCTATTGGGAAGGGCCGTATTGAAGCTCCCGTCTTGCAGCGATTTGAAATAGTGCCGGGCGAGATCGGAGGTCGAGCGGTTTTGCAACGTCACGTGAGCGGCGACTCCCTTGCCGCCCATTGTGACGCGGCCACGAAAAACGAGTGGCTCAAGGTCCGCTTCGATCCGCCGGGTTTCGCCCGCCTTCAGATCGACCTCATCAACTTTCAGGAATGCGTCCGCGCCAGCAACATTCACGAGCGCGGTGATGATCCATTTGCCCGGCTTGAGCGGCTCAAAACGAGCAAAGGAATCCTTCGGGAGCAACTCGTACTGTTGCTTCTCATCTTCTGCGCGGCGAGGATCGGCTGGTTCGATCAGAACATGAGTCACTCGCGCGCCTGGGAAAATCGAATGAACGCTATCCTTGATTTTCGGCGCCACAATCAGCGTCGCCGGTTTAGGAATTACGAGTGGATCGATCACCAGTCGGCCACGCGGCTCGGCACGGGCCTCCGCCGCGACCGACAGATCGCCACTGGTAGCCTGAGCAACAAAACGTAGATCGCGAAGAACCGGGACACTATCAAGGTGCGTCCAGCCGTCCGGTCCGCTTTGTGCCTCAGCAACCTGAATCCACTGAGCGTCCGGAGAGCTCAGAGGAGTGTCACCCCTGGCCACAACGCGCACTGTAGCGCCGGGGACAACTTCATGATCCGGATCTCTTACAACCCTCACGTCAGCGGAGGCCGCTGCATGAAGCACCAAATCCCCTAATGATTGGTCGCCTTGCTGCAACGGCTTGGCAAGCAGTACGGGTTCAAACGGAGTAAAGGTCAGAACGCCAGCGCCGCAGCCAGCGGCTCCGGTAAAGCGCGCGATGTTGCCCTTCCCAACAGGAACCGGAATCGTGATGGACTTCGTTCTCGAGCAGTTCCGTAACACCGCCATTCCTGTGCGCGGAAGGTGCAGGTCCTTCTCCGCCGGAAGCAGCACCGCGTGGGCGTCTGCCCTGCGATAGACAGCCGCACGCGCCGGGGGCCGATTCGAATCGACCCTCAGATCTGCAATATCCAGGTCCGCTGCTACGAACTGATCCGGCGTCGCTGCATAGAATGGGAGACGAGCGCCGTCAGCATTTAGATAGAGAACACTGCCGCCGATCACCTGCTGGGTCACGCAGCTTACCCGACGTACGTCACCGCCCGAGTCGAGCGCAAAAGCCTCAATCTCATCATTCTTCAATTCCCTCGCGGGCGCGCCCTCGACGAACAACCGGGCGATTCTTTGTGCCTGGCGCACTGGACCAGGAAGGGTCACTTCCGCGTGGCTTACTTTCGCAGTTGTCAGCGTAACCGTACCGACCTTTTTCGCATGATTCATAAAGAAGCTCGGTTGCGGGTATTTCACATAAATTGAGTACACACCAGCGGACAGCGAGGGCCAATTAAGCGCCGTCTTCGTCGTCCGTTGGACCCAAATCTGGCGTTGCCAGTCATGAGGAACGCCGCCGGCGGGGTCAGGACCTTCTCTTTCGAGGGTCATGATCAGTCCCGGATCGGTCCGGTCGAACGTGACGCGAAGGGCCGCGCCCCGAGGCATCGAAACGTTGAGTACAGCCGGATCGCCTACCTTACAGAAACGCCACTGCGGCGCACGACCCTCCGCCGTGAAGAAGGTCGGCACCACGCCATCCGGTATTCCCAAGCTCCACTTTCCCGCTTTGTCGGTCAACGTGAGCCAATCAGCCGCGAGATGTCCAACAGCCAGCTCGCTCAACGTTCCAAAAGGAGGGACGATCGCAGCGCCACTCTCGGCGACGCGCACACCGGCAAGGGTCTTCCCATCCTCGTCCCTGACTATGCCGCTAACCTGTCGAAGCGGCTTCAGCTCAGTTTCGACGCTTCCACCCGCGTCGTCGTTGAGGAAGAACGGGCCTTCTGTAGAAACCTGAAATCCTCTTGCACCTGCCACGAAGTGGTAGACACCTTTGGGTACATGAAATGTGCGTGATCCGTTTTCCGCAATTCCTTCAACGAGCGGCGCGCTCCATGGTCTCCAGACGGGCACCATGGCAACATAAGCATTGCTAGCGGGCACCCCGCGCTGTGTCCAGACGCGTACCCTCACGCTCACGTCGCCGGCCGTCGTCGCTCCTGCCGCCGCAAACGACACCCACATCGCAGCAACCAGGAAAGCAATTCGGCCCACCCGCATCTTCACCATAGGTTCCCCATGAAGTGTGATTCGTTACGTAATCAAGAAAGGCGATGTTGAGGCTACCACGCGCTTCGAACCGTGAAAATGAGGATAGGGCTCCCGATAGCAACGCCGTCGGACTGGAGAGTCCGACCTACGTACAAACGGGCGGCCTTTCGGCCGCCCGTTCACGGTGATGCGAATGCGAATGGAACCTATTGCTCGTCGTCGAAGTCCGCCAGCGAGAGTGCTTCTTCGTCCTCGTTGTCTGTCTCCGCGCGGAGGAGGTCTTCGAGGTTGGGCTGGACCGGGACTGGCTCGTCTTTCTCGAGGTAGACCTCGCGGTAGACGGGCATTCCCGTTCCGGCCGGGATGAGGCGGCCGACGATGACGTTTTCCTTGAGGCCGCGAAGGTGGTCGACTCGGCCGGCGATGCTGGGCTTCGGTGAGAACCCGGGTGGTCTCCTGGAACGATGCGGCGGAGATGAAGCTGTCCGTCGAGAGCGAGGCTTTGGTGATGCCGAGGAGGAGTGGGGTGCCGTCGGCGGGCTCGCCGCCGCGGTTCATTACCTTCTCGTTCTCTTCCATGAAGCGGAAGCGATCGACCTGCTCGTCCACGAGGAAGTCCGTATCGCCGACTCTCGTGACACGGACAGACCGCAGCATCTGACGGCAGATGACTTCGATGTGCTTGTCGTTGATGGCAACCGACTGCGAGCGGTAGACCTCCTGGATCTTGTCGACCAGGTAGCGCTGCAGCTCGCGGATACCGAGGACTGCGAGGACGTCGTCCGTGCGCATCGATCGGACCCCTCATGATCGACGTCGAGCGGGTAGCCAGCGCGAACGTGCATGTCTTCCTGCACGTTAACGCGCACGGAGCGCGGGACGCTGTACTCGTGGCGCGTGCCTTCGTCGGTCTCGATGATGACGCGGCGCATGCCCTTGACCACCGGACCGTGATGCACCGTTCCCTCAACCTCGGAGATGACAGCCTTGTCGCGCGGATGGCCAGCTTCGAAGAGCTCGGCAACGCGGGGCAGACTGCCGGTGATGTCCTTCGTCTTCCGTAGAGAACTTCGAGACGAGACGCGAACGCCGGTCGTAGGTCGTGTCACCGCCACGAGGGGGTTAAGTCTGGACCTGATCGATTTTCCTCGTACCGAACGTCACTTATGAGCCGCCCTACTTCTCTGTATCGGGCCAATAGTTGCGGTTGCTATTATCTCGTTGGTCACGAGCGCTGAAATCGTCAGCAATTCAACGGGCGAACGCGAAACATCCAAGTAGCTTGTATACCTGCCCCCACCCTGATACGCGGGAAGATCGGGTACACCCCGCGAAGCACTGAGATTAATACGGGGGATATTTGTTTGATCGATCTGAAGAACCTGGCCACCCGCCCCCAGTAACTGCACCTCTATACTGAAGCCTCGCCCCGTTGCAGTCACCGTAAGTCGCGAGTCCCGCGGAGAAACAGGAACCGATACTGGTGAGTAACTGTACATAGATGACGATCCGGGCAGGTAGTTAACGTCACCGCTGTAGTCGGCTCGGATGCTTCTTGGAGCGGCTCCCAAGTCAAGCGTCACCGTCGTGATACTTGACGCAGGCGTCACGGCGAGGACTGTGCCTGCACTCAGGTCGCGAAATGTTACCGTTCCGTGAGGCTCGAAGAATTCCGAGCCTACGCCGAGGGTCGCTGTCAGGGTTGCGGGGATCGACGCCACATTACCGCCGAACTGCAGTCCAATTTGAAGCCGAGACCTTGGGACGTCCAAGGAGAAATCGGTCGTGCTGCGCGCGAAGATCTCATCTCCCGAATAATCTGCAGTAATACGGTGCGCTCCAGCTACAAGAGGAAGTACCGCTCTCGATCCTACCTCGGTGCTGCCGAGGACTCGGTCATTTTCGCGGAAACTGACCGATCCCGTTGGAACACCGGATGCGCTCGTCACGTGAGGCGTGACCACTCTAATCGGGGTCTGATCGATCGTGACCAAACTCGGCTCCAGACCGACAGCCGCTGGCCGAGCCAGCAATACGCATAGCCCGACGTTGGTGACGGCGACCGCGTCGCGATGACCATCGCCGTCAAAGTCAGCCGACGCAGCCAGCGTAGCGTTCAAAAGCTGTCCTACACGCTCAAACTGGAGGCCACCACGATTGAATAGGATCGAATGCTGAGAAACGATGTCGGTGCGGCCATCACCGTCCCAATCGAGAAGCACACTTCTACTCGGGATCTGGCCGGCTGACGTTGGTGGTAATTCGACTGGATGCCCGAAGTAAGAAGGGAATGCGAATGTGTTGTCGCCCAAGCCTTGCTGAATGCTCAGAAAGACTACGTTTTCCGCACTAACTGGAAAGGAGACAAGGTCACGGGCGCCATCCGCGTCAACGTCCGCAATCCCGCTACCGGTTGCTTCGACCGGCAGCCTACGGAGCTCTGAATCACGAACAAGCGAGCGTCCCTCATTGATCAGCAGCTCGTTCGGAAGGAGATAGTTCGGCGAATAAAGATCAACCAGACCGTCCCCATTAACATCGGCAAAAACGCCACTGAAAAGTGGCCATTCCACAAGCGGCCGGAGCTTCCGCTCATGCGTAAATCCAGCAATCGTGAGCACGCCAAAGTTTCCGAAAAGCAAATCGGCTGCACCCTCATGGAACAAGTCCTGAGCGCCAATAAGAATCCCGACCGGCAACGGCGGCCGAGTCTCAAGAAACGTCCCATCGCCGACGCCGAAGAACACAGAATTGATAGATTCCGAAGCACTCCGTACTTGTTGTATGGCAATATCCATGTTGCCATCGCCGTCAAAGTCACCGACATGAGCGAATACAAATGCATTGTAGAAGAAATCAGGCGTCGCACCGCTCGGGCGGACTTCCGGGAGCGGCTCGAAAACGCCGGTCCCTCTGTTCATGAAGATCAGAATAGATGGCGTATCCAATGTTGTGCAACACGTGCTCTCAGTAACCACTCCGATATCGGGACGACCGTCGTGGTCAAAGTCCGCCGTGAAGGTGATGAGAGGCGCACGCCGCGAGGTGGAGGTGACGAAAGGATAGACGACGGGTGCGTCAATCAGGCCGTCGCCCGAGCCGCGGATCGTCATCATCGCTACTTGGCCGCCAGGACCAACGCTGTCCACCACGATATCTGCGTGGCCCCTCCCCGAAAAGTCGCCTACGACGACTCGATCGATCCCCCGGATACAAAGTAGGATCTGGGCGGATCCAGAGCTGTGCCGCCGCGATTGAGGGAGATGGTAATCGTGCCGCCGCCTAGTCCAATGAGATCCGGGTAACCATCTTCATTGATGTCTGCGGCGAAGACGAAGGACCCGGGCACCACTGACACATTTGTTTGCGGTAGCCACCCGTGTTCCCAGCCGAACGAAACCGCAATTCCGCCTCCCGAGACAGCCCTGACTGCGTCCAGATAGCCGTCTCTATTGAAGTCTACGAAAAGCGATCCGAACACGCTGGACTGACTTGACGACAGCACCAAGGTCCCGCCCGTATCCATGCTGAACGTATCGACGGTACCGGGATCTCTGCTGACGATCAGCTGCAATACCCCTTTGGCACTTCGCCACAACATGAGCGACTTGATTGGCGCCCCGCCTGCAAGATCCGGTATGAGAGGAAGATCGAACGAAGACCCCACGATGAACCCAGTTCGCGAGCCAAAATACGTAGTAATCGTTGCAAGCCGGCTGCTTCCGGAGAAGCGCCACGAGGCCGCAACGACATCGGCAACCCCATCCCCGTTGACGTCACCGACCGCGCTCGCACCCGAAGACATGTCCGGCAGCGAAATCGTAACCCCAGTCGCAAAAGCACCTTGGCCAGCACCCTTCAGAAACCTCATTCCATTCGGACCATTCGAAGACACCCCCGTCGTCAGCAGATCTGCAGTGCCATCTCCGTCGAAATCAGCAAGGAAGATAGACGACGCTGGTTCGCTGTCGAGCTGTTTGCATGGCGCGAATCGCCCGTCGCCAGTTCCCAACATTAGCGAGACACCGCCTGGCCCACCAGCGACGAGATCAGCTTTCCCGTCGGCATTGGCATCGCCGGCTATCAGCGACCACCCATGACCAGCGCATGTCAAAGCAACTGCGGGTCGAGCGGCTGGAAAGATTGTGTATTGCTCGGCCGCTCCAGCAGCTTGAATCATCAGGAGGCATAGAACTGCTGAGGTTAAGAGTCTCGCGACGGTAGTCATTCTTTGTTAGCCGAATCCACGCTAGAAGGGCGGCCTTTCGGCCGCCCGTCCAGGTTGATGCGAATGCGATGAGAACCTACTGCTCGTCGTCGAAGTCCGCCAGCGAGAGCGCTTCCTCGTCCTCGTTGTCCGTTTCGGCGCGGAGGAGGTCTTCGAGGTTGGGCTGGACCGGGACCGGCTCGTCTTTCTCGAGGTAGACCTCGCGGTAGACGGGCATACCCGTTCCCGCCGGGATGAGGCGGCCGACGATGACGTTTTCCTTGAGGCCGCGCAGGTGGTCGACTCGGCCGGCGATGCTGGCTTCGGTGAGAACCCGCGTGGTCTCCTGGAATGAGGCGGCGGAGATGAAGCTGTCCGTCGAGAGCGAGGCTTTGGTGATGCCGAGGAGGAGTGGGGTGCCGTCGGCGGGCTCGCCGCCGCGGTTCATCACTTTGTCGTTCTCTTCCATGAAGCGGAAGCGATCGACCTGCTCGTCCACGAGGAAATCGGTATCGCCGACTCTTGTCACGCGAACTGACCGCAGCATCTGACGGCAGATGACTTCGATGTGCTTGTCGTTGATGGCGACCGACTGCGAGCGGTAGACCTCCTGGATCTTGTCGACCAGGTAGCGCTGCAGCTCGCGGATGCCGAGGACCGCCAGTACGTCGTGCGGATCGATCGGACCGTCGATGAGCGGGTCGCCGGCGCGGACGCGCTCACCTTCCTGCACGTTGACGTGCACGGAGCGCGGGACGCTGTACTCGTGGCGCGTGCCTTCGTCGGTCTCGATGATGACGCGGCGCATGCCCTTGACCACAGGGCCGTGATGCACCGTCCCTTCTACCTCTGAAATAACAGCCTTGTCGCGCGGATGCCGGGCTTCGAACAGCTCGACGACGCGCGGCAGACCGCCGGTGATGTCCTTCGTCTTGGTCGTGGCGCGGGGGATCTTGGCCAGGATGTCGCCCGGGTAGACCTCGTTGCCGTTCTGCACCATGACGTGGGCGCCGGTGGGAAGCAGGTAGCGCTTCTCCTCGCCCTTCTTCGATTTGATCGTGATGGTCGGCGTGCGCTTCTCGGCGGTAGCCGACTCGACGATGACCATCTGCGTGAGACCGGTGACGCGGTCGGTCTCTTCGCGGACGTTCTCGCCTTCGACGATGTCCTTGAACGTCACCTTGCCGCCGACCTCGGTGAGAATCGCCGAGGTGAACGGATCCCATTCGACGAGCGGGGTGCCGGCTTCGACGTGCTGTCCGTCGTGAACCTTCAGAGTTGAACCGTAGACGAGCGCGTAACGCTCCTTCTCGCGGCCGGTCGTGTCGAGCACGGCGCTGTCGCCCTTCTTGAGCTTCTTGATGGGCGCGTCGTCCATGATCAGCAGCTTGCCGTTACGGTTGATGACGACAAGATCGCCGTTCTTGTTCGTAACGGTGGAGACGTTGATGAACTGGATTTTCCCGGGGTTGGTCGCTTCGTGCTTCGACTGCTCGGAAACGCGTGATGCGGTACCGCCGACGTGGAAGGTACGCATCGTGAGCTGCGTGCCCGGCTCGCCGATCGACTCGGCGGCGATGACGCCGACCGCCTCGCCGATCTCGACCATCTTGCCGCTGGCCAGGTTGCGGCCGTAGCAGCGGCGGCAGATGCCGCGACGGGTCTCGCACGTCAGACCGGAACGGATCTTGACCTGCTCGATGCCGGCTTCCTGAATGGAGTTGGCCAGCTCGTCGGTGATCTCGTCGTTCTGCGACGCGAGAAGGTCGCCGGTGAGTGGATCGTAGATGTCTTCCTGCGCGACGCGGCCGACGATGCGGTCGCGGAGCGGCTCGAGGATGTCGCCGCCTTCCATGATCGGCGTGACGATGATGCCGTCGAAGGTCTGGCAATCCTGCTCGGTGACGATCACGTCCTGCGCGACATCGACGAGACGGCGCGTGAGGTAACCGGAATCGGCAGTCTTGAGCGCGGTATCGGCGAGACCTTTACGCGCGCCGTGGGTGGAGATGAAGTACTGGAGCACCGAGAGACCTTCGCGGAAGTTCGCGGTGATCGGCGTCTCGATGACTTCGCCTGACGGCTTGGACATGAGGCCGCGCATTCCGGCGAGCTGGCGAACCTGCTCTTTGGAACCGCGGGCGCCGGAGTCGGCCATCATGAAGATGGGATTGAACTCGCCGCGGTCCTGCTCGGTGCGGCGCATCTCGCTGAACATCTCGTCCGACACCGTTTCGGTAGCGCGATGCCAGATGTCGATGATCTTGTTGTGGCGCTCGCCGTGCGTGATGGCACCATCGAGGCGCTGACGCTCGACTTCGAGGACACTCTTGCGGGCGGCTTCGACGATCTCCTGCTTCTTCGATGGGATGACCATGTCGTCGACGCCGATGGAGACGCCGGCTTTCGTGGCGTAGAGGAAGCCGAGGTCCTTGAGGTCGTCGAGCATCTGGACGGTCAGTGCGTTGCCAAAGTTGACGAACGCGAAGTTCACCAGCTCCTGCAGCGCGCGCTTCTTGAGCAGACCGTTGATGAACGGGATCTCATCGGGCATGTGCATCTTGAAAATGACGCGGCCGACCGTGGTCTCGACGAGCTTCTTCTCCAGCACCTGAATCTCGGCGTGCATCAGATCCTGATCGTTGAAGTGCTTGGTGAGGTCGACGAACTGGCCGGTGACGCGCACGCGAATCGGCGTGAGCAGCTCGACTTCCTGCGCCTGCAGCGCGATGACGACTTCATCGAAGCTGCCGAAGACCTTGCCTTCGCCCTTGGCGCCCTTCTTTTCCTTGGTGAGGTAGTAGCAGCCAAGGACGAGATCCTGCGACGGAACGGCGAGCGGCTTGCCGTTGGCCGGCGAAAGGATGTTGTTCGACGCCAGCATGAGGACTTGTGACTCGACCTGAGCTTTCGGCGACAGCGGCACGTGGACAGCCATCTGATCGCCGTCGAAGTCGGCGTTGAAGGCCGTGCAGACGAGCGGATGGATCTTGATGGCCTTGCCTTCGACGAGCAGCGGCTCGAAGGCCTGGATGCCGAGACGGTGAAGCGTTGGTGCGCGGTTCAGAAGGACCGGATGCTCCTTGATGACCTCTTCGAGCGCATCCCACACTTCGATCGTCTGGAGCTCGACCATCTCTTTGGCAGCCTTGATCGTACCGACCAGGCCCTTCTGTTCGAGACGGTTGTAGATGAACGGCTTGAAGAGCTCGAGAGCCATCTTCTTCGGCAGGCCGCACTGATGCAGCTTCAGCTCGGGGCCGACGACGATGACGGAACGGCCGGAGTAGTCGACGCGCTTGCCGAGGAGGTTCTGGCGGAAGCGGCCCTGCTTGCCCTTGAGGGTGTCGGAGAGCGACTTGAGCGGACGATTGTTCGAGCCCTTCAGCACGCGGCCGCGGCGGCCGTTGTCGAAGAGCGCGTCAACCGCTTCCTGCAGCATGCGCTTCTCGTTGCGCACGATGACATCCGGCGCGCGAAGCTCGAGGAGCTTCTTGAGGCGGTTGTTGCGGTTGATGACGCGGCGATAGAGATCGTTCAGATCCGACGTGGCGAAACGGCCGCCGTCAAGTGGAACGAGCGGACGCAGCTCAGGCGGAATGACCGGGATCACGTCGAGGATCATCCAGTCGGGGTGATGACCGGACTTGCGGAAGGCATCGACGACCTTGAGCCGCTTGGCAGCCTTGAGCTTCTTGATCTGTGACGTCTCGGTGCGCATCATGAGACGCAGCTCGTCGCTGAGCTCTTCGACGTTCACCCGGCGGAGCAGTTCCTTGATCGCTTCGGCACCCATCTTGGCGACGAAGACGTCACCGTGCGCGGTGCGAAGCTCGCGGTAGCGCTCTTCGGTGAGCAGCTCTTTCTCGTCGAGGACGTTCGACAGGTCGCCCGGATCGATCGTCACATACGACTCGAAGTAGAGGATGCGCTCGAGGTCTCTTAGGGAGATGTCGAGCAGGTGACCGATACGCGACGGCAGGCCCTTGAAGAACCAGACGTGCGAAACGGGCGAGGCCAGCTCGATGTGGCCCATCCGCTCGCGGCGCACCTTCGACTTCGTGACTTCGACGCCGCACTTGTCGCAGATGACTCCGCGATGCTTCATGCGTTTGTACTTGCCGCAGAGGCATTCCCAATCGGTGATCGGGCCGAAGATCTTGGCGCAGAAGAGGCCGTCGCGCTCCGGCTTGAAGGTGCGGTAGTTGATCGTCTCCGGCTTGGTTACTTCGCCGTACGACCACGACCGGATCTTTTCCGGAGAGGCGAGGCTGATCTTGATGGCGTTGAAATCGTTGACCGCCTGCGGCTTGGTGGACTGAAACAATGAGTTGAAGCTTTCCAAATTGCGCCTCCCTATGTGTCAGGCGTTATCTTTTGAACGCGGTGTCGGCAACGAAAGAGCCACGGTGTTGCCGTAGCACATCCAGCACGGCGCTTCCCATTCCTGGTCGCCGCTCGGAAAGTGTGCAGTCATGCTGACGGCCCCCATGCCCTGACAGGCAGGGCATGAGGCATTCGGCATGCTGGCAACTGCTGTGACTTTTTTCGCCATTCGCTATTCCTTCAGGAGCTCGACGTCGAGACAGAGCGACTGCAGTTCGCGAACGAGGACGTTGAATGACTCGGGCAGACCCGGATCATCCGGAACCTCGCCCTTGACGATTGCCTCGTAAATCTTCGAGCGGCCCTCGACGTCGTCAGACTTCGAGGTGAGCAGCTCCTGCAAGGTGTAGGCGGCGCCGTACGCTTCGAGAGCCCAGACTTCCATCTCTCCGAAACGCTGACCGCCGAACTGAGCCTTGCCACCGAGCGGCTGCTGCGTGATGAGTGAATACGGTCCGATCGAACGCGCGTGAATCTTGTCGTCGACCAGATGCGAAAGCTTGAGCATGTAGATGTAGCCGACGCAGACGCGCTGCTCGAACTGCTCGCCGGTCATGCCGTCGAAGAGCGGCGTCTTGCCGTCGTCGGGCAGGTTCGCGGCCTTGAGCTGCGCTTTGATCTCGGACTCGATGGCGCCGTCGAACACGGGCGTCGAGAAGTAGAGCCCGAGAACGCGCGCGGCCCAGCCGAGGTGCGTCTCGAGGATCTGACCGACGTTCATGCGTGACGGAACGCCGAGCGGGTTGAGGACGATCTCGACCGGCGTGCCATCCGGCAGGTACGGCATGTCCTCTTCGGGGAGGATGCGGCTGATGACGCCCTTGTTACCGTGGCGTCCGGCCATCTTGTCGCCGACACTCAGCTTGCGCTTCATGGCGACGTAGACCTTGATCATCTTG
>JADGNZ010000035.1 GCA_017883205.1 Thermoanaerobaculia bacterium | reverse complement strand
CCGGAGGTTTTACCGTGCGGGCCGGAGGTTTTACCGTGCGGGCCGGAGGTTTTACCGTGCGGGCCGGAGGTTTTACCGTGCGGGCCGGAGGTTTTACCGCGCGGACCGGAGGTTTCACCGCGCGGACCGGAGGTTTCACCGCGCGAACTGGAGGTTTCACCGTGCAGACCCGAGGTTTCCCCGCCCACACCTGCCGATTCCCCGTGCGTGCTACCTGGCGCACAGCTCGGCGCCTATGTGGTGACAAGCAATACCCGGCTAGAATCGCGGCATGAAACGCCTCGCCGCTTCGCTCATTCTGCTCGCTGCCTGCACGACCACGCCAACACCACCTCCACCAACAGTCAGCGTAGCGCCGGCCGCACCGCAGTCGGCAGTCGTGGAAAAATCCACGATCGAATCGAAGACTGCGAAGCTTCAGAAGTTCGATGGCTTCATCCCGCTCTTCTGGGATGCCGAGAACGGCAAGCTGTTCATGCAGCTTTCTCGCTTCAACGAAGAGTTGCTTTACCAGGTCTCGCTTCCTGCCGGCGTCGGATCGAATCCGATCGGGCTGGATCGCGGGCTGCTTGGGCAGACGCAGATCGTCACCTTCGAGCGCATCGGGCCGAAAGTGTTGATGACGGCGACGAACACGCGCTTCCGTGCGCTGAGCAACGACGAGGCGGAGCGGCGTGCGGTGGCCGACTCGTTCGCGCGGTCGGTGATCTGGTCGTTCAAAGTCGAGGCGGGCGATGCGACCTCGGTTCTCGTTGACGCCACCGATTTCTTTCTCAGCGATCAGCAGTCTGTGACGCGCACGCTCCGCAACACGCAGCAGGGGAACTACGCGCTCGACAAGAACCGCAGCGCGATCTACCTGCCGCGCACGAAAGTCTTTCCGCGGAACACCGAGGTTGAGGCGGTGCTGACCTTTCAAACCGGCGAGAGGCCGGGGAACTTCGTCGCCGGTGTCACGCCGATACCCGACAGCCTGACCGTGCGCGAGCATCACTCGCTCGCCGCGCTGCCGCCGCCCGGCTACACGCCGCGGCGCGCCGATCCGCGCGTCGGCGTTTTCGCCATCGACTTCTTCGATTACGCCAGCCCCTTCACCGGGCCGATCGAGAAGCAGTGGATCGCGCGGCATCGTTTGATCAAGAAAGATCCCAGCGCCGCCGTTTCCGAGCCGGTCGAGCCGATCGTCTACTACGTCGACGCCGGCGCGCCGGAACCGATTCGCAGCGCGTTGCTGGAAGGCGTTTCGTGGTGGAGCGCCGCCTTCGAAGCCGCCGGTTTCAAGAATGCGTTTCAGGTGAAGGTGCTGCCGCCCGACGCCGATCCGATGGACCTTCGCTACAACATGATCAACTGGGTGCATCGCGCCCAACGCGGCTGGTCCTATGGCGCGGCGGTCATCGATCCGCGAACCGGCGAGATCATCAAGGGCAACGTTACGCTCGGATCGCTGCGCATCCGCCAGGATGTGATGCTCGCCGAGGGGATGATCCCGCAGTTCGATGAGCTGCATGACAAGGCACTGTCAGATCTCGATCCTGCGACGTCGCCGTCGATGATGGCGCTCGCGCGCATCCGCCAGCTCGCCGCGCACGAGACCGGTCACACGCTCGGCCTCGATCACAACATGGCCGCCTCCAGCTTCGGCCGCGCCTCGGTCATGGACTATCCGTCGCCGTACGTGAAGATCACAGATGGAAAGCTTGACCTGTCCGATGCCTACACGAAGAGCATCGGCTCGTACGACAAGTGGGTGATCCGCTACGCCTACGCGCAGTTTGCGCCGGGCGCGAACGAAGAGCAGGAGCTCGACCGCATCGTCCGCGAGGCGCCGCTCTTCATTACCGATCCGGAGTCGCGCCCGGTCAGTGCCGCGCATCCGGATGCCTCGGTGTGGGATTCGCCGGGAAACAACGTTGCCATGCTGCGCCACGAGATCGAAGTGCGCCGCATCGCTCTCTCGCAGTTCGGACTGCGCAACATTCCCATGGGGACGCCGCTGGCGCAGCTCGAAGAGATGCTCGTGCCGCTCTACCTGCATCATCGCTATCAGCTCGAGGCGGCGGCGAAGTCGATCGGCGGTCTCGATTACCGCTACAGCGTGAAAGAGGAGGGGGGGCTGGTGCCGACGCCGACGCGGCGCATCGTTCCTGCCGCGGCGCAACGCGAGGCACTGAACGTGGTGCTGTCGACCCTCGATCCTGCGTTTCTCGAGATTCCGCCGCGCATCCTCGGGCTCATCCCGCCGCGCGGGAATGTCGACGTCACCAGCGACACGGAACTGTTCGAGCACCACACGACGCCGGCGTTCGATCCGGTCAGCGCGGCGATGGCGTCGGCCGATATCACGCTCGCCGCGCTGCTCGATGCCCGCCGCGCCGCGCGGCTCGTGCAATTTCACGCCGAGGATGCTGCGAATCCCGATTTCAACGAGGTCGTCAACGATGTCATCACGACCGTCACGAGACGCGAAAGCGGCTACCGCGGGGCGATCACGCGCGCCTCGGCACGCCTGGCAGCGACGCGGCTGATGAACCTCGCTGCGAACGCCGACGCCGATCCCCAAGTGCGCGCCGAGGCGAGCGAGGGACTGCGCCGGCTGGCGGCGAAGCTTACCGACGCCGGAATTCGCGATGAGGCCGAGGTCGCGCATCGCCACGCCATGCGCGACGACATCGAGCGCTTTCTCGCTCGTCCGGATCAGCCGCGCGCACAACCGAAGCTACCCGAGGTGCCGCCCGGCCCGCCGATCGGGGACTGAACGGGAAGATGGGCGTCGCGAACATGGGAATGTCTGACATGCCACAGGACTACCGGCCGCCCGCGAGCCCCGAAGAGTTGCTGCGACGGTACTCCTGCGGGGAGCGAAACTTCCCGAACACTGAACTGAGTGATGCCGATCTTTCGGGCGCCGCTTTGGACGGCGCATCGTTCGAAAAGTGGTCTTGGTTCTCAAGCACCAATTTCGAAGGGGCCAGCCTACGCGGCACAAGCTTTCGAGAGTGCAACGTCAAGTGTGCGAGCTTCCGGGGCGCTGATCTCACCGGCGCGTCGTTCGAACTCGCAGCAGTCGAGGACGTCGACTTCGAAGGAGCGGTCCTGGCAGGAGTCAGCTTCGTTGGTGCATCCTGCTATGGCTACACCATCCGGGAGGGAGATCAGTTCCCGCCGATCTAAGAACGAGCTCGATGTCCAACGATCATGCGGCGCTCCACGATGACGCGAGGACGCGAAGCCCAATTTTGCGGTCCAGCGGACGCTGTGCCGCAACCTGCTGGGTCCCAAGTACGTTACCATTCGGCGTGCGGCACAGCGCCGCTGACTTTTGAACGTTGGGCGGCAGACACGTGCAGGCGACGACAACGAGGTTGCAACACTTGTTTTTGTGGCTAGCACCAGCCGTCGTGACTGCGGGTTATGCCGGCGTGGCCGTCGAGGCTCTCGCAGGCCAGCACGTTCCGGTGGTTCTCTGGATACTCGGCACGGTCATGGTTCCGTTGGCTTGGTGGTCCTTCTTGTCTGTTCCGAGAAGTGTGCTTGTCGATGAAGGCAAGTTGATTTTCGTTGTGCCTCAACGACACTTTGATATCGCGATCACTGATATCCGGGAGATTGACGCTCGGGAGTGGAATAGCGGCTATGTTGTCTTCTCCGCAGGTCGCCAGAAGGTATTTGTATTGCGTGGGATGCGAGATCTGGGTGCCGTCGTAGCACTGGTTCTCGAACGAAATGCCGGTACTCTTCTCAGAGGCCAGACGCCATAAGTGCCGCTTTCAGCGGACGTGGCCCGCTGGGTTGCCGCCTCGCAAGTGCCTTACCGTTCCGCGTCGCGGGCCACGCCGCTGAAGCGCGGGTCCGTTAAGGGGAGAGAGCGATCTCCCCCCTTTTTTCTACCGTGAGTGGATTTTTGTGGACAGTAGTGGTCGGTAGTGGTACAAGGAGCCTTCGAAACACGAAAGTCAGAGCGGAAATGGTCGAGCCAGTCTTGATGGGGCATGCCCCGGCGAAGGTCGACGAGAAGGGTCGTCTCAAGATCCCCTCGAACTTCCGCAAGCTCATTGAAGAGCAGCACGGCTCCGAGTGCTTCATCACTTCGATGGACGGAGAGCGGGCTCTCATCTATCCCATGGCGGTCTGGTACGCGTACCAGGGACGCCTTTCCAAAGTGCCGTCGTCGTCGATGGCGAAGAACAAGTTGATGGAAAAGGTGAACTTCTTCGGCCACGCGGCAACGATCGATGCGCAGGGGCGGGTGTTGATCCCGACGATCCTTCGCAACGTCGCCGGCATCACCGAAGACGTCGTCGTCCTCGGGAACACGGACCACCTCATCGTCGAGAACGGCGAAAAGATCCAGCAGCGGATGTCCGAGACGCCGATGAGCGCCGAGGATTGGAAAGAGTTGGAGTTGCACGGTGTGTGAGATGTCATGCACCAGTCGGTTCTTTTAAGCGAAATCGTCGAGTTTCTCCGTCCCTCGCGCGATGACGGAACGCTCGTCGATGCCACGATCGGGCTCGGTGGACACGCGGAAGCACTGCTGACGCGCTACCCATCGATCCGGCTCCTGGGCATCGACCGCGATCCGGCGGCGCTGACCGCGTCGGCAGCGAGGCTGGAGAAATTCGGAGACCGCGTGACGCTCGCACAGGGCCGCCACGAGACGCTCATTGACATCCTGAAGAAGCAGAAGATCGAGTCGGTCAGCGGACTTCTCGCCGACCTCGGCGTCTCGTCTATGCAATTGGATGACGCATCGCGCGGATTCTCATTCCGCTACGACGCGCCGCTCGACATGCGGATGGGGCCGGAGTCGACGACAGCCGCGGAGCTGGTCAACACGCTCGGCGAGCGCGAGCTCGCGACGATCCTGCGCGAATACGGCGAAGAGCCGATGGCGCGCGGCATCGCTCGAGCGATCGTCAATGCGCGTGCCGAGGGGCCGATCGAAACGACGGCACGGCTCGCGGAGATCGTGCGGAGCGTGAAGAAGCCGCGGTTTCGCGAGATCGATCCATCGACGCTCACGTTCCAGGCGCTTCGCATCGCCGCAAACGAGGAGTTGGTGGGACTCGACAAGTTCGTTGATGACGCCGTCAGCGTTCTGGAAAGGGGAGCGCGCATCGCAATCATCGCGTTCCATTCACTCGAGGATCGCATCGTCAAACGTGCATTGCGGCGGTTGGAAGGGGAGTGCACCTGTCCCCCGAACCTGCCGGTCTGCGGGTGCGGTGCGAAAGAGGTCGTGAAGATTCTGACAAGCCGTCCGGTCACTGCTTCGGAGGAAGAAATTGATCGCAATCCGCGGTCGCGCAGCGCGAAGTTGCGAGTTGCGGAGAAGCTCTTAGCTGTCAGCTCTCAGGAAGTCGCGGAGAGCTGACAGGTAAGTGCTCGTAGCTCGGAGTCGAAGGAGCTGGAGCGCGCAGTAAACCGGAGCCCGGAAACAAGGGTGAAGGTTGGGGAAGGGTGGGCGTGTGTGCGCCGCGGGAGCTCGGGAGGGGTGGCTGGGGGAGCGTGGGTGGGTGTGGATGGTTTCCGGGTCGTGCTTGTAGGCAGATCTTCACCCTTGTTCCCTGGCTCCGTGACGTCCCCCGGAAAAGGTTCCCCGCATGTACGCGCAGAAGAAATCGATCGAAAACTCCCACATCGTTCGCGAGCGCGACCGCAAGCGCTTCCGTGAGCTGCTTGCCGTTCTTGGCCTGGGAGTTCCGATCGGACTTTTCCTCCTGCTCTTCACCTGGCAGAACCTCGAGGTGATTCGTCTCGGACACGAAGCGACGCGCCTGCAGAAGAAGAAACAGGAGATCGAGAACGCGAACCGTGCGCTGCAGCTCGAGCTCGATCGTCGCACCTCGCTCGGCGCCGTCGAACAGCGCGCCACGGAGCTCGGTTTCCAGCACACCGATCCGCGCGTGGTCGTGATGGTCCAGTCACCGCCGCCGGATTCTGCTCCCACTCCCCACCCCCCACAACCCACCCCCGCAGGTTCCCGCTGATGCCAGTCTCGCAAAAGCGTCTCCTGCAGCTCTTCGCCTTCCTCGCCGCATGGGCGTTGATCGTGATCGCCCGTCTGGCGCAGGTCCAGCTCGTGCGCCACGGTGACTACGTGGTCAAAGCGCAACGACAGCAGGAGAGGACGCTCGCTCTTCAGCCCGTGCGCGGCTCGATCTTCGACAGCCGGCAGCGCGTCCTCGCGGAGAGCGTTGCCGCCGAATCGATCTATGCCGATCCGCAAGCCATCGGCGATCCCGCGCAAACTGCGAAGGCGCTGGCCAGCGTTGCCGCGTTGCACATGAGCGCAGCGGAGCTGAACACGAAGCTGGATTCCGGCGGTGGTTTCGTCTGGATCGCGCGCCAACTGCCGCTCGAAGTCAGCGCTGCGGTGAAAGCGCTCCGCCTTCCCGGCATCTACTACCTCGAAGAACATCGGCGCTCCTATCCGCGCGGAATGCTGGCAGCGAATGTCGTCGGATACGTCGGGCTCGACGGCGAAGGTCTTGGCGGTATCGAGCACTCGTTCGACGCGCAGGTTCGCGGACGGGCTGGCCGCATCACATTGTTGCGCGACGCGCGGCGCGGTATGTACCAGGTCGGCGGTGAAGGGCCGAACCGGCCGATCGACGGCAAGGACGTCTACCTCACGATCGACTCTGTGGTGCAGTTCATCGCCGAACGCGCGCTTGGCCGGGTCGTCGACCAGTATCACGCGCTCGACGGTGTGGCCATCGTCATGGATCCGCGCGATGGCCGCATTCTGGCGATGGCTTCCAATCCATCGTTCGATCCGAATCGGTTCCCCGATTTTCCGCCTGACGCGCGAAAGAACCGCGCCGTGCAGGACACCTACGAGCCCGGCTCGACATTCAAAATCGTGACCGCGTCCGCGGGACTCGAAGAAGGCGTAGTGACACCGTCGCAGATCATCGACTGCGCGGATGGTTACATTCAGATCGGCTCCACGCAGATCCACGAGCACGGCCACAATCGTTACGGGCTCATCACGTTCGAAGACGTCATGACGCACTCGTCGAACGTCGGCGCGATCCGGGTCGGTCTGGTGTTGGGACCGGACCGTTTCTATCGCTACATCCGGCGCTTCGGATTTGGAGAACGAAGCGGGATCGCGCTTCCCGGTGAGGCCTCGGGACGCGTGCGGCGCACCGAACAGTGGTCGCAGCTTTCCAATGCCTCGCTTTCGATCGGGCAGGAAGTCAGCGTGACGCCACTGCAAGTCGTCAGCGCCATGGCCGCGGTTGCGAATGGCGGCCTCCGCGTGCAGCCTCGCATCATCGACAAGGTCACCGACGCCAACGGAAACATCGTCGATCTGCCGCCCGTCGCCGCGCCGGTGCGCGTCATCTCCGAAAAGACCGCTGCTGTTCTGAACGAGATTCTCAAGTCGGTCGTCTCCAGAGGAACGGGCATGCGCGCGGCGCTTGCGGAGCATGTTGTCGCGGGCAAGACGGGCACGGCACAGAAGGCGGTGCGGGGAGGCTACTCGCAAGACAAGGTGTTCGTGTCGTTCGCAGGTTACGTTCCCGCGGACCGCCCGCGCCTGGTCATCCTGGTCATGGTCGATGAGCCGAAGGGGGAGGAGTACGGCGGCACGGTGGCCGCCCCCGCCTTCAAAGAGATCGCCGAGTCGACGCTCCGATACCTCGGCGTTCCTCCCTCCATCCCGGCGCGGACCATCGACGTTTCCGCTCCGACGCTGGCCACGTTTTCGCAAAAGCCTTCGACAACAGCGGGATCGGCAGTGCCTGATCTGCGCGGCCTCGACGCTCGAGCAGCCTTGGCCCGCGCCACGGCAGCAGGCTTCCGGATTCGCGCCTCGGGGAGCGGAGTGGTCCAAACACAACAACCCATGCCCGGCGAAGCCCTGCCGATCGATCATCAGGTCGTGCTCACTCTTGCGGAGGGAGCGCGATGAAACTGCGCGAACTGTTGCGCGATGTGGACGTGCGTACGAGCCGCGGTGTTTTGGACATCGAGATCGCAAGTGTGACTGCGGACTCACGGCTCGCCGGCGCGGGATCGCTCTTCGTCGCAGTTCCGGGATTCAAGACCGACGGTGCTCGCTTCATCGAATCGGCGCTCAGCAAGGGAGCGACGGCGGTTGTCAGCGAAGCGACGGCAAATGCCCCGGTGCTGGTCGAAGTCGATGACGCCCGGGCCGCCCTCTCGACGATCGCTGCTAACTTCTACGGCCGCCCCGCCGAACACCTCACGCTCGTCGGCGTGACCGGCACCTCGGGAAAAACGACCACGACGAAGATGATCGAGTCGGTCTTCGACGCCGCGGGTGGACCGGTCGGACTCGTCGGCACGATTGAATACCGCGCCGGCGAGGAGCGGCTCACCGCCGACCGCACGACGCCTGACGCTGTCGTTCTGCAGCAGTGGCTGGCCAAGATGGTCGACGCCGGCGTCCGCAACGCGGTGATGGAAGTGTCGTCGCACGCGCTCGCTCTGAAGCGAACCTTCGGCATGCATTTCAGCGCGGCCGTCTTCACGAACCTCACGCAGGATCACTTCGATTTTCACAAAGACTTCGAGTACTACTTCGCGGCGAAGCGGATTCTGTTCGATCAGATCGACCGGTCACGCAAGTCAGCGATCGTCAACATCGACGACGAATACGGACGGCGGCTGGCGAACGAGCTCGGCGACTGCGTGGTCACGTTTGGCCGCGATGTTAATGCGGACATTCGCCCGTCGGATGATTTCGAGACGTCTGTGCGCGGGCTCCATGGCGTCGTGCACACTCCGGCCGGCAATATCAAGGTTGCGTCCCGCCTCCTCGGCGCTCCGAACCTCTCCAACTGGCTCGGTGCCATCGGCGCGGCGCTGGCGGTGGGTATCGACATCCCGACGATCGAGGCCGGGATTCGCAACCTTGGCACGGTCCGCGGCCGATTCGAGTACGTAGAAAACGACGGCGGCCCAACCGTGATCGTCGATTACGCCCACAAACCCGACGCGTTGGAGAAGTTGCTTCACGCTGTGCGTGATCTCGCGGGTGGCCGGCGCGTGGTCGTGGTTTTCGGCTGTGGCGGCGACCGCGACAAAGACAAGCGCGCGAAGATGGGCGCGATCGCGGCGCGTCTCGCTGACCGCGCCGTCCTGACGAGCGACAACCCGCGCAGCGAAAAACCTGAAGCGATTCTCGACGGAATCGAGGCAGGAATGAAGGGCGCGTCGAACTACGAGCGCATCACCGACCGGCGCGAGGCCATCGCGCGCACGATCGCGAACGCATCCGACAGCGATGTCATCGTCATCGCCGGCAAGGGCCACGAGTCGTACCAGGTCGTGGGCGATCAGGTCATCCACTTCGACGACCGCGAGGAAGCGGAGCGCGCCTTGCAAGCGAAGCGGCCGAAAACGAGCCACAAAAACGAAGCATTTAAATCGACATCAAATTAGTGTTGAAATCAATGATCAATTCGTCTTATCATTTAGCGACGTCAGACAGGTGCTCTGTTCCGGCTCCGTCGATTGCCTTCTGTGCGGGTGGATGGTTGGCGATCGTCGGGCAGCTTCGGGGGAAGGGCCGCGATCGGGTTGGCGCGGCGGAGCCGGAAGAGAGCGCGGTTTTGGGAGTGGGGAGTGGGGTGTGGGGTGTGGGAGATTTGATCCCCACTTCGCCTGCTTACTCCCAGCGGCGCTTAAACTCCCACTCCCTACTCCCCACTCCCCACCCCCGGAGGCATTCATGCCTCACTTGACCTTCCGCCAGATCGCGGAGATGACGGGAGGCGCGCTCGTTCAGGGCGGCGACGTCGCCATCGATTCTGTCGTTATCGACAGCCGCGAAGCGAAGGGCGATTCCGTCTTCTTCGCCATCACCGGCGAACGGCTTGACGGCCATCAGTTTCTTGCGCAGGCGCTGACCACCGCGCGCGGTGCGGTCGTTTCGAATGTTCCTGAGAACGTGCCTGCGAGCGTGCTTGCCGGCAAGGGAATCGTCCGCGTTGCCGACACGACGATTGCGCTGCAGGGCCTGGCGCGATCCATCCGCGAGCGTTATCCATTCACGCTCATCGCCATCACCGGTTCGGCGGGAAAGACCACGACGAAGGAGATGATCGCCGCGCTTGTCGCTTCCGAACGCCGCACGTTCAAGTCGTGGGGCAATTTCAACAATCTGATCGGATGCCCGCTGTGCATTGACAACACGCCCGATGATGTCGAAGTCGTCGTCAGCGAGATGGGGATGAATCACAAGGGAGAGATCGCGCAGCTCGCCGGGCTTCTCCATCCCGACGTCGGCGTCTACACGAACATCGGTCCCGTGCACATCGAGTTCTTCGGCACGATCGAGAAGATTGCCGAAGCGAAGCGCGAGCTGCTCGAGAACGTCAAGCCGGGCGGGACGATCATTCTCAACGCCGACAACCCGTACGTGATGGACATCAGCCGCGGTTTCGAAGGCCGCAAGATGACGTACGGCATCGATCACGAAGCCGATTTCCGCGGCCTGAACATCCGCGAGCGCGGCCTTCTCGGGACGTCGTTCGAAGTCGCCGGTCATTCCTTTGCGCTGTCACTTCCCGGCCGGCACAATCTGGAGAATCTCCTCGCCGCCATCGCCACAGCGCGAGCCATCGGCATCTCGTGGGAAGGGATCGAGCGCGGTGTTCACGAACTACGCCCCGCTTCGCATCGCGGCATCATCCTCGATGTAGGCGGTGCGACGATTTACGACGACTCCTACAACTCGAACCCGTACGCCCTCGGCCGAGCTTTGACATTGATGGAGCAGGCCGACGTCACCAGCAGGCGCATCGCCGTGATCGGCGACATGCTCGAGCTGGGCGACAAAGAGCTCGACTACCACCGCGAGGCTGGACGGGCCATTCCCAGGAGCATCGACGTCGTCATCGGCGTCGGCAAGCGCTCGCGTGCTCTGCTCGAAGGGGCCGCCGAAGCAGGCTTCCGCAACGGAAACTGCCATCACTTCGATGACGCGTCGGGCGCCGCCGAGTTTCTGAAGACTTTCATCCGTCCGGGCGATCTCGTGCTGATCAAAGCCAGCCGCGGGATCGGCCTCGACCGCACCGTCAACCTGCTGACCAACTCGACCACCGCGGAGGGCGCGCACTAATGTTGTACTACCTGCTCTACCCGCTCCGGAACATGATTTCCGGCTTCAACGTCTTCCGCTACATCACGTTCCGGTCGGCGTGGGCGGCGCTCACGGCGCTGATCATTTCGTTCATCTTCGGCCCGTGGCTGATCGAGCGGATGCGGCGCATCAAGCTCGGCCAGTACATTCGCGAAGAAGGACCGAAGTCGCATCAACAGAAAGCCGGCACGCCGACGATGGGCGGCATTCTCATCAACGTCGCCATCATCATTCCCACGATCCTGTGGGCCGACATTCTCAATCCCTATATCTGGATCATTCTCTTCGTCACCTTCGCGTACGGCGTGATCGGATTCGTCGATGACTACCGCAAGCTGATCAAGAAGAAGAACGAGGGCTTGACGGCGAGAGAAAAGTTCTCGATGCAGATCGGCGTCGCGCTTGCCGCGGGGCTGGCCATCGCCTACCTGCCGTCGATTCACAACAACTACTCGACCGTCCTTACCTTCCCATTCTTCAAGATGCTCCACCTGAACCTCGGCTTTTTGTACATCCCGTTCATCATCGTCGTCCTCGTCGGCGCATCCAACGGCGTGAATCTCACCGACGGCCTCGATGGCCTGGCCATCGGATCGACGCTGATCGTGGCCGTGACTTACACGATCCTCACGTACGCCGCCGGCAACTTCCGCGTCGCCGATTACCTGCGCATCGCATGGGTGCCTCAGGCCGCGGAGCTGGCCGTGTTCTGCGGGGCGATGGTCGGCGCGTCACTCGGATTTCTATGGTTCAACGCTCACCCCGCGGAGATTTTCATGGGCGATGTCGGCTCGCTCGCGCTCGGCGGTGCCATCGGCTGCCTGGCCGTGATGATCAAACAGGAAATTCTCCTCGGCCTCGTCGGCGGTCTCTTCGTGCTCGAAGGAATGTCCGTCGTGCTGCAGGTCGCCTCGTTCAAGTTAACGGGACGGCGCATTTTCAAGATGTCGCCGTTGCATCACCATTTCGAGCTTTCGGGATGGCGTGAGACGAAGGTCGTGGTCCGCTTCTGGATCATCGCCATCATCTTCGCGCTGATTTCGCTGTCGACGTTGAAGTTGAGGTGAGAAAAGCAGAGACAAGGGATTAGAGATCAGAGATCAGGAGATCGTGGCAGGTTTTTCCTGATCTCTGATCTCTTGTCTCTGATCTCTGGAAAACGTGAGAAGAGCAGAGACAAGGGATTAGAGATCAGAGATCAGGAGATCGCGGCGGTTTTTTTCCGATCTCTGATCTCTTGTCTCTGATCTCTCGAAAACGAAAACCGAGCACATGACCAGAACCCTCATCATTGGAGCCGGCAAGTCAGGCGTGGCTGCAGCGAATTTTCTTGCTGCGCGCGGCGAAGACGTGTCGATCACCGACGCGAAAGCCGATCCTGAGCTTCCGTATCCCCTGCACTCCTCGGTCAAGCGAGAGTTCGGACGCGACGATAGTGGCTTGCTCGATGGAATTGGGATGATCGTCCTGAGCCCGGGTGTGCCGGCGACGATTCCTCTCTTGTCGCAGAAGGGCGCGATTCCCGTTGTCGGTGAGATCGAGCTTGCGTATCGGTATGTGCCCCGAGGAAGCAGGATCGTCGCGGTAACGGGGTCGAATGGGAAATCGACCACGACGATGCTGATCGGAGAGATTCTCAAGGTGGCCGGACTGCAGCCGATCGTGGCCGGCAACATTGGCGAGCCGTTCATTGCCGCGCTCGACTTGGATAAGCCGAGGACGTATGTGCTCGAGCTGTCATCGTTCCAGCTGGAGAGTGTCGACACCTTCCACGCAAACGTGGCGCTCCTGCTCAATGTCACGCCCGATCACATGGATCGCTATCCTAGTTTCGACGCGTACGCCGCTGCGAAGTACCGAATCTTCCGCAATCAGCAGGCGCACGATGTCGCCATCGTCAATGCCGCTGACCGACGCGCACAGCCTCGCGATTCCGTCAGCCGGCTGTTGCGTTTCTCATCCACGCATTCAATTGAGGATGGCGCCTTCCTCGATGGCAGCGATCTCGTTTTGCGCGTCGATGGCCAGGAGCGCCGGATTCCGCGGTCCTCGCTGAAGCTGGAAGGCACGGCGAACGTCGAGAACGCGCTTGCCGCGTGGCTGGCCGTCAAGGCGCTCGGCGTCGATGAGGTCAGCGTGCAGATCGCATTCGGATCGTTTGCCGGTCTGCCACATCGCATGGTTCTCGTGCGTGAGCTCGACGGTGTCCGCTGGATCAACGACTCGAAGGGGACAAACGTCGATGCCACGCTCAAGTCGCTCGAATCCTTCCCGTCATCGAGTGTTTGGCTGCTCCTTGGAGGCAAAGACAAAGCAGGTGAGTTCGAACGGATGCGCGATCTCGTCAAAGAAAAGACTCGTGCTGTGCTCACGATCGGCGCTGCCGCGGAGCGTGTTGCCGCGGCGCTCGAAGGGGCCGCGGCGATCGTGAGCTCCGGCGACATGCAACATGCCGTCGCCTACGCGCGCGAGAACGCGAAGCCGGGCGAAGTCGTCCTGCTCTCGCCTGCCTGTGCAAGTTTCGATCAGTACCGAAACTTCGAACATCGCGGCGAGCATTTTGAGGAGCTCGTTCGGGGGATGAAGTGAGCCGCAAACTCACCTACGACACGTACCTCTTCGGCGCGGCGATGCTGATCGTCGTGGTGGGCATGGTGATGATCTACTCCGCGTCCGCGATCATCACGATGCAGAAGGTGGGGTCGGACAATCCCTACTATTTCATCACGCGCCAGCTTGTGTGGCTCATCGCCGGCAGCGCGGTGATGGTCACGCTGATGCACGTCGATGCGGCGCGGTTGCGCGACCGGCGGATCATTTACGGCATCGTCGCCGCGGTGCTCGCGGCGCTGGTGATCGCACTCTTCCAGACGCCGATCAACGGCACGCATCGCTGGATCGTCGTGCTGCACCGCTTTCAACTGCAGCCGAGCGAGTTTGCAAAGCCAGCGCTGGTCCTTTTTCTCGCTTCATACCTGGCGCGCAAAGAGGAACGCATCAACGAGTTGACCTCGACCCTGCTGCCTCTGGTATTCGTCGTCGCGATCTTCGCGGGGCTGATTCTGCTCGAGCCCGACTTCGGCACCGCGTCGACGCTCGTGCTCGTGGCGGCGGGGATGATCTTCGCGGCCGGTGTCTCGTGGATGCGGGTGGTGACGTTCACTCTGATGATCATTCCCGCGGGCCTGCTGCTGGTTCTGAGCGCTGCCTACCGGCGCGACCGGCTATTCACGTTCCTGAACCCGGAAGCCGATCCGCTGGGAAAAGGGTTCCAGGCGATGCAGTCGTTGATCGCGCTCGGCACCGGAGGATTGCGTGGCCTGGGCATCGGCAACGGCCGGCAGAAACTCTTTTTCCTGCCGGAGCCGCACACCGACTTCATCTTCTCGATCATCGGCGAGGAGCTCGGTTTCATCGGCGCTTTTGCGCTGGTGGCGATCTTCGCGTTTCTCGTCTGGCGTGGGTTTCGTGTGACGCGCTTCAGCCAGAACCGCTTCGATTTTTACGCGGCGCTCGGCTTCACGCTGATGATCGGCATCCAGGCGCTGCTCAATGTCAGCGTCGCGCTTTGTCTGTTGCCAACGAAAGGGTTGCCGCTGCCGCTCGTCAGCTACGGCGGATCGTCGCTGATCACTAGTCTCATCGCAGTCGGAATCTTGTTGAACTTGTCACAGCAATCGGGCTGAGGGAACTTTCATCCATGGGTGTGCAGGGTGTGCGGGGAATGCTGATGATCGCCGGGGGCGGAACGGGGGGGCACATCTACCCGGCCATTGCGATTGCGCAGGAGTGGGTTGCGCGCAGTCCTGCACGGCGCGTGGTTTTCGTCGGTACCGAGCGTGGTCTGGAGAAGACGATCGTTCCGAAGGCCGGCTTCCCGCTCGAGCTCATCTCCGTCGGCGGCCTTAAAGGGAAAGGGCTCGGCGACACGATTCGCAACCTCTTCCTGCTGCCGCGCGGCTTCGTGCAGGCTTTCTCGCTCATCGGCAAGCAGCGGCCCACCGTGGTTCTGGGCGTCGGTGGTTACTCGTCGGGGCCTGTTCTGCTTGCCGCGAAGCTTCGTGGAACGCCGACGGCGATTCATGAATCCAACGCCTTTCCTGGCCTGGCAAATCGCGTGCTCGCACGCATCGTCACGGCCGCCGCGGTGGCGTTCGAGGCGGCCGCAACGCGGATGAAACGTCCTGACGCCGTTGTGACCGGCAACCCAATCCGCAAAGAATTCTTCGATGCCGGCTCCAGCATTCGACCCGCGAAATCCGACTCCCGCAAACGCCTCCTGGTCTTCGGCGGCTCGCAGGGATCGCGAACGATCAACGAGGCGATGATCGGAGCGCTGCTGTTCCTCGCGCCGCTCAGAGAGCGCATCGACATCGTTCATCAGACCGGACCGGCCGATCTGGAAAAGGTTCAGGCGGGATATCGCGCATCGGCGTTTCCGAACGCGCGGGTCGTGCCGTATCTCGATCCGATCGTCGCGGAGATTGCGGCAGCGGACCTTGCCGTGGCGCGCTCCGGTGCCATGACGGTCGGCGAGCTAGCTGCGGTGGGGCGGGCCGCGATTCTGATTCCGTTTGCCGCCGCAACGGACAACCACCAGGAACTGAACGCGCGCGCCGTCGAGCAGGCCGGCGGTGCGGTGGTCATCACCGAACGCGAGCTTTCGCCGGAGCGTCTGGCGTTTGCGATCACCGGAATGATCAGCGATCCCGAGCGGACGATCCGCATGGGAAGCGCGGCGCGCGCGCTGGCAACACCCGACGCGACAAAAAAGATCGTTGATTTACTCGAAAAAATAGAGCGAAGAGAATAAAATTGGTTATTACCGAGCCACTATCCAGAATGAATTTAGACAAGATTAAGAATATTCATTTCGTCGGCATCGGCGGGATCGGAATGAGTGGCATCGCCGAGATCCTCCACGAGCGCGGCATGACCGTGTCCGGATGCGACCTGAAGCGATCGTCCTCGACGGCGCTTCTGGCCGGCCGCGGAGTCGATATTCACATCGGCCACGATCCGGCTCACCTGGCCGGCGTGGATGCCATCGTCGTCACGGCCGCGGTTCGCGGAGCGAACGTCGAAGTCGACACGGCGCGGGCGGACGGTGTTCAAGTCATCCGCCGCAAAGATCTTCTGGCGGCGATCGTCAACGAGAAGCGCGCAGTCGGCGTCTCCGGCACGCACGGCAAGACGACAACCTCGGCGATGATCGCGACAGTTCTCGAAGACGCCGGACTGGACCCCACGGTCATCATCGGCGGCATGCTCCGAAACTTTGCGTCGAACGCCAGGAGCGGCAAGGGCGACATGATCGTGGTCGAAGCGGACGAGTACGACCGCACCTTTCACGAGCTTCAGCCCGAGATCGCCGTGATCACGAACATCGAGGCAGACCACCTCGACTACTACGGCAGCTTCGAGAACATCGTCGAAGCGTTCCGGATCTTCACGGAGAACGTACGGCCGGGCGGCGCGATCATCGGCTGTGTCGATGATCCGGCCGTGGCGGCGCTACTCGATCGCCGCGGGCGATCGAACGATCCGAAGATCATCCGTTATGGTCTTGGACCGGGCGCCGATCTGACGACGCGTAACCTCACGTTCGACGAGCGCGGTTCATCGTTCGAGGTCGAAGGCGTTGGATTCTTCAAACTCTTCGTTCCCGGCGAACACAACGTTCGCAATGCGCTGGCAGCGATCGCGGTGGCGCGTGCGCTCGGAGTCGGTCACGACGCCATCGCCGCCGGGCTTGCCAAGTTCCTCGGCGTCGACCGCCGCTTCCAGATCCTCGGCGACTACAACGGAGCGCTCGTCGTCGACGACTATGCCCACCATCCGACGGAAATCCGGGCCACGCTGAGCGCAGCGCGCAGCGGCTATCCGCGTCGCCGCGTCGTGGCGCTGTTCCAGCCGCATCTCTATTCGCGAACCCGGGATTTTTCCCGCGAGTTTGGTTCCTCGCTTGCCGGTGCCGATGTAGCGCTCGTCGCGCCGATCTACGCGGCGCGAGAACAGCCGATCGATGGCGTCTCCTCCCGCATGATCGCCGACTCGGCGGAGGGAGTTGAATTCATCGATCGAAGCCACGCAGAGATCATCAACGAGCTTCGGCGGCGGCTGCAGCCGAACGATGTGTTCATCGCCATGGGTGCGGGCGACGTTCATGAGATCGCCGAGGCGTTGGTGCGCGGCGAAGATGGAGGAGGGGTCTGATGTCGGCCGGTTACGACAGCACCTCGCCTCGCTTCTTCCGCCCGGCGGACGTCGCGCGCATCCGCCGCAATCAGCGCCGGATTCAGCTGCAGCGTCTTGCCGCCATTGGTGGGAAAGCGGGCATCGTGATCGGTCTCGTCATCAGTTCGATTCTCGTTTTTCAGCACACTCGGGGAGACAACCGTTTCGCAGTCAAGTCGATTGAAGTCACAGGCGTCGTACATACGCCGCGAGCCGAGATCGATGCCGTCACCCGCGCGTACGTCGGCGAGAACCTCTTTAAGATCGACATCGGCCGGCTGCGCCATGATCTTCGCGGACTAGGTTGGATCAAGCGCATCGAGGCAGAAAAGAAGCTTCCCGACACGTTGCGCATTCGCATCGTCGAGCGCACGCCGGCCGCGCTCGTTGCCGAGAAGGGGCGCATCAGCTACGTCGACGAAGACGGGATGGCGTTTGCGGAGCTGGCTCCTTCCGTCGGCGACAGCGATCTGCCGCTCATCACCAATGCACCGGGTGCCGAACTGCAACGTAGTGTCGTCTTGCTGCAGACGCTTCGCGCTCGCGATCCGCAGATTTACTCGCGCATTTCGGAAGTCCGGCCGATCGCGCCGAGCTCATTCGCGCTCTTCGACCGCGAATTGGGCGCGTTCGTTTACGCCGGGGATAGCGATCTTTCCGCGAAGTGGCGGGACCTTTACGCGGTCGCGCGCGCCGAGCATTTCGGCGTCCACGACATCGAATACGCCGATCTTCGCTTTGCCGGACGCATCGTCGTGAAGCCGGTTCATCCCGCCGTGCTGCAGCCGTCTACGCCAAAACCAACGATTTTTGCACCGATCACGAATTAGCCATTCAGGAGACAACGAATGCCGAAGACCGAAGAGAAATACATCGTCGCGCTCGATATCGGGACTTCCAAGGTCTGTGTGCTGGTCGGGGAAGTAACCGACCGCGGCCAGATCGAGATCATTGGCAAAGGCACCTCGCCGATGAAGGGAACGCGCCGCGGCAACATCATCAACCTCGATCAGGCCATCGAGGCGATCAAGAAAGCGGTCGACGAAGCCGAGGTCATGGCTGGACTGCAGATCGAATCGGTCTACGTCGGCGTGGCCGGCGATCACATCCGCTCGGTCAACTCGCGCGGCGTCATCTCGGTCACCGGGAAGCATCGTGAGATCTCTCGCGAAGACATCGACCGCGTCATCGAGGCGTCGAAGTCGATCAACATTCCCGCCGAGCTCGAGTTGCTGCACGTGATCCCGCGCGAGTTCGTCGTCGACGGACAGGACGGCATCCACGATCCCCTCGGCATGACCGCCGGCCGGCTGGAGGCGAACGTCCACATCGTCACCGGTGCGCGCACGCACAACCAGAACGTCCTGACCGGCGTGAACAAAGCGGGCATCGCCGTGCAGGAGCTGGTGCTCGAGCAGCTCGCCGCTGCCGAAGCGGTGCTGACCCAGGACGAGCGCGAGATGGGTGTTTTACTCATGGACATCGGTGCGGGAACGACGGACTACGCCGTTTTTCTCGAAGGGAACGTCGTCCACACCAACGTACTGCCGGTGGGCGCGGGTCATTTCACCAGCGACATCTCGGTCGTGTTGCGGACGCCCATGGAGGACGCGGAGCGGATCAAGAAGCGCTACGGCTGCGCGCTCGCTTCGCTGGTCACTGAGGATGATCCGATCGAAGTGCCGACCGTGGGTGGCCGTGCGCCGAAGATCCTTTCGAAGCACGAGCTGACGAACATCCTGGAACCGCGCGCGGCCGAGATCGCAAAACTCGTTTATCGCGATATCGAGAAGGTGGGATTGGACAAAGAGATCCGCAGCGGCGTGGTCGTTGTCGGCGGCGGCGCGGAGATGGATGGGATGGTGGAAATGGTCGAGCAGGTGTTCGATCAGCAGGCGCGGAAAGGCGTGCCGCGAGGACTGAGCGGCCTCTCCGACACGGTCGCGGGGCCGGAATGGGCGGCCGCAGCAGGCCTGCTGTTGTGGGGCTTTCGGGACCGGGCCCGGGTACGGAAGCGTCCGCGGCGTGGCTTCGCTCGAATCGCCGATGGGCTCAAGTCGCTCTTCACGCAAACGTAGGAATGCAAATATTGTTTGAATGCGTAACGAAAAATGATTACTCTTCCTGGAGACGGTAAATGATCACATTTGACGAAAAACCTGGTGACGGCCGATTAGCGGTGATGCTCGACGAAGGGCAGCAGCTCGGAGCCAAGATCAAAGTCATCGGCGTGGGCGGTGGTGGTGGGAATGCGGTCAACCGGATGATTCAGGCCGGGATCAAAGGCATCGAGTTCATGGTCGCGAACACCGATGTCCAGGCGATGCGAACGTCGCTGGCACCGGTGAAGCTGCAGATCGGCGGCAAGCTGACCAAAGGTCTCGGCGCCGGCGCGAACCCGGAGATCGGCAAACAGGCCGCGCTCGAAGACACGGACCGCATTCTCGAGGCGCTCTCGGGCGCGGACATGATCTTCATCACGACGGGGATGGGCGGCGGTACGGGTACCGGCGCGGCGCCGATCATCGCGTCGTTGGCGGCGGAGCTCGGCGCGCTCACTGTGGCGGTGGTCACGAAGCCGTTCGGCTTCGAAGGCAAACGCCGGCGCATTCAGGCCGAACAGGGCATCCGCGCGTTGCGGGAGACCGTCGACACGCTGATCACGATTCCGAACGAACGGTTGCTCAACTTCGTCGAGCGCGCAACGTCGCTCAACGAGGCGTTCAACATCGCCGACGACATCCTCCGGCAGGCAGTGCAGGGCATCTCCGATCTCATCACGGTTCCGGGCGAGATCAATCTCGACTTCGCCGACGTGAAAACGATCATGCACGGGATGGGCATGGCGCTGATGGGCACGGGCGTGAGCTCGGGCGAACATCGTGCGGTCGAAGCCGCACAGCGCGCCATTTCATCGCCGCTCCTCGAAGAAGCGTCGATCGAAGGGGCGAAGGGCGTTCTGATCAACATCACCGGCGGCCCGGATATGACGCTGTTCGAAGTGCACGAGGCCGCGTCGATCATCCAGGAAGCGGCCGACGAGGAAGCGAACATCATCTTCGGAACGGTCATCGATCCGCGGATGAAAGACGAAGTCAAAGTCACCGTCATCGCGACCGGTTTCGACTCGGCGACGAAGGGGTTTCTCAATACGCGCGGCGAACAGCTCTCGTCGGGTCACGCGTCGCGGCCTTCGTCAACTTCGACGCAGGTGCCGTTCCGGCCGTTCGCGCCGAAGGAGATTGCGGCGCAGCACGAGGTAACGCAGGAAGCGGTGCAGGCTGCGCCGCAGGTAGGCGCGGAGGGGGAGATTTACGATCCTCCCTTTTTTCGCAAAGGATTCAGCCGGCCCGACGGCTCCGGAGGTTTCGGGCCGATGGCGTCGAGTGATTTCGGCAATGACCTCGATATTCCGACGGTGATCCGCAACTTGAGCGACTAGCGTTTTCCAACGCGGCGCGCCCCTCCTGCGTGCCGTACGCGATCCAGGGGAGAGGGACCCGGGATCATCTGCTCCGTAACGGGGCGCGGTCTTCCGCCGCGCCCCGTGCTTTTTTCTGGGGAGTCCCGAGCTCGATAATCGCGTGCAAAGAAAAACCGCGCGACGCGTGGAGGATCTCCACACGCCGCGCGGCTCAGGTCAAGCGATCAGGATCGAAGATCTAGTGGACGACACTAACGCTGTCGGGATCGCCGCCATTTCGGTAGAACGCGCCGACCGTCAAGCCGCCCGCGACTGCTGCGGCATTGTTTGCGAAGACCGGCAAGCCAACGACCTGAAGTTTGCTCGTGGGTGTCGTCGTCCCGATGCCGACGTTGCCCGATGCGTCGATGTCCAATCGATCGGCAGTGGCGGCACCGTCAAAGATCCGGAACAGGTTCGTCGAGGCACCGTTTCTCGCAAAGAGGTTCCAATCACCGCCGGACGCCGTGTCCTTGATACGCAGTGCCGCGCCGGTTCCCGAAATGTGAACGACCGGGCCATTCGATTGAATATTTGACGGACTGGCCGTTCCGATGCCTACGTTGCCGCTCGCCGCGATGTCGATGGAGCTCGTCGGTGCGCCGGGACGGATGCGGAACGGGAGGCGTGAGCCGCCGGTCACATCGCGTACGAAGAAGTTTGCTTCGTTACCCCCGATGTCCCAGGTCTGCGCGGTGAATCCGCCGCTGGAGTTCTGCTCCAGGCGCAGAGCCGGTGTGTTGCCGGTGGCGACGTGAAGGTCGAGCACTGGCGTGGCGGTACGGAAGCCAACGCGGCCGGTGCTGTCGACGAAGATCGCGTTGTTTGGTGCGGAGCCCCTCACAGTGAAAGGCACGGTTGCGGCGGTGAGATCTTCGATGGAGAACTTCTCCGCACCGCCGCTGGCGCTGTCGTTCGCAGTCAGCTGCCAGTCGTGCGTCGGGAACCCGGCGGAAGTGCTCGTGTCCACAAAAGCAATGCGAGTGTTGTTCTCCTTGAGCCGGATCGTGTCGAAGCCGAACGACTCGTTGACGACGCAGTCGAGGCCGACACAGAGGCTTCCCTGAATGATCACATCGTCGGCCTGGACGATGTCGAGCGGCGAGATCTTCTTCGGCGGGCTGATCGATGAGGCGCTCGTAGTGCCGCTCGTAGTGCTGGAGGCGGCCGCCGCCGGCTGGCGAAGAACCGGCTCGGTGGCGTCGGGATCGATGAATGCGCCGTTCGACACCGATAGTGTCCCCGACTGCACCATCTGCTCCGCCAATCCGGCATCGCGCTGGATGCGAGCCGCCGCGGCATCGTCGCCTGCTTCGCGCGCTGCTGCGAGCTGCTGTCTGACGGCGGAGCTAACGTTCGGGATGATGCGCATCTCGTACGTGTAGGAGCCGTCCGCAGCCTTCCCGCCCAGATCCTGCAGACGGAACATTGGCGTGACGCCCGCCGCAAACTCCTTCTGGAAGACGGATCCGTCAGGGCCGACTACAGTGAGTGCGATCTTGTCGTGGCTGACTGCCGTCGTCCAGATGGCCACCGAGCCTGATGCCGTCATGCGGGCAATCGGGTCGGCGCCGCCGGGTTTGGCGAGAGCGATCGCGGGAAGTAGCAACAGACACAACATGGAACCGACGATGAAACGTGAAAGGGGCCGGGCTGGATTCATGCAGGTTCTCCTCTTCACCACGCACGACATGTGCGAGGAACTGTTTTCAGGTAGGACGCGTATGAGTAACTTACAGCGTCTGATGGCGGAGAGCTACACAAAAATGGAAACTCGGGAGACGGACGCATAATAGATTCCGGAATCTCCTCACTCCCATTCGATCGTGCTGGGAGGCTTCGAGGAGATGTCGTAGACGACCCGGTTGATGCCGCGGACCTCGTTGACGATGCGCCGGCTGATGGCGTCGAGCACGTCGTGGGGCATACGGTACCAGTCGGCAGTCATGAAATCAGTCGTCGATACAGCGCGGACCGCGACGACGTTTTCGTAGGTCCGCTCGTCGCCCATCACGCCGACGCTGCGCACGGGCAGCAGAACCGCAAATGCCTGAGAAATCTCACGATACAGGCCGGCACGCCGGATCTCTTCGATCACGATTTCATCGGCGTTCTGCAGGATCGCGACGCGCTCGGCGGTCACTTCGCCGAGGATTCGCACTGCCAGTCCCGGGCCGGGAAACGGATGGCGCCAGACGAATTCGTCTTCGAGTCCGAGCTCGAGTCCGAGACGGCGCACCTCATCTTTGAACAGCTCGCGGACAGGCTCAATTAGTTTGAGCCCCATCTTTTCGGGCAGACCGCCGACGTTGTGGTGAGTCTTGATGACGGCCGAGGGACCTTTGACCGACACCGACTCGATGACATCGGGGTAGAGCGTTCCCTGCACGAGAAACTCGGCGCCGGCGATGCGCTTCGCCTCTTCCTCGAACACAGCGATGAATTCGTTTCCGATTTTCTTGCGTTTGGCCTCGGGGTCTTCGATGCCTGCGAGCTTGTCGTAGAAGCGCTGTCTTCCGTCGACGGCAATGATGTGCATGCCGAGGCCCTCGGAGAGCCGCGACATGACCTGGATCGCTTCATTCTTTCGCAACACGCCGTTGTCGACAAAGATCGCCGTGAGCTGATCGCCGATCGCCTCGGCGACCAGGAGCGCGGCCACGGACGAATCGACGCCGCCGCTGACCGCAGCGATGACCTGTTTGTCGCCGACCGTCGCGCGGATCTCCTCGACCTTTCGTTTGCGGTAGTCGCCGAGGTTCCAGGTCGGAGTGCAATGGGCGATCTCGAAAAGGAAGTTGCGAAGAATCGACGTTCCCGCTTCGCTGTGGGTGACCTCGGGATGAAACTGAATCCCGTAGCACTGCCGCTCGATATTCTCGAAGGCGGCGATCGGCGCGTTTGCCGACGAGGCAGTCGTGCGGAAGCCGGGAGGCTCGCGCAGGATTTTGTCGCCATGGCTTGCCCACACGCGTTGATGCGACGGCGTACCCGCAAAGAGCGGCGAGTCGGTGCCGCGGAGGTCGATCTCTGCGCGGCCGTACTCGCGCTCGGCCGATGCTTCCACTTTCCCATCGAGGAGGTAGGCAGTGAGCTGCATGCCGTAGCAGATGCCGAGGATCGGGACGCCGAGATCGAAGATCTCGCGCGAGCAGATCGGCGCGGCGTCGGCGTAAACCGATTGCGGTCCACCTGAGAAGATGATGGCCTGAGGCGCAAGCGCGCGCACGCGCTCGATCGGAATATCGAACGGATGGACGACGGAGTAGACGCACTGCTCGCGAATGCGGCGGGCGATGAGCTGCGTGTACTGCGAACCGAAGTCGAGAACGAGTACGGTCTGGCCGTTGGCGGCGAAATGCCGGTTCTGCTCGGGTGACACTACAGAAGGTTCCGCAGTTCTTTGCCGGGCTTGAAGCGGATCGTGTTGCCGGGTGGAATCTTCACCTCGACGCCGGTTTTCGGATTGCGGCCGATCCCTTTCTTCCGCTGTTTGACCTGGAAAACGCCGAATCCGCGGAGCTCGATCCGCTGCCCGCGCGCGAGCGCATTGCGCAGCCCTTCGATCACCGTGTCGACTGCCTGAGCGGCCTTCACACGCGAAATTTCGGACACTTCCGCCACCTTGTTGACGATGTCGGCTTTAATCATGGGCGGGATTATAACCTCTTCCGAATGAGCGACTCAGAGCGTCATCGCATCGACACCTGGCTCAAGCATGTCTGCCTCGTCAAGCATCGCACCGATGCGACCGAGGCATGCCGCGGTGGTCACGTGAAACTCAACGGACAGCGGGTCAAGCCGGCGGCGCCCGTACGCGAGGGAGACGTAGTTGAGCTGTATGCCGGCGAGCGGTTCCGGAAGTTTGTCGTGAAGGGCATTCCGGACCGGCAACAGGCGAAAGAGACCGCCCGGACGATGTACATCGACGAGACGCCGGTCATCGAGAAGATCGACGATGCGGTGTTCCGCGAGCGGGGAGCGGGACGTCCGACCAAGCGAGAGCGCCGCGACGCCGACAAATTCAAGAGGAGTTACTGATGCGATTGCCTTGGGCGTTATCGGTTGATTGCCTTCGGCGTTGTCGGTTGAGAGCGTTTGGGCGTTGTCATTGTGAGCCAAGTTCAGGCTGTTGATTAAAGGATGTGAGAACGCCGCAGGCAATGAACCGACAACGCCGAAGGCAATACCTCAGTGGCCGAGGTTCGGGTTCGAGCCTGCGGCCGCGGCTGGCGCTTTCTTGACTTGTCCGGGAACGGGCGCTTGTCCTTCCTTGATTGCTTGAAGCGTGTCGGGATTCGAGAGATCGAGGTTGGCGTTCAGGACCTGCTCGCGGAAGCGCGATTCGTACAACAACTTGGCCAGCGGCGCGGCGTCGACACCGCCGTGGCCTCCGTGCTCGACGAAGACGACCACGACCATCTGCGGATTGTCCTTTGGCGCAAACGACGCGAACCACGCGTGGTCCTTGTACTTGTAGGGCAAACCTTCGGTCTTCACCCAGCCGTGCTGCGCGATGACCTGGACGGTGCCGGTCTTGCCGGAGACGTTTAATCCTTCGATGCGGGCGTTGCCGCCGGTGCCGCCTTGCTCGTTGACGACTTTCCAGAGCCCCAGCTTGACGGTCTCGAGCGCTTTTGGGGCCAGCGTGACTTTGTGCAGCACTTCGCTGGCGACCTGCAGCCGTTCGACGCGGCCGTCAGGGTTGACCTTCTCGATCATCTTCACCACGTGAGGGCGGTAGACCGTACCTCCGTTCGAGATGGCCGCCATCATGTTCGCGACCTGAAGCGGCGTGACGAGGAGCGGTCCCTGACCGATGGCGACCGAAATGGTCTCCGATGGATACCACTTGCGGTGCTGCTTGGTGTTCGCCCATTCCGTGGAGGGAACGAGGCCCGCCTTCTCGCCATCGAGATCGATTCGGGAGATCTCACCGAAGGTCAGCTTGTGCGCGTATTCGGCGATCCGGTCGACACCGAGACGCGCTCCAACATTGAAGAAGAAGATGTCGCACGACACTTTGAGGGCGTTGGCGACGCTGACGTCGCCGTGGCCATTCTTGTTGTAGCAGCGGAATCGGCGTCCGAAGAACACGCCGCTGCCGCTGCAGAAAAAGGAAGTCGTCGTGTCGATCGCTGTTTCCGACAGCCCGGCCATAGCCATCACGGGTTTGAAAACCGATCCCGGCGAGTAGAGGCCCTGAATGGCGCGGTTCAGCTCGACCTTGAAGGGGTTGGAGGCGATGGTCCGCCAGACTTCGGGCGTGAAGCGGCGCGAGTAGACGTTGGGATTGAACGCGGGCGAAGAAACCATGGCCAGCACTTCGCCGTTGCGCGGATCGAGCGCCACCGCGGAGCCGACGAACTCGTTCTCGATGAAGTACTGCTCGGCGCGGCGCTGGAGGTCGAAATCGATGGTGAGATAGACGTTGTCACCCGCGACCGGCTCCTTCCGCGCGGCGCGGTACTCCTCGAGGCGGCGGCCGTGACTGTCGTACTGCCAGTACTGCGCGCCGTCGCGGCCGCGCAGATACTCGTCGTACATCATCTCGACGCCGCGTTTGCCGAGGAGGTCGCCCTGCTTGAGCTCTTTGTGCGCGATGAGATCCTTCTCGTTCACTTCACCGATGAAGCCCATGACGTGCGCGGCCATGGTCGCGTACGGATAGTTGCGTCGCTGCACCGGCTCGACGTCGAGCTCGGGAAAGGCGATCGCCTGCGCCTGGATCGAGGCGACCTGCGTCATCGACAGATCTTCCGCGACAGGAATGGGCCGCGCGTTGGGAATGGCCTTGCCTTTTTCGAACCGGGCCTCGATCTCCTGCGGTGGCACGCCGAGAACCTGGGCGAGGAATGCCACGACCTTGTCGCGATGCGACGGATCGTTCTTGATGATCGGGCGCATGACCACGCGGTCGAGCGACAGCGAATAGGCCGGTTGGTTGTCGGCGAGGATTTTCTGTCCGCTGCGGTCGAGGATCAGTCCGCGCTTCGCCGGCGTGACGAGCTCGCGAAGGGCGTTGGCTTCGGAGAGGTTCCGATACTTCTCCGCCTGCACGCCCTGCACGACCCAGAACGAGCCCGCCAGAAACACGAACACGATGACGATCGCCCACAGGAGCGCGTTGATGCGGAAGGTCAGGAACTTCTGGTCATCTCGGTAGACGCGCATGGTTGGTCACTCGGGTGTCGGGGTTCGGGAGTCGGGTGTCGGATCGAGCTCTATTATCGGTGTTCAATTATCGGTCTTGCATGTAGCAGGCCTTGCTCCGACCCCCGACCCCCGAAAGCCGACCCCCGCGAAACTCACCACCCTGCCGGCCTCCTCGTTGCGTCGATCGGCTCTTCTCGCAGAAACAGGGTCAACAATAGATAGACGATCATCCCGAAGAGGCAGGTGAAGACCGTCTTTACGATCATTCCCTGCTCGAACATCTCGACCTTCTGTTTGAGGAGGATGTTCACGAGGATGTAGATCACCAGCTCGTTCACGATCACGGCCCCGACCAGGCAGGCGCCGAACGCGAGCGTGCCGCGCAGCACGAGGCGGGAGTTGATGGAGGCCACGGCGTAGGCGCAAACGGTGAGTGCGAAAGCGTGAAGTCCGAACATCGCGCCGGAGTAGGCATCCTGCACGAGGCCTGCGATGACGCCTGCGATGATCGCGCCGAAGACGTTGCCGCCCATCGAGTAGTAGACGACGAGGATGACGTACGGGTTGAAGAACGCCAGCGCGTTCGGGAAGAAGCTGTCGAGCAGCGAGTGAAGAGTCAGAGCGATCAGGAGTCCGACCGCGAATCGAAGCCACCTCAAGGTGTGTACCTCACCACGTCATTCGGTATTTTGCGCGTGTGCAGGACGATCACTTCCTCGATCGAGCCGAAGTCGATCGACGGACGGACGACGATGGTCTTGAAGAGGTCCTGCCCTTTCTCCGCCTTCGTCACCACTCCGACCGGGATTCCTTTCGGATAGATGCCGTCGATGCCGGCGGTCATGACGACGTCGCCGGGCTTGACGTCGGAGAGTGACGGGATGTCATAGAGCTGCGCGCCGGCCGCGCCATCACCGCGAAGAACGCCCTGCCGGCGGGTCCGGTCGATGAGGACGCCTACCGAGGAGTTTCCGTCGGTGATCAATTGCACCTTGGCCATGTCTTTCGTCGTCAATACAACGCGGCCAATCAGCCCGCTGGCATTGACGACGGCGTCGTTGACCTCGATGCCGGTGTTCGATCCGCGGTCGAGGATGATCGATTTGAAGCGCCCGGAGATGTCGAGCATGACCGGCTCGGCCATGGTCGTCGGCATCGTGAACTCTTCCGAATAGCCGAGGAGACTGCGCAGGCGGCGCAGATCGCCCTCGGACTGGCGAAGGCGAAGGTTCTCGGTCGTGAGCTCATCGATCTGCCGGTGAAGCTGCAGGTTCTCGCCGACAGAGCGCCGCATGTCGAGATAGCCATGGTAGACGTCCGACATCGACTGGCCGGCCCAGTTCACGGTCTTCGGAATCGGCGCGAAGAGGATCATGACGCTGCGCTCGAACATCGTGCGGGTCTCACCGATGTAGCGCGTCCTGCTGCTCAGGCTCATGAGAAAAAAGAGCAACGCCAGGACGACGATGAACAGCAACGTCGGGCGCCGTGGGATTACGTCAGCGGGTGCGGCCATGGTTCGTGCGCGTTATGGAGCAGATTCTGAGCCAGTGGGCGTGCGGAGTGGGGGGTGGGGTGTGGGAGAGGAAACGGAGCCGGATTCGGGATGAGCTTCCACTCGCCGCGCTCTACCACTCCCCACTCCCCACTCCCCACACCCCGCTATTCAATCGAAATCTTCCGCAACAGGTTGAAGTCGGTCAGCATCTGGCCGGTGCCGAGTGCTACGCACGCCAGAGGATCTTCGGCCAGCGTCACGGGAAGGCCGGTCTCTTCGCGCAAACGCTTGTCGAGATTCTTGAGCATCGATCCGCCGCCGGCGATGATGATGCCTTTGTCCATGATGTCGGCGGAGAGCTCGGGCGGCGTGCGCTCGAGCGCGACGCGCACGGCTTCGACGATCGTGGCCACGGTTTCGGAGAGCGCTTCGCGGATCTCTTCATCGCTGACGACGAGCGTCTTGGGAACGCCTTCGACGAGATCGCGGCCCTTGATCTCCATCGTCATCTCTTCGTCGAGCGGGAACGCGGAGCCGATCTCCATCTTGATCTGCTCGGCGGTACGTTCGCCGATGAGCAGGTTGTACTTGCGTTTGATGTATTGAATGATCGCGTCGTCCATCTCGTTGCCGGCCACGCGCACCGAGCGCGAGTAGACGATGCCCGCCAGCGAGATGACGGCGACGTCGGTTGTGCCGCCGCCGATGTCGACGATCATGTTGCCGGTCGGATCCGTGATCGGAAGTCCCGCGCCGATGGCCGCCGCCATCGCCTGCTCGATCAGATAGACCTCGGTCGCGCCAGCGCGCAGGGCCGAGTCTTTGACGGCACGCTTTTCGACCTGTGTGATCTCCGAGGGGACGGAGATGACGATGCGAGGCTTGACGAGGAAGCGCCGGCCGTGTGCCTTCTCGATGAAGTACTTGATCATCTTCTCCGTGACTTCGAAGTCGGCGATCACGCCATCCTTCATGGGGCGGATGGCCACGATGTTGCCCGGAGTGCGGCCGAGCATTTCCTTCGCTTCTTTGCCGACCGCCTCGACGTTGTTGTTGATCTTGTTGACCGCGACGATGGAGGGTTCGCGGACGACGATGCCTTTGTTCTTCGCGTAGACGAGCGTGTTCGCTGTTCCCAGATCGATCGCCAGATCGTTAGAGAACATCGAGAGCAGCGATTTGAGAGCCATTTTCTAGATCTTGTCCTTTTTTGACGTTTGGGAGGCTTGCTGCAAGAGCGTTGCCCTGAAGTGGGGGTCGCAGATCGGGAGTCGGGGGTCGGAGCGCAAACGTTGCCAGTGCTCTCCGACCCCCGACTCCCGACCAGCGACTCCCGCGAACCCTATTCTTCCACGTGCACCGTCTCGGATTGCCGGGTTTGTTTGCCTGCTGCGTTGGTTGCTTTGACGACGACCAGATTGGTTCCGACCTTGTTGAAGCTGACGAGCTTCTTGAAGTGACCGTTCCCTTCGACGTCGGCGTCCTCGTCGTTGATGAGGACCGTTGCGCCGGGGTCTGTGTCCCCTTCGATCATGAAGAACGCTCCGCCGATCGAATACGGACGCTTGAGCTGCAGCCGTGGTGCCGGAGCATCCGGAGCGGTCGTCCCTTCGTGACCCGGGCCGTTGACGCGGAAGCGTCGAAATGCGGAGAACGGACCGACGTCGCCTCCTGCTTCCGTTGCTGCTACGCGCCAGTAGAACGCTCCCTCTGCGGTCACTAGCGCCGAGGCGGTGGTTTTCTGGCGTTGCGAATTGATCTCCAGAGATGTGAAAAGGCGCGAACGGGAGACTTGCAGCAGGTAGCCGGTGGCTCCCGGTACGGCTTCCCACGAGAACTCGACGCGCGAATCGGCCGTGACCAGAAAGACCTGATTGTCGGACGGCGTGAGGAGCGCGGGCGGCATGGGAAGCTTGCGTACGGCAGAAAGCGCTCCCTGCGGGGTGGTGGTGACCTTCTCGCCGACGGCGAGTTTCACTGCCGCGCTGCCGTCGGACGGGGCTATCGAGGCCGATCCCTTTTCCGCCAGGACCGCGGTCGTTTTCTGCGTGTCGACACCGACTTGCGTCGTCGACTCGGAGTCGATGGTGACCTGGCTGCCGGGCGTGCGGACGCTCGACGCGTCGTCGGTTGTTGCCACCTCGACCGAGCCGACCTGCATCTGCACGGAATTGTTCTTCCTGCTGGTCGCTGCATTGAATTGCGAGTAGATCTCGAGGAGTGCGTTCGGTCCGATCGTGTAGAGCGAACCGTTCGAAAAGATGAGCTCCGCGGAAGCGCTGCCTCCGGTCTTGACCCAGTCGCCGTTAAAGAGCGGCGTGCGCATCTCCGCCGGACTCCAGTCGCTCGTCGAGGACTTCTGAAACTGTACGTCGCCTTCGACGGTGAGGAACTGTGCGTCGTTGTCCGCGCCTCCTTTTCCGCTGAGCGCGGCCCTGCTGAAGGTCTGCGACTCCACCGCGGCGCTCTCGGCGTCGGGATAATTGCCGGCGGCGAGCTTCGTCCCGGCTTCGTCGAGTTTGTGCTGCGCGCGATCGAAATCGCTGCGATGCATCGGAAAGTCTTTGGAAGCAGCGAGCGTGTTGAGCGCCTGTCTGGCCTCGGCGATCGCTGCTTCGGCCGAGCTGCGCGGATTACGTTTCTGGTTGGTGTAGTACCACCATGCACCGCCTCCGAGAAGGACGACGAGTATCACGATACCGATCTGCTTGAGGCGCTCGATGGAAACGAGATACCAGTCGATCACGGGTCCGGAGCTCTGCTTCTCTTTGGCCATCGGGACGAGTCGAAGTTTATAGCACGCCCAGCGGCACAGTTTGCTCCGGGAGGCGGGAATAGCTACACTGCCGCGTTTTTTACGGATTCACGCGATCGCCCGGCTGGAGGTGTCCCGCGCCGCGGTTGCCATCCAAATCAAGTCAAAACAAGAGGTTCGTCCCGATGCTCAAGTTGATGCGCGATAGCTTTCAGCACCTCAAATGGATTCTGGTCGCCATTGTTGCGGTCTTTATCCTCTTCATTTTCGTCGACTGGGGCGCTGGCGGTGCCGGCAACGGTGGCGGGATCGACCAGCATGCGTACGCGGCCCGCGTGAACGGGGAGACGATCTCGTACCGCGAGTTCGATCGGGCTCTCTACTACACCGAAAAGAACTACGAGCAGATGTACCGGCAGCCGCTTACGCCGGACCAGATTCAACAGCTGGGTCTGCAGAAGCAGGTGCTCGACTCGCTGATCGATCAGCATCTTCTCCTCCAGCAGGCCCGCCGTCTTCACCTCGGCGCATCAGCCGAGGAAGTGCGGAAGAAGATTCTGGATCTGCCCACGCTCAATCCCGACGGCAAGTTTGTGGGCGCCGAGATCTACACGCGCTACGTCACGATGATGGGCTACCAGTCGCCGGCGGAGTTTGAAGAGGAGCTTGCCCGCGAGATCACGCTCTCGAAGATCGAGAGCGCCATTCAGAACTCGATCATCATCTCGCCGAAGTCCGCCGACGACGAGTATCGCCGCACCAGCGAAACCGCGAAGATCAAATACGTCCTCTATCCCGCAGCCCGGGAAGCGGCAAATGTCAACGTGACTCCGGCCGAGGTGCAGCAGTACTACACCACCCACCAGTCGCAATACACGCACGGTGAACAGCGCGCGGCCAAATACCTGATCGCCGACTTCGCCAAGGTCCGGGCGCAGATCAACCCGAGCGACGCCGAGGTGCGCAAGATCTACGACCAGCGCCATGAGGAGTTCAAAGCTCCCCAGGGTGCGCACATTCTTCATATCCTCATCAAGGTTGATCAGGGCGCTCCCGCGCCGGTCGAGCAGGCGGCCAAGGCGAAGGCTGATGACCTCGTCCGCCAGCTTCGTGCCGGTGCCGATTTCGGGAAGCTGGCGAAAGAAAACTCGGGCGATCCATCCTCCGCAGGCAAGGGCGGCGACATGGGTTGGGTCGACAAGGATACGACGGTCGAACCGTTCGATAAGGCGGCCTTCACGATGCCGTTGAATACGATCAGCGATCCGATCCGCTCCGCCGAGTTTGGCTACCACATCATCAAAGTGCTGGAGCGGCGTCCGCCGGGATACCACACGTTCGAAGAGGTGCGCGACCGGCTGCGCGGCTTGACCATCGAGCAGCAGTCGAAGGATAACGCCCGCGACGAGATCACCCGCATCGCCGCACGCATCAAAGAGAACAAGCCGAAGACTGCCGCCGAGTTCACGGCGCTGGCCAGCGGGAACGTGGCGTCGAATGACTCGCAGTGGTTCGGCAAGACCGATGCAATTCCGGGAATGGGAAACAATCCGGCGTTCACGAGCTGGGCCTTTGCGGCCAAGCAGAACGACGTCGGCGACATCATCGGTACACAGCGCGGTCCAGCCATTCCGTTCCTGTACAACATCCGCTCGGCCGGCGTTTCGCCGCTCGACGAGGTGCGCGCCAAGGTCGAGAACGACGCAAAGATGGAGAAGGCGCGGCTGCTCGCGCAGCAGGCGCTGGCGAAAGAGCTGCCTGCCCCGTCCGTGGATGTGGCCGGCGCCAAACTCGGCCTGGCCTCAGCGGAAACGTCGGTCAACCGCCAGGGCTCCGTGACCGGGTTCACCGGCGACACGTCGGCGCTCGTCAATGCGGCGATGACCGCTCCGGTGGGTGAGGTGAAGGGTCCGATCATGACCGGCGACGGTGCCGTGATCTTCCAGGTCCTCGAGCAGAAGAAAGTTGATCCCGCCACGCTCGCGCAAAACCGTACGCAATTCATGGAGACGTTGCGCCAGCAGGAGTCACGGAACCTCCGTATTACGATGCTCCAGAGCCTGCGGAAAGCAGCATCGATCGACATCAACAAGAAGGTCACCGAACAGCAGACGCCTTCGCAGCAGCCCGGCTAGGCGAGATGCCTGGCTGGGTTGTTGTCACCGAGGCGGGACGATCGGGATTTCGCTCTGAGTGATCGAACATGACTGAAATCGCCGAACGTTGGGCAGAGCCCGCCATCCGGGTCTTGATGATGCCGCGCGACACGAACGCGCAAGGCACGATCTTCGGCGGCGTGATCCTCAGCTACATCGACCAGGCCGGCGCGATCGAAGCGCGCCGCCAGGGCTCCCGGCTGATGCTGACCGTGTCGATGGACAAGATCGTCTTTCACCAGCCCGTCTTCGTCGGTGACCTCATCAGCTTTTGGACGGAGACCCTCCGCATCGGCAGGACCTCGATCACGGTCAAAGTCGTTTGTGAGGCGATCCGCGGTACCGACCCACAGAAGAAAGTCCTCGTCACCGAGGCGCAGGTGGTCTACGTGAACGTGGGCGAAGATCGGAAGCCGACTCCGATCGTGCGCATCGCCAACGCGCTGAGCCGTTGAGAGGCGAAGCGGAAGAAGCGAAGGGGTCAGGTCGAAACCGAAACCGACGACACTTCGCTGCGAGCATTCCGCTCTACTCAAGCTGTCGTCGGTTTCGGTTTCGACCTGCCCCCTTGCGATCTGTCAGATGAAGCACCTAAATTACTGAACCCCCATGCAGTTAGCTCCTCTGCCGTGCCCTTTCGCGAATGACTCCCGAGTCATTCGACAATGACTCCCGGGTCATTCGATAATGACACCCGGGTCTTTCGCAAAAGACTCGGGGGTCTTTCGTTAAAGACTCGGGGTCTTTCGCAAAAGACTCGGGGGTCTTTCGTTAAAGACTCGGGGGTCTTTCGCAAAAGACTCGGGGGTCTTTCGTTAAAGACTCGGGGGTCTTTCGCAAAAGACTCGGGGGTCTTTCGCAAAAGACTCGGGAGTCTTTCGCAAGAGACTCAGGGTGTTAAGGTTAACGGCCAAGACGTACCTCCGCGTCTGCGCGTGACACTCTTCACCAGAACAAAGTCCTGGTCACCGAGGCGCAGGTGGTCTGCGTGAAAGTGAGCGAAGACCGGAAGCCGGCGCCGATCGAGCGAATCGCCAACGCGCCGGCCGGTAACTACTGGACGCCAGCTTTGAGCTCGCTCGCCGCTTTCGATCCGGGCCGAGGCTGTTCCGTTCGTGCCGTGACCCTCTCCGCGTACATTCGCTTGCCGTAGTAGACAGTGAATGTCACGGCATCGCCGACGTTAAATGGCTTCGGCGGCGGATCGTCCGAGAACTGGAAATACACCGGGCCCTTCGGCCCCTGGATCCAACCCTCCTGCGCCTTCGGATCAAGTTTGGTAATTATGCCGGTAACGTTCGACTTGGCCCCTACTTCGATGCGACGGAGTTGGTTTGGCGGCGTTGTGTTGAGGATGTCCGGTGTGAATGGAGGTTGTTCATCCAAGTAAGGGTTATGGCCGACTTGGATTACCTCCGGATCGAAGCCGATCTCGACGTTCTGCGGCTGAATACCCTTAAGATCGATGCCGGCTCGCATGACGGCATACGCGACAAGCTTGACATCGTTATCCGGCACTGCGGATCCGTACCAGATGCAATTCGTCTCGCGGGGAGTACGTGCGGTTTCCTCGCTTACCGCGAAACCGAGGTCATCCAGCGCCATGGCGAGTTTCTGTGAGTCCGTCGCTTTCTTGAAATACTGGATCTTCGTGTAATGCTCCGGAGAAGCGGTTGCTGTGATCGCCGAAATATGGGTCAGCGCCTCGAAGCTCTGGTGAATTCTCCGAGCGTCCTCGGGCCGCTGCTTGTCAACCGCAAACGACTGAACGGCGACTGCCTGTGAACTGACGACCTGTTGCTGTGAGCTGACGACCTGTTGCTCTGAGGCAATAACCTGTTGCCGCAGTGACCTTGCGGACCGGTTGAGCTTCTCCTTTTCCCTCTCGTGCGCGGTGGCGGCGTTCCGGTAATTGGTGGCGGCGTTTCGGTAAATTAACAGGCCCCCGAGAGCCAGGGCGAGAACCAGCGCCACGGAAAGCAATGCAATCGCCCGGGCATAGCGGGCCTGGGTCCGAGCCTTCTCCAACGCTTCATCGCGATGGCGCTTTTGTTCCGCGGCCTGCGCGTCCGTGCTTTTCCGAAGGAACGCCATCGCCTCGTTGAAGCCCGGCGCGTACCGCTCGGCCCAGCAGGCTTCCGGTTTTTCGTCGTTCAGCCAGGCCAGCGCTCCCGCCAGATCCGGGCCGGTCCAGAGGCTCGCGTCGTTGTGAAGCTCCAGTGAGGCCGTCTCGCTCAAACGGCGGTAGGTTCCCGCCGATCGCGCCTCTTCCTCGGTCCAGATCCGCAGGCGGTCCCAAACACGCATCAGGCTCTCGTGGGAGATGTCGATCACCGTATCGGCCTTCAGGGCCTCGCCGAATGGCGGCATGAGGAAGGAGCGGCTGGGCTTACGGAAGACGTCGACGACACTGGTGAGCTCCTCGATCGTCGCACCCGTCAATTTGCAGAGTGTGTCCACGCTCGTAGGCCGCCGCACACCGCGGGCATCGCTGGCCTTGTCGGTAATCGCTTTGAAGAGCTTCTCGCAGATTTCGCGCTGCCTTGGCGTGGTGAGCTCCGCATAGGCTTTTTCCGCGTGCTGATCGAGCGCGCCGGCCATCGTGCCGATCTTCTCGTAGTGCTGCAGGGTCAGCGGACCGCTGCTGCCCTCGCGTTCCCACTGCCGCCAGGTGCGGTTGAGCGCATGCTGCAGGATCGAAAGCTGATCGGGATTCCCGCCGACGTCGTTGACCAGGCGCGTGAGCAGGACCGGATCGATCTCCGCGCCGCCGACTCCGACAGGACCGGCGATGGCGCGTCTGCGCTCGTCACGAGTCATCCGCGGCACGAGGTACTGGCCCCCGTTGATCGCCTCCGGTAGTCCGTAGAACTGCGCGCACTCGCCGAGAAAGTCAGAGCGCATCGTGAGCGTGACGTAGATGGGCAGGTCTTTGTGTCCGCGCACTTCCAGGAGGAGGTTGACGAACGCCGTGGCCTGGTCGGCGAGATCGTTCCGCGCGTTGGTTCCGATTGCGCTCTTCTCTTGAAATCGGAAGAGCTCTTCGAACTGGTCGGCCACCACGAGCAGATTCGTTCCCTGGGGCAGACGGGCTTGCTCGAAGACATCCAGCAGCCCAAGTTTGCTCATGCGAAGACTCGACTCGATCATCTCGCTTTGAGTGAAGGGACCTTCCACGGCACCGCCGTAGAGAGCCCCCTCTTTGGCCAGCGCTTCCGCCATCGCGCAGATCGGATTGTTTCCCGGCCGGAACTGGGCGATACGCCACGACGTGCCGGCTTGCGCCATCATTCCCCGATGAAGGGCCGGGCGCAGACCACAGTTTACGAGCGACGATTTTCCCGATCCGGATGTCCCGACCACAGCCAGGAAATGCGACGCGGCAAGCGTGTCGACCATGGCGTCGACCTGCGATTCACGCCCGAAAAAGAGATGCTCTTCTTCTTCAAGGAATGGACGTAAGCCGGGGAACGGATTCGTCGACATCACGTAAGCCCCAGCGCCTTGGCAAGAGCCGCGATCGCCTGCTCCTCGGGAGCGCTCGAGGCGTCGATGACGCCGGCTTCGGTTTGCAGAAGAAACTGCTTCTTGCTCGTCGCGGGCCCGGCGACGTACGTGATCGTCTTCGGCGGGTTGTCGCGGCGTGCACCCTGGTTCTTGCGGATATCACTCTGCTGGTAGGCGCGCCATGTGTCGTCGCCGGCGCCCCAGAAGAGAACGATCGCGCCGGCAGTCGTCATGAGCTGTTCATTCGCTTCGCGCACAGCCGCCGCGTCGCCGTCGAAAACCGTCAGCTCGACTCTCATGCCGCGGGCGACGAGACTCTTTGCCAACGGTATGGTGGCTTGAACGTCACGAGGGTCGCAGATCACGTAGACCAGCGTCTTATCTGCGCCGGCAACGGGAATGCTGGTAGCTCGCTCGACCCGGGCAAGTGCCGCCAGCACGGCGCTCTTCAGATCCTCGATCCCGCCGGTGATGAGGTCCGCGCCGAACTGTAAGCCGGCATCCTCATGCAGCGCGGTGATGAAAGCCTGTTGGCGCGGATCGGTGGTCTGCAAATCCGCCGGGACGGAGATGACGCGGGCAAGACCGCTCTTCCTACTGACGCCGACGGCCGATGCGTTCTGCAGTGCGACCACCGACTGATCGGTTCCGTCAGGCACGGCACCGTAGCTGCTGCCGACGAGATGGATCGACAGATCGCACTGCTGGAGCTGCTTTTCGACCTCAGCGACGTACTCCACTGAGTCGGTGGGGAGCTGGGAATCGGGAAGGATGTCGTATCCGAGGCGCTTCAGCTCCCCCTCGAGAGTTGAGCGCGCGTCGCGCTGGTCACGCGTGCACTCTGCGAGGTAGATCGATGGCCTGGCCTTTCCAGCCGCGGGCGCACTCGACATCACATCGAGCAACTCCTTGATGTGCCAGGCCACCCGTGTCACGGACTTCAGGAAATCCTGGCGTGCCGAATCGCCATAAGCGGGGTCGAGCTCTTGCGGCGTGTTGTCGGCGTCGAGGTGATAGAACTCGTAGCCGAGAATGCGTCCAAGCACTCCCGCCACTTCTGGCGGCAGGGACTCGTCTCTTCCGAACGGTGTCTTGATGATTTTGAAGATGCGGCACTTGTTGCCGATGATGATGCCGCCCGATTTCTCCGCGATCTCGTAAAACTGAGTCATCTCCTTGCTGCACCATTCCGATTTCAGATAGCGCGGCGACAGGACGGACACGAGCACGGCCGTCTCGGGGAACTGGCTGAGGATCTCATCGGAGAAGACGTCATTCCCCTGCAGCTTCTCGTCCCGCCAGATGTTCGCATCCTTGCCCGTGTAACGGCTGAGCACCTGTCGAAGCGCCTTGTCGAAGACAGTCACCCACCCTTCCTTCTCATCAGGGAGAGGTTCGTTGTCGATGTGGGCGTAGCTGATGAAAGCGTCTCGCGTGAAGCTCATGGAAGTCGCAGTTTCCTGAATGGGATGGAGGTATCGCAGTATACAGCCGGTGAACGAGGGGCGCCGCCAACACGCTGAACAGCCGACGCTGGTCTGCTGCCGCTACAGCTTTCCGAATGCACCGATGACCGGCGCCTGCTCACTTCTTCTTCCGCGCGTCGCGCATCGCATCCAGCCGGGCCTTGATCTTCGCCTCGGCGCCCGCTTCCTTCGGCTCGTAGAAGCGACGGCCGGCCAATGCGTCGGGAAGACACTCCATCGCCGCGGTCTGGTCTTCGAAATCGTGGGCGTATTGATAGCCGCGGCCGTAGCCGAGGTCTTTCATGAGGCCCGTGGGGGCGTTGCGGATGTGAAGTGGGACGCCTGGATTATCGCCCTGGCGCACCTCGCGAACTGCCTCGCCGTAGCCGATGTAGACGGCGTTCGATTTCGGTGCGGCGGCAAGATAGGTGACCAGTTGCCCCAGCGCGACGCCGGCTTCCGGCATGCCGAGGAAGTGGACGGTCTGCTGGACGGCGATGGCGAAGACCAGCGCTTGCGGGTCGGCGTTGCCGATGTCTTCGGAAGCAGCGCGCACGAGGCGGCGGGCGATGTACATCGGATCTTCGCCTCCCTCCAGCATGCGCACCAGCCAGTACATCGAGGCGTCGGCGTCGCCGTTGCGAAGCGATTTGTGAAGCGCCGAGATGATGTTGTAGTGCTCTTCGCCGCCCTTGTCGTACATCAGCGAACGGCGCTGAAGGATCTGTGTCACTTTCGTTTTGTCGATCGCGCCGTCGTCTTTCGTTGCCGTCTCGACGACGAGCTGCAGCGAGTTGAGCGCCTGACGCGCGTCGCCAGCCGAGGTCGCGGCCATGAAGTCGAGAGCATCGTCGCTGACGTCGATGCCGTATTTGCGCACCGAGGGATCGCTGACGGCGCGGCGCAGAATCGTCATGACCTGTTCGCGCTCCAGCGCGGGGATGACGACGACTTTCGTCCGCGACAGCAGCGCCGAGTTCACCTCGAACGACGGGTTCTCGGTCGTGGCGCCGATGAGGATGATGTCTCCGGCCTCGACGAAAGGGAGGAAGGCGTCCTGCTGCGCCTTGTTGAAGCGGTGGATCTCATCGATGAAGACGATCGTCTTCGTCCCGCGCGCTTTCCGCTCGCGGCGCGCTTCCTCCATCAGCGTGCGGATTTCCTTGATCGCAGTGCTGGTGGCCGAGAACGTGACGAACTTCGCCCGGGTCTTGTTGGCGATGATCCGCGCCAGCGTGGTCTTCCCGGAGCCAGGCGGCCCCCAGAAGATCATCGAGGGAATCCGGTCGCTCTCGATGGCCGTGCGCAGGAAGCGTCCCTCGCCGAGGATCTCGTCGAGGCCGATGATCTCCTCGAGCGAGCGTGGGCGCAGCCGCTCGGGCAGCGGCGCATCGCTGCGGGCGGGCGGTTCGAAGGGGTCTTCGCCGAAGAGGGAAGCGGTCATGATTCGAAGAGTGAAGAGTGAAGAGTGAAAGAGATCGATCAGCAGAGCAGACTGAAGTCGAGATTACCGCCGCTGACGACGATCGCCGTCTTTCCTTTCGGTTTGATCACGCCTGACAGCAGCGCGGCAATCCCCAGCGCACCGGTCGGCTCGATGACGAGCTTGGTTCGATACATGGCGAACTTCACAGCATCGAGGAGAACGTCGTCTTCGACGCTGACGACGTCGCGAACCCGTTCGCGGATCACGGCAAAATTGCGCTCGCCAATGGCCAGCGTTCGGGCGCCGTCGGCGATCGTCTTAGGCGGATCGATGGCGATGATGCGGCCGGACTTGAACGACTGCTCGCCGTCGTTGCCGGCGCGCGGCTCGACGCCGTAGACCGCGATGTCCGGCTTGCTCGACGTCGCCGCGATCGCGACGCCCGAGAGCAGCCCGCCGCCGCCGAGCGGTGTGACGATCGTCTCCACGTCCGGCCATTCGTCGACGATCTCCAGTCCGACAGTGCCGGCTCCGGCAATGATGCGCCAATCATCAAAAGGAGGGATGACCGCCGCACCGCTCTTGCTGGCGATGTCGCGGGCGACGGTGTCGCGCGTCGCGGACGTGACTCCCGACGTGACGACCGTCGCGCCATACGCCTCGGTCGCAGCAACCTTCGACGGGTTGGATCCCTCCGGCATCACGATGGTGGCCTTCATGCCGAGGAGTCTGGCCGCGAGGGCGACGCCTTGTGCGTGATTGCCGGAGGAGAAGGCCACGACGCCGTTGCGGCGCTGGTTCTCAGGCACCTGCAGGAGCGCATTCATCGCCCCGCGGATCTTGAACGACCCTGCGCGCTGGAGGTTTTCGCACTTGAGACGCACCTCCACGCCGATGGCCTCGGAGAGCGATCGGCTGCTCAGCAGAGGGGTGCGGTGGACGTACGGTTGGATGCGGATGGCGGCTTCCCGGACATCCTCAATCGTGACAGCGGACGCATCGATATTTGAAGAATTCACCTCGGCAGTATAAACTCCGGCAAACTGGCCATGGATTGAACGTCGGCTCATCAACGAATCGGCGTGATCACGCCTAGGCTGAGCAGTATCGGGCAAGGTTATTTTCGGGGAGGTTGGGGTTATGTGGAGAAGGGTTACCCGCGGCCTGGTTCTCGCCATTGTGGTGTCGTTCGTCGTTCCTGTGCTGACCGCGCAAACGGTCGAGACGCACGGTGCGCTCGAATATCCTGACTCGACCGTTACGCAAAGCGGCGTGATTCTCGTCAAAGGGTGGTTCCTCGACCCCGCGGCGATCTCGAGGATCGCCGTGTACGTCGACGATCAGTTCGTCGTCAACTCCAACACGAATCTGCCACGCATCGATGTGGAGCAGTCCTACCCGAACTATCCCGGCATTCAGCACATCGCGCCCGGCTTTCAGATCGGCATGCTGGCCAGCCGGTTCACGAATGGAGCACACACGATCGCCGTGCGCGTGTTCGCCAGCGACAACACGGTCACTGAGCTCGGGCGCCGGACGATCTCCGTCGACAATACGATCAATCAATCGCCCTTCGGCAACGTCGACATTCCCGACCTTGTCGGCACGTACAACGCCTCCGGTTCGTTCCCGGTCTCAGGCTGGGCGCTCGACACCGACGGAGTGGCCAAGGTCGAGGTGCTCATCGACAACGGTGTCGTGCAGAACGCCATGTACGGCGATCCGCGCCCGGACGTAGCCAACACGATTGCCGACTGGCCCGATGCGCTCTACAGCGCTTTCGTCGCCAACGTCGATACGACGCGAATCCAGGATGGCGTGCACACGCTCGACGTGCGCGCGACCGACCGCCTCGGCCTCTCGCGGCTCATCGGCCGCCGCACCGTGCAGATCTTCAATGAGAGCGGCAATCTGAAACCGTTCGGCTACATCGATGAACCGATCCGCGACGCGGTGCTGTACGGCACGCGTTGCAACGTATTTCCCCAGGCCTCACCGGCCATCAATCCGCAATCGCATATCACGCCGGTCCGCGGCTGGGCTCTCGACCTCGGCACGCGCACCGACACCGGCCGCGTCGCCTACGCCGAGCTGATGATCGACGGCCGCATCTGGTATTCGACCGGTGACTGTGCATTCAATCCGATTTTCGGCAATTACGTGAACTGTTACGGCCTGCCGCGCTTCGACGTGGAGCGCTACTACCCCGGATATCCTGACGCGCCACGCTCCGGCTTCCTCTTCACGATGGACGTCGGTGCGCTGCTCGCGTCCGGCGTAGGCCCTGGCAATCACGTGCTGAAAGTGCGCGTCGGCGATCAGCAGCAGACGTTCACCGAGCTGCCGAACCGCGATGGCATCCCCGTCTTCTTCGAGTGCGCGGAAGACCGCGTCGCCTCCGCCGTCGGCTTCATCGACGTCCCGCAGACCAACGACTTCATGAAGGGAACGGTTACGTTCCAGGGCTGGGCCCTGACCGAACACAGCACCCTCCAGGAGGTCGATATCCTCGTGGACGGCGACTTCAAGGGGAAGGCGCAGTACGGTTTCCCGCGTCCCGACGTTGTGGTGCAATACCCCTATCTATTCAACAGTCAGAACTCGGGATGGCACTTCGTCATCGATACGACGAAGCTCGCAAACGCCAAACACCGCGTGACGGTGCGCGTCGTCGACTTCAGCGCCTTGGTTACGGAGATCGGCTCCGTCGATTTCTACACGCAGAACGCGAACCCGGTACCTTGAAAATGCGCGGCGGCTAGCGCCGCCGCGCGTTGTCTGTTGTCGGTTATGGGTTGCCGTCCCAGTTGCCAGCGTCTCGCTGCGCCGCTGATTGCGCGTTGGCCCCGGATATCGCACGCTGACAACCGACAACTGACAACCGACAACGCGCTCGCGCCAGCGAGCGCAATTCGTCACTTCCACGCATACACATCCACATTCGCCCGCGCCCGCAACTGATTCGTCCACGTCTCGATCTGCTCTTCGAGCTGGCGTGATCGGATGAGCGTGCGAATCTCTTCGCGGACGTCGTTGAGCGGCGTCACCGGAAGCCCTCTCGCGGCACGTTGCTGACGCCACGGTCCGTTGTAGTACGCGGCGATGTCATCATTGGCGACGAAGATCAGCGGGGCGAAGCGCTCCTGAATGTAAGCCTCCACCTGCAACTGACGCTTGATGAGTGCGCGCAACTCATCGAGGGTCAATTCCGCCCGGAGGAGCGCTGCGTCGAGCGAAGCCGGCGGAACAAAACGATGCTGGATCTCCACCAGCCGCGCTTCGATCGAGTCTTTCGGGATGTCCTGCGCCCCGAAGCGCTCCACGTCGCGATACCGCAGTGCTTGCGCAATCAGTGCTTCGAGGATGTCATGGTGGTAATCGTCGTTGCTTCGCCCGGCGATGCGCGGAATGAAACGAACCTCAGCCATCTGGTCGACTTCGCTGACGGTCAGGACCTGTTGATCGATGACGGCAGCGATCCGGTCGAGCGTCGCGGCACGCGCGGCCGACGGAAGGACGAACGCGATGACAGAGACGATTGTCACTCCGAGCGATCGGATCCGCCGCGAAATGTGATGTGTCATCATCAAATTCAGGTCCCCAGTCAATTTCAATCTTGCACTCATCGCTCCGCAAATCTTGACACCATCCGGCGCAATTCCTACATTCTCGTGCTTGTTGGCAGTCATTCGGCGAGACTGCCAGACAAGCCCGGCCATTCGCTGCCAAACTCGTACGCGCACTCGCCTTCAAACTCATGGTCCAGCATATCGATCGAAGCGGTGATGATCTCGACACGCGCGCCCGCGAGGTGCTGCGCGAGATCATCATGCAGCACGTGGCCACGGGTGAGGCCATCAGCTCGCGCACCCTGGCGAAGTGCGGGCGGTTTCAACTCTCGCCGGCCAGCCTGCGCAACGTGATGGCGGATCTCGAGGATCTCGGTTACCTGCAGCATCCTCACACCTCAGCCGGCCGCGTGCCGACGGATCTTGGCTACCGTTTCTTCATCGACCACCTCATGCGCTCGCGCACGCTCACGCTGCGCGAGCGCGAGACGATCGACGATCAGGTCAGTCACGCCAACGAAATCGACGAAGTGCTTCATCTCGCCTCTCGCGTTCTTTCCAGGCTCAGCGACCAGGTTGGCGTCATCTTCATGCCGACCCTGCTGCAATTCACGGTCCGCAGCATGGACTTCGTCGGCGTGGCCGACAACAAGATCATGTGCATCCTGGTCGGGCAGAACGGCGTCGTCGTAAACAAGATCATCGAGACGCGGCTGCCGTTCACCCGTGACGAGCTGCAAAAAATCTCACGCTTCATCACAGGCGAGTTCAGCGGGATGCGGCTCGACAGTATTCGCCGGCGCCTGATTCGGATGACCGAGGAGGAGCGGGCCATGCACGACGGCATGCTGCAGAAGACCATCACCCTCGGCATCGAGGCCGTCAACGACGTGGCGCCACTCGAGCACGAGCTCTACGTCGAAGGAGCGGCTTCGATTCTCACCAAACCGGAGTTCGCCGACGCCGTCTCCATGCGCAAAACCTTTCTGGCTCTGCAGGAAAAGGAAAAGCTGGTGGAGATCTTGAACTCGTGTCTTTCCGAAGAAGGTCTGCAGATCCTGATCGGATCGGAGAGCAATTTCACGCAGGTCTACAACTTCAGCATCGTGGCGCGGCGCTACGGAACGCAGGCGGCTCCGCTCGGCATGGTCGGCATCATCGGACCGATGCGCATGGAGTACGCTCGCATGGCGCCGCTGGTGGACTATCTCGGTCTCGCCCTCAGCCGCAAGATCGAAGAAGAACAGGAGCAACAGCAGTGAACGAAAAGAACGACCCGAATGGTGGTGACACCCTGGACGACGACCGCTACGTGATCGAAGACACCGGCGACACGGTCGAGGACATCGAGCACGAAATGGAAGTGGCGGCGAAGGAAGCTGTTGACGGTCCGGCCGCACCGGCCGAAGGACCCGTTGCGGACGACTTCCGCGACCGCTACCTCCGCACGCTCGCCGACTTCGAGAACTTTCGCAAACGCTCCGAGCGTGAGAAGAACGACTTCCAGCGCTACGCCCTGGCCGGGTTGATTCGTGATCTCCTCCCGGTGCTCGACAACTTCGACCGCGGCCTCGATCATGCGGAAGAGGGCGACGAGTTTCACAAAGGCATGGCCCTCATCTACAAGCAACTCTTCGACGTCCTCCAGCGGCACGGCCTGAAGCCGATCACGGAGTCCGGCGTCCGCTTCGATCCGAACATCCATGAGGGAGTCGTTCGCGTGGAGGACTCATCCGTCCCGTCGCACACCGTCGTTGAAGTCATGCAGAAGGGTTACTTTCTCCACGACCGCTTGATTCGCCCGGCAATGGTCAAGGTTGCGGTTGGTGGACCGGAGGATGCCGCGCCGTCAGGCACGTAATTCATGTCGAAGATCATCGGAATCGATCTCGGGACGACGAACTCCTGTGTCGCCGTCGTCGACGTCACCACGCCGCAGGTGATGGCGAACCGGGAAGGCAGCCGTACCACCCCCTCAGTCGTCGGATTCACCGAAGACAGCGAGCGGCTGGTCGGTCAGATCGCCAAGCGGCAGGCCATCACGAATCCGTTCAACACGGTCTTCGCGATCAAGCGCCTCATCGGCCGCAAGTACGACACGGATGAGGTCAGCCGCGCCAAACAGATCCTCCCGTATCAGATCGTCCCCGCCGACAACGGCGACATGAAAGTGAAGATCCGCGACCGCGAATACTCTCCGGAAGAGATCTCTGCATTCGTCCTCATGGAGATCAAATCGTTTGCCGAGGACTTTCTCGGCGAGCCGGTCACCGAGGCCATCATCACCGTGCCGGCGTACTTCAACGACAGCCAGCGCCAGGCCACCCGCGACGCCGGGAAGATCGCCGGGCTGGAAGTGCTCCGCATCATCAACGAGCCGACGGCCGCGGCGCTCGCTTATGGTCTGGAGAACAAAGCGAACCAGCGTATCGCCGTCTACGACCTCGGCGGCGGCACCTTCGACATCTCGATTCTCAAGCTCGAGGATGGTCTCTTCGAAGTTCTCTCCACGTCCGGCGATACCTACCTCGGCGGTGAAGATTTCGACAAGCGCATCATCGACTGGCTCATCGAAGGCTTCCAGAAGGAGACCGGCATCAGTCTCGCCGACGACCGGATGGCCCTGCAGCGCTTGAAGGAAGCAGCCGAGCGCGCCAAGCACGAGCTTTCCGTCGCCCCGGAATCGCGCATCACGCTCCCGTTCATCTCCGCCGATGCCTCAGGGCCGAAGCATCTGAACAGTGTCCTCACCCGAATCGAGTTCGAGAAAATGGTCGAGGACCTGATCCAGCGGACGATCGATCCCGTCAATGACGCGCTCAAACAAGCAGGCCTCACCGCCGCCGACATCGATGAAGTCGTCCTCGTCGGTGGTCAAACGCGCATGCCGCGTGTCGTTGAAGCCGTACAGAAAGTATTCGGCAAAGAGCCCAACCGCAACATCAATCCTGATGAAGTCGTCGCCGTCGGCGCCGCCGTGCAGGCCGGCATTCTGCGCGGCGACATCAAGGACATGATCCTGCTCGACGTCACACCGCTCTCGCTCGGTGTCGAAACGCACGGCGGCGTCTTCACCAAGGTGATCGAGCGCAACTCAACGATCCCGACCAAGAACTCGCTGATCTTCACCACCGTCGTCGATCATCAGAACAAAGTCACCGTGCACGTGCTCCAGGGCGAGCGCGAATTCGTGCGCGACAACAAATCGCTCGGCAAGTTCGACCTCGTCGGCATTCCGGCGGCCCCACGCGGCGTGCCGCAGATCGAAGTCACTTTTTCGATCGACTCCAACGGCATCGTCAACGTCACGGCCAGCGATCAGGCCACCGGCCAATCGACCGGCGTGAAGATTAATCCGGCCGGCGGGCTGTCTCAGGACGAGATCGATCGTCTCGTCAACGAAGCGGCCGAACACTCCCGCGGCGACGCCTCGCGCCGCGAAGTGCGCATGTTGCAGAACAAGCTCGAGGGCATGGTCTACACGAACGAAAAAGTTTTCCGCGAGTTTGGCAAGATGCTCAGCGACGAAGACCGCGACAAGGTCCAGAAGATCATCACCAAATCGAAAGAGCAGGTGGCCTCGGAAGAAAAGCAGCGTCTCAACGACGCCATTTTCGAGTTGCAGAGCGCCTCACGCATTCTGACCAGCGTGATGCTCTACAACCCGATGAAGATGAACAGTCCGAGCGAACCAACCAACCAGTAAACGATGGCTACGACAGAAAAACGCGACTACTACGAAGTCCTCGGCATCGCCCGCACCGCCGCCGTCGACGACATCAAGAAGGCATACCGCCGCCTGGCCGTGAAGTACCACCCCGACAAGAATCCGGGCGATGCGGATGCCGAGGAGAAGTTCAAGGAAGCGGCCGAGGCGTATGGCGTGCTTTCGGATGACGAGAAACGCGCACGCTACGACCGCTTCGGCCACCAGGCCGTCGGTGGCGGCGGCTTTGATCCAAGCCAGTTCGCCGACTTCGGCGACATCCTCGGCGACCTCTTCGGATTCGGCGACTTCTTCGGTACCGGCCGCAAGCGCACCACCCGCGCCGCGCGTGGAAACGATCTCCGCTACGACCTCACCCTCGAATTCGAGGAAGCGGTCTTCGGCAAGGATGTGACGATCGACGTTCCCCGCGTTGCCACGTGCAGCGTCTGTCACGGCAGCGGCGCGAAAGCGGGCACGCAACCGGTCACCTGCACCGGATGCGCGGGCCGCGGACAAGTGCGCTACTCGCAGGGCTTCTTCGCGGTCGCTCGCACGTGCCCGCAATGCGGCGGCGCCGGAAAGGTCATCAAGGATCCGTGCGCGTCGTGCGACGGCGCCGGCCGCGTACGCGAAGAGAAGACGATCTCGGTCAAGATCCCGGCAGGCGTCGACGACGGCTCGCGTCTGCGCGTGGCGGGCGAAGGCGAAGCCGGATTCAACGGCGGACCATCCGGCGACCTGTACGTTTTCCTCGCCGTTCGCGAGCACGCCACCTTTACGCGCCGCGACTACGACATCCATTCCGAACAGACCATTTCGTTCACCCAGGCCGCCCTCGGCGCCGACCTGCAGACCGCGACCATCGAAGGAACGGAGCCGCTGCGCGTTCCTCCCGGTACCCAACCGAACCAGATCTTCCGCCTCCGCAACAAGGGCGTGCAGTTCCTCCAGGGCCCCGGCCGCGGCGACCACTACGTCCACGTCTCCGTGCGCATCCCGACAACCCTCGACGAAGCGCATCGCGATCTGCTGGCGCGCTACGCAGAGCTGGAAGGCGAGACCCCGATGCAGGACAAGGGCGTGTTCGGGAAGGTGAAGGACTTTTTCACGGCGCCGTAGGCGTATACTAGTCACTATGACTAGAATTCGAGAATCCGCCGCAAAGGTCACAAATACTCCAGGACAGTGGTCTCTTCAAGATGCGAAAGCCCGGTTCAGTGAGGTTGTGCGCAAGGCGAAAACAGAAGGCCCGCAGCAGATCACGGTGCACGGCCGCGAAGAGGTGGTTGTGATCTCGGTGGAAGAGTATCGCCGGGCGAAGGGCCAACCAACCGGGGAGGTGCTCGTGAGGATGCTGCAGAATTCGCCGTTGCGCGACATCACCATCGAGCGCGTTCGCACACCGGCACGTACTCGCCCTGTGAAGCTGTGAACGGCTGGTTGCTCGATACGAACGTCGTGTCCGAGTTGCGGCGCCCGAAGCCGGACGCGAACGTTGTGCGGTTTGTATCCGGACAGCAGTTCCATCGCCTGTTCGTCAGCGTCGTCACATTTGCCGAGATTCGATTCGGCATCGAGATCTTGAAGGATGCGGGCCGGCGAATGGAACTGACGGAATGGTTGGTCAACCAGGCGCGTCCGATGTTCGAGAACCGAGTTCTCGAGATCACCGAAGACATCTTACTGAAGTGGCGACTACTCATTGAGAAGGGACGCAAGACTGGCCACACTTTTTCGCAGGCGGATCTCATGATCGCGGCGACCGCTGTTCACCATGGACTGACGGTCGTTTCTCGTGACACAACTGAATTTGAGCGCGCGAATGTGCCGGTACTGAATCCATGGAAACTGTGGCAATGATCGCCGCGGAAGCATCGCGTTAGAATTCTTCCCCGTGGCCGATCAGAACTTCTCCCGCTGGCGTCCCCATCCCTGGCACGGACTGCCCACCGGTTCGGATGTCCCGAGCATCGTCAACGCCTACATTGAGATCACCCCGTTCGATCTCATCAAGTACGAGGTCGACAAGGCGAGCGGCTACCTTCGCGTCGATCGTCCGCAGCGAACATCGTCGCAACCGCCTGCGCTCTACGGTTTCATCCCCAGAACGTACTGCGGTCCACGCGTCGCCGCTCTGACGCCGGTCACCAAGCGCGGCGACGGTGATCCGCTCGACATCTGCGTCCTCAGCGAGCGGCCGATCGCCAAGTCGGAGATCATCCTCTCCGCGCGCGTCATCGGCGGATTGCAGCTGGTCGATCGCGATGAGGCGGACGACAAGATCATCGCTGTCTTGCAGGGCGATTACGTCTGGGGCGAGGCCCACGACCTCAGCGACGTTCCCTCCGTGCTCATCGAGCGGCTCGAGCACTACTTCGCCACGTACAAGCTCGTGCCGGGCGAGCCTGTCCACATCCGCGTCTCCGGCTCGTACGGCTTCGCGCACGCCCACGCGGTCGTGCAGGCGGCGATGGAAGACTACGTCGAACTTTACGGCGTTCCGGAAGCGTGAAGGACTTCATCCTCGACGTCTCCTTTGACGCGCGCGACCTCGCGCTCGAAGATCTCGTGCAGTCGCGGCTGTTCCTCACGCAATCGACCGGCAGCGCAGCAATCGTTGAGAGCGGCCAATCGATCGTTTCCGCATACTTCGATTCCGCACACGATCGTGACGCTGCCGAGGCGGAGTTGCGCGATATTGAAGGCATCGAGCTCCACGCCACCGAGCGCGAACGGATCGATTGGCTCGAGCATTACCAGCAATCGCTCGAGCCGCTATTCATCGGCAAGCGTTTCATCGTCGCTCCCGATGCCAGGCTGATCCCGAGCGATACCAAACGCCACGCGCTGGTCGTCCCGCAGGAGCAAGCCTTCGGCACCGGCTCCCATGAAACGACATCGCTCTGCATCGAGATCCTGGAAACGATGGACGTCGCCGGTAAACGAGGGCTCGACATCGGCGCCGGCAGCGGCATCCTCGCCCTGGCCATGTGCCGCCTCGGCGCGCAGCAGGTCAGCGCCTTCGACAACGACGTCGACGCGTTCGCGGCGCTGCGCGAGAACCGCGCCCGCAACGACGTCGAGCCCGATCGGATGCCGCTCTTCATCGGTGGAGTCGATGCGTTGCGCGGCGGTGCCTTCGACATCATCACCATGAACATCATTCCCGAGGTCATCATCCCGCTCCTCGGCGACGTGAAGCCACACGTCGGCGGCTCTCTGATCCTCAGCGGCATCCTCGTGATCAAGCGAGATGACGTTGTTGCCGCGTGCGCGAAGCACGGACTGTCGATCGTTGAAGAGCGATCGAAAGGGGAGTGGTGGGCGGGGGTGTTTCGGTCGTCATAATTCGAAAGCACAGACAAGAGTGTCTGTGCCCCATCGCACCTGCTTCTTTGCTCAGGGCTTCCTGTCGCGCAGCTCAATGTGGCACAGACACTCTTGTCTGTGCTTTAAACTACCCACCATGAACCAGATCAGCGATCGTCTCCGCGGCCTCGTGCAGTCTGACATCCGCCGCATGTCCCGCGAATGCGAGCGCGTCGGCGGTATCAACCTCGGGCAAGGCATCTGCGATCTGCCGACGATTCCCGAGCTCGTCGACGGCGCCTGCGAGGCCATCCGCACGAACAAAGCGACCTACTCGAAGTTCGAAGGGATCGATCCGTTGCGCGAGAAAATCGCCCGGAAGATCGAGCGCTTCAACGGCTTCAAAGTCGATCCGGCCACCGAGGTGATCGTGACGGTGGGATCGACCGGCGGATTTGCCGCGGCAACGCTGGCCACCCTCAACGCCGGCGACGAAGTCATCCTCTTCGAGCCCTACTACGGCTACCACCTCAACACCCTGCGCGTCCTCGGCATCGTGCCGAAGTTCGTGCCGTTGACCGCTCCCGACTGGTCGATCGATTTCGATGCGCTGCGCGCCGCGTTCGGTCCGAAGACGCGCGGCATCGTCGTCTGCACGCCGTCGAATCCCTGCGGCAAAGTCTTCACGCGCGACGAGATGGAAAAGATCGGCGCGCTCTGCCGCGAGTTTGGCGCCTGGGCCTATACCGACGAGATCTACGAGTACATCGTCTACGACGGCCTCCGCCACGTGTCGATGGCGTCGATCGAATCGTGCCGCGATCTGACGATCACGATCAGCGGCTTTTCGAAGACATTTTCCGTGACCGGTTGGCGCATCGGCTACGTCGCCGTCGATGCACGGATCTCGTCATCGATCGGACTCGTCAACGATTTGTTCTACGTCTGCGCCCCGACGCCGCTGCAATGGGGCATCGCCCGCGCCCTCGACATCGGCGACGATTACTACACCGACCTCGCCGCCGACTACCAGAAGAAACGCGACATGCTCGCCGCCGCACTCCACGAAGCCGGCTTCGAGCCCTCGGTCCCGCAAGGCGCCTACTACATGCTCGCGAAAATCCCAGACGACTTCCGCGACGACCGCGAAGCCGCGCAATCCCTCCTCGAAACCTCGCGTGTCGCCTCGGTTCCCGGCTCAGCCTTCTTCGCCTCAGAGACCGGCAAACGCATGCTCCGCTTCTGCTTCGCGAAGGACTTCGCCTCGCTGGAAGAAGCGTGCAACCGGATTCGGGCGTTCAAACCGGCGGCGGTGTAGGGCGGCGTTCAACCGCAGCGTGTGGATAACCCGAGGAACTGATGGAAGGCTGAACGATGCACGAAGATCCGATCGTCGCTGAAACTCGCAAACTGCGCGAGGAACTGATGAACGAGGTTGGCAACGACCTCGACAAACTGTTCGACTATCTTCGTCAACGCGAGGACCAGCACGCAGACCGGCTCGTGAGCTTTGCGCCCCGCCGCGTTGTGGCTATGGGTGGCGTCATCGCCGACAGAAAGCTGGACGATTAGGCGGCTCGGTCGCTTCCGTTGCGGCCCATTTGAACCCCCTCATCCGGCCTTCCGTGTGCCACCTTCGGTGCTTCCGGAGACCCTCTCCCCCACAAAAGCGTGGGGGAGAAGTCGCTCGATCGGAGAGTTTGGCAAGAGTGTGAAGGGGAGTGTGAAGAGTTGCGAGATCGTTCCTACCCCTTCGGCACCACCGTCGCAGTTACCACCACGATCAGCGCTTTGTCGCCCATGGTCGTTGTGCCGATGACTACCTTTTCATTTTGGCGGACGGAGACGGGGGTCTCGAAGCCGACCGACTGGTACTGGATTGGTTGGGTAGCGCCGACGGTGATGGGGACGCGCATCGAGAATTTGAAATTTTGGATGTCGATCGCGGGGCGTTCGCCGCTGGTCGTAGAGATCTGGAACAGGTTGTAGGTGTAGAGGATCGGTTGTCCTTCGCGAACCGTCATGCCGAGAAGCGTGGGCTCGGCGACGCCGGAACCGTTGATGCCGAGGCCTGGCTTCGTGCGCTGTACGGTGGCCGTCATCAGGCCGTAGTGCGCGTAGCGGAGCGTCGATTGAAGCTGCTTGACCACAGGCTCCAATTCCTCGGGGATGCTTTCGGCGCCGGCGAGCGGAGTCTTCGATCCGATCAGGACGGAGATTTTCATCTCGATGTTGGGCGTGTCGGCGACGGGTTGATCGAGCCGCGCGATGGCGCTCTCGATGGCGATGATGTTTTCCTTGAAATCGCGGACGGTGATTGTGTGCAGGTCCTCGTTGACGCTGAGGGCCGTGCCTTTGAAGCCGCTGCCCAGCAGCTTTACGGACGAGGCGATTTCGCGTGCGTCGCGGCTGTGCACCTCGAAGACTTTGCTCTGGAGCTCGCGCGTCGTGTTGTACTCCTCTGTGTTCTTGTCCTGGCTTTTCTCTTGTGCCAGCGCGGCAGCGGAGATGAGCAGTGCAGCGATGATGACGATGAGTCGTTTCATGAGTTGCCTCCTGTTGTTGTCGGGGTCTGGTTCGCGATCCAGATGATGCGGACGTCGGGATCCGGCGTCCGGATTTCCATGCGGATGGTTTGGTACTCGGGATTCTGCGGTGGACGATGTTTTGGCCGGTAGACAGCGCGGGCAACTGGCTGGGAGGCCACCCGTTTCGGCATCGAAGCCTTCGCTGATTGAACGGCGTTTGACGGCAGCGCAGCGCGCGCGGTCTCGATGGTTGTGTTCACCTGCGGAGCCGCCGGTGCTACACGGTGCGTGATCGTCGGTGTAACGACATGCGGGTTGCTGGTAATCAGCGAAGCCGGTGTCTGCCGTCTGGCGAGGAAGCTGATGCCGATGGCGATGACGAGCAGCGCGGCAATAGCCAGGCGCACAAACAGAGGGATTCCGCGCCGCTTGCTTTGCGCGCCGATCGTGGCCATGACGTTGGCGCGGACCGCGGCCAGGTCGTCGTCAGTCAGCGGATGCGTCGAACGGAACTCGGTCATCTTCATCGCGAACCTCCTCGCGCTTCGATCCATGTGCGCAGCTTTGCGCGTGCTTTGCTGATTTGCACCCGCACCGTTGCGGGCGAGCTGCCGAGGATTGCGGCCACTTCGTCGGTCGGCAGCTCCTCGACGTCGCGCAGGATGATCGCCAGCCGCTCTTTCGCCGGCAGCGCGTCGATGGCGCGCGTCAGCATCACGACTTCGTCCTTCGCCGCAAGATCGTCGTCCGCGGCGCGTGCGCTGCTGGCGATGTTCACCGCGGAATCGAACGGAGCGAAGATCCAGCGCCGTCTGCGTTTCTTCTCCAGATCGCGGCAGACGTTTACCGTGACCCGGAAGAGCCAGCCGAAGAAGTTCTGCTGCTCGTCGTAGCCGTGCAGGTGGCGGAAGACGCGCAGAAACGTCTCCTGCGTCGCTTCCTTGACCTCTTCGGCATCCCCCAGGATTCGCCACGAAAGCAATGCGACACGATGTTGGGATGCGAGCATGATCTCCTCGAAGGCACGCTCGTCACCGTCGCGGGCCAGGCGGATTGCCGCGAGGAGCGCCGGCGCCGTCTCCGACACCCGGAGTGCTACGGTTACATCCATCGTCAAAAGCGCCTCGGCAGTCATCGTTCGTGCGTTCTCAAACAACCTCTACTCGGGAAGGGAGGAGATCGTTTATTAGACGATGCCGAATCGTGCAGGTTCCCATCTGCGCCCATCTGCGTAATCTGCGGACCAAAGCTTTTTCCGCAGATGACGCAGATGGTGCGCAGATGAAACGCTATTTCTTCGCGTGCGCTTCGTCCAGCGCGGCCAGCACCTCTTCCGCGTGGCGCTTCGTGTCGACCTTTTTCCAGATCTTCTTGATCTTGCCGTCCGGGCCGATCCAGAACGTTGTGCGGGCCACGCCCCAATAGCGCTTGCCGTACATGTTCTTCTCTTTCCAGACGCCGTACATTTTCACGATGTCGCCCATCGAGTCGGAGAGGAGGGGGAAGTTGAGCTCGTACTTGCCGCGGAACTTATCGTGACTTTCCAGCGAGTCGGTGGAAACGCCGAGGACGACCGCGTGGGCTTTGCTGAGATCGGATTCGTGATCCCGGAACGAGCAGGCCTCGGCGGTACAGCCCGGCGTATCGTCCTTCGGATAAAAGTAAAGGATGACGTCCTTGCCCTTGTGCTCTTTCAGCGTCATCTCTTTGCCGCGCGTCGACGGCAGACGAAAGTCGGGTGCTACGTCGCCGACTTTCGGTTCGTAGAAGTCTTGCATGGGGTGTCTTCTCCTTCTTGGCTTAGCAGGTCAGATTAGTGAGAGATCAGGAGATCAGTCGGATCAGTCGGATCAGTCGGATCAGTCGGATTCTAGTGATTCGTGGATCGGTAACTGGCAAACCCGCGGGTCATTTATCCACTAATCACTAATCACCAATCCACTGCGCCCCTAATTCACTCCGCTTCCGAACAATACCTTCTCGGCGATGAGCACGGCGTTCAGTGCGGAACTGCGGCGGAGATTATCGCAGACGGCCCACACCCAGAAGCCGCCGCGAATCGACGCATCCGGCCGCACCTCGGCGATCAGCACTTCGTCCTTGCCCGCCGCGTCGATCGTGCCGAAGGCCTGGTCGCCCTCCGCGAGCGCGATCGCGGCGTTCTCGCGAAGCGACGTCGTGATCCGTTCCACGCTGAGATCCTCTTTCGTCCGCACGAAGAGCGAGAACGTGTGGCTGTGAAAGATCGTGCCCTGCGTCATCAGGAGCGCCAGTTGCGTGGTGGGATCGGTCAGGGCGCGGATCTGCGAGGCGATGTACTCCTCGTTGCGCTCCGGAGCGGGGTAGAGATTGAAGGCCAGTTGCCGGTCGAACACTTCCTGCGGCACGGTCTGGATGTTGAGGACGCTGATCGTCTGACGGGCCAGCTCATCCAGGCCGAGCTGACCCGCTTCGGACGCCGGCTGCACGACCGTTGCGGTGCAACTCTCCACGCGGCTGATGCGCTCGATCTGGTGGAGGATGAGCGCAATCGGAATCGCTGCCGGATGCGGCGAGATGAGCAGCCGGTCAAGCGCGTCGATTTCGTCGAGATTCACGCCGGCAATGACCAGCTTCCCATCCTCGGCGCTGGAAGGTTGCGAGAGATCGATCGCCACAAAGTTGTCATCGTCGTAGCGCTCGATCCATTCACGATTCTTCTCGGCCGGTCCGCAGAAGAAGACGATGTCGCAATCCTCCATCTCATCATCGGAAACCGGGAGCACCACTGCGGGCTCGTCGCCGATCTCCGTCAGCAATCCGGTCGCCGTTCCGCTGCTGTCGAGCAGGACGACTTTGGCGAACGGAAAGGAGCGCTCGCGCAGGATCGACTGGATCTCCGCGCCGACCAGAGTCTGCGGATTGACGATGGCAAGGCGGTAGCCGGAGGGCTTCTTTGGCTCGGTCATTTGCGGCGCGATTTGTAGCACATGCGGGTGTCGGTGTTCGGGGGTCGGGTGTCGAAGAAGAAACCGGCGCGGAACTGATGAGAGCTCGGCCTTTTTTCTACGACTCCCAACCGCCGACAAACGACACCCTACGGCTGCGACTCCCGACTCCCGACCAGCGACGCCCCATCAATGGGAATCTGCGGTGGGAACACGATCGTCCAAAGGCGGATCAGCGGCCCCGAGGCGAGATAGGCGATGGCGAAGAAGAGGAGGAACGGACGCGGCCAGGCCCAGGCTACGGCGAGGATCGCGGCGATGACCACGATGTACATCAGCGATCGTCCCTTCTGGAAATTGATGCCCTTCTGCGCGCGCCAGCGAATCGGGGAGACCATCGCGAAGGCCGTGAGGGCGGTGAGGATCATGATCACGCTGGCGAAGCGATGGTCGAGCACCGGAGCCGGTGCGTAGTAGATGACCGCGGCGAGCGTCAGCGCTCCGGCCGGACTGGGCAGTCCGACGAAGTAGCGGTAGTCAGTCTTGCCGGTCATGACGTTGAATCGCGCCAGCCGTAGCGAGACACTGACCAGGAAGAGAAAGGCGATGCCGACACCGAGCTTGCCGAGGGATTGAAGGCCCCAGGCGTAGACGAGGACGGCGGGGGCGCAGCCGAACGTGACGACGTCCGCGAGCGAGTCGTACTCCTTCCCGAACTCGCTCGTTGCGCCGAGCTGCCGGGCTACGAGTCCGTCGAACGTGTCGAATACCGCGGCGATCAGCAGCGAAATGCAGGCGATCTCGAACGCGTGCACCGCCAGGTCCATCCTCCCGAGCGCAATCGCCTCGGCGCCGCGCATGCTGTTCACGATCGAACGGAAGCCGAAGAAGATGTTCAGCATCGTGAACGACGTGGGGACGATGTAGACGCCCCGGCGAAGCTTCTTCCGGACGTCCTGCCGCTGGATCATTTCGCTCCGAGCTCCGCGACGACGGTCAGTCCGACCTTCACTTTGTCGCGCATGCCGACCTTGATGAGCGCGCTGGCGGGGAAGAACATATCGACGCGCGAACCGAACTTGATCATGCCGACGCGCTCGCCGCGCACGACCTCGTCACCCTCTTTTTTGTCGAACACGATGCGCCGCGCCAGCAACCCGGCGATCTGCTTGAAGGCCAGCGTCGCGCCGTGCTTGTCCTCGATGACGATGAGATTCTGCTCGTTCTCTGTCGATGACTTCTCGGCGAACGCCGCGATCTTCTTTCCCGGGTTGTAGCGGTAGTGAATGATCCGCCCGCTGATCGGCGCGCGGTTGACGTGTACGTCGAAGACCGACATGAAGATGCTGACCTGGCGCGTGAGGCCGGGCCAGATGTCGCCGTCGGCGACGTCTTTGATCTGGACCACGGTGCCGTCGGCGGGGGAGAGGACGTCGACGTGATGCTCGGAGCCGGTACGGCGCGGATCGCGGAAGAAGTTGATGATGAAGATGGCCAGAAGGCCGAGAACGATGGCGGCAATCGTCCATTGAATCAGCAGCGCCGCCGCAGTCAGGATGAGGACTGGAATCAGGAACAGCCACCCCTCAGGCGCCCACGGCACTTTCGACATTTCGCGGATGGTAGTGCAAAGGCTGAGCCGATGGGAAGGCGTGCGCGCTGCCGTCAGGAAATCATGCGGCGCGCCGATTGCAGTCTCAACTGCATGAAATCGAAGCTACTTAGCGTGATCGAAAGATCGCCTCTAGAGTGCTACAATTTCCAATGAAGGTACTTCGAAGGAGGATAGAGGATGTCGAATCAAATCGCTGACATTCAACGGATTCTCAGCACCGAAGACAACGAGTTCCGCAAGTGGCTCGACGAACATCATGAATGCGAGTCGCGGCTTGGTGAGCTCATAGCGAAGAACGAGGTCTCCACCGATGAAGAGCTCGAAGAGAAAACGTTGAAGAAGCGAAAACTCCAGTTGAAGGACCAGATGGCCGCCCGGATCCGCACCTACGAGAATCAAAACGCGATGGCGTAGCGGATCGACGACACACCTGATCAACAGAGCCGCCGGCAAGGCGGCTCTTTTTGTATCTGCGTCGATCTGCGTCATCTGCGGATAAAGATTCTCATCCGCAGATGAGCGCAGATCGACGCAGATTAAGATAGCGCTCCGTGCCGCGTTCAATCACCACAGCCGCAGTCGCACTACTCGTCCTCGCCGCGCTCATCACCCCGATGCAGCGCGATCTCTTCGTCGGCGACGAAACGAAATACGGTCAGGTCGTTCGCGAGATGCGAGCCACCGGCGCGTTCTTTCTGCCGACCTTGACCGGCATGCCGTTCACGCACAAACCTCCGCTGCACTTCTGGCTCATCGACCTTCTCACCTTTCCCCTCGGCGTCTACTCGACGTGGGCGTTCGTACTCCCGTCGCTGATGGGCCTCGTCTTTCTGCTCTGGTTGCTGTGGCGGATGGGTGGTCCGCTCGCTGCCTTCGTCTGCGGCTCGTCGATGATGGTGTGGACGTCGGCGCAAAGCGCGCGCATGGACGTCGCCTTCACCGCCTTCATCGTCCTGGCGCTATGGCAGCTCGAGCGCTTCTTCGAGCGTGATGATTTTCGAGCGCTGCTCTGGTGCGGCATCGCCATTGGCGTCGCCATTCTGATCAAAGGCCCGATGGCGCCCGTGATCGCGGTCGTGCTCTTCGGTCTGGAATGGTGGCGCCGCGGCCGCGCGCCGCGCGGTAACTACGCGCCCGCGCTTCTGGCGATGATCGTGATCCCGCTGCTCTGGTTCATCCCGGCGATGATTCTCGGCGGCGGCGCGTACACGCACGACGTCATCGTCAAGCAGACCGTCGGCCGCGCCATCGCTTCATGGGTCCACAACGCCCCGCCGTGGTTCTACGCAGCCCACCTCCCCGCATCGCTCTTCCCCTGGTTCTTCCTCGGATGCGTAGCCGTGGCCGCTCTCTGGCGCACGCAGCGCTTCCTCATTAATTGGATCATCGCCGTGCTCGTCCCGTACTCGATCATGAGCAGCAAACTCGACGTCTACATGATGGCCATGATCCCCCCCATCGCCCTCCTGATCTCGCGCTATGTAGGCGAGGCGGAGCGCCGCGAATTGGTGGAGCGCCGGCGGCCCGCCGGCTGGTCCGCCGCCGGCCCGGCGGCCAACCTCATCGCGAACGCCCTCATCGCCCTCATCGCCATGGCCGCCTTCCTCCTCTCCCCAACCCGCATCAAAGGCCCCGAGTCCGCCCTCATCCGCCTCCCCGAAGTACGAACACTCCTCATCGTCACAGCCACTGCCGCCATCATCGCCTTTCTAATTGCGACACGCGCGTCGCTCACGACATCGACCATCGCCACCGGCCTCGTTCCGATCATCGCGATGGCATTCATCGCCATCGCATTGATGCCGGTCGTCAACGATCTCGTCTCCACGCGCCCGCTAGTGAAAGCATTGCAGCAACAGCAAGTGCCCCCGGAACAGATCGCGCTCTACGCCGCGCCCTACCTCTGGACGCGCGATTTTCCGCGCGAGTACGAGCGCGTCGTCTACGCGGATCCGGAGATGCTGGCGAAAACAAAACCCCCAGTGATCGTGACCGCACGCGCCCACGCGAACGAGATCGCACCGGCGCTCAACGGTTATCACGTCGTCACGTCCTTGCGCATGATCGGAAAATGGTTCGATGTCTATCGACAATAAGCGCCGTCTTGCCGCCGCGGCGTTCATCGCCCTGCTCGCGCTGTCGGTCTTCTGGCCGTCGCCGGCGATCGCGATCAACAACGTTTGCTGTCACGCCCAACTCGGCGTCGATGACTTGTCGTTTCTGGGCCGCGAGGCGCCCTCGTGGGACATCGCCTTCTGGTTCATCGCCGGCCTCTTCGCGCTCGTGATTCTTCATCCGTCCACCGGCTACGTGGCGCACGATTTCGCGGAGGCCTGGACGCTCGTGCGGGCGACGCGCCTGCGCATGCGCAAGATCGACGCGATCGCCGCCGTGTGCGCGGCGATGGTCATCGCGCTCATCTGGCGGCTCGCCGACGCGCCGGTGACCGCCTGGGCCGAGCGCGTGCAGTCGTCGGGGATTCAGGACACGATCCGTTTCGCGAACCGTTTCGGCGGCGGCATGAATCCGCCCATGGTCGTCCTCTTCTTTCTCATCGCCGGCGTCGCCTATCGCTATCACCGCTGGATTGCCTACGCCGTGGCGATGGCCTTCAGCGGAGCGGCAGCCGGGATCGCCGTCCAGATCATCAAGTACGCCGCCGGCCGCACGCGTCCCGAGCTCTGGCTTGGACCGTTCCAGCACGCTCGCGCCGCCGCGACATCCTTTCCCAGCGGCCACACCGTCGGCGCTTTCGCCCTCGGCGGCGTGCTGATGCTCGCCTCGCCTTCGCGCACGATGCGCATTGCCGCGTTTCTTCTGGCGCTCTCCGTCGCCGTCTCGCGTGTGCTCGCCTTCCGCCACTGGACGAGCGACGTGCTCGCCTCCGCCGCGATCGGCATCCTGATCGCGGCGGTGGTGGTGCGCGGCGTGGCCATCACGCGATTCGGCAAACCGGTCGCTGAAGTCGTCCCTCCATCCCCGGAGACGCCTGGCAAGCGCGTACTCGGATTCATGGCCGGCCGTATGGAGGTTCGCGGCGACATCGTTCACGCCAGTCCCTGGCTCGATTCGGAAGAAGGGAAGTCGTCCGAGTGAGTTCCTGCCCAATTCGCCTCATGCTGGAACAGTCCTGGCGTGGCGCTCAGCGATGGGGATGTGTCAACGCCGTCATCGTTCAAGTGAAATCCACTTGTTTTAAGGCGATGTCGCCTTCTTTTAAGTGAAATCGGCTTGTTTTAAGGCGATGTTGCGATCTTTTAAGTGGAATCCACTTGTTTTAAGGCGATGTCGCGATCTTTTGAGTGAAATCAACTTGTCTTCAAGGCAATCCCACCAGCTCTTGAGTGGAATCGTCATCTTTCGAGGACAATCTCTTGTTCTCGACGGTGCGGTCATCAACCGTCGAGTGGAAACCAGCCAGATCGTGACGATTTCCACAGACGATGCACCCCTTTCGCGCCACCCCATCCTCAAACTTTTTAGCGACCCCTTTGCGTCGAGCGCCTTCTCCCCTCGTGCTTTTCGAGGGGAGAAGGTGCCGAAGGCGGATGAGGGGTGTTGTGCAATCGACGGGACACGAGGTTCAGGCCGGGCGTGACGTCACGTCGCGGCTCTTGCTTGGCAACGGTGCCGCGACGTCAAATGCCCCCTCATCCGGCTTCGCCACCTTCTCCCCCACTGAAAAGCGTGGGGGAGAAGGCGCTCGATTGGAATTCCCTGCAAATGCGAGAGATGCAGGCTGACGTAGCCGACCTACGCCTTGAACTTGATGGTGCATCCGAACGCGCGCGTGGTCTGATTCGACACCGTCTTGCCGGCGAGCAGTTCGTCGAGCGCGTTGGCGAGGCCGGTCGTGCGGCGCTCCTCCGGTTTGGCGCTGTCGTCGACGTAGCCGCGGTAGCGGAGCGTGCCGCTGCCGTCGATCACGTAGACGTGCGGCGTGACGCGGGCGCCGTACGCATGGGCGATCGCGCTGTTGTCGTCCTTGAGGTAGGGATAGGGATAGCCTTTCTGCGTGGCGCGCGACTTCATCTCCGCCATCGACTCTTCCGAGTACTGCGATTCATCGTTCGAATCGATGGCGTAGAACGCGATGCCTTTCGCCTGATACTGCTTGGCCAGCTCGATGATGCGCGGCTCGAACGCCTTCGCGTAGGGGCACTGGTTGCAGGTGAAGACGACGACGGAGACCTTGCCGTCGCCGGGATGAAAGGCGACGGTCTTGCCGTCGACGGCATTCACGAGCGAGAACTGCGGCGCTTTCGCGCCGATCGACAGCTCGTCGGCGTTGGCGCAGGCAACGGCGGAAACGAGAAGCAGAAGCGAAAGCACTGACCTCAGCATGTTTTTCAATGCATCCTCCTGAGCAGCTTCCGCAGCTCGTCAATTGTCGTTCCACTCTTGATCGGGCCCTGATGGCGCCAGACCTCACGTCCGGCCGCATCGAAGGCGATCGTCACGGGGATTTCCCCCTCGAAATGGTAGTAGCTGGAGAGATCGTCGGCGTTGCCTTTGTAGTAAACATTGAGGTAGCCGATCCAATGCTGGTCGAGGAAGCGGGCTACGTTCTCGCGTTTCGCGCCCGGGATCATGTCGTCCATCGACACCCCCACCATCGTCAGTTCCGGACCGAACGCCGCGTTGATCATGCGCAGATCCGGCATCTCGGCGACGCAGGGGACGCACCACGTCGCCCAGATGTTCACGACGCGAATCCTGGCGTTCCGAGGAAAGAAGCTCTTGATCCTGGCGGGGTCGTTGACGTCGTGCAGATCGGCGGCCGAGGCGGTGGTCGCGAACAGGAGGAGGACGAGGATCAGCGAGTTGGTTCGCAGCGGCATATGCGCGCGCAACGCGCTGTGCGATTGTGATATTCGACGGCTCGCGGGAGTCGGGAGTCGGGGGTCGGGGGTCGGAGAAGTGCGGCGTAGCGCGCGAGCGTTTGATCGTGCAGCCTTGCTCCGACCCCCGACCCCCGACTCCCGCCGGAACGCACCATGGACATTCAATGACAGTCATCGTTCTCTTCGGCGGCCGCAGCGATGAGCGGCACGTCTCGGTAGCATCGGCGCAAAATATCGTCCGGTCACTCGATGCGCCTCTGGCGTGGTTCTGGGCTCCGAGCGGCGCGGTGCACGACGTTCATCGCGACGATCTGCTGCATCACAAGAACCCTTTCACGAACGATTTCGAGCCGTCGCGGCCGGCCATCTGGCCCGACCTCGAACAAGCCCTCGACACTCTCCCGGTCGAGCATCCCGTCTTTCTTCTGGCGCTTCATGGCGGCGAAGGGGAGGACGGCGGCGTGCAGCGTCTGATGGAAGCGCGCGGGATTCCGTTCACCGGCTCAGGGTCGGCAGCGAGCGCGGCGGCCTTCGACAAGGGACGCGCGAAGGAGATCGTGGAGAACCACTTGCGCGTCGCCGAATCGCTCGTCGTCGACGACGTCCGCGCGATCGATGGCAGCATCGCCACGATGCTCAAGCGCCACGAGAAGATCGTGCTCAAGCCGGTCGCCGGTGGCTCGTCACGCGGTCTCTTCTTCGTCGACCTGACCACCGATCTCGCTCCGATCGTGGCGGCCATCCACGCGCTGAAAGTCCCCTACATCCTCGAGCAGTTCATCGCCGGCCGCGAGCTGACTGTGGGTGTCGTTGACGGCGAGAACGGACCTCGTGCGCTGCCGGTGATCGAGATCGAAACTGATCCCGGCTTCGCCTTCGACTACGAAGGCAAATACCTCGGCAAGGGAACCCGCGAGATCTGTCCGGCAAAGATCCCCGACGCGATCCGCGACGAAGCGCAGCAGATGGCGTTAGTCGCGCACACCGTTCTTGGCTGCGAAGGGTACTCGCGCAGCGATCTGATCCTCGCGGACGACGGGCTCTACTTTCTGGAGCGGAATACGCTGCCGGGGCTCACGAGTAGCTCGCTCGTGCCCCAGCAACTGCGGGAGGCGGGTGTGTCGTTTCGCGATTTTCTAGAAGAGCAGATCGCGATTGGGCGAAGGCGTTAAAGGCTTTTCACGCGGAGACGCGGAGGAGCGGAGAAATCCTCCGCGTTTCTCCGCGTCTCCGCGTGAAACGGTTTTCAAGAGAGCTCAGTACTTCCCCCCACACTCCGGACAAAACTTCGGCGTCCCCTCGGCCTCATGCCCGCAGGACGCGCACTTCTTTTTCGCGGAGTAGGCGGTGCCACACTCGGGGCAGAACTTGCCGCCTTGCGATTTCGCGCCGCACGATGCGCAGACTGCGCCGGAGACCTGATCGATCTGGCGCGACTTCGTCCAGTCCACCTCGCGCGCTTTTGTCTGCACCTGTTCCCGCGCCGCCTCGGCCTGTGCCGCCGCCAGCTCCTCGTCCATGTCCGGCGCGCACGTCTCGCAAAGGCCGGCCTTCTTGTTCCAGCAGACCGGCTCGCAGACCCAATGCCCGCAGCGCGTGCACTGCTTGAAGATCGGCGAGATCTCATCGACCGCTTCCTTCAGCGCGCTGTCGTGCGCCGGACCGCCAATGGCGCGCTGCACCTCGTACGAACTGTTGGCGACGTTTCCGAAGACGCCTCCGAACAGGCTTCCGGCCACGCGCGCAGCGGAGCTGAGGACTCCGACAGTCGAGGTGTTGAAACTCGACATGTAACCGTTGTTGCACTTCTCGCAGAAAAACTTGAACTGATAGCCGCGGTCAGTCGAGAGGTCTTCGTAGTTTCCTGTGAAGCGGATGGCGACCATGAGGTTCTCCTTGGTGTCCGGGGGTGTGGGGAGTAGGGGAGTGGGGGGTGGGAGCAAAAGCAGCGAAGCGCATATCGACGACGCTTGCGGTTCCTTTGATTCTGCTCCCACACCCCACACCCAACTCCCCACAACCCGACACCATCAGTTTACCGACCCTCCCTGCCGTTTTGCTACGATCCGGCCCCGGTTACGAAACCGAAAGGAGCTTTTCAATGCGCAAGTACCTTGCGATTTGTCTTTTTCTCACCTCGGCCACGCTTCCGTTGGTCGCGCAGCAGGCCGCGCCACTCAAGATTCCGCGCGTGTCGCAGCATCAGGTCATCACGCAAACAGTCGGGCTCACCGACATCACGATCGACTACAGCCGTCCCGTCGCCAAGGGCCGCACGATCTTCGGCGGGCTAGTCCCGTACGACAAGGTCTGGCGCACCGGCGCGAACGAAGCGACGCAGATCACGTTCAGCGAAGACGTGACGATCGACGGCAAGCCGCTGCCGAAGGGTGCCTACTCGTTACACACGATCCCGGGGAAGGATTCGTGGACGCTGATCTTCAACAAGACCGCAAAGCAGTGGGGCTCGTTCAACTACGAACAGGCGCAGGACGCGCTGCGCGTCACCGCGAAGGCGGAAAAGGGACCGCATGCGGAGGTGTTCACAATCACGTTTCCTGACGTGACGACCGACGACGCCGTGGTCGCGCTACGCTGGGCCGACACGATGGTGCTCTTCAAAGTCGGCACGAACACCACCGCAAACGTGATGGCTGCGGCGACTGCGTCCGTTGCCGCTGCCGCTCCGACGGATGCTGCGACTCCTGCTCGCGCGGCATCCTTCGCGTTCGACTCGGGCAACAACGCGCTGGCGATGAAATGGATCGATCAGTCGTTGAAGATCAAGCCGTCGATGGGCAATCTCTACCTCAAGTCGCGCATCCAGGCGAAGGGTGGCGATCGCGCGGGAGCGATCGCGACCGCCGAGAGCGCGCTCAAAATGGCCACACCGAAAGACGACGCGCTCGCCGAAGAGATCCGCGACTCGATCGCGGAGTGGAAGAAATAGTTTTCGCGGGGATTGGGTGTCGGGAGTCGGGGGTCGGAGTTGTTCTTCGGATCTTTCAAGCGTGTTTGAACACACTTTCTCAGCGGCTCCTCTCCATCGAGCGCCTTCTCCTCCCGTGCTTTTCGGGGGGAGAAGGTGCCGAAGGCGGATGAGGGGGGACGCGCAGTTCACGATGCTTGCTCATCCGAAGCGGGTTCCAATCGCGTGCGGCCGAGGCACTTGCCAAACACCCCCTCATCCGGCTTCGCCACCTTCTCCCCCACAAAAAAGCGTGGGGGAGAAGGCGCTCGATTGGGAGCGCGCGGAGATCCGCGATTCGATCGCG
>JADGNZ010000084.1 GCA_017883205.1 Thermoanaerobaculia bacterium | reverse complement strand
GGATTGCCGGCGTACGCGTGGTGGAGAAGGGCGAAGCAGCGGTCATCGTGAAACCGTCATCCGATAGGTGCCGGAGGAACGAACGTAGGTCGGACTCTCGAGTCCGACTTTTCTCAAAAGAAGAGTCGTCGGACTAGAGAGTCCGACCTACGTTAACCCTCCTGCCGCGCACCCGGCGATTATCCCCGCGCCGAATCCATCGCCGGCCGGATCGGAGGCTTCGGATCGCCTGCCGCTCCTTTGAACACGCTCGTGGCCATGGCGATGATCGAGCCGACGTCGCTCAGATTCGCGGGGATGATCATCGAGTTGCCGCTCTTGGCCAGCTCGCCGAACTGTTTGATGTACTCCTCGGCCAGCCGGAGCTGCATCGCTTCGAATCCGCCCGCGGTCTTGATCGCTTCGGCCACGGCCTTGATTCCGTTCGCGGTGGCGACCGCGACCGACTCGATAGCCGCGCTCTGGCCCTCGGCCTCGTTGATCGCTTGCTGCTTCTTCGCTTCCGACGCTTTGATGACCTGCTGCTTGTCGCCCTCGGCCTGATTGATCGACGCGTCGCGCTGGCCTTCCGATTGAAGCACCGTGGCGCGTTTTTCACGCTCGGCGCGCATCTGCTTCTCCATCGCCGCCAGCACGTCCTTTGGCGGATTGATGTTCTTGATCTCGTAGCGAAGCACTTTCACGCCCCACGCTTCCGAGGCTTTGTCGACTTCGCTCACGACCATGAGGTTGATGTTCGTGCGCTCCTCGAAGGTGCGATCGAGCTCGATCTTGCCGATCTCGCTGCGCAGGTTCGTCTGCGCGAGCTGCGAGATGGCGAAGGTGTAGTCGGAGATCCCGTACGACGCGCGCGCGGGATCGAGCACTTTGAAGTAGAGGACACCGTCGACCGCGACCTGCACGTTGTCGCGCGTGATACAGACCTGTTCCGGCACGTCCATCGCCACTTCCTTCAACGAGTGCTTGTAGCGGACGGAGTCGAGGAACGGTACGAGGATGTGAAATCCCGGCTCGAGGGTCGACGAATACTTGCCCAGCCGCTCCACCACCCACGCGTTCTGCTGCGGAACGACGCGCGCAATGCGGCTGATCATGATGAGCGCAAAGATGACGACGACGAACGCGACGATGACAGTCATGACAGCCTCCGTTGATATTGTTTACGACGCGCGCACGTAGATGGTCAGACCGACGACCTTCTCCACGACGCAGCGTTGTCCTTTGAGAAGCGGTGTTTCTCCGACATTCCGTGCAGTCCAGGTACTGCCACGCATCTCTGCCTTCCCCTCGCCTGCCACCGCCAGATCCCCGAGGGCAATGGCTTGTTCACCGATCATCGTATCGACGACGTGGGTCTTGCTGAGGCCCAGCTTACGCACGACGATCGGCCGCACGAAGATCAGTAGAACGACAGACGAGATGGCAAACGTGAGCAGCTGCGCCCACAGCGGGATGTCAAATCCCAGACCGACGAGAATGGCCACGAGGAACGCGCCGACCGCGAAGAACCCAACATGCGCGGTCGTCGCGAAGAACTCGATCGTGAGCAGAAGAAACGCGAGGAGAACCCAGAACCACCATTCCATATGCGTGTACAGATGAGGTTACCACGCTGCCCGCGGCCTGTTACTGCACTTCGGCCAGCACACTCTTCGCAATCGCCGGGATGAGCTTGACGTCGTCCGCGGTACCGCGCGTCATGATCACGAGAATCAGTTTGCGTCCACTGGGAAGCTCGATGTAGGCGGCATCGTGGCGGACTTCCGACATCCATCCCGCTTTCGACCACTCCTTGGACCCTGCCGGCAATGACTCGCCGATGAACTCCTTGACCTGATTCTCATCCGCACGCAGCGGATTGAGCGGCCGCTCAAGCAGCGCCAGCATCTTGTCGCTGGCCGTTGGCGAGACCGCCCGTTTGCGCACGATCCAGAGCAGCAGCGAGGCAAACGAATTCGCGCTGGAACGATTGCGGTTCGGCTTCGCATCGCCGCCGACGAGTTGCTTCTCGCGGCCGAACGGTCCGAAGCTCCAGGGCTTGGCCATCGCGCTGATGTCGTAACCCATCGATGCGAACCACTTGTTCACGACGCGCCGCTTGTCCAAGAACTTGTTCAGCGCGCGGCCTTCGAGATTCGGTCCGGGACTCGTGTCGCTGATGACGTCGATGAGAAAGGCGGTGGCGTCGTTGTCGGAGATCCGGATCATTTCGCCGAGCGCCCGAGCCACTTCCGGATCGCCTTCGAGCTTCTGATGAAACACCTCGGCCATGATGTAGAGCTTGACCACCGAGGCCGGATAGAACGGCGTGTCACCATGCCAGTCGCCGCGATCGACCGTCGAGTCTTTCGTGACGTCGATGATGCTGATGGCCAGGTTGTCCGCAGTCAGCTTCGGAAAATCCTTCAGCGTCTGCTCCGCCGCGTGCTGTACCGCCAACTCCAACGCAGGATTCTTCGGGACGTCCGTGAACTCGCGGAAGTTGGCAAAGGCGGATGTGGCGACGAGGAAGAGCAGAACCACGAATCGGATGCGCATGGACGAATTGTAGCGGTCGTATACTCGGAGTATGCGAAGCAAAGTTGCGGAGGAGACGCGCCAGGAGCTTGATCGCGAAATGCTTGCCTTGACGCCAGAAGAGCGTATCGAGCTCGCTTTCGCGCTCGGCGATCAGGATCTCGCTCTTTACGCGGACGCGAATAGCCTCACGCACGACGAAGCTCTGGCCCGGATCCGCGCGGAGCGTCAGAACGGCCGCGTCTACTCGCACAGCAAAGCGGGCAGGTAGCGTGGCCTTCGTCAATCGCGTGGCCGATCTCCTCGACGAACGACATATCGCGTTCGCACTGATCGGTGCCGGGGCCATGGCTGCTCTAGGCGTCCCCCGCTCGACTTACGATGTCGACCTGCTCACGGTCGATACACAGGTGCTTCAGGAGCCGTTTTGGGAGCCCATTCGCGCGCTTGCAGAGGTCAAGATCCGGCCGGGAGATTTCGACGATCCACTCCGAGGGGTCGTGCGGATTCGTCCTGCTAAGGAACGCTCGATTGACGTGGTCGTAGGCCGTTGGAAGTGGCAGTTGCAGGTCATCGAACGTGCTGAGCCGACACCTTCTGGCGAGCGCTTGCTTCCCACTGTCACCGCAGCCGATCTCATTTTGTTGAAGCTGGCCGCCGGCGGTCTTCAGGATGCGTGGGACATTGACCGCGTGCTCGCCGTGATCGGTGACTCGATTGTCTCGGAGGTCGAGGAACGTCTGCCAGATCTTCAGCCCGATGCCCTCGCGCTGTGGGAACGAATCCGCACTGACAAATGATGTAGCGGAAGGCCCACTCGTAGTGCAGGCATTCCTGCCTGCTCCCGCCGGGCTTTCCTGCCCGGCGGTACCGACGTGACTAAATCGGCATCGCCAGTCGCGTCGAGAATGTGCGGACTCGCCCGCTGCACGTGGTTCTAATTCACGAACACCGTTGAAACCGGCCCGCAATTCGACGTACACGCTCGAACGATCATCGCGACACCGTGGCAGTCTTGGCGACTCTGCGTCATACCGAGAACCACCGCCGGGCAGGGACGCCCGGCGGGAGCAGGCAAGAATGCCTGCACTACGGTTCGGCGTCTCCCCTTCGCGTCTTCGCGCATTCGCGTGACTACTTCCTCCACCCACGCACCTTCTCCGCAACTGCCTCGGGTGTGAATCCGAGGTGCTTCTCGATGTCGGCCAGTGGGGCGGAGGCGCCGAAGCGGTCGATGCCGATGATGAGGGCGTCGTGGTTGACGTACTTGTACCAGCCGGAGGAGCGGCCGGCTTCGATGGCGACGATGCGGCTGCGGTCGCCGAGGATCTCGTTCTGGTAGCCGGCGGGCTGGCGGTCGAAAAGATCGAGCGACGGCGCGGAGACGACGCGGGCTCGCACGCCCTCTTTGCGCAGCAGCTCGGCGGTGCGCACGGCCAGCGTCACTTCGGAGCCGGTGGCGATGAACGTGAAGTCGCCGTCGGCGTAACCGTCGAGCACGTACGCGCCGCGCCAGATCTGATGCGGATCGAAATCGGCGCCGTGCGGGATGATGTCGACCTTCTGGCGCGTGAACACGAGCAGCGTCGGCCCCTCGTGCTTGCTGCCGATCGCGTACGCCCACGCCATCCCTGTCTCCACACCGTCGGCGGGACGAAAGAGCGTCATGTTCGGGATCAAGCGGAGCGAGAAGAGCTGCTCGACCGATTGATGCGTGGGACCGTCTTCGCCGAGGAAGACGGAGTCGTGCGTGTAGACGAAGATCGACGGGATTTTCATCAGCGCCGCCAGCCGGATCGCCGGGCGCATGTAATCCGAGAAGATCAGGAACGTCGAGCCGTGCACGCGCAGCGGGCCGTACAGAGTCATCCCGTTGATCGCGGCGCCCATTGCGTGCTCGCGGATACCGAAGTGCAGGTTCTTGCTCTTGAACTCAGCGAACGGCGGCGGATCATTGAGATCGTCCTTGGCCCGTTCGATCGATCCGCCGTTCTTGAAGTTCGTTTTCGTCGATGCGGAGAGATCGGCCGCGCCGCCGATGACGAATGGGGCGATGTCGCCGATCTTCTGGATGACCAGGTTCGAAAGCTCGCGCGTCGCGATCGGCTTGTCGGTCTTCCCCGCCTCTGCCAACTGAAGCTCGAAGCCCTCCGGCAGCGTGTGCGACCAGTAGCCGTCCCACTCCGCGGCCAGTTGCGGATTGCGCGCGCGCCACTCGGCCATCCCTTTGTCCCACTGCTTGCGCGCGCGGGCCAGTTTCCTGACCTTGCGCGTGAACTCAGCCTGCACTTCGTCAGGAATGTAGAACGCCGGTTCGGCAGGCCAGCCCAGCGCCACCTTCGTCGCCGCTGCTTCCTCGGGGCCGAGGGGCTCGCCGTGCGCGCGTGAGGTGCCGTGAAACTTCGGACTGCCGAATCCGATCACGGTCTTGGCCATGATCATCGACGGCTTGTCCGTCACCTTCTGCGCTTTGCGAATGGCTTTGCGGACGGCGTCGCGATCGTGGCCGTCGATCTTCTGCACGTGCCAGTGCGCGGCCTCGAATCGTTTCTTCACATCCTCGGACATCGAAAGACGCTTGTCGCCGTCGAGCGTGATGTCGTTGTCGTCGTAGAGGTAGATCAGATTGCCGAGCCCGAGGTGACCGGCCAGCGACGCGGCCTCGGAACTGATGCCTTCTTCGAGATCGCCGTCGGAGCAGATGACGTAGATCCAGTTCTGGACAGGCTTGAATGGATCATCGGTGTTGAAGCGGGCCGCCATCATCTTCGAGGCGATTCCCATCCCGACGCCGTTCGCGAATCCCTGGCCGAGCGGACCGGTCGTGACTTCGATGCCGGGCGCGTCGCCGTACTCGGGATGCCCGGCGGTCTTCGAGCCCCACTGCCGGAAGCTCTTCAACTGATCGATGGTCATCTCCGGATAGCCGGTGAGATGCAGCAGCGAGTAGAGCAGCATCGATGCGTGACCGGCCGACAGCACGAAGCGGTCGCGGTCCTGCCAGGAAGGCTCCTTCGGATCGTGGCGCAGGAAGTCGGTCCAGAGGACGAAGGCCATGTCGGCCATGCCCATCGGCGCGCCGGGATGGCCGGACTTCGCCTTCTCGACGCCGTCGATGGCGAGGAAGCGGATCGTGTTGACGCAAAGCTCTTCCAGCTTGTCCTTCGTGCCGCTCTTCGGCTCGTTGTGCGATTCCGCTTCCGCGATGGCGGCGCTGGCCTCTGCCGCGCCACCTGTCTGTTCGTCCATGTTGCCTCCGATGCGCCGCAGGCATGGAGCGAAGGTTCCCGTTGCTGCCGGAACGCCTTCCGCTGCCCGCGGGAGCGTGGATTATACTCAGCGGCATCCGGTCGAACTCGCAGCGAGTGGAGGTCTCCCCTGGCACGAGATGAGAGCGTTACCGTCAAAGGCTCGCCGGTTCGCAGCCTGCAGAAGTTTCTCGAGTCCGAGCTCTCGGTAGAGCAGCGCGCGGCCGCGTTGCAGACGCTGCCCGCCGAGTACGCCACGCGGCTGGGCGGGATCGTATTGGCCACCGAGACGGTCCCGGTACACATTCTCAATACGCTCACGGCGGAAGCCGCAAAAGCGAAAGGCGAGAGCGTGGAACAGTTCGCACGGCGCGCAGGCCGTGAGGGAGCATCGGACGCCGTCAAAGGCATCTACCGTTTCTTCGCCCTGATCCTCACGCCGGCGGCGCTGCTCAGCAAAGCCTCGAGCATGTGGAGCACGCTCTACAACCGCGGTCAGATGCGCATCGAGAATCAGACCGACCGCGGCGCGACGATCAAGCTGCTCGATTTCCCGTCCGAGCCCGCCGGCTGCGCGCGCATCACCGGCTGGATCGAGCGCATGGCCGAACTGACGGGCGTGAAGGACGTGCGCGTCCAGCAGACGCAGTGCTACGCAAAGGGAGCGCCGCACTGCGAATGGAACGTGACGTGGCAGTGAGCACTCAAGGATTAACCACAGAGACACAGAGGACACAGAGGTTCTCTGTGTCCTCTGTGTCTCTGTGGTTCAAATGATTTTATGAAGTGGCGGCCCCGAACAGAAGCCGCCACTTGCATTACTACAACTACTACAACTACTCAGTCACAGGCTTCGGCGGTGGCGTTGTTGATGGCGTCTTTGCCTTTCGCGACCTTCGCGGAAGCGTTGACGCCATGATGTCGACGTGGGGCTTGAGAACCAGCCCTTCATCGCCGCCGAGCTGCTTGCCGACCTTGTACACCGTTCGCGCCTTCGCAGTGGCCTGCCAATGGTGATAATTCAGGCCGTACTCGAGGATGTCGGTGTACGTCTTCAGTTCATCGAAGACGGGACGCTGCCCTTCGAAGTCACGATGGGCCTCCATCTCGCCGGACGTCGTCGCTGCCGACTGCGTCCACACTTCCGAGGCTGTGAGACCGTTGATGGCCGCGTCGACAAACGGCCGTGGTACTCCTTTCGCTGCGCGGATGCGCTTTTTCTGCGAGGGATCGGGCGGCACAAGGTCCGGCATCGTCTCTCGTAAAGCCCTCAGGATCTCCACGCGGTCGGCTGGTGTCAACGTCGTAGCGCGGATCGCCGCCACGATGTCTGCCGGGGTTGAAGCAACTACCGTTGTTGGACTGGAACTACCCGGGGAAGAGGAGGTCATAAGCTTCCTTTACTTTGTTATGGACGCAAACACGCGAGCTGTCGCCGATTCGCCAGTTCCTCGCTATTCCCTTTGACGGAGTGAGCAACGAAATAGTTTCGCGGCGGACAGCGGTCCCTATTTCAGAGAGGCGAGGTTCACCTGTGATGACGCATAACAAGCCACAGCCAACGCGGCTTGCGCGACAGTTCAGGCAAGCAGGCCAACTGATGACGCGAATGAGTTGAGTCTTCCAGCGGAGGAGTTGAGTCTTCCAGCCAATGACTTGAGTCTTCCAGCGGATGAGTTGAGTCTTCCAACGGATAGAGTTGAGTCATCCAGCGAATGAGTTGATTCTTCCAGTCAATGAGTTGGGTCTTCCAGTCAATGAGTTGGGTCATCCAGCCGATGAGTTAACTCTTCCAGCCGATGAGTTGGGCCTTCCAGCCGATGAGTTGAGCCTTCGAGCGGATGACTCCAACGATGACGCGCACCACTCGCGGCTTGGCGCCGACCAGTCAATCGATGACGCGCACGCTTTCGAGCATCCCCGTGACCGGATCGGCCAAGCGTAGAATCAGTGCGCCCTTCGCCTCCACGCACATGAACGTCACCCGCACGGCTTCTGCCGCCTTCACCGCCGAATTCGATAGTGAGGAGGAGCTGCGCGAAGAGCACCGCACGAATCTCTCGATGGGCGGGCTTCGTCTGGTCACGGCCGAGACGGTCGCGCTCAACGCCACGCTCCTGGTGACGCTGCGCGGACCGTGGGGCGGCGAGGCGTTCGTGCGCGCGACGGCCGTCGCACTCCTTCCCGACGGCATCGCCCTCTCGATCGACATCAACAGCGACGAGTTACTGGCCCGTCTGATGGCCAAACCGCCGGGCGCTCCCGAAACGTCATCGGAAGAGGCGCCCGAGCCGGAGGAGACGACCGAGAAACGGGAGAACGTCTGGGACCGCGTCCGCGCGCTCTCGCAGATGGAGAAGCTCCTCCTGGCCGTGAAAGCCGACCGCAGCGAGCGCGCGTTACTGCTCCAGGACAACGATCCCCGCGTGCTGCTCTCGCTCCTGCGCAATCCGCGCCTCACCGTCGACGAGGTGGCGCGGCTGGCGAAGTCAACGTTCCTGAACTACCAGATTGCCGACGTGATCATGAAGACCACCCAGTGGATGTCCGTCCTCGACGTCCGCCTCGGCCTCATGCACAACGCCAAGACCCCACCCGCCTTCGCGCTACGTATCCTGCCCACGCTGCCGGAGTCCGAGGTTCGAGCCATCGCACGCGCCGGCTCGAGCATGGCGCTGAAGACGGCAGCGCTGCGATTGCTGCAAGGACGTTAGGTTCGGCCTAAGACCCGATCAATGCCGGCGAATATGAGCTCGACCTTCGCCCGCGGGAGCTTGGAAACGCGTTCGATCAACAACGTCTTGTCGAACGTAAAAACCTGTGAAGCGTTCGCCACCGATTCTTTCGGAAGCCCTGTGGTGCGCGAGGTCAACAGCACGTTGCCCGGCGCGTTCGCCCATCGCAAACTGCTCGTTAGCGGAACGCACATCACCGTTGCGATCTGGCTTCGATTGAACTCGTCGCTTTGCACAACGACTACTGGCCTTAAGAAGCCTGGCTCCGATCCGGTCGGCTCCGGCAGATCAGCCCACCAGATCTCTCCTTGCGAGATTACCACTCGACCTTCTTTAGCAGTCGCCGAGCGGCGGCGTTCAAAAACTCCACGTCTTCAGTCTGATCCACTTCGGCGCAGACTCGATTGATGGCTTCCGTCACTTCATCGGGAGAATGCCGCGCAACATACTCACGTAGCGCTGCGGTGAACACCTCGCTCCTGGACCTGCGGCCGTGCTTCGCCAGTCGCTCCACCTTTTCAAACACGTCATCCGGAATGGATACCGCAGTTTTCATACCGCAAGTATAACCGACTACCAACCCCGCACCGGGCGCCATTCATCGACGATCGCATCGCCATCGAGCACGTGATAGCGGTCGTACATCGCGGCGGTGAGGCAGGAGTGATTGGGGACGATGCGGAGGTGCGTGCCGACTGGCGGTGGGGCGGGCATTCTGAGCTTGCCGTGCTCCTGCGACAGGGCTACGAGGCGCGCGTCGAGCGGGTTGAGCGAGACATCGCAGACGAGGCCGTAGCCGAAGTTCGGATCGAGATGGTCGGGGCTCGTGTCTTTCGATAGCGCCAGCGCGCCGGCGTCGATGATCGCTTCGCCGCGCTCGGGATAGGAGCCGACGACTGTGGCCAGCACCGAGACGGCGACGTCTTTGAATGTGCATGCTCCGAGGGTGGATTGGAAGGCGTCGAAGAAGACGTAGTTCCCAGGGCGAACCTCGTCGGTGTCGGTGAACGTCTCGACGACGGAGGTTGTCGGAGTCGAGCCGATGCTGCGCACGACGCCGGCCAGACCTTCGTTCTCGATCAGCGCGCGGAACCTCGTCAGCGACGACGTCTCCTCCGCGGCGATGCGGCGGATCTCATCGGCGTCATGAGCGTTGTACGAGTGGCCGGCGTGCGTAAGCAGTCCCTGAAAATGGACCGCCGGCGATTTCGATATGGCGATGGCCAGCCGCGCGCTGTCGGGATCGTCGGGATCGACGCCGGCACGGTGATAGCCGCAGTCGACCTTGAGAAAGACGTCGAGCGCGTCGTCATGGGCCGCGCAAAACTCTTCTACCGCGTGTAGAGCCGTGACGCTGTCGATGAGAATGTTGAGCCTCTCGATTCGCGCCGCCAGTGCAGCCGCACGCGGCAGTTTCTCGGGCGCAATCGGCATGGCGTAGGTGATGTCCACGAACCCCGCATTCGCGAAGAACTCCGCCTCGGCCATGGTCGAAACGGTGATCGGACCCATGCCGCCGCCATGCTGCATCCGCCCGATCTCGATCGTCTTATGCGTCTTCACGTGCGGCCGGAACGCGATCCCCGAGGCCTGCGCCTTGGCGCGCATGCGAACGCAGTTTTGCTCGACAATGTTGCGGTCGACGAGGAACGCTGGAGTCGGTATGTTCATTGTTTTCACGCGAAGACACGAAGACGCGAAGAAAAGCTATGCATGTGCCATTCTAACTTCGCGCCTTCGCGTCTTCGCGTGAGCGTCTTTGCACCATGAGAAAGATCCTTCACATTGACATGGACGCCTTTTACGCCTCGGTCGAGCAGCGCGACCGGCCGGAGCTGCGCGGGAAGCCGGTCATCGTCGGATGGCCGGGCGAGCGGAGCGTGGTCTGCGCGGCGTCGTACGAAGCGCGCAAGTTCGGCGTGCATTCAGCCATGCCGGCCACGCGGGCCATGCGGCTGTGTCCCGAGGGGACGTTCATTCATCCCGACTTTGAAAAGTATCGAGCGGTGTCGAAACACATTCGCGAGATCTTCGGACGGCACACGCCGCTCGTCGAACCGCTCTCGCTCGATGAGGCCTATCTCGATGTCACCGAGGAGTTGACGGGGATTCCGACGGCAACGGAGACGGCCGAGGTGATCCGCCGCGAGATTCGCTCCGAGACCCACCTCACCGCCTCGGCTGGCGTGGCTCCGAACAAGTTCCTGGCAAAGATCGCCAGCGACTGGCGCAAGCCGGACGGTTGCTTCGTCATCCGCCCGCACCAGGTGCAGCAGTTCCTCATGCCGCTGCCCGTGCGCAAGATCCCGGGCGTCGGACCGGCCACGGAGAAGGTGCTGACCGACATGGGCATCGCCACCGTCGGCGATCTTCATGTTTTTAGTAACGCTCAGCTCGTGGCCCGCTTCGGCAAGTGGGGCACGCGCCTCTGGGAGCTGGCCCGCGGCATCGACGAATCGCCGGTCGTGCCGTCGCAGAAACGGAAATCGTGGTCGAGTGAGAACACCTTCCCCACCGACATCACGATCGAAGAAGTGGCCGCGTACATCACCGCCGAGTCGCAGAAGCTCTGGAAGGCGCTGAGCGACAAGCAACTGACCGGCCGCACCGTGACCGTGAAGCTGCGCACCGGCGACTTCAAGACCGCCACGCGGCGGCTGACACCCGAAACGCCGCCATCGAGCGGCGACGATCTCGCCCGCATCGGCACCGAGCTCCTCACCCGCTTCGACTTCCCTCCGCACAGCCGCTACCGATTAGCGGGAATCGGGATGTCGAACTTTGTGGATGAGGAGGATGAGGAGGAGATCAGCGACGGATTGTTTCGGGGTCAGGTCTAAAGTTGAAAGTGACGAAACAGAACTGTTGCTTATGGCGCCACTCCAGTTTCGTCACTTTCAACTTTAGACCTGACCCCACTACAATCCGCGCACTTTTGCTCACGAGGTGCTCATGAATCCCGTTCAACCTATCAGTGTCGCGCAGTACGGAATCGGTCCGATCGGCGCGGAGATCGCTCGTTTACTTCTGACCAAGCCGTGGGTGCGCATCATCGCCGCGGTCGACGTCGATCCGAACAAGATCGGCAAAGACCTCGGCGAAGTGATCGGTCTCGACCGCGAGGTCGGCGTCAAGGTCACGGCCGAGCTCACGGCGAAGCCCGACGTCGTCTGTCACTCCACTGGCTCGCGTCTTCGCGATGTCTCCGGCCAGCTCAAGGATCTTCTCAACCGCGGCTGCCACGTCGTATCCACCTGCGAGGAGCTCTCCTTCCCGCTCGACCAGGCCATTCGCGAAGAGTTGCAACAGACTGCCCGCGCCCGCAACGTCACGCTCCTCGGCACGGGCGTGAATCCCGGCTTCGTGATGGACAAGCTGCCGCTGACGATCACCTCGGTCTGCCAGCGCGTCGACTCGGTCGAAATCATCCGCATCCAGAACGCGTCCACACGAAGAGAACCGCTGCAGCGCAAAGTCGGGGCGGGCATGACGCCCGATGAGTTCCGCGCCGCGGTTGCTGCCGGCAAGATCAAGCACATGGGCCTTCGCGAGTCGCTGATGATGGTCGGCAACGGACTCGGCGCCGAATTCGAGTCGGTGAGCGACGAGGTGATCGAGCCGATCATCGCCGAGCGCGAAGTGAAGACGCAGTACCTAACCTGCGCCGCCGGACAGGTCGCCGGCGTTCACCAGACGATCTACGGCAAGGGGAAGATCAACGTGAGCCTCGAGCTGCGCATGTACGTCGGCGCCGAGGCTGTGGCCGCGGACAAGGTGATCGTGCACGGCGTGCCCGACGTGGAGATGGTGATCAAAGGCGGCGTCCACGGCGACCGCGCCACCGCGGCGATGGTCGTCAACTCGATCCCCCGCGTCGTGAATGCGAGGCCGGGCGTGCTGACGATGGACGATATTCCGATCAGCTTTCGGTGACGTGACATTCGTAGCGCTGGCGGCTCGCCGGCTGGACCGCTGCCGGCCCGGCGGCGACACTGAGGACGAAAAGAGTCGCCAGCGGGCCGCTGGCGGTCCAGCCGTCGAGCCGACGGCGCTACGAACGTTGGTGGAGAACCTCTGTCACGACGAATGGTCGTACACGATACGCCAGCCTTCCGGGCGGCGATGAAAGATCAGCGTGGTTCTTCCGTGCGGCGAGTCGGCGGCGCGCGTCAGGTTCCAGGCGCCGGTGACGACGACGTCGTTGTTGCTCATCGGGTGGAGCTCGAGGTCGGAGAAGACGAGCTTCCCCATCTTCGCCTTCGAGTCGTACTTCGCTTTGTAGCGGTCGCGCACCTTCGTCCAGCCGCGGGTGACGTCTGCGCCGACGAACATCGTGTCGTCGCTGCGGGCGTAGCCGTCCATGTAGGCATCGATGTCGCCGCGATTCCAGGCGGCAACCTGTGCATCGATCACGGCGTGAATGGCGGTGGACGGATCGACGACCGGTGCGGACGAGAAACTGCCGCCGTTGGCTGCGTTGACGAGGAGCACGGCGGCGAGGACAGTAACGAGTAAGACGATCTTCTTCATAGTGAATCCTTTCGATGAGGCGCGCTCATGGAGCGTCGCGCGATCAGGTAGCCGAGGGTGAGGACGCCGGAGACGAGCCAGAGGATGGTCCATGCGGGCGGCGCCGAACGCATCCAGTTCCACATCGCCAGCGTGATCGCCCATAGACCGTAGACGAACAGGAACATCCTGCGGTGGCTGGAGTCGTCGTCGACGCCTGCGGCGATGCTCGCGCCGAGGATGAGCGTGGGGATGAGGCCGAAGATGATGTTGAGGAGATGAATCATCGGTACCGCACGTCGATCACCTTGCGGACGACATCCTTGGCCACGCCCGGCAGGTTCTGCACGCGCGTCAGCACATCGTTGAATGTGTGCGACTCGCCGCCGTGCTTGAAACACTCGGCGCAGCGCGGCAGCTCGGTGAAGTCGCGCCGCTCGAACGCAGCCTGCATCGTGGCGAAGCGCGGCGAATCGAGGATCTCGCCGAGCGATTGGGTCTTCAGATCGCCGAGGACCTGGTCGCCGTGCGCGTCGTAGCAGCAGTGCGTGACGCGGCCGTCCGCGAATATCACGACCCAGGTGAAGAATGCGCCCTGCACGCAGCCGTAGAACTTCCCGTGCAGATCGGTCTCTTCGTTGACGTCGAGCGCTTCGCACGTTTTCTCGATGACGCGCGCGTTGCGGTATTTCTTCAAATCGAAGAGGGAGCGGAAATCGTCGACGGTCTCTTCGAGCGTCAGCCGCGAGCGCATCTTCTGGATCTCGATGCGGATGGGATGTCCTTTGGCCTGATCGAGAAACGCGCGCGTGAGAACGACGAGCTTGTCGAAGTCCCCTCCCGTGCGCAGTTGGGGATAGACCTCGGGATTGACAGAGTCGACGCAGATGCGGATGCGTTTCAGCGGCGAGGCCAGCAGCTTCGCGCCGATCTCTTCCGTCAGCACCAACCCGTTCGTCGACAAGCTGGCCTCGGGGAAAAGACGGATGGCGTCATCGATCCGCGCGTAGAGCAGCGGCTCGCCCATCTCGTGCAGCCATTTCAGCTTCAGCCCGGCGCCGTGGATCTCGCGCTCGGCCTTCTCCACCATCGGCCAGACCATGTCCTCGTACGGACGGCGCAGCACCGGCAGCGGGCACATGCCGCAGCGGAGGTTGCACTTCGACGTCAGCTCGAGGCCGACTTTGATGCGGCGAGGGTTGAGTTTCATCTCCCGTCCACTAAGGCAGCGAACACTGCGGCGTATTCCGTCCACGAGTACTTGCGCGCTGCCGCCGCGGCGCTTTGCTCCATCGATGTGCGGTCGCGCGTCGTGAAGAATTCATCGACGGCGTGCGCGAGTGCCGTTGGATCTTCGGGAGGGACGAGCATGCCATTCGATCCGTCGATGACCTCGGGCAACCCGCCGACAGTCGTCGCGATGACCGGCCGCGCGAAGTGGAACGCGGTCAACGCAACGCCGCTCTGCGCTTCGATGCGATACGGCGCGAGGACGACGTCTGCGGCTGCGAAGAAGTTCGCGATCTCGGAGTCAGGGATGAAGCGGAAGTCGAAGCGAACGCCGCTGCGAAGATTACGTAGGTCGGACTCTCCAGTCCGACTGCTCGCGTTGTCGGACTGAGAGTCCGACCTACGTTGCGTTTGCGAAAGGCCCAGCTCCGTCGCCAATCGCACGTACTCATCCGCCCGCTCCCACCACGCCTCGCCGGCGACGATGAGGACTACGTCGGTGTGCAGCTCACGCCAGGCGCGCAAGGCGATGTCGAGTCCTTTGAACGGACGTACGTGGCCAAAGAAGAGCGCGACGTTCGCGGCGTTGTCGATGTCGAGCGTCGCCCGCGCATCCGCACGCAAAGGGATCGCACCGCCAAGCTCGTGAACCGGCAGGAACGTCTTCACCACGCGCCGGCCGCCCGAACGTTTCCACGCTTCGTCCGCCTCGGTCCGCGCATGGACAACGAGCACGTCCGCGCGGCGCAGCACGCGATTCGTCAACCATCGCTTCCACGCCGCCGGCTCCTTGTCGCCGACGTTGTGGCATTGCAGGATCACCGTCGTCCGCCGCCGCAGCATCGCGATCATCAATCGATACGCCGGCGCGAAGAGCCACACCCACCAGACAAAGATCACAGCATCGTACCGCCGCAATCGCCATCCCGCGCGTAGCCACGTGAACGGGTTCATGACGTCGACGATGAACGCGGCGTCCGCGCGCGGCAGCGTCGGATCGATGTCGTCGCCGCCGGGGTAGAAACGCTTCGGGAACTGGCGCGAGAAGGAGATGACGTCGACGCGGGAGTCGGGATTCGGGTGTCGGGTGTCGGAGATACCGCGCTTGCGCAACTCCTCGGCGAGACGCGTCGTGCAATAGGCGATGCCGGCGCGAAAGGGGAAGACGGGGCCGACGATCGCGACTCTTGCGGGGGTCGTGTTTCGGGTGTCGGGAGTCGGAGAACGCCTGGTGTCTACGACTCCCGCGTCACTCATCGACCACCGCGCTCATGACCGCATTGTACTCACGGCGCCAAGGCCGTGGTTCAATTTGGACGGCGCATCGCGGTCGCCAAAGCAGAGGCAACCACAGAGACACAGAGGACACCGAGGTTTCTCTGTGATCTCTGTGCCTCTGTGGTGATTGATTCTTTCAAATTGAGTCACTACGCAGCCTGTCTACGACCCCCGACACCCGACCAGCGACTCCCGTCAAGCCGCGCTCAGGAAGTTCACCACGGTCGAGGCGAAGTAGGCGCCCCACGTGCGCACGTCGAACACGAGCGATGACGACATGAAGCAGGAGTGCGTGCAGTGGCACTCCTTGGCCTTGATCGACGCGCGCTGTGCGTCGGCGGCGGGCGAGAACCAGAGCTTGCCGAAGTCGTAGCCGGTATCTTTGACGTTGCCGACGGCTTCGCGCAGCTCGCACATGCGCACTTCGCCGCGCGCGTCGAGCACGCCTGAGATCCGGCCGGCGTGACACGGCTTGACCTGCGTCTCCTGCTCGAGGATCTCCAGCTCCAACCGGCGCGTGTAGATCTTCACGAACTTCAGGAAGCTGTCGTAGTGGTCGTACGTGTTCCAGTACGCTTCGAGTTTCGGCAGCAACTGGCGGTACTTCTCAGTCGAGATCGGCTGGATGTTCTTGTCGGGCTGGTCGCCGCGCAGCATCTCGAAGGAGTGGAACGAGATCGCCGGAAAGTCGCGGCGCACGGCAGCGAACAGCTCATCGAGATCGTCGGCGTTGTAGCTGCAGAGGCACGTGTGCACGTTCACGGTCAGGTTGCCGTACTTCTCGCGAAGAGGCATCAGCGCCGCGTACGTCTTCTTCGCGCGCTCGTAGTTGCCCGGAACGCCGCGGATCCAGTCGTGTTTCTCGCCGACGTGATCGATCGAGATGTTGACGACGATCTGCGTGTCAGGGCAGCGCTGCAGCGCAGCCTCGGTCGACCGCGCGGTGAGGTCGCTGGCGATCGCGCCGGTCGGGATCGTGATCTGTTTCACGTGATTCTGCGACGAGAGCATCGCGCAGACATCGGGAAGATCGCGTCGAAGGAACGGCTCGCCGCCGCTCATGACGACGAAGAGCAGATCGCCGAGGGAGGAGAAGGTCTTCTCGAGCTCCTCGAACGACAGCTCATGCTCCTTGTTCTTGCGGAGCTGCTCCCAGTTGAAGCAGGTGCGGCAGAACGAATTGCAGTCGTAGGTCAGCCCGAGGATCATGTAGACGGGCTTCATGCCCCGCTTGTCGACGAGGTAGCGCAAGTACTGCAGCTTGTCGGTGAACTTCATGCTCTCACGCGCTCAACCACAGCACAGAGCCGCGTAATCCTTCACTTCGGCTTCGCAGTCCATCCGCTGGTGTCGAAGAAGAGCGAGACCTGGCGGCCGTTCGCGGTATCGAGATCGAGCTGGTCTACCGTCTTGCCGTTGCACGCCGTCTGCTTGCGTGCAGCCTTGGTGGCGCCGGGATAGTTCTCCGCGATCCAGGCATCTTCCTTCGCGATCCCTTCCGCTTCGGTCGTCACCGCAAGCGGGATGGCCGTGCGGCATGACAGACCGCGCGCCGGAATCGGAACCGCGCCGGGAGTCATCGGACGCGTCGCTGCCGGCGCTTCCGCTTGCGCGGGCTGGACAACAGGAGCAGGTGTCGTCGCCGGCGGTTTCGAAGCACAGGCGGCGATCAGGAGAAGAGTTGCGGGGAGAGCTCGATAGAAATTGCGCATGAAGAGATCCTAACGCAGCCTCGCCCGAATCGCTCCCCACACGATGCCGACGAAGTAGACGGCGTGATGTGCCGCGAATGCGAACGGCAGCACTTCACAGCGGCCGGAACTTCGTGCCATCCGATTGCACGACACCCCTCATCCGCCTTCGGCACCTTCTCCCCTCGAAAAGCACGAGGGGAGAAGGCGCTCGATTGGG
>JADGNZ010000034.1 GCA_017883205.1 Thermoanaerobaculia bacterium | reverse complement strand
AGCAGAACGTTCTCTCCGAGGAGCAGAATCTTTCGCGCGCCGGCTGAGATCTTTCAGAATCCGGACGAAATCATCGAGCCGCCGGGTGACATCACGCCGATCGCGCGAGGCGGACTGCTGCTGGAAACGGAGCTGATTCCAGCAAAGGCCCGTGCGATCGAAACCGCCAGCTGTCAGACTCTCTTCGAAGGACCCGATAGGTTGCAACCCGGACATGACTCGCCTCCGTTCTCTGGATACCAATTAGACGGATGAGCCCGGAAAAGGTTACTCCGCAGATGACGCAGATGGAACGCAGATGAAAACCGTCCTCCATCTGCGTTCTATCTGCGTCATCTGCGGATTCGGTATCCTGATCCCGTGATTCGTCAGGTCATCGGTATCGGAAGCATCCTCATCGCCGCCGTCTTCTCCAACGCGGCCACTCCGTCACAGCAGGCTGACCGAATCGTGATCATGAAGTCGGCCAGGCAACTGGAGTTGCTTCGAAACGGGAAGGTGATCCGCGTGTACCGTGTGTGCCTCGGTTCGAACCCGATCGGAGCGAAAGAACGCGAGGGCGACGGAAAGACGCCCGAGGGGATCTACCGGATCGATAGTCGCAACGCTGACAGCAAGTTCCATCGGGCGCTGCATGTTTCGTATCCGAACGCTGCTGACGAGGCTCGTGCGCGCCGCATGCACGTGTCGCCGGGCGGCGAGATCATGATTCATGGAGTTCCCAATCGCTGGCGTTGGCTGAGCTTCGCGTTTCAACACATCGACTGGACGGCCGGTTGTATCGCGGTCAAGGACGACGAGATCGAGGAGATCTGGAGGCTGGTGCCGAACGGGACGGTCGTCGACATTCGACCGTGAGCTGGTTTCCGGACGAGGACCGTTTCACGCGGAGTCGCGGAGTCCATTTCACCAGCGATCCGCAGTCACCGACCCGCGGCCAGGGCTCGTTCGTCGGTCTGCAGACGCACACGGGAAGAGTGCGGTTCCGCAATCTGCAGTGGAAGGCGGTGTAGCGCTTCACGCGAAGACGCGAAGGCGGGAAAACTAAGGCTCCGCGTTTCTCCGCGTCTCCGCGTGAAACGGTTTCTCCCGTGCAAGTACGCGTCAGTATTCGAGCTTTCTCAGCGGAGGGTCATAATCGAAGGATCCCAGCAGCAGCCATCGCCGCGCTCTTTGCTCGCGTCCGGATCGCCCGATGAGTGGCGTCGTGTAGTGCCAGAAGGGGAGGCGGTAGATCGCGAGTGCGCCTGATCGGGAGACGTCGTGGGATACGGAGAGGAAGCCGCGTTCTTCGTAAATCAGGAACTGGCTCGATACATCATCATTTGAGAACATGATGTGCAGATCGATGAAGCCGTTGCGTGTGCCGAGGTCCTCAGGATGATGGTCGTTGTGCGGTCCGCTGTAGTCGCCGTTGCCGTAGCAGATCACCTGGCGGCCCCAGCCTGTGGTTCCGAGCGGTGAGCACGTTACCGCCTGCGCTACCTGTCGAAAGCTCCGTGAATTCATCATCGCAGAGAGGCCGATCTCCTCGGCGGCGTCCAATGCTCTCGACTTCCGCGAGTTCAGAATCGCCGAGCGGACGCGCACCGTTTTCGGCAGGCTGTCCGTGTAGTTGTGCGTCATCCCTGTGAGCGCCTCGCGCGGGATCCGTTGATGCATTTGCCGCATCACGGGGTACATCGTTCGATCGAGCAAGCGGATGCATTCCTTCGCAAGCTTCGGTTCGATGGCATCCTCGAAGAAGAGAATGGGCGCGCGGCGCCTGGCGAGCAACCCTTCGAACTGCGGTGGATCGGCGAACAGATGTCTCACGCGCCGGCTGAGGAGCTCGTCGAACTCGGCGGGAAAGCGGTCCATATTGAAGCCGGTATTGTACTAGGGTGCGGCGAAACACCCGGAAGGCAGAGTGTCGATGACGACGCTCGCTCGATTCATCATGCCGCCGCCGGGGCGCTACACATTCTCAATAGGGTCGCGTATTCTCGCCGAACACCATGTCCTACTCCGTAACCACTCTTGACGGCGATCGCAAACCGCGCCGCCTTCCCGCTCGCGAGCTCGATCCGCTGGAGATCCGTATCCTCGGCTGCCTGATGGAAAAGCAGCTGGCCACGCCCGAGTACTACCCGCTTACGCTCAACGCGCTGGTCGCCGCGTGCAATCAGAAATCGAACCGCGAGCCGGTGATGGAAGTGGGGGAGCGCGACATCCAGCGCGCGCTCGATCGGCTGCAGGACGAGAAGCTCGTCTGGAAAGTGCTCGGAGGCCGGGCCACACGCTGGGACCACAATCTCGATCTCACCTGGCATCTCGATCGCCCTGCCAAAGCGATTCTTGCTTTGCTCTTCCTGCGCGGCGCGCAGACGCCGGGCGAGTTGCGCGGGCGCAGCGACCGGCTTCACGGCTTCGAGACGATCGATGACGTCGAGGCGATGTTGCAGCGACTCGGACACGGCGACGACGCGCTCCTCCGTGAGCTGCCGCGGCGCTCCGGCCAGAAGGAGACGCGCTGGATGCACCGCCTCGGCGGGGCGTACGTCGAGTCGGCCGTTTCTGCTGATGACGAGCCGGCAGCTACGGGTGCTCCGCTTTCCGTTCGCGTGCAACGGCTGGAGGAGCAGGTCGTCGCGCTGATGAACGAGCTGCGCGAGTTGAAGGCGAAGTTGGGCGAGTAGGGAGTGGGGAGTAGGGGGTGGGGTGTGGGAGCCAGCATCAAGCTTCCACTCCCCACTCCCCACATCCCACTCCCCGGAATCGAAACCCTCTTGACGTTTCCTCGTAATGTACTAAATTAGTAGTACAAGAGGACAGCGTGGCCGCACCCATCACCATCGATGCAAATGACCGAACGCCGATCTATGCACAACTCGAGCGCGGCATTCGCGTCGCCATCGCCACGGGACGGATGCGGCCGGGCGACCAATTGCCGACCGTCCGCCAGCTCGCCGTCGACCTTCGCGTCAACGCCAACACCGTCGCCAAGGTCTACCTCGCGCTCGAGCGCGAGGGCGTCGTCGTGACGCGGCGAGGCGTCGGTACGTTCATCGCCGACAGCGTTCCGAAGGCGTCGCACGCAGGACATCGCGAGCGCCGGCTGGCCGCACACATCGACCGTTTCCTCACCGATTCCGCAGCCCTCGGATATTCGCCGCGCGAAGCGATGCAGCAGATCGCGCGGCGACTGAAGGAAGGAGAAAGCTAATGTTTCCAGTCGCAGCAATCGCCAGCCAACCACGTGTTCGTCCCCAGGGGCCTCGCGTCAACATCGTCGCCGTGGCCGTTCTGGTCCTACCGGTCGTGATCGGCCTGGCCGTCACGATCGCGATGGAGAATCCCGTCGGAGTCATCTCCGGTCTCCTGCTCGGCCTGGTCCTCATGCAATCGCCCAAAGTAGCAAAGCAGTGGGAGAAGGCGGTCGTCCTTCGCCTCGGGCGCTTCGTCGGACTGCGCGGACCCGGACTCTTCTGGATCGTGCCGTTCATTGACACGGTTTCGTCGTGGATCGATCAGCGCGTGATCACGACGAGTTTCGCCGCCGAGCAGACGCTGACCTCGGACACCGTTCCAGTCAACGTCGACGCCGTCCTCTTCTGGATGGTGTACGACGCCGAGAAGGCAGCGCTCGAAGTGCAGCAATATCAGGATGCCGTGAGCTGGGCCGCGCAGACCGCGCTGCGCGACATCATCGGCCGCACATCGCTGGGCGATCTGCTGCGCGGACGCGAGAAGATCGAAGAGCTGCTTCAGGAGCTCATCGACGGCCGCTGCAATCCGTGGGGCGTGACCGTGCAGTCGGTGGAGATGCGCGACGTGATCATTCCTGATGCGCTGCAGGACGCGATGTCGCGCGAAGCGCAGGCCGCGCGCGAGAAAGCCGCCCGCATCATTCTCGGCGAAGCAGAAGTGGAGATCGCCAAGCTCTTCCAGGTCGCGTCAATCTCGTACCACGACAACCCGACTGCCCTGCACCTCCGCGCCATGAACATGCTGTACGAGGGTCTGAAGGAAAAGGGCGCGATGATGATCGTTCCGTCGACGGCAGTGGAGTCGATGGGTATGGGCGGCCTGATGGGCATGGCCGCCATGGCGCAACGCCAGTTGACCGGCTCCGCACCAGCAGAGCCGGCCGCATAGGAACAAACCGGCGGGCCGCGAGTGTAGCGCCGGCGGCCCGCCGGCTGTACCGCCGGCGGCTCGCCGGCGATTCTCACCCAACCCACTTCCAATTCACCAATCCCGCCTTCGCAGGATTGTTTCGCACGTAGCTGATCGCATCCGCCAGATGCCGCTCATCGCGAATCACCCGATCGAAATACTCGCGAGCCCAAAGGTTCCTCGTTCCGACAATCGCAGTCGCCTTATGCGCTGTGTACGACTTCCACGAATGAAGAATCTCTTCGAGAATTTCACCGGCGAATGGCGTCACGACCGTATGAACATGATTCGGCATCACGCACCATGAGTGAAGTTCATATCGGCGGCCGTTGAAATGCTGCAGGTTGCCCGCGACGACTTCAGCGAGTCGCGGATTTCGCAGATGACACGCTCCTCGTTCTGCATGGAGCTCGTCGTCGAGACGAATGGCGAAGGCGTCCCCGATCCGGCTTCGCTCGATGACGGTGAGCGGGCGAAGTCCGCCCGTTATCTGGCGTTCCATCGCCTGTTTTTCCAGCCAGAGCTGACGCGTGACTTCGATGGGAAGCGAATCGATGAGCCGATGGGTGATCGAGTAGGTTGCATCCTCGATCTCCCAATGTGGGAGATAGCCTCTCGATCGGATCTTTAGTGTTTGGTATTCGTTGTGTGGGATTAGTTGACGGGGCATTTCGCGCGGAGCCAGCGCGATGCGGTGTGGGAGTGCGAAGTGTACCTCGGAAGGGTCGCCGCCGGGCCGGCGGCGGTACAGCCGTCGAGCCGACGGCGCTACGCAATCATGGCGCTACGCAATCACGGCGCTACGTTCGTTTACGCCGCAGGTTCCGCGGCGGTGACGTCGTCGGGTTTCTTGCGCATATCGAGGAAGAGCAGACCGATGCCGATGCAGATGGCGGAGTCGGCGACGTTGAATGCCGGCCAATGGTGCGACTTCACGAACACGTCGACGAAATCGACCACGTAGCCGAGGCGGAAGCGGTCGATGAGATTGCCGATGGCGCCGCCGAGAATCAGGTGCAGTCCGGTCTGAAGGACGCGGTCGGTCACTGCAGCGCGAAAGGCGTAGGCGACGACGAAGAAGAAGACTCCGATGGCGCCGAGGTTCAGGAGCAGGGGAACGAAACGGGAGTCGGCATTCGCGCCGATCCCGAATGCCGCGCCGGTGTTGCGGACGTGCACGAGCTGAAGAAAGTTGGGAATCAGCGGGATCGACTCGTGCAGATCGATGCGCGAGGAGACGAGGAACTTCGTCCAGGCGTCGGCAAGGATCACGATGACGGAGAGAACGAGATAGGGGATGCGTTTCAAACGGCGACGCCTCGCTTCTCTTCAATCAATTTGTCGAGCTCCACGCGCAGACGGCCGAGAATCTCATCATACGTGTAGTGGCCGAGCGTCTCCGGCCCGCGCTTGAGATTGACGTACGTTGGCGCGCACCACATGCCGAGGTCTGCGTCATCGGTCTCGCCGGGCCCGTTCACGCGGCAGCCCATCACAGCGATCGTGATGTCGTGCTCGTTCGCGTACTTCGTCATCTCTTTGACGTTCTGCGCGAGATCGATGAACGCTTCGTTCTCGACGCGCGAGCAGGAGGGACAACTGATGATGTTCATCCCCTTTTGTTCGAAGCGTGCTACCGAGCGGAGGCGACCGTTTGCGATGTCTTCGAGAATCTTGCGGCCGACGGTGATCTCGTCACCCTTGTTTTCGAATGGCAACGTCAGCGAGACGCGGAGTGTGTCGCCGATGCCGCGTGTGATGAGCTGTTCGAAGGCGACGCGCGTCTTGATCACGCCGTCCGGCGGCATGCCCGCTTCGGTGACGCCGAGGTGGAGCGGGACGTCGGGACGGGCCGCGGCGAAGCGGATGTTCGCATCGATGACCTTGTTGGGATCAGAGTCTTTGAGCGAGACGACGTATTGATCGAAACCGAGGTCGTCGAGCATCAGGCAGTGCTCGAGCGCGGAGTCGATCATCGGCGAGATCGAATCCTCTTTCGGATACTTGTCGAGCTTCTCGGGATCGACCGAGCCGGCATTGACGCCGATGCGAATCGCGCAGCCGTGCGCGCGCGCGACGTCGACGATATAGGCGACTTTGGCGGTGATCGGTTTGTCGCGCTCGATGTGGTAGAGGTGACCAGGGTTGTAGCGGAGCTTCTGCACGAAGGGCGCGACGCGCTCAGCCAGGCGGTAGTTCTCCTGAAGGTCGATGACGAGGTTGGCGTTCGGGCGGGCGGCGCGCACTTCTTCGAGCGCCGTCACGTCTTTCGCGGTATCGATGGCGATGCGGATCACGTCAGCGCCGGCGGCTTCGAGCAACTCCACCTGCCGGATCGTGGCGGCGACATCCTGCGTCTTCGTCGCCGTCATCGATTGGACGGCGATGGGCCGGTTGCCGCCGATGGTGACGTTGCCGATCCGCACCTCTCGTGTCTGTCTGGGCTTCATCCGATTGCGTAACGATAAGAGATAGGAAAGATTTCCTTTGCGGGGGGTGGGGAGTTGGGGGTGGGGAGTGGGAGAGAGCTCACGGCCAGTTTGGATCGCATCCCGCTTGACGTTGTCGGTTGCGGTTGTCGGTTGATTGCGCTTCGCGCGTTGCTCGGGTTCTTTGATCCGACGCATCGACGCTACCCGCCATCTCCCACTCCCTACACCCCACCCCCCACTCCCTCACAAGAAAATCCGATACGCTTCGCATCATGCGTACTCTTCTCGATCTTGCCCGCGATCATGCGGGAGACTTTCTTGGACAACTTCCCGATCGCCACGTCGGTGCGCGCGCGACGCGCGATGAGCTCGTTGCTGCGCTCAAGGTGCCTCTGAGCGATGATGGCGAAGAGCCGGCTGGCGTGCTCGATGCGCTCGTGCGGGGTGCCGACCGCGGCCTCATCGCCTGCGCCGGGCCGCGCTATTTCGGCTTTGTAATCGGCGGAAGTCTGCCGGTTGCGCTCGCTGCTGACTGGCTGACATCCACGTGGGATCAGAACGCCGGCATCTACGCGACCTCGCCTGCTGCGTCGGTGGTGGAAGACGTCGCGCGCGAATGGCTGCTCGAGCTGTTCGATCTCCCGCGCTCGGCGAGCGTCGGCTTCGTCACCGGTGGACAGATGGCGAACTTCACCGCACTGGCGGCGGCACGTCACGGCGTGCTTCGCCGCGTCGGTTGGAACGTTGAAGAGGATGGTCTGACTGGTGCGCCGCCTGTCCATCTCGTCGTCAGCGCCGCGTCGCACATCACGATTCATTCGTCGATGCGGATGCTGGGGTTCGGCACGCGATCGCTGCGCAAGGTTGACGCCGATGATCAGGGAAGGATGCGCGCCGACTCACTTCGCGAACTTCTCGCCACGCTCGATGGACCGGTGATCGTTTGTGCGCAGGCGGGCAACGTGAACAGCGGCGCCGTCGATCCCTTGCGGGCAATCGCAATGATCGCGCATGAACGGAACGCCTGGCTTCACGTCGACGGCGCGTTTGGTTTGTGGGGCCGTGCCACGCCATCGAAGCGCTCGCTGCTCGAGGGCTGTGAGTGGGCAGATTCGTGGGCCAACGATGCACACAAGTGGCTCAACGTGCCCTATGACAGCGGCATCGTCATCGTTCGCGATTCGGCATCGCATCGCGCGGCGATGACGGTCTCGGCGGAGTATCTCGAGCAGACCAGCGGCGCGGAGCGCGACAACTTCGACTGGGTTCCCGAGTTCTCCCGGCGCGCGCGCGGCTTCGCGATTTACGCTGCGATCCGCACCCTCGGCAGGCGCGGCATCGCCGCGATGATCGACGGCTGTTGTGAGCGCGCGCTCCAGTTTGCGGAGTTGCTGGCCCGCGATCCGCGCGTGGCCATCCTCAACGACGTCGTCCTCAACCAGGTGCTCGTCCGCTTCGGCGACAGCGATGAGCTCACGCGCGACGTCATCAGCCGCGTTCAAAAGGAAGGGACCTGCTGGCTGGCCGGTACGACGTGGCAGCGCAAGGCAGCGATGCGGATCTCGGTCTCGAACTGGTCAACGACGGCGGAGGATGTGGAGAAGTCGGCGGCCGCGATTCTGCGCTGTATCTAAGTCTCGACGACGTGTCCGTTACAGCGTCACGCCACCTGCGCGATCCGGTCGCAGGATCAGGCGTCCTTCATCACTTTCGCCACTCGTGCGAGGAGCACGCTGTTCGTCACCGGCTTGCGGATGAAGTCGGCGGCTCCCACTTCGAACGCGCGGATCTCGACGTCTTCGCCGGGAAGCCCGGAGATGAAGACGGCCGGTACGTTGACGCCGTTCTCATGCATCGCCTGCAGCAGCGAGTGGCCATCGATGTAGGGGAGATCGACATCGATGAGAAGCAGATCGATCTTATCTCTTCCCACCAGCATCATCGCCTCGGCGCCATCCTTCGCCACGACGACGGAGTAGCCGGCACTTTTGAGGACCGCCTTCGTGAGCTCGCGGCTCAGCGCGTTGTCCTCGACGACGAGGACGGTCTTCTTCGTCTCTACGGCAGTACTCGCGGCTGCACCACGCTTTGCGCGCAGTTGCACGATCTCGCGCTGCAACGCCTTCGTCTCCGCGTCAGGCTCGATGCTCAGCTCCCGTTTCAGCACCTTCGCGCAAAGCTCGTACTGCTGCAACGCCTCCACGAGATCTCCGCTCTGAAGATAGAGGCGCATCAACGTGCGATGCATCGGCTCCTGCAGAATATCGAGCCGCAGCGACCGCTGCGCGGTGGCAATGGCCTCGTCCAATCTTCCGCTGCGGGACTGCAGTTCGACCATCTGCGCATGTGCGCGGAGCGCGAGCCTGTGGAGACGGTCGCGCTCTCCGATGACGAACTGATCGAACCGCTCTTCATTGATGTAGAAGCCGTCGAGGAAGTCGCCGCGGTAGAGATCGAGAGCCTGAGCAATCCCGGCCTCGGTGCCAGTAGCAATCAACGCCTCCATCTCCGGGGCATCACAAGTAACCGATGAGTCGAGGCTGAGGAGATCGCCTTCCTCGATGAGCGTTTTCTGCCTGGGAGCGATCTGCGACAGCTCCTTGCGAACGGTCGACAGCGTCTGCCGAAGGCTCTGTCGCGCCTGGTCCGGACCGGTGCTCGACCAGAGCAGGCCAGCCAGTTTCTCGCGAGACACATGCTGGCCGGGCTTCACCGCAAGATACGCCAGCAACGCCTGCGATTTCTTCGCGCCAATCGTGGCGAGCGAGCCATCGGCGGAGCGGATCATAAAATCACCCAGCAGCTCCAATCGGAGAGAAGACATTCGTGTCTGGCAATTATCTCAGTAAGTTGAGGAAAAGTGTTTCGACTTTCATCGGCGCCTCCCATACTCTCCGAAAAGGGGAGGTCGACGGATGACGGAGATGGCATCGGTTGGCGATGAGATGCGGGAGCTGATCCGGCTGCAGAGCTGGAACCAGTTGCGCGACCGGCTGAGTGTCTGAGTGTCGCGCTCCCTACTTCGGCTGCCACAGCTCGAACCGATTGCCCTCCGGATCCGTTGCCCAGCCGAAGCGGCCGTAGTCGGTGTCTTCGATCTTCTCATCGACGACGGCTCCGGCGTCTCGTAGCTGCGCGAGCATGGCGTCGAGATCGCTGACTCGGTAATTGATCATGAATGGAGCGCGGGTGGGGTCGAAGTACTTCGTCGTCGAAGGAAAGGGCGACCAGACGGTCGTGCCGACGACGTCCGGATTCTCCTTCTCGCGCCATTCGAAGGATGCGCCGCCGTACGAGTCGTCGACGGGGATGCCGAGGTGATTGCGATACCAGTCGCGCAAGGCGGGAGCGTCGTCAGACTTGAAGAAGATTCCGCCGATTCCGTTGACTTTTTCCATAGCGGCTCCTAACGCAATGTGAATACGGTAGCAGATCCTCGGGACGACACGCTCGACGCGAAGTGGTCGAGCGTCTGTGCCAGCATGCGCTGGGCCGGCGGCGTGAGTGAGGTGTCGCGCTCAGCCAGCTTTTCTGGAACCGCCGTAACCGCAACTGATGGGCCGATGATCGCCACGTGCGTGATGCCATCTTTCTCCAATCGTGCGTAGAGCGCTTCGGGCGCCGGTGCCTCGAGATAGAGCGAGACGCGCGGGCCGTCGAAATTGCCCCCGCCGCGGACCCGATGCGCGAACCAATACGTCTCGTTGAGACCGACGATCAATACGTTCGCATCCGGTGGGAGCATGGCGTCGACGGTCTGCGCCGCCGCATACGACGAGCGCTGTTTCGTCAGGTACTCGGAATCCGAGGCGACGCCGGAGAGAAGCGAAAAGGCGCCGCTACGGTCGACGAAATAGCCGACGAGAAAGAGCTGCACGACGATGGCGAAGCCGAGGACGATGCGCGTGAACCGGCGCGGGTGCTTCGACAGTGCTGCCGGGATCACGAGGAACGGCAGAAGGATGCGCGATGACGGCGCGAGCAGAAGCATCAGTGCGGCGACGGCGACGAGAATCCACGCAAGTGCTCCGCCGGAAAGCGCGCACGCCGCAAGGAGCGAGGCTCCCAGGCTTTCATCGATGAAATGTCCCTCGAAGACGTAGTCGGAGAGAAACGGTGCGCGATAGCCGGCGACATGCGGCGCCGCGGCGGAGAGAAACGGCGCGATCGGATTCCCGGTGAGGATGAGATTACGGATCAGGAAGATCGAGCCGATGGCGAGGCCGATGATGAGGGCGTGGGGGGCTGGGAGTGGGGGGTGGGAGCTACTGCTCGACTCGGCGATCGACTTTGCTTCTTTCCGACGCCCCACACCCCACACCCCACACCCCACCAAGGCGAACGGGATAAACGTGTACTTCGTCAGCAGTCCTGCGGCGAGTGCGATTGCCCAAGTAGGGGCATCATCCTGTTCGAGCGCGAGAACGAGAACGGCGCAAACACCGATCAGCGGCCAGTCGTTGAGTGACCAGCCTGCGATGAGGGCCAACGCCGGCGTCGTGACGATCGCCGCAACTGCGAGGGCGTTACCGCGTGCCAGGCGAAACAACACCAGCGTCGCCGCGATCGCCGCGACGAGATGAAGAACGTGCGAGGCAATTCCTCCGCGAATCTGGCCGAGGATTGTCAGGAGCGGCAGATCGGCAGACTCGATTCCGAGGGGGAAGTACGAGTGCGAGATCAGAGGCAGATCGATGGCTCGATGATTGAGAACCCAGGCCCAGGGCACGGCCAGGTGATAGGCAAGCTCGTCGAGCGATGTGGGAGGCGCCTGCGCGGCGATGAGCGCCGCGAGAAACACGACGGCGATGGCAATGAGCGCGAGAGGTTCTGTCAGCGCGGGCATGGCCGGCATTCGAGACTTGAGCCGCCGGACGACGACGTAGAGACCGCCGGCACCGCAGACGATCAGCAACGTTGCCATCGACCACGAGGAGACATTGAACGTCCCGGCGAGAAAGCAAAGAGCGCCGAAGATGGGATACCCGAGTAGAAAATCGCGAGCGATATCGCAGTCGTCCGGGCTCCACGCTCGTGCGAGCAGAGATCGAAGTGCGAACCCGCATCCCACGATGGCCAGCGACGCGGCGAGAGCTAGCAGGATTGACAGACCGGCACGCTGCACGAACAGCTCGACGAGCACGAATCGGTCGAGAAGAATGAGCAGCAGGTAGAGCGCGATGACCGCGGCGAGGATGCGCTGGAGTCGTGACATCGTCGGTTGCCGATCAGATTTCGGGCAAGGCCGCGCGCATGGCCAGGATGTCGGTGATGATCTCCCGCACCGCTCCCGGACGGATCTGCGTCGTGCGATCGCTGAGCGCCGCGGGCGGGTTGTCGTGAACCTCCATGAAGAAACCTTCCGCTCCCGCGGCAGCGGCCGCGCGCGCGAGCGGACGCGCAAACTGCGGCGTACCGCCGGTCTGCTTGCCTTCGCCGCCGGGCTTCTGCATCGAGTGCGTGATGTCGTAGACGACGGGCGCACCGAAGCTTCGCAGAATCGGGAAGGAGCGCATGTCGACGACGAGGTTCTGGTATCCGAACGATGATCCGCGCTCGGTGATGAAAACGCGCTCGTTCCCTGCCTCCCGCCCTTTGTCGAGAATGTTCTTCGCTTCCTCCGGCGAAAGGAACTGCCCCTTCTTCACACCGACCGCTTTTCCGGTGCGGGCCGCTGCGGCGATGAGGTCGGTCTGCCGGCAGAGAAACGCTGGAATCTGGATGATGTCCAACACCTCGGCTGCGCGATCCGCCTGCTGCCATTCATGAATATCGGAGAGAAGCGGCAGGCCAGTCTCGCCCTTCACGGCCCGCAGAATTTCCAGCCCTTTCTCCAGGCCCGGACCGCGAAACGACTCGATGGATGTGCGGTTCGCTTTGTCGAACGATGATTTGAAAACGATGTTGATCTTCAACTCATCGCGCAGTGCCAGAAGCGTCCGGGCCATGCGCAGCGCATGCTCGCGCGACTCGATCACACACGGTCCAGCGATGAAAAGGGGAGGGTGTCCACCGCCGAACGAGATGGTGTCGGTGATGGCAATAGGGCGCGTCTGCATGCGGGGGCATTGTACTCATGCGATGGTAGAATCGCGCCGTGGCAGACGAGCTATTCGATACGCTGCTTCGTTTTCACCGCGAAGTCGTGCAACCGGAACTCAACGAGATCCGCGGTGAGATGCGGGACATGCGTGGCGAAATGGCCACGATGCGCGACACGATGGCCACACGCACGGAAGTGCAGGCCGTGCGTGGCGAAATGGCCACGATGCGCGACACGATGGCCACACGCACGGAACTGCAGGCCGTGCGGGACGAGATCGCCACGGGGCTGCAGGCTATTCGCGGCGAAATGGCCACACGCGAGGAACTTCAGGCCATGGGCGCGGAACTACAGGCCATGCGCGCTGAGATGGTCACATGGCCCGTCTTGATGCTCTTTTTCGAGCGAATGGTTAAACCTGAGATCGAGACCGTTCGTGCTGAGATCGGAGCACTGGCGACGAGGACGGAGATGCTTTCTCATGTCGATGGTCTCTACGTCGTATCCAAGCGCCTCGAGACCGAGTACTACGCGCTCATGGCGGCGGTGGGAAGGCTTGAGAAGCAAATGGCGGAGCAGATTGCTGACCGCTCTGAAGTTCGATCCGAACTGTTGGACCTGAAGAACCAGGTCTCGCAGCTCAACGACCGAATCGCGGGGCGAGATACGAACTGATTCTCACACAACCGCCGCCGGCACCGGCCTCCCCGCCCTCGCCCCCACCCACGTCGCGCCGATGTAGATCACGAACGAGACAATCGAGAACCACACCGGCTGGGGAATCTTGATTGCGTTAAAGATCCCGCCGGCCAGAAGTAGGGCGCCGACGATGTAGCCGGCGATCGGATCGCGGGCGATCTTCGCGGCCAGCCAGGTTGCCACGAACGTGCCGATCAGCCAGCCGGTGAGCACGAGCAGGTAGGCGGGCAACGGAAGCGCGGCCACAAATCGCTTGACCTGCTCGAAGTCGTCCATGTTCGTGCCCGGAGGCGGTGGATAAAGCACGTGAACGATTGCCTCAGCGCTCGCGACCAGCGCGAACGCCGCGATCATTCCGGCGATGATTCCGCCGGCGTACCGCAGCGCTTTCATACGAGCTCAGTCGCCTGCGCCACCGACACCGCGACGTTTGCTTTCACCGAGTTCTTGAAGATTCTTGCCGCGGCGATGAACGAGCGGAAGAGCGGATGCGGAGCGGTCGGACGCGATTTGTACTCCGGGTGGAACTGGCAGCCGAGAAACCAGGGATGGCCTTCCAGTTCGATGATCTCGACAAACTTTCCGTCGGGTGAGAGGCCGGTCACGTGGAATCCGCGCTCCTCGAGCTGCGGCACGTACTCGGGGTTGACCTCGTAGCGATGGCGATGGCGCTCGTCGATCAGATCGCTGCCGTAGGCTTCGTGAGCGATCGAGCCTTCTTTCAGCCGGCAGGGATATTTCCCGAGGCGCATAGTCCCGCCGAGAGCATCGACGCCGATGAGATCGCGCAGCTTGTAGATGACTTTGTAGGGCGATTCATCGTCAAACTCCGTCGAGTTCGCACCAACCATTCCGACTACGTTTCGCGCGAACTCGATCGTCGCGCATTGCATGCCGAGGCAGATGCCGAAGTAGGGGATGCGCTTCTCGCGCGCGTAGCGGATCGCGCGCAACTTTCCTTCGACGCCGCGCGATCCGAAGCCGGGCCCGACCAGGATCCCGTCCACCCGACCGAGCTCTCCGTGGTACCCCTCAGCCTCCAACTCTTCGGAGTCGATATAGATGATGCGGACTTTTATGTTGTTGGCGATGCCGCCGTGGGTCAGCGCCTCGTTGAGCGACTTGTATGAATCGCCAAACTCGACGTACTTGCCGACGAAGCCGATCTTCACTTCGTCTTCGGGATGGCGAAGTTTGCGGATGATTTCTTCCCACTTCGTCAGCGCACCGATCTCGTCGTGAGGGAGGTGGAGTTTGTCGAGGAGGATCTCGTCCAGACGCTCGCGGGAGAACGCCAGCGGCACTTGGTAGATGAACTCGACGTCGAGTGCGGGGATGACGGCTTCCTGCTCGACGTTGCAGAAGAGGGCGATCTTGTCGCGCATCTCGTCGGGGATGGCGTGCTCGGAGCGGCAGAGAAGAACGTCGGGCTGGATGCCGATCTCGCGCAGCTTCTGCACGGAGTGCTGCGTCGGCTTGGTCTTCATCTCGTCCGAGGCTTTGATGTAGGGGACGAGGGTGAGATGGACGTTGATGGCGTTGCCACGTCCTGCTTCGAGCCGGAATTGGCGAATGGCTTCGAGGAACGGCAGCGACTCGATATCGCCGACGGTGCCGCCGATCTCGACGATGACGACGTCGACGCCTTCGCTCACTTCGCGGATGCATTTCTTGATCTCGTCGGTGATATGGGGGATGACCTGCACGGTCTTTCCGAGGTAGTCGCCGCGCCGCTCCTTCTCGATGACTTTGAGATACACGCGCCCCGTGGTGAAGTTGCTCTTCCGCGTGGCCCGCATGGAGGTGAAGCGCTCGTAGTGGCCGAGGTCGAGATCGGTCTCGGCGCCGTCATCGGTGACGTAGACCTCGCCGTGCTGGAAGGGCGACATCGTGCCGGGATCGACGTTGATGTAGGGATCGAATTTCTGAATGGTGATGCGAAATCCGCGCGCTTCGAGAAGGGCGCCGATCGAGGCCGCGGCGATTCCCTTGCCCAGTCCGGAAACAACACCACCCGTGACGAAAATGTATTTGGTGCTCATGTCAGCCTCCGGAAGCGGATTGAGTTGCAACACCTGTGTCATGAAGAACCGCGGCGCGGCTCAGAATGGCAGTATCGGGACTTTCTGTAGGGAGAGTTGTCTGGCGGTAGTGCGGAAAGTTTTTCTGTGCGAGCGCACAGCTCACGAACGGTCTCCGCGGTCACGCATGTTTAGCCAGCTCATATTCAACACGCGCCACATCCTCGGGGCGATCGACGCCGAGGTGGGCCTTTGTCGTTTGAACAACGCTGATAGTAAAGCCGTTCTGCAGTGCCCGCAACTGTTCGAGTGATTCTTCGCGTTCGAGAGGGGAGGGCGGAAGCGCGGCAAGCGCGCGAAGAACGCCTGTCTGGTACCCGTAGATCCCGACGTGACGCCTCGCTCCGGCGAGCGGGGCGCGCGAAAAGTAGAGAGCGCTGCCGTCGAGCTTGGTGACCACTTTCACGACGTCGCGTGACTGGCGCTCTTCTTCGCTTTCGATCGGCGTTGCCAGGGTTGCCATGTCGACGCCGGTCGATTGCAGCATGTCGATGATGCGATCGACGGAATCGATATCGATCAGCGGCTCATCGCCCTGCACGTTCACGACCTGATCGAATTCTCCGCCGAGTAGATCGAGCGAGGCTGCGATCCGATCGGTCCCGCTCTGGAACTCGCCTTCCGGACGCACGAAGCGTCCGCCGAAACTTGCGACGTGATCGGCGATGCGGTCATCGTCGGTTGCTACGAAGACGGCGCCGGCGCGTGCCGACCGCGCCGCGCGCTCGTAAACGCGCTGGATGAGCGACACGCCCGCGATCATCGCCAGCGGTTTGCCGGGGAATCGCGTCGATGCCCATCGCGCGGGAATTACAATGACGGCGTTCATGAGTAATCCGAATTCTAATGGGGGAGTGGGGAGTGGGGGGTGGGGAGTGGGAGAATTGGCTGGTCTGCCGTTCTCACCCTACCGGACGATTCTCCATTCAAGCGCCTCTTCAGCCAGCCTCGGACGATGCGCTATTGATCGCTCAGCGCACTTGCTTCCCCCCTCATCCGTCCTTCGGCCACCTTCTCCCCCCGCAAAAAGCGCGGGGGGAGAAGGCGCTCGATTAGAGAGTGCTCCAATCGGCACGAGCGCAACCAGCTCGTCGATCAGCAAGGGCGTGCGAAATGGATGCTAGCCAGGGAGTGGGGAGTGGGGAGTTGGGTGTGGGAGAGAAACCGTCCGCTGTCGATTCTGCGCAGACCTTAGTGGCTCCCACCCCCCACTCCCAACTCCCCACCCCCCAACTTCCCACTCCCCACTCCCTACTCCCCACTCCCCGCGAGCGAATCCTCATCCGGCGTTTGCTCATCCTCGCGGTGGCCGTCTTCATCGGCGTGGCGGCGTACAGCCGGCTCGATCTGCTTTATTCGCACAAGTTCTTCGACAATACGGGACGGGCGCAGTGGATCTGGCCGGTGCATCGGATGGCCGACGGTGATCCGGTGGCGTTCTTCGCAACGCACGATTTCGATCTTCCGCCGAATCGAAACTTCACGCGGATCAAGATGCTTGGTGATCCCGAGTACACCCTTTACTTCAACGGCGTGGCGGTTGGCGGCCGCCGGGTCGGTGATGGCAATCAGGCGCTCGACACCTACGACGTCAGCAATCTGGCGCACGATCACGGGAACCGCATGGTCGTGGCCGTGCGCAGCGCGAACGGCGTGGGAGGACTCATCGCCGCGGTTGATCTGACCCGGGAGTTCGCGAACTTCATCGTCACTGGCAGCGACTGGCATATCGTCCAGCAGTGGCACGATGATCTGCTCGTCCGCGATCCTCCCGCAGGCGAGATCGGGCGTCCGCAACTTCTCGGACGTCCACCGGCGCGGCGCTGGAACTATCTTACGCAGAAGGACGCGGCGTTCTTTGCTCCGACAAAGCAAGTCATCGGCGCTCGGCAAAGCTTCGACTTTGAGACTGCGCTTCCGGAGATTGCGGTCATCGGCGGAACCGCGGTGATGGTTTCGCGAAAGACGGCTGCGACTGCGTACGACTTCGGGACGATGACGAGCGGACGCGTGAGGCTCACGATCCGAAAGGTCGAGAACGGACCACGCAACGTCACCGTCCGCTTCGCCTACGAGCGCGCGCAGCTATTCATGGTCGAAGAGCCGGTGGAGCAGTTCGTCTTCGCGGCGGGAGAGCGGACCCTTCTCGATGAGGAGATCCGCAACTTTCGCTACGTCACGGTCTACGGCAGCGCGGCGACGGTCGACGTGCTGCAGTGAATGAGAAAACAGAGATCAGAAGGTCAGAGATCAGAGATACGAGACTTGATGATTCCGCCTGAACTCTGATCTCTAATCCCTTGTCTCTGTCTCATCAGAAGAGCACCTTCTGAACGAAGTACGTCTGTGGCGTGATCGTCTTCGACTCGATCGCCTGCGCTTCGTCGTGCGTGAGATGAAAACGCCCCGCGGCGGCGCCGGTCGTCGTCTTCATGAAGATGTCGGCGTAATCGATCTGCACTCCCGTGATCCCGGCATTGCGGACCATCAGGAACGCGGTTGCCGAAAGCGTGTTGAAGACTTTGTCCTCGGTGTCCGCCGTGAGGTCGGCGCGGAGCGAGTGGGGACCCGTAGGGCTGAGCTTGTGCTCGAAGATTCCGACGTTCTCGTACGCGCGCTCGAACTTGCTGAGGACATCCGTGCCGAGGAGGGTGCCGGGGGCAATGGGCGTGGGCGCCTCCACCGGTGCCACGGCGGTTGTCGCGGCCTGCGCGGGCGGAAGCTTGCGCAACTTGATGCTCGTGCCGAGCTGTGAGGTCTTCGTCGTCGACGTGACCGGAATCTGCTCGACACCGAAGAGGGATCCGCCCCCGAGCCGCGTCATCTCCTCCGACTTCGTAACGTTGATGCTGTTTGGATCGAGCGCCAGCACCGAGCCGCTCACGAGGTTGAGCATCGCCTTGCCGTTGACGACCGTCCATTTCGTCTTTGCTTCGTAGCGCGTCCCGTCCTTGAGCACGACCCAGTAGCTGGCAGCGAAGGCAGGGATGGCAGTGACAGCAACAAGAGCGGCAACGATCATTCTCTTTTTCACGCGGGCTCCTCGGAATGGCGCTTCAGGACCGTCGATTATACTGGCCACCAATGCTCGTCGTCATGGAAGCCGGAGCCCGGCCCGACCAAATTGAAGCGGTTGTCCGCCATATCGAGAAGATGGGTCTGAAGGCCCATGCCATCCCCGGTGCGAATCGGACGGCAATCGGCATCACCGGAAAGCCCGGCAGGGCGGACCCCGAGATCCTCGAGAACTACCCCGGCGTCAAGGAAGTCATCCGCGTCTCGCACGCCTACAAGCTCGTCAGCCGGGAGGCGCGGCCGGACGACAGCATCATCAATGTCGGGGGCGTCGACGTCGGCGGCAACGGCATCGTCGTCGTCGGTGGACCGTGCGCGGTGGAGTCGCTCGATCAGTCGCGGGCGATCGCCGAGGGGATTCGAAACGCGGGAGGGCAGTTGTTTCGCGGCGGCGCGTTCAAGCCGCGCACGTCTCCTTACTCGTTCCAGGGGTTGGGAGAACCGGGCTTGGAGATTCTGGCGAAGATTCGCGAGGAGTTCGACCTCCCCATCGTCACCGAGGCGATCGACAACGAGGCGCTTGCGCTGGTGGACCAGTACGCCGACTGCATCCAGATCGGTGCCCGCAACATGCAGAACTTCTCGCTGCTCAAAGCGGCCGGACGCGCGCGCAAACCGATTCTCCTGAAGCGCGGGATGTCGGCGACGCTGGAGGAGCTGCTTCTCTCGGCCGAGTACATCATGGCCGAGGGGAACTACAACGTGATCCTGTGCGAGCGCGGCGTGCGCACGTTTGCCGACCACACGCGCAACACGCTCGACCTCTCCATCGTCCCGGCCATCAAGCGTATCAGCCATCTGCCGGTGCTCGTCGATCCGAGCCATGGAACCGGTAAGCGTAACAAGGTGGCGCCGATGTCGCGCGCGGCGATCGCCGCCGGCGCGGACGGCGTGTTGATCGAGGTTCACCATAAGCCGGAAGAAGCGCTGTCCGATGGACCGCAGGCGATCCTGCCCGAAGCGTTCGCGGTGATCGTGCGGGAGTGCGATGCCATCGCGCGCGTGGTGGGAAGATCGCTGCAACCGGCGCTCGCGGCCACGGTGTGAGCTCGCGGGGGTCGTTTGTCGGGGGTCGGGGGTCGGAGTAAAAAGCTGTTCCCGCCGGCTCTTCTCTGACCAACCGAACCCTTGAATGATCAGGATCCTTTTTCACGAGTCGAAACCACTACCGAAATTGGTCTCGACCCAATTTCACGAGTCAAAACCCCTACCGAAATTGTCCATGGCACTATTTCGCGAGTCAAAACCCCTACCGAAATTGTCCATGGCACTATTTCACGAGTCAAAACCCCTACCGAAATTGGTCCCGACCTAATTTCAGTAGTCAAAACGACTACCGAAATTGGTTCGGACCTAATTAAAATAGAAACAACGGGCCTTTGCGCTTGCTTCTGTCCTCTTCAGATGACGTCGCGGCAGAATCAGCTCTTCTCCGACCCCCGACTCCCGACATGCGACCCCCGAAACCCTAGCTCCTCACCCGATGCACCCGCAGCAGGTTCGTTTTCGCGCGCTGGTAGACCGGTGATCCCATCAGAATCACCAGCCGGTCGCCCGGGACGACGATGTCGCGGCTGATGAGAAACTCGTCGACGCGCTCGACGATCTGCTCGTGATACTCGCCAACTTCGCGCAGGACGAAGGGCTGGACGCCCCACAGCACGTTCATGCGGCGCGCCACCCACGTCGACGGCGTGAGGGCGATGATCGGCTGTTTCGGCCGGAACTTCGACATCAGCCGCGCGGCGAAGCCGGTCTGCGTGAAGACGATGATGAACTTGGCGTCGAGCTGCTGGGCCGCGTAGTTGGCGGCGCCGGCCAGGGCGTCGGTGAACTCGTCGGTCTCGGTCGAAACGCGGAAGGGATCGCGTCCGCCGGCCACCTGAAACTGGCGATTCTGCTCCGCCGCCATGATGATGCGCGCCATCATCTGCACGGCTTCCACCGGATAGGCGCCGGACGCGGTCTCCGCGGAGAGCATGACGGCATCCGATCCATCGAAGATCGCATTGGCCACGTCCGACGCCTCGGCACGCGTGGGCCGCGAGTTCGACGTCATCGACTCCAGCATCTGCGTTGCGGTGATGGCAAAGCGCCCCCACACCGCCGCCTTCTGCAGCACGCGTTTCTGCACGATCGGCACATCCTCGGGGGGAAGCTCGACGCCGAGGTCGCCGCGCGCGACCATCACGCCATCGCTGACGTCGAGGATGTCTTCGAGCGCATCGATGGCCTGCGACTTTTCCAGCTTGGCGATGATGTTGATCTCGTCGCCGCCGAGGTCGTGGAGCAGCGAGCGAAGCTCCACGATGTCGGAGCGCCGCCTGATGAACGACGCGGCGATGTAGTCGAGCTGGTTGGCGACCGCGAAAGCGACATCCTCGCGGTCCTTCTCGGTAATCGCCGGAATGGTCAGCTCGGTGTCGGGGAAGTTCATCCCCTTCTTCGACGAGATCGGTCCGCCGTGAACGACGCGCGTCAGCACCTTCGTGGCATCGACAGCAGCGACGACGAGCTCGACGAGACCGTCGTTGATGAGAATTCGCTGGCCGATTTGCACTTCGCGCGGCAGGGGAGTGAACGGCGTGGAGACGATGGAAGCGTTCCCCGCGACCGGCTCTGTCGTGATCGTGAACATCTGCCCCGGCTGCAGTTGGATGACCCCGTCAACCTCGCCGATCCGAAGCTTCGGCCCCTGAATATCGCCGAGGATAGGAATGTACTTGCCGTGGTCGGTTGCCACGCGGCGAATGATCTCGATGAGGCGCAGGCGGTCGGCAGGCGTTCCATGAGAGAAGTTCATCCGGAAAACGTCGACGCCGGAAGTAAGAAGGCGCTGGATGAGGTCTTCGTTGCTGCACGCCGGCCCGAGGGTGGCGATGATTTTGGTGCGGCGCATGTTTCGGGATATATCACGGGGGGGTGGGGTGTGGGGGGTGGGAGTAGTTGTTTCGGACGACTGCTGCAGATAGCGAACGAGACCGTTGAGCAGACGCACGACGGTTTCCGATCGTCTCGTCAGCGTTTCAACTCGTTCTGGTGTCGCATAGCCGAGGGCTTCGGCAATCGTGATTTGAGTTTGCAGCTCGAACAAAGAGCCGCGAGCCTGCAGGACGAATCGACAGAAATCGCGCTTCGTTCCTCGCCCTCTTCCTTCGGCGATGTTGCTTGGGATCGAGACGGCTGCTCGCCGCATCTGAGAGGAGAGCCCGTAGAGCTCATGCCGTGGAAAGTCCTGCGTTGCGGTGTACGTCTCGATAGCCAACTGCACAGACTCTCGCCACACTTCTAAACGTCGATAGATGCTGTCACTCATATCCTGATTGGTGCGAACGGAGCGAGTGATGCAGAGGTGTGGGAGGGAAAGTATACCTCGGATTGGGTGGGGAGTGGGGGGGTAGGGGGGAGGAGGTTGGGATATTGTTCGGCTAGCCGTAATGACACTTGAACCGCAAGATTCTGCGAAGCGAACTGAAGCTGACCTATCGCCGCGGATCTATCTCCCACCCCCCACTCCCCACCCCCCACACCCTGCCACCGTTCTCCCACCCCCCACACCCAACCCCCCACCCCCCGACACCAAAACCTCACCTTCCGTCATTTGACTAGAAGCAACCGACTCCATACACTCGCTTGCTGAGAAGGAGGGCCTATGCGCCGACTGCGTGCGATCGCGATTGCCTCACTTGCCATCGTCATCCTCGCTGCCCCTGCGCAATCGGAGGTCCCGCTTCCGGCGGTGCTGCAGGTTCTCGGCAGCGTGACCAATTCCGCCCGGCCTGTCGGCAACGCTCTCGTCATCGCCCTCAATCTCAGCAGCCTCGACGCGATCCAGACATTCACGGGGAGCGACGGCTCGTTCTCGCTGCCGCACCTTCCCGCCGGCGTCTACCGGATCATCGCCATGAAGTACGGCTTCGTCCCGGCGATCGAGACGATAGTGCCTACGAAGAAAGAACATCGACTGAAGCTACGGCTCGAGACGGAGAGGCAATCGAAGGGCACGAATCAGGAGATGTGGGAGATTCGTGGCTCGTTGCCGCCTGACATCCTGCGCCAGATCGATATGGTAATGGCGCCGCCGCCCGATCCGATCGGACCCACGGCGATGGCTTACGAAGTTCCCCGATTCAAGGGCGAGATGGTGTCGATGACCGGCATGACCGCAGGCACGACGACCTCGGCGTCCGGTCCGGCATTCGCACAGACCGCGCTCGGTCTGCAGAGCCGCGTCGGCGACAACTGGCAGATCGGCTTCCATGGCAACCTTCATCGTGTCGGAGACCCGACGGACAACGACTCCTTCGGGACTCCGGTCGCAGCATCCAGCGCGGCTGCCATCGAGATCCGATCGTCGCCCACCGATTCGTACCGGCTGACCTCGACCCGCTCGTGGTGGCGCTACCGTGACGAGATTCCTTCCGAATCGCAGGCGGATATCCGCTCGAATGACTTTGAGTGGGCGCACGGCGACTCCCACGTGCAGGTCCGCTACCTCGCGCAGCAAAACCTTTTCGTTGCCGCGCCCGGCTCCGACCTCATCGAGATCAAAGGCGACACCACGGTCTTTCAGACTCCGCGTAACGACCTCGGCGTTTCGCTGCGCGTGACGCAAGAGACCTCGCGCACGTCCACGGGGACCGTGGCGACGCCAACCTTGCGAACGGCCGACGTCACCGCGAATGCGAAGTTCGAGCTGGTGCCGTCGTTCACGGTCGACTACGGCATGTCCAGCCGGGTTGGCCTCTACGGAACCGAATGGGCACCGCGCAGCGGGGCCGAGTGGAAGGTCGGGAAGGATACGGCGGTGGTCGTCTCCGGGATGTACAAGGTCATCGAGTCGGAGCATCAGAACACGTTGCCGAGCGTCGTCGTCTGGACCGACGACTCGGGACAGCTGCCGCACTACGCCTACTCCGTCGGCCTCGTCTCCGGCGACAATTCACGCGAGCACTTCAGCATCATCGGCAGCGTCAGCGCTGTCGATACGCCGCTCCGCATCGTGTTCACGGACGGGCTCGAACATTTCTGGGACGGCCTCTACATCGATGCCGGCGACGTTCGCCGCGATATTCGTGTCGCGTTCCGCAAGGAGCTCGGACGGCGATTCCTGCTGGATGTCTCCTCGATGGCGGGCACCGCTTCCCCTGCGCACCCCGGCGTCACGTCCCACGGGGCAGAGAAGCTCTACCTGGCCGGCGACGTGGAGTCGACGTTCTCGCCGACGCGGACGACGCTCGCCGTCTCCTACCGTCAGATCAATCAGCCCCAGCCCAACGGCGGCGACGCCTACCGCACCCATCGCGTCGACCTGCGCCTCGCGCAATCGCTTCACCTGCCGCTCGATCTCAAAGTGCTGCTAGGGATCGAGCTCGCCCGCGCCGAAAACTCCCGCATCCTGCTCGACGCGCTTGACGCCGACGGCGTGACGCGGCGGTACCTCGGCGGGTTGGCTGTGAATTTCTGAGTTGTTGGGTTTCACGTTCGGACAAAGACTCACCACAGAGACACAGAGGACACAGAGGACACAGAGTTGAAAGCCCTACTCTGTGTCCTCTGTACTACTAACCAATAGATTCTTCTCCTGACGCGAAGGTTTTCATGCGGCGATGGGGGTGAGCTGGCGGATGGTGGCTCGAAGGGCTGAGAGGATTGCGGTGGTGATCTTGCGGCCGGAGGTGGTCAGTTGATAGCGGTGGGTTCCGGAGATCCTGCTGATCAAGCGATGTGCACGAAGGAGTCGAAGCTGCCGGCTGACCCATGCTGACCGGCGGCGAGCTTCCTCGATGGACGCGGGGGCTGAGGAAAAGAGGAGGGTCTGAAGGTCGCGGTTGCGGAATCCGTTGATCATGAATTCACCGCGGCTGATGGCATGGAGCAGTTTGTTGTCATCGGCAAACGGACGAAGCGCGCGGACTCTGCGGCCCTTGCAATACGCGGGTTGTCCGAGTTTATGGATCAACTCTTCCAGCGTGGTTTCATCGTCGACGTTGGCGAAGGCATTGAGATAGCGCTCGGTTGACTTGCGGGAGATCTCGACTCTTCGATGAAGGTCGGCGATCCCGCGCCGCATGGGCCGCCAGCTCATTTTTCCATCGGCGTCACCTTCCTTGGGCCGATAGACCCGGAAGTCGCTGCCATTCTGGATGGTGGTCTCGGCCCGAAGCACACTGCCCGGTTTGCTGAAGGCCTTGTCGTACAGCTTCACCGAGTTGCCGTTGATCGTGTGTTTGAGCCGCACACCTTCTTCCCGCTGTTTGATGTCGCTCACCACGTCTCCCGAGAACCTCCTGGGCACCTCGCCACTCAACAGAGTTGGTTTCCCCAGATAGCGCATCACGTCCGTACAGGAAAACGTGGTGATGCCATGGTGGACCAGCCGCGGAAACAGCCGTCGCAACTCTTTCGCCTTCTGAAACACGATGTCGGTCGCCCATTCGCTTTGATACGTCGACCAGTAGTAAGAGACCGGGTACTTCTTGAACATCTCACCGTGAGCAGGGTTTAGCTTCTGGGCAATCGGTTCCAGAGCCTTCGGCCAATCGGTTCGCAGCTGCTGGTCCATCACTCCCTGAGCCTTGGTCCAGTCTTCGATCCAGGGGAAGCAGTTGTCTGCTGCGGCGTACTGGATCCCTGCCCGATCCATTTGCCGTCCCAGCCACATGCGGCCATTCATGCAGATCTGGATCTGAAACGGAAACCAGGTCTGAATCCGCGCGTTCATGAAGCCGAACTCCGGATGCATCCAGTACTGATAGATGAACTCGCACTTCCGGTATCGCGACTCCAACTCCAGCTTCTTGGTCTCCCGATTGCGGTGAATCTCAAAACTCCAGCAGGGCTCCACGCAAGTCAACACACAGATCAGACCCTCGCGAATGCCGTCCCTGGCGACGACTTCTCGGGCAGTCTTCTCCTTGCTTACCTTACTTGAGTGCAGATGCTCGAGCGGCCGGTTCAGCTGCCGCACCAGACCCCGCGAGGCATCCTTCAACTGTTCGCTCACCCGCTGCACGTGCGGACCGAAGTCCTTGAGCAATACATCGTTGGCACCAAGGTAGTGCCGCATGCCGTCCACGAAGCTCAGCGACCGCAACGTCCCTCGAAAAACCAGCCGGTCGAACCCCGACAATATCCCCGCGATCTTGTTCTGGTGCTTCGCGATAAACTCGTGCATGGCGCTTCTTCCTTTCCTGGATGCTTTGCCTTTGTCAGCTCAACATCCTACGAGAGGTTCGAAGCGCTTTTACTTTTGGTTGCGGCTATGCCGCGCTGTGCCTCTGTGGTGAAGGGGTTGCCTCTCTTCTACCCGGAAGCGAAGCAACTCACCAACCCTCACTTCAACCCCGGCCGGATCTCCTGCACCAGCTTCTCAAACCGCATCGAGATCCCCTTCGTCACGATGATCTGTTTGAGGTAGTTGAGTGATGTGATGGCAGCGGGGATGCCGGAGATGGCGGCGGGGATCGACGCCAGGCGTCCGGCGAGCTGCATCGTCTTGTCGGCGACGCTGTAGTCCTGCGACATGAAGTCGGCGCTCGCTTCTCTGTTGTAAGCGAGCGTGAGCAAGTAGATATCGGCGACGAGCTCGCGGAAGCGCATCTCGCTGCCCCAGGCGAAGCAGTCGCCGGCGCGGATGTTTTCGAGGAACTCCGGGACCGTTTCGCCTTTCGACACCGTGTGAACTTTGGCCACGTACTTGAGCGTGTGTGCGTCCGATCCGCCGATCATCGATGCCCGCCGGCCGCCTTTCTGCACGCTGTTGACGAGCTGCTGGACCATCTTGTTGTGAAACGAGGCCATCGCACCGTTCAGCACTTCGAAGATGTCGAACATGTCCAGCAGCTCGGCGATGTAGCGCGCCGCCACGTTCTTCATGCGGTAGTTCTGAAAGAGATGGTTGACGCCGAAGAGCATCCGCTCCGACTTCAGGTAGGGCACGAGATCGCGGATGTCGGGCCGCAGCCGCTGGATCTCGCGATGCTGCAGCTCGGTCAGCCCCCACACGCCGATGTGGATGCGCTGGCTCGTCTCGGGAAAGTACGTCTCGACCTCTTCGCCGATGAAGAAGTCGTTCATGTCGGGGAACTTGTTGAGAAGGTAGAGCGCTCCGTCGATCGAGTCGTGATCGGTGATCGTCACGTACGACATCCCGCGCTCTTTGGCGATCCGGTAGACATCCTCGGGGTTGTTGTAGCAATCGCGAGTATTTGCCCGGCGGAAGTACTTGAAGACCGAATAGCGGCTATGGCAATGCAGATCGGCCCGCTTGACTTTGGGATCCGCGAGGATCTGAACCGTGGCCGTGTCGCTCATCGAGTCTGGTTGTTCAACCTGCAAGCTCTTCTACAATTCGCGTGCCGTGGCTGAGCCCCGTGCAGTGTAGCGCAAGGAAACGGCCGCTCGGCGGCGTTGACGCATGGCAGAGGATGACGGGAGCTGTGAGCTGGGTGTAGGGTGTGGCCGGGCAGAGCCGGGCACCAGCCTTGCGCACCCATCGACGACAGATGACGCAGACCAATCGAAGACTGCCAGGCTCCGGCAATCCGGACGAGTGGATGGACGAGGAGATTCCGAAGAGTCTTCCGATCATCCCGCTGGTGTCGTCCGTTCTCTTCCCGAACGGCGTGCTTTCGCTGCAGGTTGGCATCGACCGCAACGTCCGCCTTCTGAAAAGTCTCGGCGAGGATCAGAACCTCATCGCGGCGTTCTGCCAGAAGACGGGCGACAAGGAGAACCCGCGCGCTGAGGATCTCTCACAGATCGGAGTGCTCGCGGCGATCGTCCAGCGGCTCCCACTTTCCGCGGATCGCTATCAGGTCTTCCTGCAGGGCCGTGAGCGCGTCGAGCTCGTGCACATGCTCCAGAGCGAGCCGTTTTTCGAAGGGATGCTGCGCGAGGTCGTACCGCGTTTGATTCCGAAGAGCGCCAAGACCGACAACCTGATGAACAAGGCGATGTCGCTTTTCGGGAAACTCGTCGAGAGCGACCCGAAGTACTCGAACGAGATTCTCAACATCCTGCGCATGAACATGACCGAGGGGCCGGACACGTTTGCCGACCTCCTCTCGTCATTCGTCAACTTTCCGCTCGAAGAAAAGCAGCTCCTGCTCGAGACCGTCAACCCGATCGAGCGCCTGGACCTGCTCGTCGCCGGGATTCAGCGCGACCTCGGCAAGGCAACCTTCGACAAGGAGCTGCAGCGCCAGATCCAGACCTCGATCGATCGCCGCGACCGCGAGGGCTACCTTCGTGAGCAGTTGCGCGTCATTCAGGACGAGCTTGGCGATTCGAGCTCCTCGGACCGCGAAGCCGATTCCTACCGCAGCCGCGTCGAGGCACTTCCGCTCGCCGAAGAGCACAAAGAATCGCTCCGCCGCGAAGTGAACCGCCTTTCCCAGCTCTCGCCGTCATCGAGTGACTACGCCGTCATCAAAGGCCATCTCGACACCGTCTTTCAGGTGCCGTGGGCGGCGAAGACGGAAGACCAGCTTGACCTTGTGCGCGCCGAGGAGATTCTCGATGCGAGGCACCACGGCCTCGAGAAGGTCAAAGAGCGCGTGCTGGAGTTTCTGGCCGTTCTCAAGCTGAAGGGCGACCTCAAAGGGCCGATCCTCTGTTTCGTCGGACCGCCCGGAGTCGGCAAGACCTCGCTCGGCGCCGCCATCGCCGACGCCCTCGGCAGGAAGTTCGTGCGCATGGCTGTCGGCGGCGTTACCGACGAATCGGAGATTCGCGGGCATCGCAAGACATACATCGGTGCGATGCCCGGAAAACTGATCCAGAGCTACATCCAGGTCGGCGTCAACAACCCGCTGATCATGATCGACGAGATCGACAAGATCGGGAAGGACTTCCGCGGAGATCCTGCGTCCGCGTTGCTCGAAGTGCTCGATACGAAGCAGAACAACGCCTTCGTCGACCGCTACCTCGAGATTCCCTACGACCTCTCGCACACGCTCTTCATCAGCACCGCCAACATGCTCGACACCATCCCCAGCCCGCTGCGCGACCGGATGGAGGTCATCCGCCTCTCCGGGTACACGGAGCCCGAAAAAGTCGAGATCGCGAAGAAACATCTCGTGCCGGAGTTGCTCGCCAGCCACGGCCTCGAGCCTGATCAGGTGACGATCGATGACGACGCGCTATTCACTGTGATTCGGGACTACACGGGCGAGGCGGGCGTCCGCAATCTGGAGCGCAAGATCGCCACGATCCTTCGCAAGATCGCCCGCAAAGTGGCCAGCGGGGAAGAGCAGACGCACATCACCGTTGCCAGCAGCGACCTCGAGCCCTACCTCGGACTCCCTTCGTATGAGCACGAATTCGCCGAGCGGCATCCGGAGATCGGCGTGACGACCGGCCTGGCCTGGACGCAGTTCGGCGGCGAGATCATGTTCATCGAAGCGACGAGGATGCCCGGCAGTGGACGCACCACCGTCACCGGTCAACTCGGCGACGTCATGCGCGAATCCGTGACGGCGGCCTATTCGTACGTCCGGTCGAAAGCGAGAGAGCTCGAGATCGACGACAAGCAATTCAGTGAGCACGACATCCACATCCATTTTCCCGCGGGCGCGATCCCCAAAGACGGACCGTCCGCGGGTGTGGCCATCGCCACATGCATCGCCTCGGTGATGGGGGAGCGGCCCGTGCGGCATGACGTGGCCATGACCGGCGAGATCACACTTCGCGGTAAAGTGCTCTCCGTTGGCGGAGTCAAGGAAAAGGTGATGGCGGCCCAGCGCTCGAATATCAAGACCGTCGTGCTGCCGGAAGGCAATCGGAAGGATCTGGTTGAGGTGCCCGAGGACGTGAAGAACGGGTTGCACTTCGTCTTCGCGGCACGCGTCGAAGATGTGTGGAAAGAGACTCTGATTCCGCTCTACATCGCCCGGCCGAGCAACCGGAAGTACGACGAAGCGGAGTACAAGGCTGAGCATCAGAAAAGCGAGCGGCCCGAACAGCGATGAGTGAACCGAGGACACACGGCTTCCTGGAAGGCGTCCTGTTCGCTGCGCTCGTCGTCCTCGTTTTCGGCGTCAGCACCTATCTCAGCTTCACGCTGTTCATACGAGGCCGCTCGGTATCGACGCCGAACCTCGTGGGGAAGTCGGTTGCCGATGCCAAGGCTGTCTGTACGGAGCTCGGCGTCAGTCTCGTCGTCGATCCTGAGCACCAGCGCAATTCCGACAAGATCGCGGCAGGGAGCATCGTCTGGCAGAACAGGGCTCCCGGCACGACGAACCTCGTCAAGCGCGGCACCGACATCCGCGTCGAGCTCAGCGCCGGTCCGTTGGTGCTGCAGGTTCCGGATCTCGATGGCCAGTCGGCGCGCACCGCGCTCCTCCGCCTCGGCCAGCAGAATCTCAAGCTCGACAATCTTACATACGTCGACAGCTCGCTGCCGCAGGGAATCGTCGCGGAGGAGCCGCCCAAAGGGACCGTGGTCGCGGCGCAGAGCAAGGTCTCGTTGCTCGTCTCGGTGCCGGTTCCGCCGCCATCGTTCGTGATGCCGGACCTCATCGACTATCCGCTCGACACGGTGCGTCCGGCGTTGGAACGGCGCGGGCTCAACGTGTCCAACGTAAAGTTCGAGGCGTACCCGGGGATCGCCGACGGGATTATCATCCGCCAGTTTCCGTTGCGCGGTGCGGCGGTCAGCGGCCGCGATCCCATCACGGTCGTCGTCAGCAGGCAGGAAGAGGGCGGGATCATCGAGCAGCCTGCCGCGGTTGGACCGGTGAGCGCAGTCCCTTCGACGACGAATCAATGATGAATCAATGACGAAAATCCGGATCGCACCTTCGCTTCTCTCGGCCGATTTCTCGCGCCTCGGCGAGGAATTGCGCGACATCGAACGCGGCGGCGCAGATCTCGTTCACCTCGATGTCATGGACGGGCACTTCGTCCCGAATCTGACGATCGGACCGGCGGTCGTGAAAGCGTGCCGCGCGCAGACATCGCTGCCGTTCGATTGCCATCTCATGATCGCGCATCCGCAGCAGTACATCGGAGCGTTCCTCGATGCGGGCGCGAACATGATCTCGGTTCATCAGGAGACGGAGCCGCACCTGCAGCGCGCTCTGCGGCTGATCCGCGACGGTGGCGCCAAGGCAGGCATCGCCATCAATCCCGCCACGGCTGCGGAATCGCTGAGCGCGGCCATCGAGTTCTGCGACTTCGTCCTGGTGATGACGGTCAACCCCGGCTTCGGCGGACAGAAGTTCATAGAACCTGTAGTGGGCAAGATCCGTCTCATAGCGCAGATGATCCGGGAACGAGGTGTCGCGGTCGATATCGAGGTCGATGGCGGCATCGATCGTTCAACCACCCCGCTGGTGGTCGCCGCCGGCGCCACCATCCTGGTGGCCGGATCGGCAGTTTTCGGGCAGCCGGACCGGAAGATGGCAATGGAAGCGATCAGAAACAGCGTTAGCGTGAGAGTTTAGGAGCGGAGATCAGCGACCAGAGATCAGGAAGAGAACACCCTGATCTCTGATCCCTAATCTCTAATCCCTGATCACTCTACCGGAGGCACATTGAAAAAGACCCTGACCCTGATTGCGATCCTGTCGATCGCACTTGCCGGCTGCCGGCACTTCTTTCACCGCAGCGCCAACACTGGCGGAAGCAGCGCAACGAAATCGCTGCGCACGACCTTCGACCCGGCTCTGATGAAGATGCCGAAGGAGAAAGTGTTCCAGCTCGGCGAAGATCAGTTTGCGAAGAAGAAGTACCAGAAGGCCCGCACGTACTACTCGCACGTCTACGAGACCTATCCGAACGATCCCCTCGGACGGCGTGCGCTGCTGCGCGTCGCCGACTCATACTACGAGCAGAAGGATGCGGTGAACCTCGTCGAAGCGCAGTACAAGTACCGCGATTTCATCAACCGCTATCCGGGCAGCGACCGCGCCGATTACGCCATGTTCCAGATCGCCATGTGCTCGTACAAGCAGATGGAGCGTCCGGACCGCGATCAGCAGAAGACGCGCGAGGCCCTGGAGAAGTTCAACGACGTCCTGAAGACCTACCCGAAAAGCCCGCTACGTCCGGACATGGACAAGCGCATGCAGGACGTCCTCGACCGACTGGCGCGGCACGATCACATCATCGCCCGCTACTACATCAAACGGCACAGCTTCAACGCCGCGGTCCAGCGTCTCAACGGCATCGTCGAAACCTACCCGAACTACGTCGAGCGCGACGGGGTGTTCTTCGATCTTGGCACCGCACTCTCCGGCCTCGGGCGCACCGCGGAAGCACGCCTCTACTTTGAGCGCGTTCTCTCCGAGTTTCCGCAAAGCGTGTGGGCAGTCAAAGCCAAACAGAAACTCGGGAGCATGAAGACAGCATGAAGAAAGTGGCGGCGGCGATCCTTCTCGCTCTCTCGCTCGCAGGATGCGCGGCCTACCGCGCGGCCGGCGAGGAGGCGGGGCCGCCGTCGCTCGTACCGCCGCCCGATGCCGCTCCGGCTCCGACCAACCCGGCCACCGATGCGCGGCTTGTCGAATTGCAGACGTCGATGACCGAGCTGCTCGAACGGCTCGATGTGCTCAATTCACGCATCGCCAAACTGGAGGCAGCCGAGGGCGACAGCCGCGTCGTCGTACAACCGCAGACGCGCGCGGCGGAACCGGTTGCAGTACCGCGGGCATTGGAGCCGGTTCCGGTTCCGCGCGTGGCCGAAGCACCGACTCTCGTTCCTCGTCCCACGCCCACCCAGGTTCGCGTGCCCGCGCCGGTGAGCAGTCCGCTCCGTTCAGCGGCGATCGCGGATAGTTACCGCGATGCCCTGATCCTGTTCGGCAAGGGCCGCATGCCCGAAGCGCGGGCGGCGATGCAGCGGATCTTTGACGCGGAGCCGTCCGGCGAGCTCGCCGACAACGCGCTCTACTGGATCGGCGAAACGTACTTTGCCGCCGGCGACTACAGCAGCGCCATGCGCGCCTACGAGCGCGTCACGAAGGAGTACCCGGAGCAGAACAAAGCGCCCGATGCGATGTTCAAGATCGGGCTCACCTTCGTAAAGACGGGAGACATCGGCATGGCCCGGAAGACATTCGAGGAAGTCATCCGGCGCTATCCCTACTCGACGGCGTCCTCTTCCGCAAAGCTGGAGTTGAAGCGGGTGAGGTACTGAGCTGAAGAGTAGCGCAGGCATTCTTGCCTGCTACCGCTGGGCGTCCCTGCCCAGCGGTGTCTTCTGCGGCCATCTTGCAACGGTCGGGAGCAGTTCCGATCGCTCGATGAACTCGCTGAAGACGCGGTGAGCGTTCGTCACCACGTCGCGAGATGCGCGAGCTTGCTGTTTCTTCGCGGCGTTAATTGCACTCCTTCCTGCTAGACTCCGTAGGATCCACAAGGATCCACTGTCGCCAACAGTCAGCGAGTATGGAAATGAGTGGCGAGGAATCACTACTGGAAAGAGAGCGAGAGAAAACCAAAATGAGAGCCGCCACCGCCGCCGTACTCCTCGCGTTTGCCATACTCTGCGCGCTGTCCTGCTACACGGCCTCACCTCAAGAGCAAGCGCGAACGGCAAAGACGCAGCAGGATTGCCCCGGCTTCTTGGCCGCGTCGAAATCGGTTCGCGTTACGTCGAATAGCGACGTCGTGAAGGGCTGCAAATACCTCGGTAATGTCACAGGACGTGAGTGGGCGAAGGACGGTCCGGTTATTAATGCTCGGCTTACCCCGGACCTGTGTTTCTTCGCCGGAGCAAAACGAGTCAATTACTCGGCTGACGAGGTGATCCGCTTCAGCACGGCGACGCTCGGGGGCGATACCGTCCGAGTTACCGGGTCCGGTGGTTCCCTCACTGGCGAGGCATACCGCTGCACGGCGAAGGCGCCGTGAGACCGCGCGTCCGAAGAAGCTGGCATAGCTACAACATAATCTCAAACTGACCCACTACCCTCGACTCCCAAAACAGTACTGAATGCGAGCGGGAGTCGTAATTCTGTCCCTTGCTTCGCTCCGACCCCCGACACCCGAACACCGACTCCCGATACAATCCGCACCATGGCTGACGAATCCGAAAGCGGCGCCTCGCTGCTGGCGCGAAAAGAGTACGCACGCGCCGTCCCCCTCCTCAAGCGCGATCTCGACAAGTACCAGTCCAATCCTCGCATCCGTCTGCAATACGCCGACGCACTGGCGGGAGCGGGCGAGCAGCTCGAGGCCATCGCCCAATACGAGCGCACGGCGAAGTACTACGAAGACAACGGTCTGACCGTGCAGTCGATCGCTGTAGCGAAGAAAGCGGAGAAGGTGCGCGCCCAGATCAGCGCCGCGCAGCCGAAAGAGGCGACTGAAGGAAAGAGCGAGCCGCTGTTCTCGCGTCCCGTACCGAAGTCGCCGCTCTTCGAAGTGCTGACCGAAGTGGAGCGCGATGCGCTCATTCGCGAAATGGATCTCGAGTCCCACGATGAGGGAAGCGTCATCATCAGCGAAGGGCAGCCGGGCGCGTCGATGTACATCATCGGCAGCGGCGAAGTGAAGGTCTACACACACGGGCCGGGCGGTTCGACGCTCTACCTGGCCAAGCTCGGCGAAGGGGATTTTTTCGGCGAAGTGAGCATGTTGACCGGCAAACCTCGCACAGCCACGATCACCGCTTCGCAACGTACGGAACTGCTGCGGCTCGACAAAGAGAAGCTGGATAACGCGCTGGCAAAATATCCCGGGATCCGCAAAGTCCTCAACGAGTTCTACCAGCGCCGCGCCGAGCACACGGTCGAAGCGATGATCGAGAGTCTCAAGAAGAAAGGATGAGTGATGAAGGCTGAAGGATGAATCAAGGACGGGCCACTAGCGCCTTCCTCCTTCATCCTTCCGCCTTCATCCTTGAAAAGCATGCCCGTTCTTCCCATCGTCAAGTACGGCGATCCGGTTCTTCGCCAGCCCACACAGCCGGTGACCAAGATCGATGAACCGCTGCAGAAGCTGATCGATGACATGGTGGCCACGATGTATGCCGCGCCCGGCGTGGGACTGGCGGCGAATCAGGTCGGCGTCTCGAAGCGGCTGGCCGTGCTCGATCTTTCCGTCGGCAAGAAGCCGGGCGGCCTGCACATCCTCATCAATCCCGAGAAGGTTGAAGCGGAAGGAGCGGTCACAGAGGAAGAGGGCTGCCTGTCCATTCCCGACTTCGTCGAGGCGGTCACCCGCCCGGAGCGTGTCAAGGTTCGCTACACCGATCGCAACGGCGAGAAACGCGAGATTTCAGGCGAGGGACTCATGGCCCGCGCCCTCTGCCACGAGATCGATCACCTCAACGGCAACCTCTACATCGACCATCTCCGCGGCTTCAAGAAAGAGCGGATCCTGAAGAAGATCGGGAAGCTGGCGCAGTCGGGGATGTGGTGAGGTTGGGGGGTGGGGAGTAGGGAGTGGGGGGTGGGAGAGCTTGAACGACTTTATCGGCAGAGACTTCTACGTATTACGGTGAGGAGATCAGACGAGAGAGCCTCGCAATTCAAGCGATTCTCGTAACTCAGGGATTCTTATCTCCCACACCCCACACCCTACTCCCCACCCCCCATCACGGCATAACCCCGAACGTCTCGCTGATCATGTTCGTCGTATCGATCGCGTTCTCACGCAGGGAATCAACGACGCGGTCGATGAAAGGATCGAAGCCGGCCACCATGACCGTCGCTGCCGGGATGAGTTTGCGGTTGCGCGCGATGAGCGTTTCGATCTTTCCGCTCTCGTGCCGGATGGCGCCGTCGCGGGCGAGAGGATCGAAGTCGGCTGCATAGAGGATGTTGCGCTGATCGGGCTCGTAGAGCACGCAGACCGACCGCGGATCGTGGTTGGCGAGCATCGACAGAACGATGCTGCGAACCGGCGCAATGCCGGTATCTCCGGCCATGAAGATGAGCGGGCGGCCGTCGTTCTCGGGAAGGAGAAAATCGCCGTACGGACCTTCGATCGTGACGGGAGCGCCGGCGTCGAGTTGGGTGAGCGCCTTCCCGCCGCGTCCTGATCCGACGCGCACGCAGAGCTGAACAGCCTGCGTGCGATGCGGCGCCGACGCGATCGTGTAGACGCGCGAGATGCCGTCCGGGAACCGGAAGTTCACCCACTGCCCTGGCTCGAACGAGAACGTTTCGTCGCCGAATGCGACCGTGATCTGCACCACGCTCGGCGCCAGCTCTTCGATCTCCGTCACGGTTGCGGCGTAGGAGGGCATGGACAGAGTATATCTGGCGCGGGGGTCGTGAATCGGGGGTCGGGGGTCGGAGTGAAGCAGGTGTCAGAGATAGTCAGCAATCAGAGACCGGAGGCAACAGAGATCAGCGACCAGAGATCAGAAACAATCAGAAACAGTTGCCGGTCTCTAGTCTCTGATCGCTGGTCTCCGTTCGCTTCCCCTCCGACTCCCGACCCCCGACTCACGACTCCCGCGCAGAGCTACCGAAGCCACCCAGGCATGATTCCCTGCTTCCGTGCATCCTCGCGGAACTGATCGTTCTCGCGTTGTGCGCGGGTTACCTCGAGCTCGGCGGCGGGGAGCTGCGACTGGGTGATCTCCAACTCGCTCGACTGATACGTGAACTGGTTTGCGCGGTAGCCGAGGGCGAAGAACTGCTGGATCTGCTGTTTGAGCGCTAACTCGCGGTTCCGCAGCAGCTCGACGTTTTCCTTCGCCCGGCGAATCGCCTCCTCGTGCGCGCGTGCGGCGAGGCGCCACGACCATTCATCGCGATTCGAAGGTTCAGCCGCTTCAGGCGGCTCCGGGAGGCGGTCGCCGGCAGCAGCAGATGATGGCTTGCCGGTGTGGTTCTGCTCCAACTCGCGCAATAGGCGCTCGCGCTCGGGTGCGGAGACTTTCAGCTTCTTGCCTGGGTCACTCGTTACGACGACTGCTTTCGTCACCGCCGCGCGCGTTGCATCGAGATCGACGTCTGCGAGCGGGATCGAATAGAGCTTTCCCTCGGTGCGGAAGATGATCCGCGCCTGTTCCTCGCGGATCGGACCTTCCACGTCGAAGTGCGTGCCGTTGCGCAGGATGAGCGTTGTCGTGATCGGGGCAGGTGCGGGTGTGGGTGACCCTGCGACGGTGGCAGCCAGCAGGAGGGTGGCGAGAAGCATGAGTAATTATCAGCCTGATCTCCGTAAACGGCCGGCAAACGTTATGATCAACGCTCCGTGCCGAACTGGTTCTACATCTTCGTCAACGCGCTCTACCATCTCGGGCTTGCGCTCTGGATCGGTGGAGTTGTCGTCATCTGGACGTCTGTGAGCCCGGCGATTCTCGACGCGCTCCCTCGGTTTCAGGCGTTCGTCGTCCAGGCCACGATCCTGCGCCGCTCCGCGCGGCTTCGGCTTTTGGCGCTGCTGATGATCCTCGCCGGAGCCGGCGCTAAGTTCCTGATCTGGGAGAGATTCGACCTTCAGCCGTGGCTGGCCGTGCGCTGGGGTGCCATCGTCTTGCTGGCGTGGGCGCTCATCTTCGACCTCAACGGCACCAGACGACTGCTTGCATGCGGCAAGGGAATCGAGCTCGATGCGGCGGCCGATGATCCTCGGCGGGCCATCTTCGAGCTCCTCTACGTGCGCGCTGAGGGACTCATGAGAGCGTCTGTCCTGGCCGCGCTCATCGCGCTTCTATTCAGTTGATAGAATCCGCCCCCACACCCATGTTCACGCCCCCACACGGCAAGTCTCAAGACCGCCGCCAGACCAATGGCCAGTAGTCTCTCGCACGTCACCTGGATTGTCCTCACCGCCATCAGCGGCCTGCTGTTCCTGATCTTTGACGCCATCCGCTACTTCGCGCAGGAGATCAGCCCAGTCACGTTGCGGCGCTGGTCGGGCGATCAGGCTGGAGAAGGGCCAGGGCGCTGGTTCCATTTCGATCCTCAGAATCTGCAACTGGTCAGCGGTTCGCTGCTGCAGATCACGCTGATCGGCGCGTTCGTCGGAACGATCCGCGTGCTCGATGGGGAGTCGGCCGCGTTTGCCTGCGGCGTCTCCGCGCTGGCCTGGCTCATCATCGTCATCCTCTGGAAGTTCGTGCTCGCGTTTGTCCCCGAGGATATGGGCGAGATGATCCTGAAGACGCTCATCCCGTTCTCGCACTTCTTCTACTTCCTGTTCTGGCCGATCCTCTTTCCGCTGCGCCGCGTGTTCGACCGCCTCGATCGCGAAGAAGAAGAGGCGCACGAGGACGAAGAAGTGACCGACGAAGAGGTGCAGGCGTACATCGACGTCGGTGAAGAAGAGGGCATCCTCGAGGCCAGCGAAGGAAAGATGATCCAGTCGGTCGTCGACTTCAGCGACCGCGTTGCGCGCGAGCTGATGACGCCGCGCATCGATGTGGTCGCGTTCGATGCCTCACACTCTTTCGAGGAGCTGGCGCAGCGCTTCAGCGAATCGAAGTACTCGCGCATCCCGATCTACGAAGAGAGCGTCGACAAGATCTCGGGCATCGTTCACATCAAGGAAGTATTCGAGTCCATCGTCAAAGGCGAGAGTAAGCCGGTCTCGGAGTTGGCGCGGGCGCCGTATTTCGTCAGCGAGACGAAGAAAGTCTCGGAGCTCCTGCGCGAGTTCCAAAGCGAGCACATACAGGTCGCCGTCGTCGTCGATGAATACGGCGGCACGGCGGGCATCATCACGATCGAGGATGTCGTCGAGGAGATCGTCGGCGAGATCGCGGATGAGCATGAGGAAGAAGAAGCGACGATCGTCGACCTCGGCGGCGGCGAATACCTCGTCAGCGGCCAGTTGCGCGTCGAAGCGCTCGAAGAGCTCCTCGATGCCGGCCTGGAAAGCGACGACTACGAGACGATCGCAGGGCTCATCTTCACGTCGACCGGCCGCGTGCCGAAAGCCGGTATTGTGGTCAAGAAGAACGGCTATCAGTTCACCGTCGATCGCGCGGACCGGCGGCGGATCTACCGAGTGCGGGTCTCGAAAGATCCGGAATGGACGAACGAAGATGAAGAAGAAAGAGAATCACGTGGCTGAGCCGGAAGCCTCAGCAACGAAACACAGCCGGGCAACCAAACCACGCTTCGGAGTGGTCGCGCTGGTCGGCCGTCCCAACGCCGGGAAGTCGACGATTCTGAACCGCATCCTCGGGCACAAAGTCTCGATCGTCTCACCGAAGCCGCAGACGACGCGCAACCGGATCGTCGGCATCCTCAACGACCCCCGCGGCCAGATCGCGTTTCTCGACACGCCCGGGATTCACCGGCCCTTGCACAAGATGAACGTGCGGATGATGGAGCACGTCCGGGCAAGTCTGTCCGAGGCCGATGTCGTCGCGGTGATGATCGACTGCAGCCAGCCGTTCGGGCACGGCGATGAGTTCGTCCTCGAGATGATGCGCGATCAGAAAGAGAAGCAGCCCGAGGCGAAGCGCTACGCCATCCTCAACAAGATCGACCTGCTCAAGAAGAACAAACTGCTCCCGCTCATCCAGCAATACAACGAGACCGGGTTGTTCGATGAGATCGTGCCGGTTTCGGCGATGACCGGCGACGGCATCGAGCAGCTCGTCAACTACTTTTTCGCGGCCGTCAAGGCGGGCGAGGCCATCTACTCGAAGGAAGATTTCACCACGCAACCGGAGCGGTTCTTCGCCGCAGAGATCGTTCGCGAGAAGCTCCTTGCGCACACGTCCGAGGAGCTGCCCTACACGACGGCGGTGGCGGTCGAGCGGTGGGAAGAGGAAGAGGAAAAGAACCTCATCAAGATCTACGCGACGATCGTGGTCGAGCGCGAAACGCAGAAGCCGATCATCATCGGAAAGCGCGGCGACATGATCAAGCGAATCGGCACCGAGGCGCGGCTCGAGCTGGAGACAATCCTCGGCGCGCGGGTCTTCCTCGACCTTCATGTCGCCGTCCATGGCGCCTGGCGCGAGGACGAGCGTTTCCTCGGCGAACTGGACTGGCCGCTCCGCTGATATTTTGCCTTCCCGCAAGCTCTTCCGTGGGGTGTAGAATCCGCCGAAATCGGTCTAACGGTTCAGGAAAAGAGAGGGAATCTATGCATCTACGCAGGGTCTGGTGTTGTCTCCTGGTGATGTTTGCCACGACCGCGGTCTTTGCCCAGCAGACGGGCGCATTCCACGGGAGAGTTACTGCTTCAGACGGATCGGCGCTGCCCGGAGTTACCGTCGAAGCGCGATCAAACTCGCTGCCGCAGCCACGCGTTACCGTGACGGATGGCAACGGCGACTACCGTCTGCCCCAGCTTCAGCCGGGGTCATACACTCTGCAATTCACGCTTGCCGGAATGCAGACAACGACGCGGAAGGCCGATGCCCTTCTCGGTCAGGACATGGCTGCAGACGTGAAAATGGCCGTGGGCGGCGTCTCCGAGAACATCACGGTGACGGCCGAGACCACTCTAGTCGATCGGGATACGACTGCGATCCAGAACGGCTTGGGCAATGCCCAGATCCGCGCTCTTCCGGTGGCGCAGAATTACGGCGACCTTCAGAAGCTCATCCCTGGCGCCATGGTCACTCAGGATGCTGTTCGTGGTCCGAGCGCCGGCGGCAGCGGCCAGTCGAACGTCTATCTCTTCGACGGCGTCAACGTGACGACACCTCTGTTCGGCACGCTGGGAGCTGAGCCTGCCACCCACGACATCGCCCAGGTCAACGTCATCAAGGGGGGCGCGAAGGCGGTCGACTTCGACCGCGCCGGTGGCTTCCTGATCGATTCCGTGAGCAAGTCGGGAACGAACAAGTACTCGGGCGAGGTCGAATACCAGATTCTCAATCATTCGATGATTGCGGCACAGGCCGGGACCGTCAACACGATTTTCCAGGAGAATCGTAATTGGGCCACCGCCAGCATCGGAGGGCCGATCTGGTCCGATCATCTCTTCTTCTACGGCTCGTATTACCACCCCACTCGCGAAAGAGACAATCAGGCCAATCTCACGGGCCCGCTTCCGAAGTTTACGGTGGATCGTAAGGAAGAGTTCGGAAAACTGACTTTCACGCCGACCTCCTCAATCCTCATCAACGGCACCTACCGAAACTCAACCGACACACAAACGTCTGGTGGTGGCTTTGGAACCAAAGGCGCCGCAACGACGGGCACCGGAAACGAAGGTGACCTGAAGATCGGCACCCTCGAAGGTTCGTGGGTCATCAATCCGAAGAGCTTCGGAACGTTCAAATTCACCAACTATAAGAACCCGACGATCGGGATTCCCGATCATCTCTCCAGTGCAGTTCCCTCCACGACGATTGGAACGCATCTCGATATCAACAATCTCGACCAGCTCGGGCTTCTAACCGTCCCCACGGTCCTTGCCTCGAGTCCGACGCAGGCTGCTTTCGTACAGCCATACATTGACAAGTACGGCTATTCGGTCGGCGGCGTGAAGACCGGTGGCGGGACCGTCGGCTTTGCTTCCCTTGCCCACGACGATGACGACTTTTCCCGGAAGAACGGACAGGCCGGCTACAACTACACGCTCGCCACCAAGAACATGACGCACGATCTCCACATCGGATATCAGCAGTACACCGATGCTGAAAACCTGTTCCGCTCCTCGAATGGATGGGGCTCCATCACGATTCCCGGCGGCGGAACCGCAAACAACTGCCCGGCATCCGCTTGCGGCGGCACGGCCAAGACGGCCTTCTTCATTGCCAGCTTCCAGCAGCAGACGGGCGGGTTGATTCCCGTCATTCACTCCGAGTTCCGCTCGCGTGACATCGAGCTGAATGACAGCATGCGCTTGAACAACTGGACGTTCAACGTCGGCGTGTTGGCGAGCAACGACACCCTCTTTGGTCAGGGCCTGGCAACCGCGGATAACGTGGCGGGCTTCGTCAAGTCTCCCGGCACGAAGTACCAGATGCACAACGTCCCTTACAGCCAGGCCATCCAGCCGCGGCTCGGTGCGACGTGGGCATACAACGGTACGGATACGGTCTTCGCAAGCATCGCGAAATACAATCCGGCCGCAAACTCCGATGCGCGCGCGGCTTCCTGGGACCGCGGCCTCGAGCAAACGCTCAATGCGTACTTCGACGCCAGCGGTAACCTGATGGGCGTGGACCCGGTCAAGTCGTCTGCGGGCAAGTTGTTCGAGGCCGGCATCAAGCCTCCGAAAACGATGGAATACATGATCGGCACGGCCAGACAGTTGGCCACCAGGTGGTCGGCCCGCGTGTATGGGCGATATCGCTATGCGAACAATTTCTGGGAGGACACGCCGAATAACGAGCGTGTCTGCCTCGCGCCGTTCGGTACCGGTGGTGTTTGCCAGGCATCCTCGCCAGCGTCCAACGCGCCGGCTAGTGTTCCGCACGTGCCTTACATTCCGGACCTCCCGGCCAAGCTCGCTGCGATTGGCAGCGGTTCAACCTACGTAATCGCCAATCTGGATGGAGCGTTCACGAAGTATTACGAGGTCACTACCGAGTCCGAATGGACCGGGGACAAGGTTTTCCTGCGTGGCTCGTATACGTGGAGCCACTACTACGGAAACTTCGATCAGGACAACACCAGCGTCCCTGTTGCCGGCGGCAATGACACGAACATTTTCATCGGGTCCTCCAACATCGCAGATGCCGCTGGCCGCAACGTCTGGGACAACAAATACGGCGATCTGCAGGGTGACCGGCGCAACATCGTGAAGCTCTATGGAGCGTACACGCTGCCCTGGAAGGCTACGGTTGGTGCGTTCTTCCTGTACCAATCAGGCCAGCCCTATCAGATCGAGAGCTTCCTGCCTTACAACACCATCACGACATCGACGAGCGACACCGCTCGCTATGCAGAACCGGCTGGCCGGCGCAAAACGCCTTCGTACAATGAGTTGGACTTCAACTACACCCATGGCTTCGCTCTTCCGCGAGGTCTGAACCTGCAGCTCGTTCTGGACTGGTTCAACGTGATGAACCATCAGACCGGAATTGACTACGAGTCACGCGTAGGCACGATCGGCACTTGCGATCCCACCAAGAGCACGACCTGCTTCTATACCGGCCTCACCGGTCCGGTCGCTTATCTCAAGTCGGCGCCGTCGCCGAATGCGTTCTTTGCCCCGCGCCGCTTCCAGATCGCGGCACGACTCATGTTCTAGCTTCTTCTCCAGGCAGTTGAATGAGAGAGCCCGGCTGCTACGCCGGGCTCTTGTCGTTCAGTGGAAAAGACGCTCGTGGGCGATCAGCTCGCGTGTCGTGCCGTTCGCGTGCTCGCGCGCCGTTGCGATGCGTGCGGGCGCATCAGGATCGTGCAGCAGAACGCTGACCTGGGCGCGCTTGAAGAGCGCCATGGCGTAACCGGGATGCGCGGGCGGCACGCGATCGAGCGCGACTCGGGCTTCGTCGAGCCTGTTCGCGGCGAGATAGAGCACGCCGAGCTCGAGGTCGTTGCCGAACGCCGCTCCCTGACTGGCGCGTGCTTTCTCAAAGGCATCGATGGCGGCGGTAGTCTGGCCAGCCTGCATGGCAACCTCACCGAGATGCCGAAGTTCGGCTGGAGAGGGCGTGCGGAGCGTGTAAACGCGTTGAAGGATCGCCACTTCATCCTCGATGCGCCCCTGCCTCTCGCGCACGTGGGCCAGGCCTTCCAGCGCCGCGACGCGGTCGGGAGACTCGGCCACGACCTGCTCGAGCAACGGAACCGCGCGCTGCCACTCTGAGCCGCGCGCGTAGTGAAGCCCGAGGTATTGGCGCACGTCCTGCGATTGCGGCGCGATCGACTGGGCCTTCTGATACGTGGCCAGCGCATCGCTCTCGCGGCCGATCATCGAATAGCAGGTACCGAGCCGCAACGCCGCATCGAGGTTGTACGGATCTTCCGTAAGGATGCGCTGGAGCAGCGGGATGGCCGCCGCGTACTCTTCGCGCACGAAGAGCCCTGCCGCCTGATCCTCGACGGGGAAGAGACGCGTCATGTCCGCGGCACGCGGCGCGTTCGCGCGCACGACCGGCTTCGTCGTCGAAGCGACGTACCCGAGGCTGGCCAGTTTGCGCCGCTCCTCGTCACTGACATTGGGAGGTTCCGCTGTGGCAGCGCCTTCGAGAGAAGGGATTGGGTACTCGCCCAGTGTCGCGCGCATGCCACGCGTCAGTTGTGTACCTCCGCCGAGGTCATGTGCCTCGGCGGGATCGGCAATGACGTCGTAGACTTCGACACGTCCGGCCCGGATCGCTTTGTAGCGGCCCTCGACAGCCATGACCTGCGGCTGCCATCCATAATCGAGGAAGGGTTTCATCGCCTCCGCCGCGACGATCTCAGAAGTGTGCGACGCCGTCGGGACGCTGGTTTCCCCACGAAGGCTGTTCGCCGAATCGATGCCGGCCCAGTCGAGGATCGTGTGAAAGATGCGCCGCGTGCTGACGGGCGAATCGCTCGTTCCGGGCGCGACGCCCGGACCGGCCACGAGCAGAGGCACGTGCATCGTCGCCTGGTAGAGCAGATTGCCATGCTGTGTTTCGCCATGCTCGCCGAGACCCTCGCCGTGATCGCCGACGACGATGATCGCGGCGTCACGTCCGAAGCGCTGCTGAAACGCGGCCACGAGCCGGCCGAGCTGCTGATCCATCGTGGCGATCTCGCCGAGGTACGGCTTCGAGGCATAGCGGCTGCGGAAGGGCTCCGGCGGCTCGTAGGGGAAGTGGGGCTCGTAGTAGTGGACCCACAGGAAAAGCGGCTGGGCAGACGGTTTCGATAGGAGCGCCAGCGCGCGGTCCGTGGTCGCCTCCGCCGTCCGTTCATTGCGCGGCTGGGGCATGTCGTCGTCATACGTCTCGAATCCGCGCGCCAGACCAAACCGGCGCGCCAGCGCAAACGCGGAGACGAACGCCGCGGTGCGGTAACCGGCCGCGTGAAGCTTCTCCGCGACCAGCGCCTGAGCAGGGGAGAGATAGCGCCCATTCTCGTGCAGGCCGTGTCCGGCAGGGTAGAGGCCGGTCATCATCGATGTGTGCGAGGGAAGCGTCTGAGGAACCGCGGCATACGCCCACCGAAAGCGCCGGCCATGCTGTGCAAGAGAATTGAACGACGGAGTCTCGATTCCCACTGCCTCGGGGCCGATCGAGTCTGCGCGCGTGGTGTCGAGGGTCACCAGCAAGATGGAAGGGCGAACCGTAGTGACGGCCGGTTGCCTCGACGGCGTCTCCCGCTGGCACGCGCCGGAAACGAGAACCACAGCGGAGAGAGCGAGAAGAGTGATCGGGTTGCGCGTCATCGCGCCTAGTTCTAACACGACGAACGGGCCGCGTGCTGAGTCTCTCCACTACAATCGCCGTCATGCTGAATTACATCTGGTTCGGCCTGATGGCGATTGCGCTCATCGTGGCCATCTTCACGGGGAACGCCGGCGCGCTGACGAAAGCATCAGTCGATTCGGCGAAGACCGCCGTGGAGATCTCCCTCGGCCTCGTCGGCATCATGACGCTCTGGCTCGGCATCATGCGCGTCGCAGAGCAGGCCGGCCTCGTGGCCATGCTCAGCCGCGTGCTGCGTCCGATCAGCCGGCTGCTTTTCCCCGAGGTGCCTGCCGATCATCCGGCGATCGGTGCGATGGTGATGAGTGTCTCCGCGAACATGCTGGGACTGAGCAACGCCGCCACACCGCTAAGCATCAAAGCGATGGAAGAGTTGCAAACGCTGAACGAGGACAAAGAGACGGCCTCGAATCCGATGGTCACGTTCATGGTGCTCAACACCGCCGGCGTGCAACTCATCCCCACGACGATCATCGGAGTCCTCGCCGCTGCCGGCGCCCAGGCGCCAACCGCGATCATTCCAACGACGTTGATCGCGACACTCTGCGGCGCAGTCGCCGCGGTGACGACCGCGAAGTTGCTGCAACGTTTCTTTCCCACGCGATCTCGGACCCCCGACACCCGAGACACGACCCCCGAGGCAAGCGAATGATCCGCCAGATCCTGCAAGGCGTCTCGCTCTGGGCCATTCCGGTCCTGCTCGTCGGCATCCCGCTCATCGGCCTGATTCGCGGCGTGAAGGTGTACGACGTCTTCATCGAAGGAGCGAAGGAAGGATTCCAGGTCGCCATCCGCATCATCCCCTTTCTCGTCGGCATCCTCGTCGCCATCGGGATGTTCCGCGCCTCGGGGGCGATGGACCTGCTGACGAACGCTCTCCGCCCGCTGATGAGCCGCACGATCTTTCCGCCCGAGCTCTTTCCGCTGGCCGTCCTCCGCACGCTGAGCGGCAGCGGCTCGCTCGCCCTCACGACCGACATCATCAAACGCTACGGCGCCGACTCGATGCTCTCGCGCATGGCCGCCACGCTCTACGGCAGCAGCGAGACACTCTTCTACGTCCTGGCCGTCTACTTCGGCGCGATCGGCGTCAAGAAAACGCGCCACGCCATCCCCTCAGCGCTCGTGGGCGACCTCGTGGCAGCGATCGCCGCCGCCGCGGTTTGCTTGTGGATGTTCAGGTAGGGGGTAGGGAAAGCGCTTCGTGCGACACTCCTAAAATATGGACCAATGGATCTTAGTGACGTTCCCCGAGGTGCGCGACGTTCTCGTTGATGACACGGTCTGCGGCACGACCAACAAGGTGATGATGGTGCAGTTGGGCACGCACAAGATCACCCTCGGCGGTGCCCAGAACTACGTTTCACCGCCGATGCCGGTCACCGTCTACAACACGACGCAGCAGAAGCCGATGGTGCTCGTCTTTACGCTCGCATGAAAAAGACAATCGTAGTTTCCGCGCTCGCTCTTCTGATCGTCGCCGGCTGCGCCTACGTGCCGATCAATCCGCCGCTGACCCATCCTTCCGACCTGAAGACCGGCTATCGCTGGGCCACGACGACGATTCCAAAACGAACGAGCAACACGCTCGTGATTCTCACGTTCTCCGGCGGCGGCACGCGTGCAGCGGGGTTGTCGTACGGCGTGCTGAAGCAACTCGATGCCACGCCGATGCCGGACCAGCGCAAGCTGCTCGACTATGTCGATGTGATCTCGTCGGTCTCCGGAGGCAGCTTCGCGTCGATGGACTACGGCATGCGTGGCCGGCAGATGCTCGCCGACTTCGAGTCGAAGTTCCTGCAGGTGCCGGTGCAGAAGATGCTGATCCACGAGGCGTTCTTCAATCCAAAGAATGTCCTCAAGCTGCTCTTCGATCCGAACTTTCACCGGATCGACGTGGCGACGCAGGTGTACGCAGACGTTCTTTTCGGAACGGCCACGTACGACACGCTTCTGCAGCAGCAACGAGCCAATGACCGCCCTTTCATCATCGCCAACGCCACGGAGCTGGAGATCGGCTCACGCTTCGAATGGACGCAGGACCAGTTCGATCCGATCTGCTCCGACATGTCGCCGATCGCCGTCGCGCACGCGGTAGCCGCGTCGTCCGATTTCCCGGTGGCGTTGCCGCCAGTGATTCTGAAGAAGTACGACGCATCGACGTGCAAGTACCAGACTCCGAGCTGGCTTCCGATCGCGCGGGAGAATGACGCATACAACAATCCCTTGCGTCCGCGCTACGCGACGGAGCTCGAGGCGTATCTCGACCCGCAGCGGACGTTTCTCCACACGCTCGACGGCGGCATCGCCGACAACATCGGGCTGCGTGGTCCGCTGCACGCTCTGGTCTCGACCGACGCGTTCGTGCAGCCGCAAGACGAGGGCCGTCTCACCGGAATGACCTTCATGCCAATGATCAGCCATGCACCCGGGATACGTGCGATTGATCGCGTGCTTGTGATCGTGGTCAACGCCGGAGCTTCGGGAGGGGTAAAGATCGACAACACTTCGCGCGAGCCAAAGTTGCCGGTCGTCCTCGGCGGCGTCATCGGAGCACCGATGGACAACTATTCATTCGACAGCCAACAGCTGCTGATTCAAACCTTTGTTCCGCGCATTCGCACCGGCGTGCGTTACTACCCGGTCATGATCAGCTTTCCGATGCTTCGCGACAAGAACCTGCGCGATATCGTCAACAACGTCGGTACGAGTTTCGACGCCTTGACGAACGAACAGCTCAGCGGACTCAAACAGGCCGCCGATGTCCTCGTTCACCAGGATCCTTGCTTCCAGCAATTCATCCGCGACGTCAACGCCCAGCCGACGCCGCCGGGCAGCCCGATCTGCAGTTCAGCGCCGCCGTTGCCGTGAGTTGGATTATGCGGTCGTGACGACGGTTGGCGGCGAAAGCACGTAAATCACCGCCCCAACCGCCAGCGCGATCAGGGTGCCGAGGATCGGTAGCAGGAGGGTGGGAGTGTGGAAGCCTTCGTTCAGTTTGCGAAGGCGCGGCACCGCGGCGCAGGTGAAGAGGTAGGTCGTCAATCGCGCGACGTCGAACAGAATGGGTAGGGAAAAGTCGTGCCTGCGACCCTCCTAAGGTATGCATCGTTTTAGCGCGGCGGTCGGAGTCTTTATTCTTGCTTCCGCGATGGCATTGGGTGCCGGCGTCGCTCCGAGCCAGCCCAGAGCTCTCGATGAATTGACGATTCCGTTAAGGCCGGATGGCGCTCCCGCTCGCGGTACGGCGTGGCTCGTCAACGACTCGGCGAAGGCTCTTCCACTCTCTTTGAGTCTAGGTGTCTTCTCCATGGACAGCAGTCACCAAGGCGTTCCCGCGGAAGTGTCGATCGTCAATCCGCCGTCGCAGATCGCCGCAAGCCAACATCTGCCGGTCACCATCGAGACAAAGAACTTCTGGCCGGGAGGCGGCGCCTCCGCGGCGCTTCGCAATCAGGGAGTGACGATAGGCACCGTACACATCGTCGCCGTTCCGTTCAGGGTCGCCCTCGAAGGGTGGAAGGACAACACGCCCTATCCGCTGAGACTGCGCCGCAACGGTGGTGGACGGGTCACGGTGGTGAATCCCGATCCGGTTGCCTACGAAATCCGGTACACGTTGTCGACCGCCGCGGTGAATGCGATTTCGAACGTGGTCATGCTTCAGCCGGAGTCCTCGACGGTCGTCAACATCCCCGCCGAGCCCTCATGGTTTGCTTCAGACAATTGGTTTGGATCGCTCTTCCGCGAGCCTGAGGGCGATGCCACGCTGGCCCTCTCCCCGGTAGTAGCGGCAGCGAATGGCAGGACGCAGGGCGTTTCTCCCTGGCCCACGCGTCTGTTTACAGTTCACGTGATTCGGGCCTACTGGTCTGAATCCTGGCGCCCGTGGTTCTCGTATCTGGTGCTGTTCGTGCTTCTGGCTGCGGGCGGAGTTTGTTCGCTCATCCTCACGAACTGGGTTCCAAATCAAACAGTCAAGGCGCAGCTGCAGGCCCGTCTCGATGCGCTAGTCCGCGCCGTGCGTAATCTGCCCACCTCCATCGACTCCGCGGTGCGGGTGGCAACGCGCGTCGAGCGGCTTCGCATCGGCGATGAGCTGAAATCACGTTCCGTCATCGGAGCTGACTACGCCGCGATGGCAAAAATCTGCGAGGCGGACATCGTCAGACTGGAGACCGTAGTGGCGCTCGTTCACGAGATCCAGAACATCTACCGGGATGCGTATTGGATCTTGCCCGGCTTCATTCCCACGCTTATGGAAGAGGCGGTGCAGGCCGCCTCCGAAGCGGAGAAACGACTCAATGGTACGAGCGTTTCTGATGCCGACATCGCGGCCGCCAGCGAATACATCACGCTGGCCAATGCGGCGCTGGCATCGGCAAAGACACTTAGTGATGAATTCCGCGGAGACTTGAGCAAACGAGTAACCGAGGTCCGTCAGGCGTTGACCAACCTGAAGAACAGCACGTTCCTTCAGGAAGCGCTGGCCCGCTTGAAAGAGCTTGAGGGCGCTCTTTCCGCCGACTACGAACAGCCTGCAAAGCTCCCGACGGATTGCGGCGCGATCGATGCGGCTGTGGTCAAACTGAAGATCCTGACCGACATCGCGCCCACCGTTGACGCATTCGAGGCCACGCAGAAGGCAGACATGAAGAACGTCATCGAGCGGATGCTCGGTGATCTGGCTTTCAACTCCCTCTCGCAGATCCATCGGGCGCAAACGCGGGCTCGAGAGCTCCGCGAGCATAAAACGATCGAGAATCTTCGGAAGACGATCGAGGACGGGAACTTCCGAATCACAGTGAATCCTCCGGAGCCGAAGACCGGTGAGACAGCACTGCATCGGGTCGAGTTGAGCGACCGGCAGCTCGGCTCCGCCGCTGTCCGGAACGAGATTGTCTGTACATGGGCGTTCGGCGACAAATGGCAGGAAGTCGGCTGGCAGGTTGCTCACTATTACGCGGAAGAGCGTCCCTATCCGGTTACCGTCACCTTCACTACGGACACAGATACCTTGCAGGTTGAGAACGGAGCGAACACGAGAACCGTTACTCCGATAAGGATCAAGCAGCCGGTCGGCTACACACAGGCGCAGGCGGTCCGGTTGACGCTCGCTCTGCTCATCGCCATCGTAGGTCTGCTCAGCGGCGCCGCCGATCAGATCGCGAAACTGGATCTCGTGCCTGGCATGATTGCCATCTTCATGATCGGATTCTCCGCCGACCAGATCAAAAACATCATCGCCAAATGATGACAGTGCGAGCGCGGACCTACGACGGCGTGCTGTCCGTGGTCGGGGGTGACACGACGAAAATCACCGCCCCCACCGCCAGCGCTATCGCTGCCGCGATGAAGTTGAAGGCGTTGAGTGTGAAGAAGAGCGCCAGCGAGATCAGGGTGCCGAGGATGGGTAGGACGAGGGTGGGGGTCTGGAAGCCTTCGTTCAGTTTGCGGAGGCGTGGCACCGCGGCGCAGGTGAAGAGGTAGGTGGTCAAGCGCGCCACGGCGGAGAGCATGGCCAGCTTCGCGAATGAGCCGCCGAGGGCGAGGGCGGTGGCGAAGATCACGTGGATGATGATCGCCACCGACGGCGTGCGGAAGCTCGGGTGGACGTAGCTCAGCGCGCGCAGGCGCGGGCGGCCGAGGGAGATGGCGTAGAGCATGCGGGAGCCTTCGAGCACGGTGCCGGAGTTTGTGCCGGCCATCGAGAGCAGCGCGCCGAGGGTGACGATGATCGCGCCGGTGCTGCCGATGAGCGCTGCCGCGGCGTCCGCGATTGGCGTGGCCGTCTTCGATAGATCGGGCAGCGCCGACATCGCGCCGAGCTGCGCCAGAACGTAGATCGCGGCAATGGCCAGCGTTCCGACGAGCAGCGCGCGCGGCAGTTCCTTGCGCGGATTGCGGAACTCGCCGGCGGGAACGCCCATGTTCTCGAAGCCAGCGTAGGCGAAGAGCATGAAGAGCGCGGCGCCGCTCCAGTCGGTCCCCGGTCCGGGCAGGTGCATCGAAGCCGGAATCGGATTGTGTTTCCAGGCGATCAGCGCGACGACAATGAAGCCGACCAGCGGAATCAGCTTGCCGAGGGTGAAAACGTAGATGGATGCGGCACCGTACTTGACGCCGACGTAGTGAATGGCCGTGAGAATGGCGAGCGATCCGACGATGACGGCGGCACGCGCGACCGGCGTGCCGAGGGACGGGAAGATGCGCGCCAGCGAGACGACGAATCCGTTCGACAGCGCAGCCAGCGACGTGACTCGCGCCAGCCAGTTCATCCATCCCGTCTCGAATCCGATGAAGTCGCCGAAGGCGGTTTTCGCGTAGAGATACGCGCCGCCCGGCTCGCTGAAATGGCTCGCTGCCTCCGCGAAGCAGAGGACGAGGATGAAGACCGGCAGCGCGAAGATCAGCGGCGCCCAGAGCGAGAACGGCCCGAGGAGTTTGTATGACTCGGTGGGCAGCAGAAACACGCCGCTGCCGACGACGGCGTTGATGCACATCGCCACGAGGCCCCAGAAGCCGACGGCGCGGACTAACTTCTCGCTCGAGTTGTCTTGCATGTTCTTCCTTTGGGGAGTGGGGAGTTGGGTGTGGGGCGTGGGAGCGCAAACAACCGTTTGGTTGCTCTTCCACTCCCCACCCCCAACTCCCCACTCCCCAGCTACTTCACGTATCCCCGCCCGCGCAATACATGCCCCGGCAGCGCACTCGTCATCGCGCCATCGCGAAGGACAGGAACGCCGTTGACGATCACATCGAGGACTCCTTCGCTGAAGTGATGCGGATCTTCGTACGTCGATACGTCACGAATACTGTTCGCATCGAAGACCACGACATCCGCCTTCATGCCGGGACGCAGGACGCCGCGGTCGATGAGGTTCGTGCGGTCGGCGGCTTGCGACGTCGCTTTGCGCACCGCCTCCTCCAGCGTGAAGAGATGCTCGTCGCGCACGTAATGTCCCATCACGCGCGGGAACGTTCCGTATGCGCGCGGGTGTGAGCCGGCGGCTGTGGCGCGGGCGATGGGTGGGGGAGCGCCGGAGTCCGATCCGATCGAGACGAGCGGTTGCTTCAGCGCCGTCTGCACATCGTCTTCATTCATCGAGAAGAAGATCACGCCGGGCGAGCCGTTCGTCTCCGCGAAGAGGCGCATCATCGCCTCTTCGGGCGGCAGATTCATCATTGTCGCGATGTCCTCGACGAAATGCTTCTCGTACTGCGCGAGCGCCGGCGCGCCGATGCGCGTGATGTAGATTCCCTTCGCTCCACGCTTCGCGTACTGCGCTTTCAGCGCTTCGGCGATGCGGACGCGTTGCGCCGGATCGGCGAGCCGTTTCTTCAGCTCGGAGTAGCCGCCTTCGAGCGACCAGTCGGGAACGAGCGTGGAGAGCGAGGTCGACGACGCCGCGTACGGATAGACATTCGCCGCCACATCCAGCCCCTCGGCGCGAGCAGCGTTGATGCGCTCGATCACATGCGGCATGCGCCCCCAGTTCGCGCGTCCGCCGACCTTGAGGTGCCAGATGTTGACCGGAATCTTCGCCTCGCGGCCGATGCGGAACGCCTCATCGAGCGCGGTGTCGATGTGATCGCCTTCGTCGCGGATATGGCTGAAGTAGACGCCGCCATACTGCGCCGCCACCTTCGCCAGATTGATGATCTCCTCGGTCGTCGAGAACATCGCCGGCAGATAGATCAGCGACGTCGACAGCCCGATCGCTCCCTCGCGCATGGCCTGATCGACGATGCGCTCCATCTCGCGCATCTCGTCCGCCGTCGGCGCGCGGTTCACAGTGCCGATGACCATCTCGCGCGGATTGTCAGCGCCGACGAAGAGCGCGAAGTTGATCGCAGTGCCGTTCTTCTCGAGCACGGAGAACCACTCACCAAGCGTGTGCCACTTCGGCCGGTTCATCGGGTTCGCTGCATCGATCTGCTTCTGATTGAGCGGACCGGGCGAGTGCCCTTCGCCGGTCACCTCGGTCGTGACGCCCTGGCGCACTTTGGCCTCGAGATGCGGATCCTGAAACACGGAGCCCTGCGATTGCCCGAGGAGATCGATGAAACCGGGAGAGACGACGTTATCGTGCGCGTCGATCGTTGAGGTTGCGTTCACACGCGAGAGATCGCCGATGGATACGATCGTGTCGCCGCGCACGCCGACGTCACCGCGGTACCACGGCGCGCCGGTGCCGTCGATGATGCGCCCGTTGATGATCTTCAAGTCGAGCGCGACCGGCTTCGGTTGCGTCGCGCAGCCAGCGACAAACAGCACTACCGCTGCGATCGCACTCCTGATCACTGATCTCCGGACGCTGATCACAGCTTTCATCGCATTCCTTTCACAAGGTCCTCGTACGTTTGCCGCTCGCGGATCAACCGCACGTCATCCCCGTCCACCATCACCTCGGGCGGAAGCAGCCGGGCGTTGTAGAGCGACGCCATCGAGAAGCCGTAGGCGCCGGCATCACAGAAGGCGAGGAGATCGCCGATCTTCGTCCGATCGATTCGTCGCGTGAGGGTTTTGCCATGTTCATCGCGCGTGAAGACGTCGCCAGACTCGCAGAGATTGCCGGCGACGACGACGTCTTCCGCCATCGCCCCGAGATCGAACGTCTGTCTGAGCGAGGCTGGGGAGCCGCTCGTTGCGTTGACGATGTGATGGTACGCGCCGTACTTCGAAGGGCGCACGAGGTGGTTGAAGCCGGTGTCGACGCCGATCCACCATTGCCCGCGGCTGATGCGGCGCGACGTGACCTGCGCGAGCAGCGTTCCCGACTCGGCGACGAGATAGCGTCCCGGCTCCAGAATCGCGGTGAGGTCGCGCGCGCGAAGCAAGCGGTCGGCGATGCGCGTCAACTCCGCGCCATAGTCGTCGATGGGAAACTCGGCCTTACCGGGCTCGTACGGCACCGAGATCCCACCGCCGAAGTTCAACCAGCGCAGGTTCGGGAAGTCTGTCGAAAGGTCGAGAAGCCGCCGCACCGACTCGATGAGCGGCCCGATGTCGTCGATGCCGGAGCCGATGTGTGCGTGAAGTCCGACAACCTTCCGTCCGCTGTCTTCGGCGATCATGCGCGCCGACTCGATCTCCGCCAGGTCGATTCCGAACTTCACGCCGCCGCCTGCGGTCACGACATCGGCGTGGTGTCCTGCACCGATGTCGGTGTTTACGCGCAGCGCGATCGGGTTGCGAAGATCGAGTGCGAGAATCCGATCGATCTCCGACATCGAGTTGACGTTGATGACGATCCGCTCGTCACCGATAGCACGAAGGTCATCGTCGGAAACGTTCGAACAGGTGAACCAGATGTTGTCGGGCGTGAATCCTGCCTTGCGGGCGATGAAGATCTCGCCGGGAGACACCGTGTCGCAGCCGAAGCCAGCGCCGCGCATAAGGTCGAGGACGGACAGCGCGCCGTTCGCCTTCATCGCGTAGAACGGACGGAAGGGAAGAGCGGAAAAGGCGCGCTTCACGCGCTCAATCTGCCGCCGGATGATCTCCGCGTCGTAGATGTAGAGCGGCGTTCCGAAGCGCTTTGCGAGGTCGGTTGCGGAGACGTTGCCGATGTGGAGAGTGCCTTTGATGAATTCGAGCATGGCTCTAAGATGCGGGAATGATCGTGTTCCACTTTCGTGACCACCGCGAGGATTATAGGTGCAGATGAAATCAACCATGCGTCGAATGACCTTGGCCACCATCTTCGTGTTCGCGATCGCTCCGCTCGCCTTTGCGGAGAGGGTCACTACTCTCTGCTCGACCGAAACGGTGCATCTTCCGGTGGACCTTCAAGGCGCGCCGGTCGATGTGCGCCGCATCGGTGTCTGTAGCGACGATCAGCCCGACGACGCGCTTTGGTTTCTCGACCGTCTCGATTCGATCGATGGCTCGCTGGACGGCCACTTCGACCGCACGGAGTCCGGAGCTGGCGCTCTCGTCTATGTGCTTGACACAGGTGTCGAGATCAACCACGACGAGTTCGCCGGCGGCAACGTCATCGCCGGTATCGATGTGCAGCACGAGCTCGGCGTCAAATCGTATTGCAACTCGCCAAACGGAGCCCTTCATCCATGTTTCGATTTGAGCTCAGTGTTCACCGTCCTCTTCCGGTCACATGGCACCGGGGTCGCCTCGCTCATCGGAGGCAGGCGTGTCGGCGTTGCTCCGGGAGTGTCGATGATCAGCGTCACCGCGATCCCCATACCACCAGACACCGCGCCTTCGGGCAGCGCGTCGGAGTTGGAGAACTGGCTCGCGGTATTCAATGCCGTCATTCGCACCGCCTGGGATCCGTCGACGCCGAACGTTCGGACCGCGATCATCAGCATGAGCGTACAGCTTTCAGGTAGCGACACGCCGGCGGCGTACGCGCCTCTCGTGCAGAAGATCCGTGACATGGTCGGGGGTGTCGATCGCAACGGCAACCCCGACCCCAATGGCAAGCGGTTCCTCTTCGTCATCTTTGCCGGCAATACGGGCGACGCGCTGACCAGTGAGTGCGACTCGAACGGCAATGTGCGTCTTTTTCCCGCCACGCTAGGCCCATCGGTCAATGGGCTCATCACGGTCGGTGGAATCGGACGCGACAACCGGCTCTCGCCCATCTCGTGCAGAGGACCAGCGCTGGAACTACTAGCGCCGTCCGACGACATTCTGCCAGCGATCAACAGCGGTCACGATCACTACCGCAAGACACTGTCAACCGGGACATCGTACGCGACGCCGATCGTGTCCGGTGCTGCCGCGCAGATCCTTGCGCGAGAGCCGGACCTTTCGCCTGCCGACGTCGAGCAGCGGCTGGAAGCGACGCCATCGTTCATCATCGACGCCCCAGATGGCACCACCAGCAAGGTGGTTCACATCTTCTTTCCGTCCAGGCCGCGCCGGCGGGCGGTGCCATAATTCGCGGATGCAGCAATACCTCACGCTCGTCCGCCACATTCTCGACCACGGGACGCCGAAAGCGGACCGCACCGGCACCGGCACTCTGAGCGTTTTCGGCTACCAGATGCGCTTCGACCTCAGCGCCGGATTTCCGCTGCTGACCACCAAGAAGCTGCACCTCCGCTCGATCATCTACGAGCTGCTGTGGTTCCTGCGCGGCGATACGAACATCCGCTTCCTAAACGAGAACAAGGTCACCATCTGGGACGAATGGGCCGACGCGAACGGCGAGCTGGGCCCCGTCTACGGATACCAATGGCGCTCCTGGCCCGCGCCGGACGGCCGGCACATCGATCAGATCAGCGGCGTCATCGATCAGATCAAGCGCAATCCCGACTCACGGCGGCACATCGTCAGCGCGTGGAACGTTGCCGACATCGACCGCATGGCACTCGCGCCGTGTCACGCGCTCTTCCAGTTTCATGTGGCCGAGGGGAAGCTGTCGTGCCAGATGTACCAGCGCAGCGCGGATGTGTTTCTCGGCGTGCCATTCAACCTCGCTTCGTATGCACTGCTGACGATGATGGTGGCGCAGGTTTGCAATCTGGCCGTGGGCGATTTCGTCTTCACGCTCGGCGATGCGCATCTCTACGTCAATCACCTTGATCAGGCCCGCGAGCAACTGACGCGCGAGCCTCGTCCGCTTCCGGCGATGAGGCTCAATCCAGGCGTGAGCTCGATCTTCGACTTCAACTATCCCGATTTCACTCTCGAGAACTATGACCCGCATCCGTCGATCAAGGCGCCGATCGCGGTGTGATGTGCGCGGGGGTCGCGATTCGGGAGTCGGGGGTCGGAGAGAAAGATCCCTCGTGCTCCGACCCCCGACCCCCGACTCCCGACGTCCTACGACTCCCGGCTATATCATCCCACCTGATGCGCATCTCCTTCCTCGCCGCGGTCGCCACGAACCGTGTCATCGGGCGCGACAACAAGCTGCCGTGGCACCTGTCGAATGATCTCAAACGCCTCAAGGCGCTGTCGATGGGGCATCACGTGATCATGGGGCGCAAGACGTTCGATGAGATCGGACGGAAGCCTCTGCCCGGACGGCCTCACATCATCGTCAGCCGAAGCACGATCGAAGCGCAGCCAAATGTCGTCAGCGTACCGTCCGTCGAGGAAGCGCTGGCTGCGATTCCAGCTTCTGAGGACGAAGTCTTCATTCTCGGCGGCGGCGAGATCTTCAAACAGTTGCTGCATCGCGCTGACCGGATGTACATCACCCAGGTCCACGCCGACGTCGCCGGCGATACGTACTTTCCCGACTTCGACGACGTCAACGAATGGCGGCTCACCGACCGCGAGGACTTCGAGTCCGATGCGAAGAACGACTACCCGTACTCGTTCCTGACCTACGACCGCATCGGCGGCGAAGAGCACGTCATCGCGGAAGACGGGTAGCGTCGTTCAGTCGTAGCGCCGTTCAAACGTAGCGCCGACGGCTCGTCGGCTGGTCCGCCGCCGGCCCGGCGGCAGTACGATGCGCGCCGCATGTACTGGCGCCTTCTGCGCGACAACCGCGAATTCCGATTGCTCTACGCCGGATCGCTCATCTCGCTCGGCGGCGATTGGTTCCTCACCGTCGCGCTACTCGATCTCGTTCTGCAACTGACCGGCTCGGCCACGCTGGCGTCGCTGATGTTGCTCTGCCAGACCCTGCCCATCTTTCTCGCGACGCCGATCGCAGGACGGGCGGTCGATCGGATGGATCGCCGCAAGCTGATGATCGCCGTCGATCTAATCCGCGCGGTGGCCTGCCTGTTGCCTCTTTTCGCGCGGACTCCCGCGATGCTTCCCTTCGCATATGCCGGCGTCGTCATCATCTCCATCGGCTCGGCGTACTTCGAGCCGGCGTCGCAGGCTGCGCTGCCGAACATCGTCGCGCCGAAGGATCTCAGCGCGGCGAACGTGCTGATGGGATCGACGTGGGGAACGATGCTTGCGGTCGGCGCGGCGATCGGGGGAGCGGTGACGATGCGCTTCGGACGCGACGTCTCCTTCGTTGCCGACGGCATCAGCTTCGTGGCCTCGGCGGCCATTCTCTGGCGCATGCGCTCGCGGTTCGCCGAAGAGCGGCATCACGATCATCCGCCGCTCGTCGAGTCGATTCGCGAAACGCTGCGTTATGCGCGCGGCAATCCCCGCGTCCTGGCACTTCTCACTTCGAAAGGCGGCTACGGACTCGGTGCCGGCGTCATCGCCATGCTCAGCATTTTCGGCAAGGAGATCTTCCGGGCCGGCGCGTTCGGCATCGGCCTGCTCTTTGCCGCGCGCGGACTCGGCGCGCTGTTCGGGCCGTTCATCCTTCGCGCGGTCGGTGCGCGGCGCGACGATCTGCAATACCGCCTCATCGGGTTCGCTGTGCTCGTGTTCGGAGGCGGCTACATGGCCCTCGGCCTCTCGCGATCGCTTCTCGTCGGGTCCCTCGCCGTCTTCGCCGCGCACCTCGGCGGCGGCGCGCAGTGGCAAACATCGACGTACGGCCTGCAACGCGAGACACCCGATTGGATCCGCGGCCGCGTATTCGCCGCTGACTGGGGCTTCGTCACGCTGACGATGAGCATCTCCAGCATGGCCGCAGGTATCGCTTCGGATCATTTCGGCCCCATGATCGCCACGATTGGCGTGGCTTCTATGGCGATCCTATGGGCTGTGGTGTGGGGGGCGGCGACGTGGCGTTTGTGGAAGTGACTACGCGGAGGCCCGCGCCGCAAGCATCGCGTCTTCGGCCTTCGTCCGTTTGACCCCATGATCCAGGGCACGGCCGTCTTCGGAATGCAGATCAGGAAGTAGACCAAGCCCGCGTAACGCGCCCAGACCGTGTGGGCGAGGACGATGGAGATCAGTCCGAAGAGGCCCATGAAGAAGTCGTCGTAGACGCGCTCGAGCGTGTCGACGATCTCGACCTGATTGAGCTCCAGCGCCGCTCGTTGCTGCCACGCGTGACCGTACATCGCCGCGAGCAGCCAGAAGACCGACATCACGCCGATGCCATAGATCGTGTAGAGGAAAGGACCTCCCGACGCCGGAATCTCGATCTGGTGCCCGAGGAGCTCTTCGGAGAAGAGAGTGAACATGTACTTCAGCGGGTAGACGTAGAAGAGGATGACGAACAGCAGAAACGTATTCAGCGCCATCGTCGTCCGGTCCTGCAAGGCATAGCGCTTGTAGAAATGATGATGCTCGAACCAGATGTCGATGAAGATCCAGAAGCAGATCGCGAACGGCAGGAACCCGCGCAACATCTCCAGCATCTGCGCATACGTCTTCGGCGCTTCGAGCGAAACGACGAGCAGCGAGATGGCGAAGCCGAAAATGACGTCGCTGAACGCCTCGATGCGCGACACTTCATGCGCACGATTGCGAAACGGGATTCGTTCGGGCATGAGTGAATTGTATTCGGGGAGTGCTTTCCCGCGGTTGCAAGGAAAAGCGTTTCACGCGGAGACGCGGAGGACGCGGAGAAACCCTCCGTGCTCTCCGCGCCTCCGCGTGAAAAGCCTTTGAGATAAAGTCAACACCATGATTCTCCGCCCCTACGAGGGCAAATCCCCCCGCCTCGGTGCGCGCGTCTTCATCGCTGAAAACGCCACGCTCATCGGCGACGTCGTCCTCGGCGATGACTGTTCGATCTGGTATGGCGCCGTCATTCGCGGGGACGTTCATTCGATCCGCATCGGCGCGCGGACGAACATTCAGGACAACTGCGTGCTGCACGTGACGAACGATACGCATCCGATCCAGATCGCCGAGGAGGTGACGATCGGGCATGGGGCAATCGTGCATGGATGCGCGATCGCGCGCGGTGCTCTGATCGGCATGGGCTCGCGTGTACTCGACGGCGCGCGCGTCGGCGAGCTCGCCCTCATCGGCGCCGGCGCGCTGGTGAGCGAGGGGATGGAGATCCCGCCGCGCACGCTCGCAGTGGGCGTTCCGGCGAAGGTGAAGCGGGACTTGCGCATCGATGAAATCGCCCGGCTCGAGCAGTCGTGGAGAAACTACGTGGGATATAAAGACGCGTACTTGAAAGGATGATCCAGAAGGATGAGTTGAAAGGATGAAGGCGGAAGGATGAAGGATGAATGGTTTGATTTCATCCTTCATCCTTCATGATTCATCCTTCAATGAGAACCATGACCAGAACCTACGCAGGCACACTCGACAAACAACACGCAAATCAGGCGGCGACAATCGCTGGATGGGTGCAGAAGCATCGCGACTTCGGCGAGCTCGTGTTCATCGACGTTCGCGACCGCAGCGGCATCGTGCAGGTGGTCGTCGATCGATCCAAAGGGGCGAGCGAAGAGCTGCTCGCTGCCGCCAAAGAGCTGCGCTCCGAATACGTCGTCCGCATTGCGGGCGAGGTGCGTGAACGCTCCGAGCAGACGAAGAATCCGAAGATGCCGACTGGCGAGGTGGAGCTGATCGCATCGTCGATCGAGCTTCTCAGCCGCTCCGAGACGCCGCCGTTTCCGATCGACGACGAGGTCGACGCGGCCGAAGATCTTCGCCTCAAGTATCGCTACCTCGACCTGCGGCGTCCGCTGCTGACGCGCAACCTGATCCTGCGCGACCGCATCGCGCACGGCGTCCGCGACTACATGCACCGGCAGGGCTTCCTCGAGATCGAGACACCGATCCTGACGAAGTCGACGCCCGAAGGGGCGCGCGACTACCTCGTGCCCAGCCGCGTCAGCAAAGGAAACTTCTACGCGTTGCCGCAGTCGCCGCAGATCTTCAAGCAGTTGCTCATGGTCGGTGGTCTCGATCGCTACTACCAGATCGCGCGCTGCTTCCGCGACGAAGACCTTCGCCGCGACCGTCAGCCGGAGTTCACGCAGATCGACATCGAAGCCTCGTTCATCGACGAAGAGTTCGTCTTCGGGCTCATCGAAGGGATGTTCGCGGAGGTCTTCCCACTGGCAGGTATTCCGATCACGACGCCGTTCCCGCGCATGCGCTGGCAGGAAGCGATGGAACGTTTCGGGATCGACCGGCCCGATACGCGCTTCGGGATGGAGCTGATCGACATCACTGCCGCGGCGAGGCAACTCGAGTTCGTCCCGTTCCGCGAGGCCGAGACCGTACGCGGGATTGTCGTCCCTGGCGGCGCGGCACTCTCACGAAAACGTATCGATGACTTGACCGAAGAGGCGAAGAAGCTCGGCGCATCCGGCCTCGTCTGGATCAAGTTCGATGCGCAGCGTGGATCGTCGATCAAGAAGTTCCTCGATGATGCCGCATTCGAATCCGTGCGCGACGCACTGCAAGCGAACGAAGGCGACATGGCTCTCATCGTCGCCGGAAAGACGACGCGCGTGTGGGACGTCCTCGGATCCCTGCGCCTTCGCGTTGCCAAAGATCAGGGACTGATCCCCGCCGATCGCTGGGACTTCCTCTGGGTCATCGACTTCCCCCTGTTCGAGTGGGACGAGGAGAGCGGACGTTTCTTCGCGCGTCATCATCCATTCACCTCGCCGCGCCTTGCCGACGCGGACAAGGTCGAGAGCGATCCCGGCGCCACGCTGGCGCGCGCGTACGACGTGGTCATGAACGGCATGGAGCTTGGCGGCGGTTCGATCCGCATCAACACGCCGGAGCTCCAATCGCGCATGTTCCGCGCCCTCGGCATCACGGACGACGAAGCGCGCGAGCGCTTCGGTTTCCTCCTCGAAGCCTTCCGCTACGGCGCCCCTCCGCACGGCGGCGTCGCCCTCGGCTTCGACCGCATGGTCATGCTGATGGCCCGCGCCGAATCGCTGCGCGAAGTGATCGCCTTCCCGAAAACCGCGCGCGCGCAGGACCTCATGAGCGAGGCGCCGGGACGCGTGGACGAGAAACAGTTGGGAGAGTTGGGGATCGGAATCAAAGGATGAATGGTGAATGATGAAGGATGAAGGATGAACGCTCATCCGGGGTATTCATCCTTCATCCTTGCTCTGAGATGAAAGTAGCGTAGCGCCGTCGGCTCGACGGCTGTACCGCCGCCGGCCCGGCGGCGACCCACCACAAACGCGCGTCAGACCAGCACTCCGCAACCGTTACACTCCGCGCTCGCTATTCCGAGACCCGAGCGATCTATTGCCACTTCATCCCTCATCCTTCATCCTTCGAACAAATGACTCCCTTCATCACCATCCGCCAGGCCTCGGCCTCCTATCCCGTCTACGCCGGGCGCGATCTCCTCGGCGAGATTGCATCCCTCATCCATGCGCGCGGCCGCATCTTCGTCATCACGTCGGCGCCGCTGCGTGATCGATTCGGTGAGCGGATTGCTGCATCGCTCGATGCAGACGTGATCGAGATCGAGGAAGGGGAGTCGCACAAGAACCTCACCACCGTGAACGACATCGTCACGCAGCTTCTGGCCCGCGGAGCGAAACGGGATTCGATGGCGGTGGTGGTGGGCGGGGGGATGGTGGGGGACACGGCGGGCTTCGCGGCATCGATCTTCCTGCGCGGCATCGACCTCGTGCACATTCCGACCACGCTCCTTGCGCAGGTCGACAGCGCCCTAGGCGGGAAGGTCGCTGTCAATCACGCCAGCGGGAAGAACCTCATCGGCAGCTTCTTTCCGCCGCGGGCGGTGATCTCGGATCTCTCCACGCTCGACTCGCTGCCGCGCCGCGAGATGCTCAGCGGCCTCTTCGAAGCGCTGAAAGGGGGCGTAATCGGCGATGCCTCACTCTTCGAGATGCTCGAATCGCCGCCGCGCATCGACGTCGACGAAGTGGTGCGCAAAGCGATTCAGGTGAAAGCAGAGATCGTTTCCGCCGATGAGCGCGAAGCCGATCTGCGCCGCCTGCTCAACTACGGTCATACGATCGGCCACGGAATCGAAGCCGCCCTCGACTACCGCCATCTCACCCACGGCGAAGCGGTGGCGTGGGGAATGATCGGTGCAAACGCGATCGCCGTGCAGCGTGGGCTGATCGAGCGCAACGTCGCCGGAAGGATCGACCGCGTCATCCGCGCCTGGAATCCGACGCCAATACCTGCAGACATCGACCGCGATGCCATCCTGGCGGCGGCCGAGCACGACAAGAAGAACACCGGAAGCCAGCGCGTCATGGTCTTCCCCCGGGCCATCGGAACGTGCGAGGTCTTCTCGGACATCACCGAAGCGGAGATCGCGTTCGGCGTCGACGCGGTCCTCGGTGAAGTTCGGTAATCAGGTTTCACGCGAAGACGCGAAGACGCGAAGCTGGAGATAGGGACAGGGGACTTGCTCTTGTTTGTCTGCTCCTCGGACGGAGAGTTTCACTCCACCTGGAGAAAGTTCTTTCCAGACTAGAGAAAGTTCTTTCCAACCTAAAGAAAGTTCTTTCCGACCTAGAGAAAGTTCTCTCCGACCTAGAGAAAGTTCTCTCCGACCTAGAGAAAGTTCTCTCCAACCTAGAGAAACTTCTCTCCGGGCTAAAGAAAGTTCTCTCCAACCTAAAGAAAGTTCTTTCCGACCTAGAGAAAGTTCTCTCCAACCTAGAGAAAATTCTCTCCGGGCTAAAGAAAGTTCTCTCCAACCTAAAGAAAGTTCTTTCCGACCTAGAGAAAGTTCTCTCCAACCTAGAGAAAATTCTTTCCGACCTAGAGAAAATTCTTTCCGACCTAGAGAAAATTCTCTCCGGCCTAAAGAAAGTTCTCTCCAACCTAGAGAAAGTTTTGCTCCACGGAGAGAAAGTTTCACTCCACGAAGAGAAAGTTTTGGTCCGCCAAGAGAAGATTCTGGTCCTGCTCTGAAGCGTTTTGCTCCGGTTGTCTCCGAAAAAGGACACTCACGACGCAGCCGCAGCCACGGGTTCAGACCAGACGGTCGAGGACTTCACGTGGTACGCGCTCGCGAAGTTGGGGATACGCTTCGATCAATCGTCCGATGTCGGTCAGATCTTTCTGACGCTTGGTTCGTTGACGAGCCATCTTACGCCGCCCGCTTCACCGGCAGCTTCAGGACCATGCTCGTTCCGACGCCCTCGACCGAGGCTACCGTCACTTCGCCGCCGTGGGCTTCGACCACCTGCTTGACGATGTAGAGTCCGAGGCCGGTGCCGCCGCCGCCGCGAAGCGACTTGTTGCCGCTCTGTTTGTACTTGTCCCAGATCTGCTGCAGCTCGGTGGCCTTGATGCCCATGCCGCTGTCGGTCACCGTGATCACGATTGCCTCGGCCACGTCCCCTTTGCGCAGGATCTGCGCGCCGACGGAGATCAGCCCCTTCTTTGGCGTGAACTTCAGGGAGTTGGAGATCAGGTTGATCACCGCCTGTGTCAGTTTCTCCACGCTGCCGATGATCTGCGGGATGTCGCGGCCGTGTGCGGAAAGGAGGAAGACTTCGTCTCGGGAGGCCACGCTTTGCAGGCTGCGCACGGCGCGTTTGAGCAGACCGGCGACGCGCACCGGCTCCTGCTCGACAGCGAAACTGCCGGACTGGATCTTGGAGAAATCCATGATCTCGTTGATCAGCCCCATCATCCGTTCGGACTCGCGCTTGGCCTCGGCAAGCAGATCCGCGTTGAGCGAATCGAGCTTCGTTCCTTCCTGCGAAAGCACGAATTCCAGCGTGCCCTGAATGCCGGAGAGGGGACCGCGAAGATCGTGAACGATCTGGGCGGTGAAGTCCGACTTGGCCTGCTCGGCTTCGCGCTGCCGCGTCACATCCTCGAACCAGAGCGCGACGGAAGGCGTGTCGTAGTCGTCGACATGCATGATCTTGTCGATGCGGTACGTGCAGCCTTCGATGTCGACGTCGATCGATCGAAGCTCATCGGCATCGAGGAAAAAGCCCTGCAGCCAGCCGCTTTCCCCGGCCACCGCCCGTGAGGCCTCTGTCAGCCAATTGCCGGCGTCGTCGCCGAACGTCGCTTCGAAGGCCGCGTTGCTCCACTCCACCGCACCGCGCTCGTTGATGATCGCGATCGGCGTCTTGAGACGCTCGGAGATCGGGTACTTGCCGCTATTCGCGCTCATTGGGGCACCGTGATCGCGCGCTCGTGCTGGAGCTTGGCGAGATTGAACAGCGTCGTGAAGTGATCGAACGGGCTGAGAAGCAGCAGCTTCTGCAGGTCGAGCCGGCCATCGATGAGTGACACCAGATAGCCCTCCTGGGCGGTCAGATTGAAGCGGTCGAAGTTCGACAGGAACTCCGGCGTCAGCTTCGGCATGGCCTGCATCCCCTTCGGATTGTGGAGAAAGTCGCGCACGATCATGTTTCGCAGAATCTCCGTATAGCCGAGGCGTGAGAGGTCATCGGGATAGCGTCCGCGTGCTTCCACCAGCTTCAGATACGTGTGCCAGGGGCCGTGCTGGACGATGGAATCGCCGACCAAACGGCTCCAGTCCGGAATCGGCGGAGCCTTGGGTGGAGAGAGGGTCGACATCGGCACCATTCTACAGAGGTCCGTTTAGGGAGTCGCTGTCATCCTTATAGGTGCTCCTGCACCGTTCTACGCTCCTTCATCGATCGTTAAGAAGAGGGCTGGTCGTGAGACGCAGCTGTACCTTCGGAGCGAAGGAGAGGAGAGTAGCAGGAAGGCACGCGCCGTCCGGTACGCATCAGTCATCCAAGCGCTGAGCCGCCGAAGCCGCCGCAAGATTCGCTGCACTCGCAACCGTCGGACATCGGCGGCGAAGGACGGTCGAAGGATCCCCCGATTGGTGCGGTTGAGGGGCTACTTTGCATTTCTTACACTTGCAGTGGAATTGCTGGCACCGCGCTCCCAATCGAGCGCCTTCTCCCCCACGCTTTTCAGTGGGGGAGAAGGTGGCCGAAGGACGGATGAGGGGGCGTTTGACTGTCGCGTCAACGTTGCACAAACACCGGGCAGCAATGCCTCTTTCAAACGGGTCAAGCTCGCAAGGAACGTGTTTGTCCCATCCTGCAACGCCCCCCTCATCCGGCTTCGCTCGACGCGAGGGAGTCGCTGAAAACAGTGTGAGAAATGCGGCTAGCGCGCATTTCTCACACTGGCAATGGAATTGCCGGCACCGCGCTCCCAATCGAGCGCCTTTCCCCCACGCTTTTCAGTGGGGGAGAAGGTGGCCGGGTACGGACCGGGAACATAGGTAACAGATCGGCCCGGGAACATAGGTAACAGTCGGGAACCAGTTCAGAGGCGTCGAGGAGACCAACGATGCCTTGGAAAGCTACAAGTGTGACCGATCAAAGAGCGAAGTTCATGCTCGACTACAACCTGCGGGTGCGAACCGGGCAGGTGACGATGTTGGCGCTGTGTGCCGAACATGGCGTGAGTCGAAAGACCGGATACAAGATGATTGCGCGGCACGGGGAGAGTGGTTGGCCAGGGCTGGCCGATCACTCGCGCGCGCCGCTCGACGGCAAGCTCTGGGCCAGTCCGGAGACGATCGCCGTCGTGCTTGATGTTCGTCTTGATTATGGTTGGGGCGCCAGAAAGATCCTGGCCTATCTGCACGACATCGAGCCCGATCGACAGTGGCCCGTGGCCAGTGTGGTTCACGAATGGATCAAGCGAGCGGGGTTGATCGTGCCGCACCCTCGGCCCCGGCGTTTTCAGCATCCGGGAAAGCCGCCGGCAGTGCTGATCGAACGTCCCAACCAGCAATGGAGCACCGACTTCAAAGGACACTTCCGAACGAAAGATCGCCGCTATTGTTATCCCCTGACCGTGGCCGATTCGTTCAGCCGCTACATCATCGGTTGTCAGGCTCTGAGTGCGACCTCGCTCGAGCTTTCCTGGCCCGTGTTCGAGAGGCTCTTCCGCGAATACGGGTTACCCGATTTCATGCTGTCCGACAACGGGACGCCGTTCTCGTCCAACTCGGTCAAGCGCCTCTCGAAGTTGTCAGTGCGTTGGATCCGCCTGGGCATTGAGCCGCAGCTGATCCAACCAGGTAAGCCACAGCAGAACGGCCGTCTCGAACGCATGCATCGAGATCTCAAGCGGGAGGCGTGTGCCCAGCCTGCAGAAGACTGTCGCCGCCAGCAGGTTCAGTTCGACAGGTTCGTCGATCGATTCAACCACATTCGTCCGCACGAGGCTCTTGATCAGACACCACCTGCGCGAAGCTACGAGCGTTCCCCGCGCCAATACCCCAAGCGACTTCCTCAGATCGAGTATCCCTCCACCTGCGTGGTCCGAAGCGTTCGGAGCAGCGGTGAGATCAAGTGGAAAGGCCAATGGTTCTTTCTGAGCGAGGCACTGGCCGGCGAGCACATCGCCTTCGAGGCCATCGACGACAGCTGCTCGATCATTCGCTTCGGCAAGCTCGAGCTCGGGTACTACTCTGACCGCGATCACCGACTCCATCTTGATCGAGCTAGACCTGCCGCCCCCGCACCCGGGCCCGACGAACAGCCCGGCAAAGAATAGCCCTCTCGACCCAGCCGGCTGATTCAGCCGGCTGATTCCTCGTTCCTTGATCCGTGCCCCCGCCCGAGGACCGGGCTATGGAAGCTGACGTCCTATGGAAAGCCGCGATGAGGCCGCGCCTTCCCACAGGACTTGGAAAACGCCCCCCAACCACCAC
>JADGNZ010000005.1 GCA_017883205.1 Thermoanaerobaculia bacterium | reverse complement strand
GGGTGACACTGGAGCCATCGGCGCCAACGGCGCAAAGGGCGACAAGGGTGACACTGGAGCCATCGGCGCCAACGGCGCAAAGGGCGACAAGGGTGACACCGGAGCCGTCGGTGCCAACGGCGCAAAGGGCGACAAGGGCGACACCGGCGCAATCGGCCCAAAGGGCGACAAGGGTGACACCAGTGCCACTGGCGGAAAGGGTGACAAAGGCGACAGGGGCGACAGGGGCGACAGGGGCGACAGCGGGCTGCAGGGTCCGATCGGTCCTGGAGGTCCAGCGGGACTTCCCGGCCCCAAGGGCGACAAGGGCGATTCAGGCGCCGGCCTCACGGTTGTCAAAGGAAACGCCTGCTATCCGCCGGGAAACAACGCCAACAATCAGGTCACGGTGTATGACGGTTCCGTGCACTTTAGCAGCGTAGTGATTCTCAATTACACCGACGCCGGCTCCAATGGAAACGCTCTGGCGATCGTTTCGCAGGGCAATGGATACTTCCAGACCACCGGCAGTCCGAACCGCTGCTTCCAGTACGCCATCTTCAACATGGCGCAGTAACGAGAGAGGCGCGAGGTTCGCGGCCCGCGGCGTTCATCGCCGCGGGCCGCTTTTTGTCATTTCTCAGACTCGTCGCCGCGGCCGTGGATGTCAGTAGGACTATCCCTGCAGCAGTACCATTCAGCGTGCTGGCGCATCGATGAACCGTTGGCGCCGGCGGAGGGCGTGATGAATCCTGTCCGGAGCTTCACCTCGACGCTCATCGGTTTTGCCGCCGTCGTCATCGTTGTCGGGGTCGTTCTCGCGATTCGTGATGCAGGATCGTTTCATCGCGGCGGCGAATTCGCATCCGCGTGGCAGAGCGCGGAGCTCGATCTGCTCGCCTGGGGCATCGTGCTCGTCTTCAGCGGCGGCGCCTTTGCTTTGGTGACCGTCCTCTTGATTCCATCGGGCCGCATTCTTCCTCTTCCGCTGATCGTCGGTCTCGTCTGCGGCGCGGCTGTTGTCGCAGCGTTCGGGTTCGGATTCGCGAATCACCTTCAGCGGTCGGCCGGGATTCCATGGCCCTTGATTGCTGTGGCTCCGGGAGTGGCCGCGGGCGGAGCTACCGTGGCGCTTGCGTTGGTCACGAATCTATTTTCGGGTGATGCGCGCGCTGGCACATGAGGTCCGAGGGGAGCACAGACAAGAGTGTCTGTGCCACATCACTCATGGCTTCGAGGCAGGGGTTTCGTGTGTGGCAGCACAGACAAGAGTGTCTGTGCTACATGACTCATGGCTTCGAGGCAGGGGTTGCTTGTGTGGCATGGCACAGACACTCCTGTCTGTCCCACATGGCTCATGCTTCGAAGCAGGGGTTCTTGTGTGGCACAGACACTCTTGTCTGTGCTCAGTCTTATTGCAACACTCAGCGCGGGATGCGCTCGAGCGTGGAATTCTCGTCCGATGCGAAGTAGAGGAGGCATTCCTCGAACGCGATCTTGGCGGTGGCAAGACCGCCCGTTCTCACGGTGCGGTGCGCGCCGCCGCCGGCGGGAACGGCGTTGATGCTGGTGACATCACTTTCACTGACGTAGTAGAGCGTCGAGCCCCATAGTTTGAGACTCGATATGTCGTCGAGGCCGGAGACGAGCAATCGAGGATTGCCGCCACTCTTCTGCAGACTGGCAATCTCGAACGTTCCACTGCCGGTGAGGGTGCCGTAGTAAACGGCTGCGCTGTCCACGACAACGGGACCGACGATGATGCCATCCAGCAGCTTCGCGACGGGCCCGCCGGCCAGCGGCACGCGGCGCAGGCCCACGCTCGGGTTGCCGAGGCCCGCCCCGGTCTCGCCGAAGTAGACGTGCGTGGCGTCGAGAGCAAGCGAAACCGGCAGCGCGAGGTTCGAAGCCAGCGTGACCACGCCCGACCCATCCGCTTTGGCCGCGCGGCCGATCGAGCCATCGGCGAGGAAACCGTCGGCGACAGAGGTGCCAACCGCGACCCAGTAGATGAACTGGCCATCGACCGCGAGATCGAACGGTGTAGCCAGACCACGGACAAGAGCCTTTACCGGACCGCCATCTTTCGAGATCGAGTAGATCGAGCCGGTGAATGAGTCGTCGTCGTAGGTGGTGAAGTAGATCCGCGCGTCATCGGCTGCCATGGCAACGATCAGCACGCCGGGAACCTCGCCGAGAAGAGTCGGAGTCCCTCCTTCTTTGGCCACGCGGGAGATCAGGTCCTCACCATCGATGAAATAGATGTACCGATCGTCCGTGGCCAGATCGCCGACTTCGACGAGATAGGCAACGACTCCGGCCGAGCAAGCCGGGAGCGGAGGCGGGATGGCCGCTCGTTTCCGCGCGACGGATGCTGCGGCGACGGCCACGTGCGCGGACGGCTGCGTTCGCGCGAGTGTGGCAGCCAGCTCGATGCGCCGCCATGCGTTCGCGACGCGGGTTGCCGACGGCGACGCCGCAAGCACGGCTGGGATTCCGGTAAGCGCAAGAGCCACCGCCACGACGACGGATCGCCGCACTCTCAACTTCTCGATGTTTCCTCGTCGCATTCAAGTGCTCCTTCGCCGCCCGTCGCGGCTATGGCACTCTCGAATGCGGATGTCGTGGCGGCCTTGCGGAAAAACAGAGCATACCGCGCGGCGGGATCTTCGATCTGCCGAAACGGTGAACGTCCGTAGCGGCGACTGGTTGAGACTGCCGCGTCAGGAAGCGCGGCGCTTGGTTGCGATCGGTGGCGCCGTTGCCCTGGCCTTCTTTGCCTTGCCACCGACAGCCGACGTGCGCATCGCCTTGATGACGGATCGCAAAACGGTATTGACGGCCTCGGGAGAGTCGAAGACCTCGGCAACGTCTGCATCGAGAACAATCGGCGGTCGCCCCTTGAACTTCAGATCCATCCCTGCGAAGCGATTGGGCTTCATGTTCTTGAAATCGAAATCGTAATGTGGACGAAGGTCGTCGTCGAGATCAAGCTCGGGATCGGGATCAGAGGATGTCTTCTTCATAGCGTTTTCGTTCTTCTTTGTCGGCTTCTCGTGCGCTGATGATGCGAACCGAATCGCCACGTTCAACAAAGCTTACCAAGAGAAGCCTTCCCTTGCCTGAATGGCCGAAGATGAGCTCGCGATTCTCGTCGTCAGAATGATCGGGATCAGGATCGATCCTGGCGAGAGGATCGTCGAACACGGATTCTGCCTCCTCGAAGCCGACTCCGTGTCTGGCACGGTTCGTTTCCGCCTTCTTCTCGTACCATCGAAAGATGCGTGCACCCGGATCGGCCATGCGTACCTCACTCGATCATCTTCTTCCTCAACGCATATCCCACCACTTGCGCCCGATTGTGAAGATGCAGCTTGTCGAGGATGTTGCGGACGTGGAACTTGACCGTGTTCTCGCTGAGCTCGAGGCGTTTGGCCAGCTTGCGGTTCGAAGTTACGCCTTCGACCATCAGCTCGAGGACTTCGCGCTCCCGCGCGGTGAGGGCATCGGGCATGTCCTCCGAAATCTTCGGCTCCGCTGTGGGCTTGGCGAATTCCTGCAGGAGTTTGCGCGCCAGCAGCGGCGTGAGTCCCGGCTCTCCGCGGGTCACACGATCGAGCAGCGCGAAGAACTCCTCAGCCTCGAGGTTTTTCTGCAGGTAGCCCTGGGCTCCGGCCTTGATCGCTTCGAACAGCGTCTCATCCTGATCGGACGCCGTCAGGATCACGACCTTCACGTCCGGCACCTCGGCGGTAATCTGCCGCGTCGCGCCGATGCCGTCGAGATCCGGCATCGAGACGTCCATCAGCACGAGCTCGGGCCGCAGCTTCTGCGCGAGCGCGACTGCCTCGTGGCCGTTGTGAGCCTCGCCCACGACCTCGTGGCCTTGCGCGGTCAGCAGACTGCGAAGGCCGTCGCGAAACAGCGGATGATCGTCAGCGATGAGTATGCGCACGCGATGATTAGTGTAACCGTCAGTTGCCGGGCAACGGAATCTCGGCGTGGACGACCGTGCCGCCGCCGGGGTTGCTTTCGATCGAGAACGTGCCGCCGATCGACTCCGCGCGCTCGCGCATCGTCGACAGGCCGAATCGGGGGAAATCGGTCTTGCGCGGCGCTTCCGGGAGGCCTACGCCGTCGTCGCGCACGATGACGGACAGCTTCCCGCTGCGCTTCCGGACCTCCAGGCTTGCCCTCGTCGCCTTGGCGTGCTTGCGGACGTTGGCGAGCGATTCCTGGATGATGCGGACGACCTGCAGCTCCATTCCGGGAGGCACGGTGATGTCGTCGTCGAGCAGAAGATCCGTTGTGATTCCGGCCTGCGTCTTCCAGTGAGCGATGTACTCCTCGAGCACGACGTGCAGCGACCGCGACGGACCCGACAACGTGCGGAGATCGACGATCGATTCGCGAACGTCGCTGTACGCTTCGCGCGCCGCCGCCGCCAGCTCCCGCAACTGCTCCATCCCCTCTTCCATCTTGTTCTGGCGGATGTACTCCCTCGCCGCCTGAGCCTTCGTGTTCACGTAGCCGAGGACCTGAGCGGTGCCGTCATGGATCTCGCGCGCGATGTGCAGCCGTTCCTGCGCCACCGCCAGATCCGCAACCTGGCGGTGCATGTGCGCGTTGTCGATGGCGATGGCCGCCTGCACGGCGAACCGCTCCAGCGTCTCCTCATCGCCGGGCGTGAACTCGCCTCCGTCCTCTTTCTCGCTAAGGTAAAGATTGCCGGCAAACGGACCTTTGCACGTGACCGGAACGGCCAGAAGCGAGCGCATCACCGGGTGGTTGGGCGGAAATCCCTGCGAGCGGGGGTCCTTGCCGATGTCGGGCAGACGCAGATGTTCGCCTTCGCGAAGAACGACGCCGAGGAGTCCGTGGCCGGAGGGTGGCGGCCCGATCCGGGCGCGCTGCTTGCTCGTGACGCCCGACGTCAAAAAATTCTGGATCGATGCATCATCGTTGACGACGGACAGCGCTCCGTAACGCGCACCGACCAGGATCCGAGCCCGCTCGACGACCTTGTTCAGAACCGCGTCGAGCGACAACTCCGCGGTGACGTCGAGACCGGCTCCATGCAGCGCGAGCAGCTCCGCGTTCTGGCGCTCGAGCGTCTGCTTGGTCCGGCGGACCGCGCGGATCATCACGACGCCGAGGATGATGAAGGCGGTCACGATGAGACCATCGAGGATGAGCCGGTCGCGCTGCGAGATCGAGACGAACGTGATCGACCGCAGCCCCTCGAAGATGAGCACGATGACAATCGGCTCCGCGATGGCCAGGTAGCGCAAGCGCCGTACGATCATTGAGGCGCAGAGTATTTCGGAAACCCGTTCGCTGTCATCCTACGGCGACAGCCGCTCCACAACCCAATCCTTCACGTCGTTGCGCAGGCGGTACTGAAAGCGATCGTGCAGACGGTCGGTGCGTCCCTGCCAGAATTCGAGCAGAAGCGGGATCACGCGGTAGCCGCCCCAGTGAGGAGGGCGCGGAATGACAACGTCGTGGTAGGTCGTGGACAGCTCTTCGAAACGGCCGTCGAGCGCGCCGCGGCCGGCCAGAACGCGGCTCTGCTCGGAAGCCCAGGCGCCGAGCTGGCTGCCCCGCGGACGCGTCGCAAAATACTCGTCCGACTCTTCCTCGGTCGTCTTCACGACGGCGCCTTCGATCCTCACCTGCCGCTCGAGCGATTGCCACCAGAAAACGAGAGAGGCACGAGGATTGTCGTGAATCTGTTTTCCTTTGCGGCTGCAGTAGTTCGTGAAGAAAACGAATCCGCGATGGTCGCAGGATTTGAGGAGGCAGACGCGCGAGGAGACTTCCCCATCGAGCGCCGACGTCGACACCGTCATCGCCTCGGGCATCGCAATGCCGGCGCCTTTCGCGTCTTCGAACCACCGGTCGAACTGCACGAACGGATCGGGATCGAGCTCGGTCTCGAGAAGCGGCATCACACTCACAGACAACTCCTACCGCCAAGATATCGCACGCTCACGGCTGCGGGTACCACTGATAGAGAAAGAAATATACCAGCACGCCGGTGACCGAGACGTACATCCAGAGCGGAAACGTCCACCGCGCCACGCGACGATGCTGCGGCACGCGCATTTTCAGCCCGTAACGGACGGACAGGATCGCCAGAGGCACGATCGTGATGGCGAGAATCGTGTGCGAGATGAGAATCGTGAAATAGAGCGGCCGCACCCAACCGGTCCCGGGAAAGCGCGTGACCACGCCGTGCCGCAGGATGTGGTTGAGGACGTAGCACACGAGGAAGATCGACGCCGTCGTGCACGCCGCCAGCATGAAGCGCTTGTGCATCCGGATGTGATGCCGCCGGATGAGGATGTAGGCGATGAGGAGCAGCACGCCGGTGGTGGCGTTGAGCGAGGCGTTGATGGCGGGAAGGATTGTGGACACGGCGCGCGACTCTAGCATCTTGAAGGATGAAGGATGAGGGATGAAGGATGAACGGAACCACGCGATGAATCCGTCGTTCATCCTTCATCCTTCACCCTTCATCCTTTCACCGTCAGTTCTCTCGCAGGAGCTCATTCACCACGCCGGCCACGTGGTCGACGGCGTCATCGTTCGTCGCGCTGTAGTAGTCGCGGATGATGCCGTTCTTGTCGGCGACCGCGAACTTCGTGCTGTGCAGCACCGATTCGTTCAGGCTGCCGGTGGCATCGCCGGCGGCGAGCTTGAATCCGTTCACGGAGAGATCGACGATCGTCTTGCGGTCACCGGTCAGGAACAGCCAGCGCGGATCGTTGCGCGCGTGGCCGGCGTAGTCGTGCAGCACCTGCGGCGTGTCGCGGATCGGGTCGACGCTGATCGAGACGAAGCGGACTTGCGCGTCCTTGGGAAGCTTTTTCGTGAGCCGCCGCATCGTCGCCGTCATCATCGGACACGTGCCCGCGCAGTGCGTGAAGATGAAGTCGTAAACGACGACGCTGCCCTTCAACTCGCTCATCCGCACCGGCTTGCTTGCGTCGCTGACGAGCTGCGCTTCCGGGATCGGGAAAAGCTTCGGGAGATCGGATTCGTGGTGGCAGGCCAGAGTGAGAAAGACGGCTGAGAGAAGGAGGCGCCTGAGCATCGGCTCGAAGCGTAGCACGTGATATGAGTGCTCTGGCATGGGCGCGAAACTGCAACAGAAAACCGTCGTCGTCACCGGTGCGTCGAGCGGCATCGGCCGCGCGGCGGCGCTGGAGTTTGCGCGCCGCGAAGCGAATCTGGTGCTGGCCGCGCGGCGAGGGGAGCTGCTCGAGACCATCGCGAAGGAATGCCGTGCACTCGGCGCCGGCTGCAAAATCGTCGTCACCGATGTCAGCCAACGAGCCGACTGCGAGCACCTCATCGATATGGCCGGCAGCGTTGACGTGCTCGTCAACAACGCCGGCTTCGCCATCTTCGACGCTATCGAATCCGCCCGTCCTGGCGACCTCACGTCGATGATGCAGACGAACTACTTCGGCACGGTCTGGTGTACGCAGGCGGTGCTGCCGCAGATGCTGGCACGCGGCAACGGAACGATCGTCAATGTCGCCTCGATCGCTGGCATCATGGGCTACGCGCGAATGGGCGGCTATTGTGCAACGAAGTTCGCCGTGATCGGTTTCTCGGAGACGCTGCGCGATGAGGTGCTGAGCCGCGGTGTGCGCGTGGCCATGGTTTGTCCGGGCACGGTCGAGACAGACTTCTTCGAGAAGGCGGAGCGCGGCAAGATGCCCGGCGCGTCGCGGCTGATCATGGCTATCAAGCCGGAGAAGGTCGCCCGAGCCATCGCCAATGCCGCTGAGGATGGAAGGTACCGGCGCATCCTTCCGTTGGGCGCATCAATGTTCATGCGACTCAAAGAGCTCTTACCGCGCCTCGCCCACATTCTGATGCGCCGCGTTTCGGCGGTCATGGAGACGAAGTCATGAGACGCAGAGCGCCTGTGACGATGACGTTGCTGGTTGTGATCGCCATCGTCTTCGTCTTCGAGATGCTTCTCGGCGGGCCGCGGTTCGGATCGAATGGCAACGTTCTGACCGGCGACGTCAACGGTGAGGTGCTGGAATCGCTGGGGGCGATCGTTGGCGGAATGCTCGTCCGTCACGAGCTCTGGCGGCTCGTCACTGCGATGTTCCTGCACGCCAGCTTTCTCCATTGGGCGGTCAATTCGTGGGCTCTCTATCAGCTCGGAACGCTGTACGAAGTGTTGTTCGGCTCGAAGCGTTTCGTGATGACGTACTTCGCGACGGGGCTCGTGGCATCGCTGGCCAGCGCCATCCGCATCGGCACGACGAACGGCCTCTCGGTCGGGGCAAGCGGCGCGATCTTCGGCATCCTCGGCGCGTTCATTTTCTCGGTCGCGCGATCGCCGGTTTACCGGCACCAACCGTGGACGCGCGGCCTCATCGGCCAGCTCGTCTTCTGGATCGTCGTCAACATCGCCATCGGCTACTCGTTGCCGTTCATCGACAACGTAGCGCACCTCGGCGGCCTGATCGCAGGGCTGATCCTCGGGTTCATCCCGCATCGCGTGCCGCCACCACCGCCGCGGGAGAGCGTGATCGATGTGGGGAGGCTGGAAGAGCCGCGAAGGTAACAAGCACAGACAAGAGTGTCTGTGCCACACCAACCGCGGATCTCTACTTACCACTGCTTATTAAGCCAAGCATGGTGTGGCACAGACACTCTTGTCTGTGCTCCATTCAATCAGCTCCGACGCAGTACCAGGCGCAGATCCTGCCCGCCGAAGATCCGCGCGTTCAGCGCATCGACCAGCATCCGCGTCTCTTCGTTCGCGGCGACCAGCCTGTTGCCCTCGGGGAACGGGTGGATCGCGCGAATCTCATCGATCGCAAATCCATGCTCGCGACCCAGCAGCGTCAGCGCTGCAGGATGCCGCGGCGCAAGATGCGTCGGATCGCGCCAGAATTCCGACGCGCTGACCGCCAGCGACTCCGCGTTCGGCGTCTCGATGATGAGCAGACCACCGGCCCGCAGCACGCGCGCCGACTCCGCAAACAGCGCGAAGAGCGCATCGACCGGAATGTGCTCGACGACGTGCATCGCCACAACTGCGCCAATCGATCCATCGGCAATCTTCGCGAAGCATCCCGGCACTCCGGCAACGGAGGCATCAACGCCGCGCGCCACGAGATCGGCAACCGAGCGCTCATTCGTGTCGAAGCCACGCGCGACGATGCCGGCCTCGCGGCAGGCGATGAGAAACTCGCCGCGGCCGCAGCCAACATCGATGACCGGCTGTTGATCACGCACCAGCGCGACGTACTCGCTTACGGACACCTCGCCGCGCAGACCGTCTTCGAGGCGGCGGTAGAGGAAGTCGTTGGCAATGGCACCGGATGCCGCGACGATCGGGTTCGTCACGTCGCGCACCCGAACAGCGACGGTCTCGATCTTCTGATCGAGCGCCGCGATGAGCGAATCGTTGCGCTTCGCGGCGATCGGAATCAGCTCGCGGATTTTCGTCAGCTCGCTGGCCAGCGATTCATCGGCGGCGCGAACGTCGCGCTGCACCGTTTCAATGTCGCGCTTGAGATCCTCGCGCGCGCGCACGACGTCGGCGCGGATGTCGTTGAGTAGATCGAGCAACGCGACGTTGAAGTTGCGCTGCCGCTCTTCCTCCGGCTCGACGGAGCGATTGACGAGGCGCCGGAAAATGCGGAGTAGAAAATCGAAACGCGACGGACGCGGCCGGAATCGCCGGTCGTGCTCCCACGTGTCGCGCCAGCCATCGGCTCCCGACGGCGGAGCATCGACGAAACGGTCGTCGCTCATTTGAAGGGAGGATATCAGCAGGAAACTTGAGGGTGCACAGACAAGAGTGTCTGTGCACCCTCCGAGGAAACTACGCTTCCGCTTCTTCAGCCGCAGCCGGGGCCGCCGCAACCGGCGCAGGCACCGGTGGCACCTCGATCGATTCCTTCCCCTCGGGGACGACTTCGACCTGGATGTGGGCGGCCACTTCGCGGTGCAGGCGCACTTCGACGTCGTGCACGCCGATGCTCTTGATCGGATGTCCGAGCTCGATGCGGCGCTTGTCGACTTCGATGCCCTTCTTCGTCAGGGCGTCGGCGATGTCGTTCGCCGTGACCGAGCCGAAGAGGTTGCCGTGATCGCCAACGCGTTTGTGGATGACGATTTTCATCCCCTTCACGCTGTCGGCCGCTTTCTGTGCAACGATTTTTTCCTGATCGCCGAGCGCAGCCCACTTCTTGCGCTCCTGTTCGATCGTCTTGAGGTTACCGGGCGTTGCTTCGCGCGCGAGTTGCTTCGGAATCAGGAAATTGCGCGCGTAGCCACCCTTGACCGTGACGACGTCACCGCGGCTTCCAAGCCCGCGGATCTCGTCAATGAGAATGACTTTCATCAGAGTGATCCTTTCGATTGAAATGTCGGAAATCGAAAAACGAGTCAAATAGCCCTGCCACGCAGAGCAGAATCTGGGAGATGCCGGTCAACGCCAGGAAGCCGAGGAGCATCCAGGCGAAGAGGGAGCCGATGAATCCCGCGCTGGTCCGGGCGATGAATGACCGGAAGATCGCCAATCCCTGCAACAGGTAGAGAAACGCGACCACCGCCAGCACGTTCGCGCCGATCTGCTGCACCATCCCGCTGGCCAGCGGCGTGAGACCGCTTGCCACGAACGCGAAGAGCAGCCACTCGGGGAGCGAGAGATTCCGAAACAGATACACAGTGGCCACGGCCGGATCGCGAACGAGCGCGTAGTTGCGCCAGGCGCGAAGACGGCCGAGCATGACAAGGCTGAATACGAATACGAGGATGACGTCGATCAGCAGCAGCGCCGGCAGGCAGAGCGTGCCGATGTCCATCCATTTCTTGAAGAAACTGACGGCATCGGAAGGGAACCCTGCTTTCTCGTAGCTCGCTACCATCGTCGCGGTCGTTTGATGCGCTTCCGCGAGCTGCGCCGCGTACGGCGACGCTCCGGTCACCATCCGCATCGTCAGCTCCGTGACTGCGAGCCCGGCGATACCCATGATCAGCGCGAACATCAGCACGCGCCCGAAACGCTCACCGCGCTCGACCAGCGGCAGCGCGGCCAGAGCCGGGATTCCGATGGCGAGACAGATTGCGAGCAGATAGCCGAAGGTGATGGGCGCATCGGCAGCGCTTCCCGCGCGGGTCGTCCCGAGAACGAGCAGCCCGGCGACCGCCGCCGACAACACGAAGACCAGCCACGCGGCGCGCCGTCCATTGCGGATGCCGCAATGGAACAGAGCCGCGGGCAGGAAGACGCGCAGCGGCGACACGAACATCAGCGCGGTCAGGATCGTGTAGCCGGCCAGACTGCGGGCCTGCTTCCCGAACGAGCGCACCGGTGTCGCTACCGGCTCATCGTGCTGCAGAGACGTCTCGGTCATCAGAATAGTTGCTTAGTCGGTCGCGAACGGCAGCATTGCCGCGATGCGTGCGCGCTTGATTGCGCTCTGGAGCTTGCGCTGATGCAGTGCGCACGTTCCGGAGATGCGGCGCGGAAGGATTTTCCCGCGCTCGGGGATGAACTGCTGCAGCGTCTTGATGTCTTTGTAGTCGATGTACTCGAGCTTCTCGACGCAGAATTTGCAGACGCGCTTGCGGCGGAAGAAGAACTTCTTCTTGCCACCTTGCGCGCCGCCAGGTCCGCCGGCGCCGCCGCGGCCGGAATCGCGGCCGCCACCGCCGCCACCACCAGGTCGTCTCATTTCGGTTGCCATATCAGTCTCCTCTCCTTATTCAGCCGGCACCGCTTCGTCGGAAGCGGGAATGGCCGAGGGTTCCACCGGAGCCGACGCAGGGGCTCCCGGGCTGGCTGCGAACGAAGGGGCCGGACGCATGCGCTCCTTCTTCGGGTTGCGCTTGGCGAGCTTCTCGGCGCGCTTGTGGTCGAGATCCGTGCGCACGATCATGTGGCGCAGGATCCGGTCCGAGTTTTTCATCCGGCGGTCGAGCTCATTGAGCCCGGCCTCGGTCTCGAACACGAGGAGCTGGTAGTTGCCTTCGTTGAACTTCTGAATGGGATATGCGAGCCGGCGCCGCCCCCACACTTCTTCGTGGGTGAGCTTTGCGCCCGACCCCTCGGCGATACGCTTGAACTCAGTGGCAAGCGTCGTCGCCTCTTCCTCCGGTACTTGCGGAGAAAGGATGAACAGGACTTCATAAGTCCTCATAAATCCTCCTTCTGGCCTAGCGGAGCCTCCGCTTGGAGCGGATGGCTCAAGGAGCTGGACAGATTGTCAAAAGATGTCCCGACCGCGGAGAGCCGGGCCGGGGATGATACGCAAAGGGCTGAGCCGGAGCAATTTATTTCAAGAGGAGTGTAGGCGTGTCGCCATGCGTCTCGCCCGACGGTGACGCAGAGGCAACCCCACGATCGAGGATGCATCCCCCCGCTGAAGGATGCATCCTCACCGCTGCGATCGCCATCCGGCGGCGGCTGAATCAGGCGATCGCGTACACCACGATGGCGAACTGCACCGACGGATCGTTTGTCACGTTGTCGGTCGTCGATCCGTAGATGATCGCGCTGCCATCATTGACCTGGATGACGATCATCTGATTGGGGCCGATCGTCACGCCGCCGAGAAACGACTCGACAGAGACCTGCTCGAAGTAGTTCGGCGCGTAGGTCTTGCTGACAATGGTAACCACCGTTCCGTCCTGATTCTTCAGCGTGGCTGTGAACGACGCGCCGGAGAACAGCGTACGCACCCCGATGTTGAAGCGTGTGTGCGCCGGATCCATCGGCGTGAGCAACACCGTGCCCGCACCCATCGAGAGGACCATACCTCCGACGGACTGGTCTGACGGGTCGAGCGCGGTCTCGGTGAACCCGGCTGTTCCGTTTGCTGCGGCATCGTTGTACACGCGGGTCACCATTGGCGGAGCCACTTTTTCCCATGGAACGACCACGTCGACGCTACCCAGACCTGTATAGCCGAAGAGCGCGACGAGGTCGGCGGTAGAAGTCGCGCTGTTCGGGCCAAGGGTGAACGGGATCGAAGGATCGGACGACGAGCCGGCCACGCCCTGCTTGCGCAGAATGAGGCGGCCTGAGTACGTGTAGTTAAGGTAGGGGTTCGCAAACTGAATCGAGGTCTTGAAATTCGAACCGAAGTTGCCGGCGGTGGAACCGACGGCTGGGAGAACGGCCGCAAGCCTCTCAGTCGCCGTCCCGGTGGCGGACACACCGATTACCTCTCCGCGGCGTGTTCCAGCTGAAAAATTCAACGTCCCGGTCGCCTCCCCGGCGAACGAGAGACTTCCCGCGGTGACAATCCCAGCAAGCCCAACGGGATTGCCACAATTTGTCAAACGCACAATGCCAATGAGATCGCCTTGTTGAATTTGAAAAGCACCGGGCGGTAAGGTGAACGTGGTGTCGGGTGACGTGACGGAAAAAGGCCCAGCGTCGGCAAACGCTGTCAGAGTACTCCCGGAGCGGCGGAAGAACTTGACTCTGACAGCGCTGGGGCATGGACTCTGTGACCAGCGAAAACGGATCGAGCTTATGGTGCCTGTCGCGTTCGCTGGATTGGCCAGATCAATGTCGGTACGGGTCGCTGCAATCGGAAAGTCACCGGAATTCGGCGATGCGACCACATTACCCATCGATAGCGACTGCGCCATCGCTGGCACCGCAAAGAGCATAGCGAGAAAGACAATTCGCGTGATTCGCATAGGACTCCCCTTCCCGCTTGCACCTTGACGCAGCGGAATTGGCGACGATCTGTTAGATAAGATCTGCCTCATGTGAATCTATGTAGGGCCTTGCCGACGGGGTCGCCGTGACAGGTGAGCCTGCTGGGGGTGACGACAACGCGGCTGGGATGTGTCGCGCGCGTGTTGCGCCAAGAGGATGATCAGATGCTCGGAAGGCTTCACGGCGCGCGCGTCGAGTGCGAACATCGACGGCAGCCAATGCGTGCCAGTTTCCTCGCTCTAACCCAGGGTACGTCTCAGCTCCGCTCCGCCCATTCCGGTGTTGTACGGCTTCGTACCGGGCTCGAACTCTTTTCCGCGCGCGAGCGAAGCGACAGGCACGGGATCGAATCCGGCATCGCGAACGAGTTGGGCGGCGACATCCATTGCGGCGTGATCATCACTTGCCAGCGGGATCCCCACTTGGTCCCCGCCCCGATGCGCCTCCGTCTCGAGTGTCTTGAAGTAAACGCTGTTGAACGCCTTCACCCACCGTGCTCCCGGAAACATCGCCGCCGCCCAACCGGCTGAGCCGTGCGGATGCCGCGAAGCCTCCGCCGCCGCCGCGCCGTCGCGCTTTTCGTAAGCGTTTCCGGTGTCGAGCACGATCTTGCCGGCGAGTGATGGAGCGAGATCGCGCGCCAGTGCCGGAACCGCCATGAGCGGAACGGTCAGCATCACTACTTCGCCGAAACGCGCGGCCTCGGACGGTGTGCCCGCCGAGGCGCGCTCGCCGAGTTTCGCAACGAGCGGTTTCAGCTCCTCGGTGTGCCGCGATGCGAAACGAACTTCGTGCCCGGCATCGACCCACAACTTTCCAACGGTCGAGCCGATCATTCCTGCGCCAATGATTCCGATCTTCATTGTGTTCCTCCTGGGCAACCTTCTCGACCGGCGTGGTCGTCAGAGAATTCCGACGGGCGAGACGCCTGCACTCCTCGTTGTCGGTATAGCATTTCGACGCATCCAGATGACAAAACTCGCTTTCTGCTGCTCGTCCGAGGACTGATCCGTCGATGGATCGCCGCGACCTTTGGTGCCTGACTGGGCTCGCCGCCATCGCGACACTGGCCTTCGCAGACGTCCTGTTCGGAGGAAACAGCTTCTACCATCCCGACCTCTTCCTCTATCACTACCCAATGAAACACATCGTGCGGGAGGCGATGCTCAGCGGTGAGTTTCCGTTCTGGAATCGCCTCTACTCGGGCGGACAACCGATCGCGGCCAACCCGGCGTACGAGCTGTTCTATCCCCTCCAATGGCTGATTCTCGTCGGTCCGTACCGGCTGGGATTCGCGCTGCACATCGTTGCTCACGTGTATCTGGCACTGACCGGGATGTACCTGCTCCTGCGCGAGATGAGAACGGGAAGGCCGGCGTCAGTCTTTGGTTCGCTCTCCTTCGGCATGGGAGGACTGCTCATCGGCTGCATGGCGATACTCCCCACATTCTTTGTCTGGTCGCTGGCGCCGATCGTTGGCTGGAGTGTCCTTCGCGCGCTACGGGAGCCTTCTGCGTCGCGGCTCGGAGTAGCGGCGCTGCTCGCCGGAATGCAGCTCATCATTGCCGAACCGATCGCCATCGTGCAGGTTTGGATTCTGCTTCTCGCCGGCGGCCTGATTGCGGTCGGCATCCGCCGCACCGTCCTCGTCCTGCCAGCGATCGCAATGGCTTCGTTTCTGGTCGCGGCGGTCCAGATCGTTCCGGCACTCGACTTCGTGCGCGACTCGATCCGTTCGGTGGGCTTCTCGTTTGATACCGTTAAGGACAATGCGATGCCGCCGGCCAGGCCGATCGAGCTGGTGATCCCGCATTGGTACGGCCGCTATAACCCAATCCAGCCGACGTATTGGGGCGGAGCGGCGTTCAACCGGGGCTTCCCCTATCTACCGAGCCTATACAACGGTGTGGCGATCGCCGTTCTGGCACTGGCCGGGCTGCTGTCGCTCGCGCGTGGCTCGGGCGCGGTCGCGATGCTCTCGTTGCTTTCCTATTTCCTGGCGATCGGCGATCGAACGCCGCTGCTGCGCACGCTTTATCAGGCAGGTCTCGCCCGAGGAATTCGCTACCCGGAAAAATTCGCTGCAATGGGCATCGTCGCGATCACGCTATTCGCGGCAACGGTCGCCGACCGTCTGCTCTCCGGCGACCGAAGGACCCGCCGCGCGGCGATTATCGTCGCGGCACTCTTCGCCGCGGCCAGCACGATCCCAGTTGTTTGGTCGCTGCTGCCCGCATGGCCGCAATCTTTCGCCGACTACTGGCACTTGCCGCCGGCGGGGCCGGAACTGGCCGGCCTGGCACGCACGAACTGGCTCATCGGACTAGCGATGTGTGGCGGACTGCTCCTTCTTCTCGCGATGTTCCCGCGCCTGGAGATCCGGCGGTGGCTGATGCTGGCGCTTACTGTCGTTCTGTTCGACATCGCGTTCACCATCGACGGCATCGCCGCGCGGGCGGGAGAAAGTTTCTTCACGCCTCCTGACGTACTTCGGCTCCTCGATCGCGACCACGACAACTACACCGTCCTGCATCGAGGCGAATGGAAGAAAAGCGACACAAACTACAGAGCGCTCCGGCACTTGCTGGGACCGTGGTTTTCACGCAACGGCCTGGTGCCCTATTCGCAGACCGTCTGGGGCGTCCGTTCAACGCTCGAGGGCGACTTCGACGAAACGAACCTCCTTCCGACGCGCGCGCTGCTGGATGAAATGATAAGGCTCCGCGATTCCGGATACCCATCCTGGGCGGAGTCATTCGGCGCGATCGCGAACGTGCGCTACATCGTCGACTACAGGACCGCTCTCCAGGCCGCCGCGGCACCGGATCGCGAGCACGCTTCGGTCGTCCGGCTGACGCGGATCCCAAATACGGGCCAGTACTATTTCGCGCAGGAGGTATCGAGCGCGGATCCTGCAGCGTTCATGATCAGTCCGGGCATCCACCGCCCGATCGCATTCGTGAGCTCGCCGATGTTGCAGCCTGGCAGCGGCCGCGTGCTTCGCGCCGTCGAGCATGCCAACTCCGCCACGGTCGACGTCGAATGCGCGTCCAGCGCGTTGTTCGTTGCGACGGTGACGCGGCACAAGTACTGGACTGCCACAATCGACGGGCATCCGTCGCCGCTGCTGCCCATCAACGTGGCCTATCAGGGGCTGGTCGTCCCGGCAGGAACGCACGTGATCGAAATGCGCTATCGCAATCCGTTGGTGATCGGCAGCGCCGCGGTGAGCTCGCTCGCGGCGGCAGCGTGTCTGGCCGCGATCATCGCCCATGCACGCCGCAAACGCGCGTCGCCCGAGAAGCCGGCGTCCATCGTTTGATGCTCCGCGCTTCTGTAATGACAGTGCGCATGACGCGATCCCCGAGTCGCCCGTTATGATCGCGCCGGCAATGATTCGCACGATCACCGCAACCGAGTACGTGATGCCGCTCCGCGAGGGTGGCTCGCTTCCGGCGATCGTCGCCGGCGATGACGACGGCACGTACGTCCTGAAGTTTCGCGGTGCGGGTCAGGGCGCGCGGGCACTGATCGCGGAGCTCGTTTCGGGCGAGATCGCACGGCTGTTGAAGCTTCCGGTGCCGGAGATCGTCTTTGTCGATCTCGATCCTCGGATGGCCAAGACGGAGCCCGATCCGGAGATTCAGGATCTTCTGCGCAAGAGCGAGGGTCTCAATCTCGCACTCGACTATCTCCCCGGCTCGATCACGTTCGATCCGATCGTGGCGCTGCCGATCGCGGACAAGGCGTCGCTGGCATCATCGATCGTTTGGTTCGACGCGCTGGTCACGAACGTCGACCGTACGCCGAAGAACACGAACCTGCTCGTCTGGCACCGCAAACTCTGGATGATCGATCACGGCGCGTCGCTGATCTTTCATCACAACTGGGACGGCTACCTCGAGCGGAGCGGCAATCCGTTCCGGCAGATCGGCGAGCACGTGCTGCTGCGCTGGGCCAGCGAGATCGCGGAGGTCGATGCCGGGCTGGCCGCGCTCCTGACTCCCGAGGCCATTGAGGGAGTGATCGATCTGATCCCGGAATCGTGGCTGGGCGACGAGCCCCGCTTCGCCACCATCGCCGAGCATCGCCTCGGGTATCGTGACTATCTGATGCAGCGCCTGGCATCGCCGCGGAAGTGGATGGAGGACGCCGTTCATGCACGAACGCTTCGTGTTTGACTACGCCGTCGTGCGGATCGTCCCGCGCGTCGACCGCGGCGAGTTCCTCAACGCCGGCGTTATCGTCTTCTCTCCCACCGCCGGCTTCCTCGACTGCCGTATCGAGCTCGATCACGCCCGCCTCCTCGCCCTGGCCCCATCGATCGACATCGCTGTCGTCGAGAGCTATCTCGAAGCGATTCCCAAAATCTGCGCCGGCGGCGGCGAAGCCGGCTCGATCGGCGATCTCCCCCAACGCGCCCGCTTCCACTGGCTGGTCGCCCCGCGCAGCACCGTGATCCAGACGTCCGCGGTGCACTCCGGCGTTCACGAAGACCCGCGAGCCGCGCTGGAAGGATTGTTCGAGAAGCTCGTGCGGATGGGGTAGGTTTCGAAAGGCTGGTCGGGATTCTTCAGCCGCTCATCGTCGAGAACGAACCCCTTGACGATGTACTCGCGCAGACGTTGGGTAGCCCACATCCGGAATTGAGTGCCCCGCTGCGACTTCACCCGGTATCCGACCGAAATGATGACGTCGAGGTTGTAGAACCTGGTCGCGTAGTTCTTCCCGTCGGCGGCAGTTGTCAAGGAATCCTTGACAACTGAGTCCTCGGCTAACTCGCGCTCGGAAAAGACGTTCTGGATGTGCAGGCTGACGTTCTGCTTGGTGGTTTGAAACAGCTCTGCCATCTGCCGCTGCGTTAGCCAGACGGTCTCGCCTTCGAAGCGCACGTCGATCTTCAGCTTCCCGTCCTGGGTCTGATAGACGAGGAACTGTCCGCGCTGCGGCGTCATGGTGCCGTTGCTCCTGCGGCTGGCTCGAAGATGGCGGCTGGGGACTCGGCGCTGTGCATGGTTTTCTCGGTGCGTGAGGCAATCGATGATGCCCTTCAAAGATGGATGGTTCAACGAGTTTGACCGGCTGCTCTCGAAGCTCAAGTCCTGAATCAGTCTGCAATCTTCACGTGGTAGACGGAGTGGGCTACCTTTCTCCGCCGGCTGGATGGGAAGGAGTGCTATTGGTTCTGCGTTCGATATTCGCGAATCGCGAATGATACAATGCCTCTCGCATGGAAAGTCTCAAACCGCAGGATGTGCTCGTCGTGCTCAAGCTTTGCGCGATTGCAGCATCTTCGCCCAGGCATGAGACGAGGCCGCAGCGTCCGCCGATGGCCGTTCTTGGCGTCGAGCTCGGCCTCAGTTCGTCTGAAGTACATGCGGCAATCCGACGAGGACGGGTGTCGGGCTTGCTTCTCGACGCTTTCCCCTCAATCAACAAGCGGCAAACGAAACGAAAGCACGCCTTCGCAAACCTCCGGGATGTGCCCCTAGCGTCGACGGTCCGAGCCAGAACTGTTCGGCCGGAACGCATAAACGTTACCGGTGTCATCGAGTTCCTGGTGCACGGTCTCAAATACGTCTTCCCGCCACACCGCGGCGCGATGACTCGCGGAATTGCCACGTCGTATGCCGCCGCGCCGCTGAACGGATTCATCGCCAGAGGAGAAGAGCCGATTCCGGTTTGGCCGTTTGCGGAGGGAAATGAAAGAGGAATTGAATTCGAGCCGCTCTATCGGACCGTTCCATTCGCGGCGTTGCGCGATCCGGCGCTTTACGAATTGCTCGCCATCGCCGACGCGCTTCGCGAGGGACGCGCTCGTGAACGGAAGATCGCAGAGGAACAGCTCCGGCTGCGATTGAGCGACATCGAATGGCCGATGAAAATCGCAAGCTTCTGATCCGTGGAGCGCAGATGCTCGGCGATCTCCGAGACGAATTCGTCTTCGTCGGCGGATGCACGACCGGACTGCTGATCACAGATCCAGCCGCGGCAGACATACGGCCAACGCGCGACGTCGACGTCATCGTGGCGACTGCCTCCGTCGCGGAGTACTACGCGATCGCGAAACGTCTGCGCAAGCTCGGCTTCCACGAAGACACCAAGGTCATCTGCCGCTGGAAACACCGAAGTGACCTCACGCTGGACGTGATGCCGACCGATAGAAACGTTCTCGGCTTCTCGAACAAGTGGTACGCAGGAGCGATTGCCCATGCGATCGACTACGAGCTCGAAGCGGAGCTCGTCATTCGAGTCGTGACGCCTCCCTACTTTTGCGCAACAAAAATCGAAGCGTTTCACGGACGAGGAAACGGCGACTACGCCGGCAGCCACGATCTCGAAGACTTCCTTGCGGTCGTCGATGGCCGCCCGGAGCTCGTCGCCGAAATCCAAGCGGCCGAGGACACAGTTCGCCGCTATCTGGCAACGGAAACTCGCGACCTTCTAGCGCGCCAGGAGTTTCTCGACGCTCTGCCCGGAAGCCTCATGCCCGACGCCGCGAGTCAAGCGAGACTTCCACTGCTCCTCTCGCGACTCGGCCAGATTGCTGAAGGCTGATGGCGTCGCGGGCAGTTATCCGATAACCGACCTTGACGCGGAGCACACGGAGAAAACCTCCGCTCCTCCGCGTCTCCGCGTGAAAACGTCCTACAGTGCCCCCATGATGAACGACATTCTCTTCACTCCACGCGCCATCGGATTCGCGCGAACTCCTTTCAAAGATACTGCGCAGGTTCCGAAGGGGCCGGGGACAAAGCATGAAGCCGACGGGACGCTCGAGATCCTGCCTGAGTTTGCGCAAGGGTTGAAAGACATCGAAGGCTTCTCGCACCTCTTCGTGATCTGGGTGTTCGATCGCTCGGACGGCTACGACCTTCTCGGCGCTCCGCCCGGAGAAACCGTTCCGCACGGAGTCTTCGCCACGCGCTCCCCGCGCCGGCCGAATCCGATCGCACTCACGGTTGTCGAGCTGCTGCGCCGCGAAGGGGCCACGCTGCACGTTCACGGCGTCGACATGCTCGACAACACGCCGATCCTCGACATCAAGCCGTACATGTCGAGCATTCCGATTGAGACGCTGCGGCGCGGGTGGCTGGAGGATGCCGAGCAGCGTGCAGGAAAGCGCTGACCAATTGGCCTTCTTCAGTTAGAGTGCGCGGCCGGAAACGATGAACTATCTGGCATTGCTCAGCAGCTCGTTGCGCGCACTCCTGCGAAACAAGATGCGCAGCCTGCTCACAGTCCTCGGCATCACCATCGGAATCGCGGCAGTCATCTGCGTGGTCGCCATCGGCAGAGCGGGTCAAGTGCGCGTCGAGCAGCAGCTCAACAACCTCGGCGACAACTTCGTCTGGATCGAGGCTGGAGGCCGCGCAGTCAACGGCGTGCGCACTGGGCCGCGCGGCACGAAGACGCTCACCATCGGCGATGCCTTCGCCATCCGCAATCAGATTCCGCTCATCAAGAGCGTCTCGCCGAATGTCGACGGTTCAACGCAAGTGATCTACGGCAACCAGAATTGGTTCACGAGCTATCGCGGCGTCTCGCCGGAGTACTTCGACATCAAGCGGTGGGTGATCGATGACGGCGCGGCGTTCACGTCCGATGATGTGGAGCGCGCCGCCGACGTCTGCGTGATCGGAGCGACCATTCGCAGCCAGTTGTTCGGCGTCGCCAACCCGATCGGCCAGGTCATCCGCCTTAGATCGCTTCCCTGCAAAGTCGTGGCAACGCTGAAACCGAAAGGGCTCTCGATGTCCGGCCAGGATCAGGACGATACGATCCTCCTTCCGTACACGACCGCGCAGAAAAAACTGTCGGGCGTAACCTGGCTTGACGACATCCTCTGCTCGGCAGTCTCGCAGGACGTCGTGAAGATCGCCGGGCAGCAGGCGCGCGCCCTTCTTCGCGACCGGCATCACCTTCGCGCCGATCAGGAGGACGACTTCAACATCCGGAATCCGGAGGACATCATTCAGGCCCAGCTCGAAGCGAGCCGCACGCTCACGCTCCTGCTGGTGGCAATCGCTTCGGTCTCGCTGATCGTCGGCGGCATCGGCATCATGAACGTGATGCTCGTCTCCGTCACCGAGCGCACGCGCGAGATCGGCGTGCGTGTGTCGGTCGGAGCGACGGAGGAAGCGATCCAGCTTCAGTTCCTCGCGGAGTCGGTGATGCTGAGTCTCGTCGGAGGGGCAGCGGGCGTTCTGGCAGGTGTCGTCGGATCGTTCTTCGTCGGACGCGCGCTCGACTGGCCGATGGAGATGTCGCTGAAGGCCGTGCTGCTCGCGGCGCTCTTCTCGATCGCCGTCGGCGTTTTCTTCGGCTACTATCCCGCGCGCAAGGCGTCCCACCTCGATCCGATCGAAGCCCTCCGCTATGAGTGAATCCTCCGAAGCATCTAACGAAACCTCGCCGTTCCGCCGGCGAAAGGCGTGGCTGATCGCCGGCGGCATCGTGATTCTGATCGCAGCGCTGTCCGTTCCGCTCCTCCGGCGCAAGGAGAGTGTTCAATATCTCGGCAACAAAGTGCTGCAAGGCGAGATCCGCGACGCGGTCGAAGCGACCGGCATCGTGAACGCAGTCGTCAGCGTTCAGGTCGGGTCGCAGGTCTCGGGGAGAGTCGGCAAGCTCAACGTCGATTTCAATTCGCGCGTGCGTGAGGGCGACGTCATCGCCGTGATCGATCCGCAGTTGTTTCAGGGCGCGCTGCAGCAGGCGCAGGCTGACATCGAGAATGCAAAGGCGAACGTCATCGCGGCAAAGGCCAGCCTGACCAAGGCGAACGCGAACCTCATCCAGACCAAAGCCGACTTCGACCGCGCACGATCGCTGGCCGAGAAAAAAGTCGGGACGGAGCAGGCGCTCGATCTGGCGAAAGCAAACTACGACGCTGCCAGGGCAAACGTCGACGCCGCCGTAGCGGGCATCGGTCAGGCGAATGCGCAAGTCAGCCAGAAGGAAGCGGCCGTGGCCGTGGCCCGAACAAATCTCGCCTACACCGTGATCCGCTCCCCGATCGATGGCACGGTCGTGGCCCGCAGCGTCGACGTCGGCCAGACGGTGGCCGCATCGCTGCAGGCGCCGACGATCTTCACCATCGCGCAGGATCTCGCCAAGATGCTCGTCTACGCCAAAGTCGACGAGTCGGATGTGGGTCGCATCCGTCCCGGCCAGACCGTGACGTTCAAGGTCGATGCGTTTCCGAAACAACTGTTCACCGGAACCGTGAGCCAGCTCCGGATGAACGCCACCACCGTCCAGAACGTCGTTACCTACGACGCCATCATCACGTTCGCGAACCCGGAGCTGAAACTCTTTCCGGGAATGACGGCGTACGTCACGATTCCGGTCGCCACCGTCGAGAACGCGGTCAAGCTGCCGAATGCGGCGCTGCGGTTTCAGCCGCCGCTCCCGCCTGCCGACGTCCGCGCGTTGTATGCGCAATACGGGATCGACGCCTCGAAGATGGGACTCGATTCCGCTCCCGTCGAAGGCAGCGGCGCGGCAGCGGCGGCGAACCGCGGCAGTGGTTCCAAGACTGCCCAGCACGACAGCGCGGTCGTCTGGAAGTTGCACGCGGATGGGACCATCGAGCCGGTCGAGATCGCGCTCGGCATCACCGATCATGCGTACACCGAGGTGACGAAAGTGTTCGTCGGGACGCTCAAACCGGGCGATGACGTCGTGACCACGTCGGTCAGTTCGAAGTCCGGGCCGCCCGGCGGCATCAGGCGGTGACGGTGCCCAACGCTGACCCGATCCTCCGCGTCGAGGACGTGCACAAATACTACGAGCTCGGAGAGACGCGTGTGCATGCACTGCGCGGCATCAACGTCTCGGTCGAGTCAGGCGGATTCGTCGCCATCATGGGCGCGAGCGGCAGTGGCAAGTCCACCTTCATGAACATCCTCGGCTGTCTCGACCGGCCAACCTCAGGGCGCTATCTGCTCGAAGGCATCGATGTGTCGGGCCGCACGAAGCATGAGCTCGCGGGGATCCGCAACTCCAAGCTCGGATTCGTGTTTCAGGGCTTCAATCTCCTTCCGCGAACGACGGCGCTCGAGAACGTGCAACTGCCGACGCTCTACACGGCAATCAACGCCATCGAGCGCCAGAAGCGCGCTCGCGAGGCGCTTGCGCTCGTCGGATTGGCCGAACGATCGCAGCACTATCCGTCGCAACTTTCGGGAGGTCAACAGCAGCGCGTCGCCCTCGCTCGCGCGCTCGTAAACCATCCTTCGATCCTGCTCGCCGATGAGCCGACCGGAAACCTCGACAGCCGCACCGCCGTCGAGATCATGGAGGTTCTGCAGGATCTGAACGAGCAGGGATTGACGATCGTACTCGTCACCCATGAACCCGACATCGCCCAATTCGCGAAGCGGATGATCGTCTTTCGCGACGGGAAGATCCGCAAAGACGACGCCCTGCACGATCGCCCCCGAGCGCATGACGTGTTGTTGACGATGCCGACGCTCGAAGATTAGCGGTCGTTTCTCATACACCGAGCGCCCTAAACCGTTTCACGCGGAGCTGCGGGGCCACACGGAGAAAACCTCCGCATCTCCGCGGCTCCGCGTGAGACGGTTTTTGAGTGCCGGTTGGATGGAGCTCCAGGAACTCCCCTCACCAACTCGTCGCGTAGCTTCCCAGCACCGTCACTGAATCGGCATCCGCGCGCAGTTGTTCGATCGCTTGCGCAATCGCGGCGTCCGCCACGTTGCCGATGACGTCGAGGTAGAAGGCGTACTCGCGCGGCTTCCCCGGAATCGGGCGCGATTCGATTTTGGAGAGGTCGATGTTGGCGGTGGCGAAGACGCCGAGGGCGCGGTACAGCGAGCCGGGTGTGTTGGCGATCTCCAGAAGGAGCGATGTCTTCCATCGTTGCGCCGACGGCTCGGTCAATGGGCGAATGGAAGCACTCGGTGGCGCAAGGAGGAAGAAGCGCGTGAAGTTCTGCGGATCGTCTTCGACGTTCGTGGCCAGGATCACGCCGCCGTAGATGTTCGCTGCGGCTTCCGAGGCGATGGCTGCTTCACCGCTTTGCTTACGCTCCATCACCGCGCGAACCGCGCCGGCAGTGTCGTGCATCGGCTCCGGCTCCATCTCCGGATGCTGGCGGAGGAAACGGCCGCATTGCGCGAGGGCGACAGGATGGGAGTAGACGCGGCGAACATCGCCGAGAGTCGTTCCCGGAGGTGCGATGAGGTTGTGGACGATGCGCAGATACGTCTCGCCGAGGATCGCCAGTCCCGAGGAGAGCAGCAAGTCGTAGTTGCGATGGATCGAGCCGGCGAGACTGTTCTCGATCGGTGTCACGCAGCAATCGGCGTCGCCGGCCGCGACCGACTGGAACATCTCCTCGAACGAGCGGAACGGGATCGTCGCCGCGTCATCGCCGAGGAGTTGACGGGCGGCCGTCTGGCTAAAGGCGCCGGGCTCGCCTTGATACGCAACGCGTAGCTTCGCGATATTTGGCGGAGCGGTCACTGCTTCGCCAACTCGACCCTCCGGTTTTGGGCGCGGCCGGTGGCGGTCTCGTTATCGGCCAGCGGTTTCGAGGAGCCGAAGCCTTTGGCGGTGAGGCGGCCGGCGGCGATTCCGGCGTTTACGAGATACGTCCTCACGGAGTCCGCGCGGCGTTGCGAGAGAGGAAGGTTCCTCGCGTCGCCACCGCTCGAATCCGTATGACCTTCGATCGCAAGCTTCCACTCCGGCTTTGCTTTGAGCATGGCGGCCATCTTGTCAATCGTCGGCTTCGACTCATCACGGATCACGTCGGAGTTGGTGTCGAAGTTGATGCCGTAGACGCGTGTGCGACCAGCGTCCTCCAACTCCTTCTGCATCGTCGCCTCGGCTCCGGAACCGGACCAATGCGGACACGATCCGATGTCGTTCGAGATCTTCTTTCCGTTCCAGTTGCCGCCCGTGGACTCGGTGTTCGACGCGTACCACCAGAGACCGAACATCTGCTGGCCGGTCGGATCGAAAACCATGATGGCTGGACCGCTGTTGTTCGCTCCATTTTCCTTCCAGGTGAACTTCATGATCCGGCCCTCGATGCCTCCGGTCAGAAGTCCGCCGTTGTGCTCGTAGCAACCGGTTACGGACGTTCCTTCCTGTTTGAGATGGAAGTTGCCGTAGCTGGTCGCATAGGTGCCGCTCGCGTTCGCGAACGGAGTGTGCGTGAGCTGTTTACCGAATGCCCGGAAGTCCATCAGCTCGATGTAGTCGGGAGAGCCCCAGTTGTTCTTAATGTCGAGTCTTACCCATCGTCCGGAGGCCGCGGCAGTAACCGGAAAACTCTGCTTGTCGGTCTTATCCTGCAGCGAGACGTCTGCGATTTTCTGAAAGCCGGACGTAGCGCTGACATCGGAGACCTCGACCGAGACATCCTTCGCGCCGCGTTGGTCGCCGTCGGCGTTGGCGGTATCGAACTCGAGCCGATTGAGCTCCGTCTTTTCGGAAAGTGCGATGACGATCGACTGCGGTGTGATCACACCCTTCGGCGTGGCCCAGCCGGTCGCACCCTTCTCATCCAGGATCCGGAAAGCGGACCAGGTTTCGTTGTACTCCTGCGGTTTCTGCGCGATCAGCGCACCCGAAGAAAAGGAGACGAGCGATGGCTCCTGGCTATCGGCAGTCGCGGTGGTTGTTGTCGTCGTCGTCGCGGCTGTCGTGCTGCTGGCAGCAGTGCTCGACGTGCTGGTCTCCGAGCTGCCGGATTTCGCTGGGGCAGCTTCTTTCCGAGCGCAGCCTGACAACACCAACGACACCAGGGCGATCCCGATCAAAGTACGAGGCATTCATGACTCCTGTCGATCTCTGAATACGTTCCGGCGCGGATTGTACGATGGCGGTTGAGGATCGAATGCAGCCCAGCCGGAAGAACGCGAAGCTCGTAAAGAAGCCGCGGATCGTGACTCTCGCCCACAAGGACAAAGTGATCTCCGTGTCCTCTGCGTCTCTGTGGTTGAATGCCTCGAAACATAGCGCGCGAGGACGCGGGAGATCATGCGAGGCCAATCGGAGCAGCCGCTGCCGTCGATTCCGAAAGCGGATGCGCTCTACGCGCGTCAACTCGAGGCCATCAACGAAGTCGCACGCATCGCCACGCTCGATCTCGAGCTTCGCCCCTTGATGCAGCGCATTACCGATGCTCTGGCGCAGAAGTTCGCGTGGGAGTTCGTAGCGCTGGTGACGGTGGAGCCGCGCAAGGGCGCCTTCGTTTGCGAAGCGGTGACCAGCACGGTTCCCACCGAAGTCCACCCCGGCTACAGCCGCCCGCTCGGAAGCGGCGTCGTCGGAACGGTGGCAGCGACCGAGAAGCCGATTCTGCTCGACGACGTTCGCACCGATCCCGGTTTCGTCGAGACGATGCCGGGAACGAAGTCGGAGCTGTGCGTTCCCGTGCTTCACGGCAAAGAGCTCGTGGCCATCCTCAACCTGGAGAGCACACGCCTTCGCGCGTTCCACGATCAGGTCTCGCTCCTCACCACGGTCGCCGATCAGATTGCCGGGGCGATCGCCAATGCCCGCCGGTTCGATGAGATGCGGCGGCGCGCGCAGTTAATGGAGATGATGAGCGAAGTCTCGCGCACGGCGCTGGAAGCGCATGATCTCAGCGACCTGCTCGAGCGCATCGTGCGCTACGTTCACGAACGTTTTCCGGTGCAGCGTGTTTCGATCACGCTCCGCGACATCAGCGCGTATGCCGGTGAAAACCCATCGGGCGAACCGCCGCAGATCAGTTTTCCGATCCGGTTTCGCGGAGAAGATTTCGGGCGGCTGGAAGTGTGCTGCACCGATGAAAACGTCCTCACACCGGCGACCCAGCTTGCCTTCGAGACATTGACGCATCAGGTTGCCGGAGCAATTCACTTGGCGGCGACGAAGCGCGATCTCGAGCATGCCAACGAGCATCTCGCCCGCGCGATCGAGACCCTCCACCAGATCTCCACCACCGACCCGCTCACAGGCGCCGCCAACCGGCGGAACTTCGATACCGTCCTCGATGTCGAATGGCGCCGCGCCGCCCGCTCCCGCACTCCGCTCTCGTTGATCATGATCGATATCGACGCCTTCAAAGCCTACAACGACGCCTACGGACACCAGGCCGGCGACGAGTGCCTGCGCCGCGTGGCCGAGTCGCTGAAATCACGCTTTCACCGGGCGGGCGATCTGGTGACCCGCTACGGCGGCGAGGAATTCGCCGTGCTCGTGGCCGGCGTCGGCTCCGATCACACCCGTGAGCTTGGCGAATCGTTGCGCGCCTCAGTCGAACAGATGACGATCGAGCATCGAACCTCGCCAGTGTCAAGCGTCGTCACGATCAGCGTCGGCATCGCCACGATGGTTCCGGACGGAAACGACGAAGCGGCCACGCTCCTCAAAGCCGCCGACGAGGCGCTCTACGCCGCAAAGAACGCCGGCCGGAACCGCGTCGTGCATATGCCGGCGAGCGCGCAGACGTGACTGGGATGCGCCCCTTCATCCGGACCTTCGCCCAATTCAGAGAGACGGTTCACGCGGAGACGCGGGGAACGCGGAGTCGATACCTCCGTGTCCTCCGCGCCTCCGCGTGAACCAGAAAAAACGTGTTGGACGTCAGTGGTTGCACCCGTGCCCGCAACCGTCGCTGAACGTGTTCGGCTGACCGGCTCGATCTTCGAGCGCGACAGCGGCCGGAAAGTAGATGTTGTTCTCGACGTGAATGTGCTCGTGCGTCCGCAGCTCCAGGTCCGTCAGTCGCCGGTATAGCTCGCGATAGCTGAAGCAGTCGCTCTCGGGGGGTGTGTAATCGTCCGTGACAACGCGCAGACGCGCCAGAAGCTCGCCGACACGATCGTGCTCGATCATCATCATCCGCACCGGATTCTTCACCGTGCCGAAGAACGGTGTCGGCGCAACGCGCTTCCCGTTCGCGGCCTCTTCCAACTGATCGACGTACGGGAAGAGCACCTGCTCCTCTTTCAACATGTGCGGTAGCAGGTCGGTGGTGAGCTCGGCGACGAGCGACACGACTTCCGCAAGCTCCGGCCGGCGTTCGCCGTGAACGCTCTGCACCTTCGCGGCGATGGGGGTAATCGTCTGCAGTTCTTCGCGCGTGTAGGCGTGGTACGTCGTCACGATCCTGGCAGCCGTCGCGGCGAGCGTGTCCGACGACCAGTCGCGCGCGGCAGCATCAGGAATGGTGGCCAGCGCTTCCAGCTCGGCGATGAACGCGTCAACGCTCTTTCCGGCTGCGGTGCAGGCATCTGTCAGTGGGGTGCGGCCGCCGCAGCAGTAGTCAATCTTCCAGGCTTCGAACACGCGGATCGAGAGCGGCATCGAGGCAGCGAGCTCTCCTACAGTCTGTGCATTTACGTCAAAGGTCGTGGTCATGGATGTTTCCTCCGTCATGAGCACATTGTCGTGCCGCACACGCGCGGAGCACATGACGAATGTCATATGGAATTGAGATTGCGTCGCAGCGACGGCTCAGCTCGCGGCGGGCGCCATCCGAATGCTTCGGAGGAGACTCAGCAGCAGACCGATGAACGTGAGGGACCACGCCGCGAGTGCGATGACAACGAAGATCCTCGGGATGAGATGCAGCATCGGAATCGCAGCGGCGTCGGCAAGCCGGAACGTACAGACCGTGTACATGCCCAGCGGGAAGACGGCGCCCCAATAGAGCGGACTGTACGTCAGCGGGAAACGCTTGTAGACGTGACGCCAGAATCCAAGGATGAGCAGCATCGGAATCCACCAGGTGGCGGTGGCCCAGAAGAGGATCGTGAATCCAAGCGTGAACGGATGGAGGACGGTGAGCAGCGGCGAGTACTTCGCGTTCGCGATCAGCAGCGTCCCGGCCAGCGTCGAGATGGCCATCGCCCCCATATTGATCCAGTACGGCGGCATCAGGTCGGACGGCGCGAAGCGGAAGAACGTGTAGCGATAAAAGATGAGTGAGATGAGCCAGATGTAGAGCATGCCGCCGGCGAGCCAGAACGAGAGGCTCACAAAGAGCAGCAGCTCGGCGTGCGCCGTCGAAGGCGCGAGAATCGACGCGAGTGTCGACACCGACTGCGTGGCCACTACGGCAACGAGCCAACCGCCATTGATGCCCTGATCGAGCGTCGGCTTCACTTCCTTGACCGTTAGCGCGGTGAAGACGGCGTAGACAAGCACGAGCCAGAGGATGAGCGTGACGATCCAGAATGCGAGACCGAACCGCTCCCCGTTCGCCACGATCACGAGCTGCGAACCGAGCACGCTCGTCGCCGCCACGGCCGTAAAGAACCCGACGCCGCGCTGATGGTCGGCGATGTCCGCGATCACTTCCTTCGGATAGCGGACGATCCGCACGATGGTCAGCGCCCAGAGGATGGCGAAGGCCAGAAGATTGATGCCGAGGAGGAGTTGGGGGATGAAAGGGATGTGGAGCAGTTGCGCGGCAATGGAGACGATTCCCGTCGCCATGACGAGCGCGAAATACGCCGGATGCAATGTGCGGATCGTCTCGCCCGGGCCCACACTCGGCGCCGTGCTCACCGCCGGCGCTCCAAACGATAGATGTAGGAGAGGAGACCCGCGTTGAACGCAAAACAGATAAGACTTGCTACTGCCGCAGGAATGATGACGCGCTCCTGCCCGGCCAGGAAGGCGTTCATCGTGGCTGTCAGGAGCCAGAGCTGCAACACCGCGATGATGACGACGATCGACAAGATGCCGAAGACGATCGTCATCTTCTGCTGCCGCGAGACCGCGCGCTTCATGCCCGCACCTCGGTTCCAACCGCGTAGAGATCGCCGTCACGAATCTCGAGCAGGATGCGCTCGAGCGAACGCCGCGGCGGCCCGGCAATCGGCACGCCTGTGGCCAGTTCGAAGGAACCGTTGTGACACGGACAGTGGAACCGGCCGTTAGCGACGTCCGGCACGACCGCGCAACTCAAGTGCGTGCACTTCTGGTTGTATGCGAAGTACTGCTGCGCGCCGGTTCGAACCACGACGCAGATGTCGTGCGCTTCGGGATAGTCGAAAACGAGCGAGCTGCCGACCGCGATCGCATCCGCGCGCGCGATGCGTCTCACCGGCGGCTTCCCCTTGCGCTTCCGGGCGAAGTTCTGGATGACGATCCAGAGCTGACCGACGACGAACGCGAGGCTCGTGAGCACGAGGAACTTGGTGAAATCGCGGCGGGCCACGAGCTCGTCCTGCGGCCAGTCGATCGGGAAGTCGTTTCGCCACTGCGGCTGATCGTGGTACGGCCGTCCATCGGGCGGAATGGAGAGCTGATCGGGCGTCGTGCGGGTAGGCGTCGTGGTCATGCGAATCAAGGCCTCACATGTCGTCGAAGACGGAATCGAGCATGGCCGCGTTTCCGACCGGGCTTTCCTCCATCGCGGAAAGGACATCGACGTGCTGCACGCCCGCGTCGCGCGGCACCATCATGTTCACCTTCGTGGTGATGGTCTGCTCACCGAACTGGAACGTGTTGATGGGCTCGGAGCGCGGACGAAGGTGCTCGATCTCTTCGCGCGTCCCGTAGTAAAGCGCGCCGGACGGACAGACGCTCGTGCACATCGGCTTGAGCCCCACCGATGAGCGGTCGTAGCACATATCGCACTTCATCATCAGCGAGAACTCGGTCTGCATCTTCGGCACGCCGAAGGGACAGGCAAGCACGCAGTTGTTGCAGGCGATGCAGCGCGGTTTCCGCGCCGTCTGCACGACGCCGTCATCCGTGCGCTTGATGGCGTCGGCCGGGCAGACCTCTGCGCATGTCGGCGAGTCGCAGTGCATGCAGACGACCGGCACGGTCTGCACCGAGATCGTGCGCTCGACGTACTGCAGGTGGATCATGGAGTGGCCGCGGTGCGTGTCGCACTCGCTGCATGCGGCCACGCACGACTGGCAGCCGATGCAGCGGTTCGGATCGAGGAAGAACTCCATGTTTCCAATCCGGGCCATCGTCACCTTCCCTGCTGCACGGCGGTTCGCGCAACGTCGTCAGTGCCGCCGCGCGTAATGTCCGATCGAGCGGCGTCCGGCGCCGTCGTCTCGGCATCATCAGCCGGCTTCTCGCTCTTGCGCAGACGCACGGCGCACACCTTGTACTCGGGGATCTTCGACACGGGATCCTGCGCCGCGATGGTGAGTTGATTCGCCGACTTGCGGCCCGGCCAGTGGTACGGAATGAACACCGTGTCGGGGCGGATCGAGGTCACCACCTGCGCGCGCAGCGTGATCGTGCCGCGGCGCGATTCGACCGTCGTCCAATCACCATCCGCGATTCCGTACTTCTGGGCGAGCCGCGGATGGATCTCCACGCGCGGCTCCGGATATTGATCGACGAGCGGCCCGATGCGCCGCGTCTGCGTTCCGGAGAGGAACTGGCTCACCACGCGGCCGGTCGTGAGAATCACCGGATACGACTCGTCCACCTCTTCCGCCGGTGGACGATAGGCCGGCACAACGAAGCGGGCATTGCCATCAGGAAAATAGAACGGCCCGGCGCCGTTCGCGATCGGATTCGATGATCCCGGCTCGAAGAGACGTGGCGTGCCGGGATGATCCTCAGTCGGGCACGGCCAGCAGACGCCGTTCTGCGCCTCGATCTTTTCGTACGTGATGCCGTAGTAGTCAGCCACGCCACCCTTCGACGCCACGCGGAGCTCATCGAAGATCTCGCGCGGGCTCTCGAAGGTGAAGCCATGCGAACGGCCCAGCGCTTTGGCGATGTCCTGAATGACGCGCCAGTCCTGCGTGGCATCGCCGGGCGGATCGACGGCCTTGTTGATTTTGATGACGCGCCCTTCCACCTGCGCGACGACGCCCTCGTCTTCTTCGTGAAGCGAGCCGGGAAGGACGATGTCCGCGTATTGCGCCGTCTCGCTCAGGAAGAAGTCGATCACCGTGAAGAACTCGAGCTTCTCCAGCGCGCGCGTGACGAAGGCGTTGTCGGGCAGCGAGACTTTCGGATTGAAGCAGATCAGGAGCAATCCCTTGATCTCGCCCGCATCGATCTTCCGCATCATCTCGTAACAGTCGACGCCCGCCTCGGGGATCTCTTCCGGCTTCACGCCCCACACCCCTGCGATGTACTCGCGATGCGCAGGATTCGAGATATCGCGCCAGCCGGGAAGCTGGTCGCATTTCTGACCGTGCTCGCGTCCGCCCTGTCCATTCCCCTGACCGACGACGGTTCCGTAGCCGCAGTACGGCTTTCCGATGCGGCCGGAGGCGAGCACGATGTTGATCGTGGAGAGGCAGTTCTCGACGCCGTGCGAATGGTGCTCGATTCCACGCGCGTGCATGAGGAAGCTCGTCTTCGCCGTCCCCCACAATTCCGCCGCCGCGCGAATCGATTTCTCCGCGATCCCGGTCACCTCGGCCGTTCGGCGCGGCGTCCACTGCGCGACATGCTCCGCGACCGCTTCGAAGCCGGTGGTGTTCTTCTCGATGAAATCGTGATCGATCCAGTCGTTCTCGATCATGAGCTGGAGGATGCCGTTGAACAGCGCCACGTCGCGGCCCGGCTTCACCGGCAGGAAGATGTCGGCCGTGCGTGCGATCGGCGTGATGCGTGGATCGACCACGATGACCTTGCCGCCGTTCTCGCGTGCCTGCCAGACGTAGTTCGTCGTGATCGGCGAGCACTCCGCCGTGTTCGATCCGGCGATCAGCACGACCTCGGCCTTGAGAATGTCGTCCCATGGATTCGCCGCGCGATCGATGCCAAACGCTTTCTTGTTGGCCGCGCCGGCGCTGACCATGCAAAGCCGTCCGTTGTAATCGATGTACTTCGTTTTCAGGCAGACGCGGGCGAACTTGCCCATGAGGTACGCCTTCTCCGTGGTGAGGCTGGCACCCGAGAGCACGCCGAACGCGTTCGGCCCGTACGTCGATTGAATGCGCTCAATCTCCGACGCCACGCGCGCGATTGCCGCGTCGTACGCCATCGGAGAAAACCCGGCCGCGGCATCCGGATCGCGCTGCAAGGCGGTCGTCAGCCGGTCCGGATGCCCGCCCTGAAGGTAACGCTTGACGCCTTTCGGACAGAGCATCCCTTTGTTGAATGGAAAGTCGTACCGCGGCTCGAAGCCGATGACCAGGTTGTCTTTGACTTTGAGATTGATGCCGCATTGCTGGCCGCAGAAGCAGCAGTGAGTCGGGACGATCTTGTCGGGCTCTACGCCGGTATCGAGACGCGGACCCTCCATGCGGTTGAGATGCGGTCCCCACGCCTTGGCGAGGACATCCTGTTCCTTCGGTAGCGTTGCCATTTAGTCGATCCTTATTGGGGAGTGGGGAGTGGGGCGTGGGGGGTGGGGCGTGGGAGATAAGTGATTCGACTTCTCCCACTCCCCACCCCCTACACCCAACCCCCCATTCCGCCACAGCTCACCCTGTGCGATCCCGAGCATGGAGCGCCTGCACGCGGGGCAGATGCGCTGGTAGTGCTCGACGCCCGGAGTGTCCGTTTCGTAGCGGTAGCCGAGCTCGCGCTCGACTTCGATGAGATCGTTGATCTGCAGGAGCGGCGCAAACTCCTGCTGACACCGCCGGCAGGCAGCCATCCCTTCCTTCGCAGCGACATCTTTGTAGAAGCTCACGCCGAGCTGCGCCGGCCGCTGAAAGATGTGAAAGAACTTTCCGAACGGCAGATAGAGCAGCGTGAAGATGACGGTGATCGCGTGCAGCAGCGCGAGAAAGTCGTAGCCGTAACCCTGCATCCACGTGTAACTCGCCGTGAGCAACAACCCGGTGATGCTGATCGCGAAGAGAAGCACGAGCGGCAGAAAGTCTTCGGCGAACCGCTGCAGCGCCGCCGCTCCGTGGTCCAGCATCCGCCGGCGCATCGCCAGCATCACGCCCGCGATCACCATGAATGCCGACCACACCAGGCCATGAAAGATCAGGACGGCAACGGCCGAATGAATCTTGAACGACGTCGTGGCAAAGCCGAAAACGAAGGTGCGGTATGAATTGAGGTCACCCGGCAGCGTCTCGAAGTGAATCCAGCCGAAGACGAGCGGGAACGTGATCGCGAACGCCAGGATGCAGCCCCACATGATGAAGAAGTGCGCCATGCCGCGGCTCTGATTCCGCTTGAAGATGAATCGGTTGAGTGCGAAGTCCGCCGTCACCCGGCGAAACCAATTGACGACATTGGTTGCGAAGTAGCGGCGGCTGAAGAAGAGCTGCCAGCCGCGATTCCAGTAGCGCTTCGTAGGCGGCCGCAACAACCACATTGCGTAGCGGTACGTGATCGCAAACGTCGCGAAGAGGACGGCAAAGGTATAGCCGACGAGCGCCGCGTCGAAGTGCTGCAGGTTGCGCGAACCGACGACGATCAGGATCGCCAGGATCGAGGTGAAGAGCGTTCCCCACGCTGCCCCCACTACTCGTTCGCTGCCTACACGTCCAAACATCGGCAGGCCTCCCTAGGTTCTATGGTATCCCAACTTTCAGGATGAGAAATGACCGATGTCATATGCAACAGTGTTCACTCGACGTGCACGATATTGCACTCAAGGCTCGAGCGCGCGAAGCGCCTGAACGCTCGGAACCGTGAAGCCATCGCGCTCGGTCAGCACGAGGTTCTCTTTCTGCCAGCGGCTCATGAGACGGATCGTCGTTTCCAGCGTGGTTCCGAGCAGATCGGCAAGCTCCTGCCGCGACAGCGCCAGCGGGATGAAGCTCTCTCCTTCTCGCGGGATCCCCATCCGCTCGCTGAGCGTGATGAATAGTCTTGCCGCTCGCACCTCGACCGAGCCAGTCATATCCGCGAGGCGCTTGTTCATCATCATGAGGCGCATGGTCAGACCGCCGAGGACGTGACGGGTCATCTCAGGCCGTGACTCGAGGAGTTGAAAAAACTCCCGTTCAGGGATCGACAGGATCGTCGAGTCTTCCATCACCACCGCAGTGGCCGGAAAGGCTCTGCGCTCGAAGACGGCGACGGCGCCCACCGGCTCACCCGGCCCCAGAATCTCCAGAATGATTTCCCGCGCGCCGGTCGCTTTGACGATCTTGACGCGCCCGGCCACGACGAAGTGGATGCGCTCCGCCGGCTCCGCCTCATGGAAGATCGTTTCCCCTTTTTCGTACCGGCGCATGAGGCAAAGCGGCTCGAGCGCGCCGCGGTCGGCGGGCCGGATGCCGGCCAGCAGCGGAATGGTGTTGAAGGGGATGACGGGAGCGATGGCCACGTCATTAGTAAACCATGGTGGCGGGTGCGCAACCCTCGTCCTGAGCTGACAACGACCAGCCTTGTGCGGTTATCATGCGGCATTGGTCCAAAATCGAAATACCGAGGATGATCGAAGATGGTTCTGATGATCGTCGCTGGCGTGCTGTTCCTGCTGCTCGCGTTCGTCCTCTTCATCGCGGCAATCGTGGCTTTCTTCGTGGTTCGCAAGCGATCGAACGCCGCCGTGGCGCCTGCGCCCTACGTTCCGCAACCGGCACCGGCACCGCGGCCCGCGCAGCCCGCTTCAGTCCCTGCCGCAGTGATCTCTCCCTCCGTTCCGATGCAGCCCGTGGCGGCCGCGCCAGCGCAACCGGCACCTGTTCCAGTGCAGCCAACGCCGGTCACTCCCGTGCAACCGCCCGTGCAGCCGATAGTTCCGCCGATGGAGGGTTCCTACTCTCCGCCCGCCTCCGTCGACGACGACAGGACCGTGATGACCGACCAGCGGCGCGGCCAGCTCTTCGGAGCGCTGCACGGAACATCCGGTCCGCTGGCGGGCCGCGTCTTTCCGATCGACGCGAATGGCTTCTACATCGGGCGCGACCGCTCCACGTCGCAGGTCGTGATCGATTCGCCGAGCATCTCGAAACGCCATCTCTGGATCGGCGTGAAGGACGGCGCAGTTGTTGCCGCCGACCAGGGCTCGACGAACGGTACCTTCCTCAATGATCCGAACGCGTCGATCACCGAGGCGCGGCTCGCGCCGGGCGATACGCTGATCCTGGGCGGCGATGTGGCGCGCTTCGAGTACCGACTGTGAGGCTGATCCGATGACCGCCAAACCAAAATCTCCACTGGTTCTCGCCGGATGCGGCTGCGTGAGTTTCATCCTCGCCCTGATCCTGTTCGTGGCCGCGTATTTCGCCGGCGGCTCGCACCTGCCGAGTCTCACGAGCGGATCATCGACGGACGATACCGTCGTCTATCGCAACACGCGCGAAGGCCGCACAGGCAAACTGGCCGAGAACTACATGGGCTTCGAGTTTCGCTATCCGAAGACGTGGGTTCTGAAGCCGGACCCCGACGCAGCGAACTTCGTCACGGTCGAGCGCGCCGTGGATGGCAAGACGTACGAGAACCTCAACGTCGGCTACTTCTCCACCGCCGGCAGCACGGAGAAGAATCAGACGCTCTACCCGGCGCTCATCGCCCAGTTCCAGAGTCAGTTCGAACAGCAATTTCACGATCTGAAAAAAGTCGGCGAAGGCGCAACGAAGGTTGGCTCGTATGATGGCTGGGAAGGCCTGTTCACCTCGACGACCGGCGACGACGATAAGAAAGTCAACATCTACACGAGAGTGATCCTGCTCCCCAACGCCGACGGCACGAAAGGTGTCACCCTCCTGATGATGGGCACGTCCCTCTGCCCCGATCTCAGCGCCGCCGAGGACCTCGGCAAGAAGGGCGAGCTGCCGGGAGTGCTGGAATCGTTCAAGTTTGCGGAGTGAGGCCTCATACCCACTTCGTGAGCGATTTTGTCTCGGTGATGCATCATTTGAAGTATCCTTGATGCATCACGTGGAGCAAGACATGCGCACAACCATCAACCTTGATGAGCACTTGATCGAAGAAGCGCAGCGAATGACCGGGACACAGGAGCGCACGGCGTTGATTCACGAAGGGCTCCGGGCTCTGATCGCCCGGGAAAGCGCGCGCCGTCTGGCGCGCCTCGGCGGAAGCGATCCGCAGGCACGAGCTCCGAGAAGGCGTCGTCCCTCTTGATTCTCGTCGACACTTCCGTTTGGATCGATCATTTCCACAAGGCCGTTCCGGCTCTCGCGGGCGCCCTCGATCGCGAAGACGTCCTGATGCATCCTTACGTTCTTGGTGAAATTGCCTGCGGCGAAATCAAGAGGCGCCGTGAGATTCTCGATCTTCTTGCAACATTGCCGGCCAGCGCTTTGGCAACCGATGAAGAGACACTCGGATTGATCGAGAATCGACGGCTGATGGGCAAAGGAATCGGCTACATCGATGTTCATCTCCTCGCCGCGGTGATCATCACGGACGACGCACGGCTATGGACGCGCGATAAGAGACTTGGCGAAATCGCAGCCCAACTCGGGATCAGCTTTGGGGAGCTCTCTTGAAGCTTCGGAGGCTGAACATGATCACCGTCAATATCGGCGAAGCGAAGAAACAGCTATCAAGACTGGTCGATCAAGTCGTCAAGGGCGAGCCATTCATCATAGCCAAGGCGGGCAAACCGATGGTGAAGGTTGTAGCACTGGATGCCCCAAAAGCGCCGCGACGGCTGGGCTTCATGGAAGGCGAGATTGACGTGCCGGAAGATTTCGATCGCATGGGTGAAACCGAAATCGAAATGCTATTTGGGATTACGCCGAGCGACTCCCGATAGACAGCGGATCGCAGCCCTCCTCACCCCGCCGCGCCGAGCACGAACGAGGCAAACAGAAGCAGCAGCACCGTCACCGTGATCCCCACGTAGAGCCGGTCTTTTTCGATCGCGAAGATGATGATCGAGAGTCCCACGCGCGCGACGGGCGTGGCGATCAACAGGAGCAGTCCGAACGCCACGAGCGCCTGTCCGCGCATCTCCGTCAACCCTTTCCACACATCGGCGAGCGTGTGCGGGAACGACTCGGCCACGGCTGTGAGCTGGCCGAGCGCCGGTTTCGACGAGAGATATGCGGGATGGTGCACGAAGGTGAGGATCAGACCGGCGATCACGACGGAGATGCTGATGACGACGCCGCCGCGGAGCAGACGCGAGATGGCCATGTCGACCCAATGCGGTTCCTGGCCGCCCTCGAAGCGCTCGCTCACCATCGCACGCCTCGCACGAGCATCTGCAACGAGACGAGAAGCAGCACGATGACGAACGTAGCCCGCACCGCGCGGCTGCTGATCCTGGTCAGAAACTTCGATCCGGCGAACGCGCCGGCCACGACCCCGATCGCAACCGGCGCCGCGATGAACGGATCGATCTGCCCTCGGGAGAAGTAGAGCCCCGCGCTGGCGGCGGCGGTGACGCCGATCATGAAGTTGCTCGTCGCCGTCGACACCTTGATCGGCAACTCCATGGCCAGATCCATCGCCGGAACCTTCAGCGCGCCCGAGCCGATGCCTAGAAGACCGCTGACGATTCCGGCGATGTACATGAGCCCGAGCCCGAGCATCGGACGCGCCGGCTCGTAGGCCACTTCTTCGCCGCGCGCATCGTCGAAGTACGAGCTTCCGAGATTGAGCCGATGCGCGAGGGCACTCGGCGCGTGCGGCGGATGCGGCTTCGGCCGCTTTCTGCGCAACATCGCCAGCGCCGAGTAGCCCAGGATCGAGCCGAAGAGGATGTAAAGCCAGCGCGGGTGGAGGAGTCCGGCAATCCAGGCGCCCGTGATCGCCCCCGAGGTCGTGCCCAGCTCCAGAAACATTGCCACGCGCAGATTCGCCAGCCGGTCGCGCACATACGCCGCCGCCGCGCCGCTCGATGTCGCAATCACAGAGATGATCGACGCACCGATGGCCAGCCGGATATCGATATGCAACAGCAGCGTGAGCGCAGGTACGACGATCATCCCGCCGCCCAGCCCGAGCAGCGACCCAAGAAATCCCGCCCCGAACGAGATTGCGGCGACAACGAGGACGAAGATCAGTGGCGTCATCGCCCGCGGGTTCCCATCACGAGCGTAATCATCTCACTGACGGGATGTCGCCGAGACGGTGTTCCCATGGCCGATCTACCGTGCGAAGGAGTCCAGCACGAACGGCGGGTCGCTACGAAACGCCAAGCAGGTGGCGGACCTCATCCGCCCCCGGGATATGGCCTGCGAGAACGACCCTCCCGTCAATGGCGACGCCAGGAGTTGCCATCAGGCCGAGCGCCATCATCCTCTCGACAGATTCGTCTTTGACGACTTCGGCTTCGAGCTCCGCCTCCTCGACGACCTGGCGCACTACGCGGTACGTCTCCTTGCAGCGCGTGCAGCCCGGTCCGAGGACTTCGATTCTCATGATGTCTCCTGTGTTCATAGGATGGTGTTGAATAGATAACCGACCACGAGGATGCCGGCGGCGACGATTGCGACGAAGGCGGCGATGAGCCTCGGACGAAGCACTTTGCGAAGAATGATCATCTCGGGAAACGAGAGTGCGGTCACCGACATCATGAACGCCAGGACCGTTCCGAGCGCGGCTCCTTTGCCGAGGAGCGCTTGTACCACCGGGATGATTCCTGCCGCATTCGCGTACATCGGCACCCCGAGCAACACCGCGAGAGGGACAGCCCACCATGCGTCGCGCCCCATGAACGAGGCCATGAAGTTCGTTGGCACGTACCCATGGATTCCGGCACCGACCGCGATTCCAACGACCACGTAGATCCAGACTTTGCCGACGATCTCCCGCACCGCGGCGCGGCCTTCGCTGATGCGATCGGGCCAGCTCTTCCGAATAGCGGCATTGACGCTGCGAGACTGGATCTCCCAAACCCAGGGTTCGACGTGACGCTCGAGTTTCAGCCGCCCGATCGTCCATCCGGCGAGGATCGCAATTCCGAGACCGGTGCCAAGGTAGATCGCAGCGATCTTCCAGCCGAAAAGTCCGAACAGAAGCACCAGCGCCACCTCGTTCACCATCGGCGCAGCAATGAGGAACGAGAACGTCACGCCGAGCGGCACGCCTGCCGTGACGAACCCGATGAATAGCGGAACCGCTGAGCAGGAGCAGAACGGGGTTGCTACACCGAGGAGCGCCCCCAGCACGTTGCCCGACGCCTCGCGCCGCCCGGCCAGGAGTTGCCGGGCGCGCTCGGGTGTGAAGAAACTTCGGAGCATACCGACGACGAAGACGACGGCGGTGAGGAGAAGGATCACCTTCGGAACTTCGAATAGGAAGAACTCCACCGCCAGCCCAAAGCGGCTACCAGGCGAAAGCCCGAGGATCGAATACGTCAGGCCGCTGGCGATGGCGTGAAGCTGCCCATACAGGGCGCTGGCCGCGACCAGCGCGAGCGCTGTGACGGCCAGGCGAACGTGTGGCGCGGTGGTCCGCGCATGCCTGGGCGCCGGTCCAACGAATGCGTTCGTCATCGCGGCGGCCCGACCGGCGCGCGTACAGGCCCGGCTTTCGTCACTGCCGTCGCCAGCCGTGGCAGCGCGACGCGAGAGAGATCGAGGTTCGCGCCGCAAAGGTCAACGACCGGCACTTGACGCAGTGCACTGACAAACATCGCATCAGCCTGCACATCCGGATCGTCTTCGAGCCCCGCCCAGATCATGGCGAGAACACCTTCGGGCGCCGCGGAGTCAGCCAGACGGTACTCGACCCATCGCCCTTCCTTCCGTTCCAGGACGAGACCCGATCGCCGCAGTTGGGACAGATGCTCGGAGACGGTCGATGCGGCGAGCTTCACGACGGCGGTCATCTGGCAGACGCAGAGCGGTCCGGTTCTCAGCATCGCCAGAATTCGCAGGCGCACCGGGTGTCCCATCGCTTTGTGCGTCTGAACGAGCTCTGCAAGCCGTCTCATCGTCATTTCGGTAACTCCCGAAACAGGTTACCGGCGGCGATGCAATGCAGACGTGTGACGGTCGCCATACGAGAGCGTGACGAGTAAAAATGAGCATGCGGACGTGTTTGCGATTCCATGGTTAGATGATCCGCGCCGTCGAGCAGTGCGCGAAGCGCCAGCTCTTCGGTCGAAACGAGGTAACGATGAAACACTGGATATTGATCTCGATCTTCGGCTTACTCGCGCCACTCGCCGCTGCGCAGATGAAGATGCAGAACACGGACATGCCAGCGATGGCTGACTGCCCGATGATGAAGTCGCACGACAGCATGCAGAAACAGATGTCCGCAAAAGACGCGGCCCTGAAGTCGCTGCTCGACGAGATGAACAAAACCGACGGCGCCGCGAAGATGGACAAGATGGCCGCGGTCATCAACGAGCTGGTGATGCAACGCTCGATGATGCGCGCACAGATGGACCCGCCGATGATGGACCACCACGGCACAGAACCGATGGCCGGTTGCCCGATGATGAAGGACAAAGAGAAACCTGCCGAACCGGGAGCTACAGCAACCGGAGGCCATCACGATCACGCGAGCATGAACGAGCGCGGCGCGCACGTGATGGGATTCGATCAGACGAAAACCACACATCACTTTCTGCTCTTCAAGAACGGCGGCGCAATCGACGTCGCCGTGAACGACCCCGCGGACAAGACGGACCTCGCTGCGATTCGTGCGCATCTGCCGCATATCGCGATGATGTTTGGCTCCGGTGACTTCAAGGCGCCGATGCTCGTCCACGACACCAACGTACCGGGCACCGCTGCAATGGCCAGGCTGAAGGATCGCATCGCGTACCACTATGTCGAGACCGCGCACGGTGGACGGGTGGACATTACGACCACCGACGCCGAAGCGCTGGCGGCGGTCCATGCCTTCCTCACGTTTCAGATCAGCGATCACAAGACCGGAGATTCACTCGAGGTAAAGGCACGCTAATGAAAGCGAAACCGAAGATGCCCAAGCCGCCCCGCACCTTCGATGAGTTCAGCGAGACGTTCCCCAGCCTGCGCAAAGCGTGGGACATCCTCGGCGACGCCGCGAAGGACGGTCCTCTCGACGATCGCACCGTCCGCCTCGTGAAGCTCGGGGTGGCCATCGGTGCGATGCGTGAGGGTGCCGTTCACTCGAGCGCACGCAAAGCAATCGCGCTGGGCATCTCGACCGACGAGCTGAATCAGGTCGTTGCTCTTGCTTCGAGCATCATCGGAATGCCTTCCTCGGTTGCCGTCTGGACGTGGCTGCGAGACTCAACAGCGAAGAAATAGGTTCGCAGCCGATCGAGATAAGACGGTGTGACCCAGCCCGGGACGACTCCAAGAAACTACGGCCACCTGTTCGGTGGCCGTAGTGATTCGGACGCCATCAGCGAGCGTGCGATCGGAGCACCGCCGCTCTGCTTCAGCCTCACTTCGTAAATGGGGTGTCGTTATAAATCACGGGGCCGCTCTTCTGCCCTGCTTTGGGGATCTGCGCACAGACACGGTGCCAGAGCTGGTCCCACACTTCTCCGTTCGCCGTGTTGTCTGGCTCCATTGTGATGCCCACCTCGAAACATTCCGACTGACCCGCCTTCGTTTCACAGGAGGCGTGCCATGAGCTCGGAAGCGTCAGTGTGACCCGTTGTCCGGGCGCCAGATCGCGAAAATCGGCCGTCGGGTTTCCGGCATGATTCCCCGGGGAATTGGCCGCACCCACGAAAACGCTGCCGAGATGAGCGACCTTGTTGAGATTGTTCTGGACCTCGACGATAAAACGCGCAGGCTCGCCGCAGTTTGCCTCCACTCGAACGGAATTGATGTGGACGCCAGGGAGCGCGACCTTACGATTGCCAACAATCGGAGACACTTTCTTTGGTTGATCGGCGATCGCACTCAGGGCGAGAAACAACAGAGAAATAGCTGTGAAGGTCGCTTTTCGATTCATGCTTTCTTCCTTTTGTCCGCGCGGTTTTAGTTGGCCTGGCGTGAGGATGTACGACATCCGCAAACGACCATCGGAGGGAAGCCAGGTACCCACAGTATCCCCGGCCGTTCACGGGCGATCGGGTGACCACGATCACATGCCCCTGTGCCTTAAGTCATCGTGCGACATTCGTAGGCGGGCCGAAGCTGCACTGCGATGGCTGACGAGATCCTCGGGTGCGAGCGTGATGAGAGCGCGGCTGCTTTGATCGCCGTGAGCGCCGTATTGGAATCGCTCGGCCGCGCGCTGATCTGCCTCGATCGCGAGTTCCGCGTAGTGCATACGTCTGCACTGCTGGGTGAAATGATCGGAGCCGACGCGGTCCGCTCGTATCAGGGTCGCCCAGTTGCGCAGCTTCTGGTGGTGCATACATGAAGGCGACATTGAAGCGGCCAGGAGTCCGTTCCATGGCCTTGCTGAAGCCGAGGGTGATGTGTTGCTGGACGACACCAGGCGCGAGGATGTTGAACAACACCTCGCTCTGCGGGATCAGCTGGTCGGCTTTGGAGTAACCGGCTCTCAGCGTCCAGACTTCGTTGGCCTTCCACTGCATACCGACTTTGTAGACGTTGATGTCCTGCCATCCGAAGCCGGCGCCGCGGGCCGCGCGTTTTGTCTCCTGGTGGCAATCAAGCAGAGCAACAAGCCGCCATCACTTCGGCACATACGTAACGGACCGCGAGCTGACGATGCCTTTGCCGACCACCGAGGCGCGATCTTCCTGCTCGTTGTGCGAGACGTAGAGGCGGTCGCCTGCGGTCACTAGCTCCCATCGCTCTTTTCTGACATTTCCCGCTTTGATGAACAGGATCGAGGCGGAGTAGCTGGAATCGCGCTCCGCCGCTACCGGCAGACCATTCGAATCGATCCAGACGCGAAGCTCGATCGTCGGTTCGTTCACGAAACGGCTGCTTGTCCCGGCCAGCGTCGATTTGACTTTGATTCGCAGCAGCGTCGCGATCTTCCCGGCATGGGTGGACGGCGTCTGCGCGATCAGCGTCGCGCCATCGAGATCGTTGAGCAGCATGGCCGCCGCGTCCAAAGCATCGATGACATCGAACAGTGTCAGCGCCGCCATGGCCGTTCGCGTGGGGGTGAGATTATTCGGATTGCGCTTCTTCCTCTCCGCTTCATTTTCAGCGGCGTCAAGCGCTGCCGGCGACACGCGAATCATCAGTCCGGCAGGTCCGGTCTCCGCTTCGAACGTCGTGGAGCCGGCACGCGCGCCCGCAACCCCTTTCGAGTCGCCGTTCACCTGAAGTGCCGCGGATACGGTAAACGATCCTCTGGCCTGAAATCGCTGGAGCACCGTGCGCAGATCCGACAGCGGCTCTCCCGCCGCTGGAAACGCGACGAGCAATACGGACGCGAGCAATGTGAACAGCGCTCCGATCGAGCTCGATCGCCTGGGCGCCTGCAAGTTGACCATCGCGTTCCTCCATGAACGGCGCGTGTACGACTCGGTGCGGTGCCAGATTACTTCGGCGACGTCCGGTCCGGCGAGCATAGCGCCTGAATCGCAGGTTGTGGTCAGCCGATGCCGAAGAAGAAGCAGACCTGCGACGACGAGAGCCTCTGAAACGATTTGCGCGGGACTGAGCACATTCGCACGGGTGGCCTTCCCCAGTGCTGCGCTTTTCCCGTCAACTTGCTGGAAGGTCGCCGGGCCGAGGAACGTCTTCCCGCTCACCGAGGATTCGCATCACCTGCGGAGCAAGCTCCTGAATGCGGTTCTTGTCGATAATCGGAATCTCCTCGCTGAAATAACTCGCGACGTGCTCGTGGGCCGTAACGATCACGCACCGATTCAAGAGCAGACGATCGCCCTGGATCTCGCGGATCAAGTCAGTTCCCTCCTGACCCGGCAACACCAGATCGACGAGAACGACATCGAAGAACCTGGCGCGGAGCAGCTCCCTGGCCCGACCTGCATCGCAGGCAACCTGACTTTCGACGCCGATCTGGCGAAGCAGGTGGGCAATGATTCCGGACCAGAATGGCTCGTCCTCGATGATCAGCGCTAATGGTGATTTGCTCATGCCCAGCTCCTCAGAAGCAGAGCGGCAATCGCGCTGCGCAGCTCCGCCGCTTTGAATGGTTTCGATACGTAGCCGTCCATCCCTTCTTCGAGACAGTGCTCGCGATCGCCGCTCACGGAATGCGCCGTCAGCGCGATGATCGGTACGTGCGGGCCCAGTGACGATTCGAGCTTTCTGATTTCATGCGTGGCGGTCAGACCGTCCATGACCGGCATCTGCACGTCCATGAAGATGACGTCGAAGGGATGCCGCTGGAATTCGCAAACCGCGGCGTACCCGTCGGAGACCACCGTGACATGGTGGCCATCCCGCTCGAGAAAGCGCGTCGCCACACGCTGATTGACCAGATTGTCCTCGGCAACAAGGATTCGCAGTGGTAGCCCGGGATCGATTCTCGCCGGCTCCGACGATGTGGCGCCGAGCAGAGCAGCGTTTCCGATGATCCCGATCAGCCGCTCTTCGACAAAGGGCTTCACCAGATACCTGCTGATGCCGAAGTGCGCGATCTGCTGCGCTCCTGCCTGCAGCCGTGTCGCTGCGATGAGAACGACGATCTGTTCGGAGCGGACTCCCCTCTCGAGCACTCGTTTAATGATCGCCGCATCGCCATCGAGCGGCAGATCGAGGATCACATCTTCGACGGGTTCCCCCGGCAGGCCCATGGGGGCGTCATCCGCTCCCGTTTTGCCGCAGAACACGCGAACCTCGGCGCCATGAGCCGTAAGGATGCGGCTTACTGCGTTTCGAAGGGACTCGTTCTCGATGTCCACAGAGACATGCCGCCCCTGCAGTGCCACATCTTGAATTGCGCGCGGCTCTCCCGCGCCAAAGTTCGCCGTAAAGTGGAACGTCGAGCCCACGCCCACACGACTCTCGGCCCAGACTCGTCCCCCCATCAGCGTGGCAAGACGAACGGTGATCGCCAACCCGAGGCCCGTGCCGCCATGAATCCGCGTATCCGAGCTGTCGAGCTGCTCGAAGGCTTCGAAAAGCCGGTCCATCTCGCCCGGCGGAATTCCTTTGCCGGTATCGCGAACCGAGAAATGCAGGCTCACGGGCTGGTCCCCAGACGAATCGAGACCGACCTTGATGACGATTTCGCCCCGATCGGTAAACTTCACCGCGTTGCCGGCGAGATTGATGATCATCTGGCGAAGGTGGCTGGCGTCGCCGACCAGTGCGTCAGGCACCTCCGGCTCGATATCGACAATCAGCTCGATCGATTTCTGCGCGGCCGCGACGGCAAGGACCTTGGCACTATCCGAGACCGTCTTTCGCAGCGAGAAAGGCGTTTGCTCCAGAACCATCTTCCCGGCCTCGATTCGCGAGAAATCGAGAACATCGTTGATGACGGAGAGAAGCGCCGTAGCCGACGACTGAATGGTTTCGGCATACTCACGTTGATCGGAGGTCAGCTCTGTATCGTTGAGCAGCGAGGCCATTCCCAGCACGCCATTCATCGGAGTCCTGATCTCGTGACTCATCCTGGCAAGGAAGGCGCTCTTGGCAGCGCTTGCCGCCTCGGCTGCCTCCTTCTGCCGGCGCAAGTCCTCATCCGCGATCTTCTCGGTCAAATCTTCGGCGACGACGAGGATGAACTCGATCTCGCCGTTGGAATCGAACAGCGGCAAGCGCGATGCTTCGAATGTCTTCACTTCACTTCCCAGCTCGAACTTGTGAGGGAGGCCGGACAGAGAAGTTCCGTGACCCACGATCCACTCATCCTCGGAGAGCATCCGCGCCGCGATCTCGGGCGGAAAGAGCTCCGCGTCGGTCTTGCCGACGACCGAATGTCTCCATTCATGAGCCTTGCGGTTGGCCATCACGTAACGGAAGTCCTTCGCACTCTTGACCGCCACGACTTCCGGGATGTTGTCGATCGTGAGCTTGAGAAAGGCTTCCGCCGATCGGAGTTTTTCTTCCGCCCTCTTCCGTTCGCTGATATCCATCGTCGCGCCGACCGTCCGAAGCGGTTCGCCTGCAGCGTTACGGACGATGTAACCTCGGGTCAGTACGTCGGCATAGGTTCCATCTCCACGCCTGCATCGGTACTCGCCCGCCCACCGCGATTCCGCTGACGCGAGTGCTGATTGAAGGCTTCCGAAGATACGGTCGCAGTCATCTGGATGGATCGCATTCGACCAGACGGAAAGATCGACATCGCCCCACGTCCCATTTCCAAACCGGCTCTGCCAGGCCTCGTTCACCCAACAGTGGCTCGTTCCCACGTTCCACTCGTAAATCACATCGTCGGTGGCGCGGGTGGCCAGTGCGAATCGCTCCTCACTCTTGCGCAGCTCCGCCTCGGCGTGTTTGCGCTCGGTGATCTCCGCCATCACGCCAGTCATGCGAATCGGCGCGCCTGCGTTGTCGTGTGAAATGTAAGCGTGCGTGACCACGTCTGCGTAGGTTTCATCCGCGCGGCGGAAGCGGTACTCGAGATTCAACAACTCCTCGCCGCCGGCGATCGCGCCTTCGAAGCTTGCGACGACGCTCTCCAGTTCGTCGGGATGGATCGCCTCCGTCCACATCGAGAGGTCAAGGTCACCCGAGGCGGGATATCCGTATCGATGCTGCCACGCTTCATTCACCCAGCAGACATTCGTTTTCAGATCCCACTCGAAGATGACGTCCTTCGTCGCTCGGGTGGCGAACCGGAAGCGCTCTTCACTGCGCTCGGTCCGGGCAATCTGCGCCTTGAGCTGCGCGACCATTCCGTTGAAGACCAGAGCGAGCTCCTCGAGCTCGTCGCCTGTCCGGATCGCGACGGGACTCTCGAGATCGCCGTTCGAAACTCGGATGGCAGCCTCCCGCAGCACGGCGACCGGCCGGACGAAATAGCGCGCCAGAAGCATTCCGACCGCGATGATCGCAACCGTCAGCGTTGAGCCCCAGATCAGAAACCAGACACCGAGCTCGTGAGCCGCCACGAAGATCGCATCCTCCGGAACATCGAAGACCATTTGCCAGCCATTACTCCGCGAGCCATCGACGGGCTTCTGAGGCGCAACCGTGGTCACCACTCGCAACTCCGATGGCAGCGGATCGAGCCGGATTTGTTGCTGCGCGCCTGCGCTCCGCGCGACGATCGTTCCTCCGGCCGCATTCACGATTCGCGGCACTGTGGGGGACGGAATCTGATCAAGAAACCGGCTGAGCACCGGCAACGAGAACCACCCCATGGCGACACCCAGACCTTGATCCCTTCCCGTGCCATCGCTACGGATGGGCGTACCGAAAACGATCGCCCGCCTGCCTGTGCTCGAAAGGTAGGCGTCGCTGTGCGCCGTCTCTCCCTTGCGTGCGCGCAGGAAAACCTCACGAACCGCTGGATCGCCGGGAATCGACTCGCCAACATGTTGTCCATCGGCGGAAAGCAAAATCTTTCCAGTAGCGTCGGCGATCACGAGCCGCTCCCATGGTCCGGTCAGCGCTGCCATCTCGTCGAATTGGAGCTGCTCCCAGGTGTCGGTCGAAAGCGCGCGCGCACTTTCATGCGATTCCAGTGCTCGCTCGATCAGGGCGTCCTCGGCGATGAGCTGAATGTCATGACCGGCAACCGCTACCAGCCGGTCGACTGTCGCCATCGCCGCAGCCGTGGCGATTCTCTGACGCTGGACGATCTGCTCCTGGACGATGTCGCGGGAGATTCGATAACCGATGAATCCAAAGAGCGGCATCAACAGCAGGAGAACCGCGGTCACAGCACGCACGACGCGCGACGCGAGCGTGGTCCTCATCCGGCCGTGCGTCTCCCGAGAGCCTTCGCGCCGGCTCATCGGAGAAACTCAGTTCTCATGCAGGCGGCGAGATGTCCCAATCGATTCTCGAGAACGGCCAGCAGATCAGGAACGCGCGGCAGGTCCCGCGGCGTGATTCGCTCCAGTAGCAGGGCTGCCTCATACGCATCCCCGTTTTCGAAGTAGCCAATCGACCCTCTGAGGGAATGGGCGCTGCGCGCCGCCGCGGTCGCGTCGCCTGCTTCGAGCGCCGACCGGATCTCACCAAGCAGGATCGGGCAGCGCGTTAGAAACGTTTCGACGAGCTCGCCGACGAAAGCCGCGTCTCCCTCGAACGTCTCGATAAGCTCTTCGCGCGTGGTGAACGACGACGCCCGCGGGTCCTCGCTGCTCATGCTCGTATCGCTCATGAAGCCGCGCGGACGTCGTCGGAATGGGGATGCACCCGTGCGAACGGCGGCATCAGGCGATCGACCGCGTCGCGATGAGTCTCCTGAAAGGACTTTATCTCGAAATCGAGAAGGGTCATGGCATCTCCGGCTTCCCTTTCTCATCAAGTCGTGGACCACTCACCCTTTGCGCGCAAGCGCAGTACAGCCAGCCTCTTAGATGCTTGTGGCTCCGCCAACGACCTGTTCGGAAAAGAAGAAGTGTTCGGATTCACGACGCATCGGTTCACCCCTTCAGGTCTGAAACCAGCACACGCATCAGTGATCGTCCGCACCGACGACTGTGGCGCAAACGGGTTCAATGCGTGTTCCGCTTTAACCACTTCAGGAGTCCCGCATGAGTCGAATCCTTCTTACCAGTGTTTGCAGACCGCTCGGAGAGCGTTACGGCGATGCGCCGAGCGTTGGTTACGAGCTGCTCTTCGGACAAGTCACGAGGAAACAAGGTCTGTTCAGTCCGCGCGCGAACCACGTGCAGTTCTCGCTCGAGTACATCGCCGAAAACCTTCAGGCGCCCACCACCGTCCTCCACTACCCGAGCCGCCGCGAACTGATTGCCGAACTGTGCAAACATCCTCAGTACGTCGGGATCTCCTTTGTGCTGTCGACCTTTCACCGGATGAAAGAGGCGGCCGCGCTCGTGCGGCGCTACTCTCCCGACTCGAAAATCATTCTCGGCGGCTACGGCACGGTGCTCTCCGATGAGGAGTTGGCGCCATGGTCGGACTTCATCTGCCGTGAAGAGGGAGCCCTCTTCATGCAGAGGCTTCTGGGCGAGCGTGAAGCTCCGCAGCGGCATCCGGTCGTCATCAGCCGGCTCCGCGTGTTCAACCGGGAAGTCTCCCGCACCGGCATGATCTTCGGCGGCCTTGGATGTCCGAACGGCTGCGATTTCTGCTGCACCTCGCACTTTTTCAAGAGAAAACACATCCGCCTTCTCGACACCGGCCGCGACATCTATCGCGTGATCGAGCGCTATCAGGAGATCGAGCCGGAGATGTCGATGGTCATCCTCGACGAGGACTTCCTCCTCAACCGCAAACGCGCTCTCGAGCTGCGCGACTGCGTCGTCGCCGGCGGCCGGGCGCTCTCGATCTTCGCCTTCGCCAGCATCAAGGCCATCAGCCAATACACGGTCACCGAGATCCTGGAAATGGGAATCGACGGCCTCTGGATCGGCTACGAAGGGACGCGCTCCGGATACGCCAAGCAGACGGGACGGCCCGTGGCCGAGCTGTTTAGGGAGTTGCGCGAGCACGGCATCAGCGTTCTCGCTTCGATGATCGTCGGACTTCCCTACCAGACGCCCGAGGTGATCGAAGAAGAGCTCACCGGGCTTCTCGATCTGCATCCGACACTCTCGCAGTTCCTCATCTACGGTCCTACACCGGGCACGCCTTTCTACGAACAGGTCATGAGCGAGAATCGTCTGCACCGCGATCTCGTCGATGATCGCAAAACGTACTACCGCAACTGCACCGGCTTCAAGGCCATGGTCACGCACCCGTCGATGAGGCCCGCGGAGATCGAGACCGCGCAGGAGCACTGCTTCTCGGAAGACCTGCGGCGCCTGGGACCTTCGATGTTCCGCTCCGTCGAGACCTGGCTCCTCGGCTACAACCGTCTCAAGGACTCGGAGAACCCGAACCTGCGCCGGAAAGCGGAACGATTCGCCTTCGAGACTCGCCGCGCCTACCCGATCTTCCTCGCCGGAAAGACTCTGGCTCGCGGACGGGAAACCCGGCAGAGGATTGCCGCGCTCGAGGCGAAAGCCCACGCCGCCCTCGGCACTCCGACCATGAGCGAGAGCATCTCATCCATTGCCGCGCTCGGGCTGGCCGCCTGGACAGGGTTGACGTTGAAGCTGGGACTCTTTCAGCACCCGCGCCTCACGCGGAGCACCTTTCGCGTCGCTGACGAACCGCTCGCTTCGCGCGTCTGGCGCAAACTGCGCGGCGCAGACGAAGAAGGTCATCACGTCGAAGTCGAGTTGCGCCAGGGATCGACGATCCGAGTCTCCGTTGCCGGCACCCTCAGTGTTGCCGGGGCGGAACGACTGGCCGCGGAACTGGCAGAGAACCTGCGCCGCCGCAAGGAACGTCTGGTGCTCGACTTCGAGCGAATCGTCCAGGCGGAAAGCGAGGCATTCGAGCGAGTGGCTGAGCTCCTTCGCGAATACGCCGGCCGCATCCGGCTGGTCGTTCCCGATACGATCGATCCGGGACCGTTGCTCGGACTTTTCGCGCTCGAAGTCTGAACAGACTTGAACCACAGAGACACTGAGGACACTGAGCTGCCTCACGCTTGAGGCAGCATGAATCGATCCCGCCCGTACGGCGGTTCCTCCTTGGGAGGCAGCGGGTCGCCGAAATCGCGGCGCCATTGTTCGCGATCCTCGTCGTCTGCGTAGTAGCGAAGATAGATCGCGTTGTCTTCATCGCTGCCGCCACCGATCGCGCTGATATGCCAGTGACCGCCCACGGACGTTGAGAGCATCGTCTCCACGAGCAGCACGTCGTCGACCAGATACCGATAGAGATCCCGTTCGCTGAGGTGATCGGTGAAGTCGACAATGATTCCGATCTCGAACATCTCTTCGATCAGCTCCTGCAACTTCGCGTGAAGCTCGGCATCGTCAACCGGAGGAAGCGCAGGGATATCGATTCCTCGCTGCCGGAGAAACTCGAGCGGAATGTCGCCCGCCTCCTCGCCATCGAAGAATCTGTCCATCCGTTCCAGCTCCGCAATCACGTCGTTCTCTTCTTCATCAGTCAACATTACTCACCTCCTCCACCGAGGCTCCCTCGGTTGCGCCGCAGAGTCAATTTCTTCTACCCCGTGTGGAGAAACGGGCTGTAATCAGCTTCTTCGACATGCGGCGATCGGTCACTTGCGAGTGAAAACTCCTCCTCAAGAGCTGCGAATCAGATCTTCAAAGGCGAAAAGCCCAATTGAAGATCCGGCGCTCAGACCTTCGCAGGTGAAAAAGCCTCTTCAAGATCTGGCGCTCAGCTCTTCGCAGGTGAAAAAGCCTCCTCAAGATCTGGCGCTCAGATCTTCGCAGGTGAAAAGCCCTCCTCAAGATCTGGCGCCAGCTCTTCGCAGGTGAAAAAGCTTCTTCAAGATCTGGCGCTCAGATCTTCGCAGGTGAAAAACCCTCTTCAAGATCTGGCGCCCAGATCTTCGCAGGTGAAAAACCCTCTTCAAGATCTGGCGCCCAGATCTTCGCAGGTGAAAAACCCTCTTCAAGATCTGACGCTCAGATCTTCGCAGGTGAAAAACCCTCTTCAAGATCTGGCGCTCAGATCTTCGCAGGTGAAAAACCCTCTTCAAGATCTGGCGCTCAGATCTTCGCAGGTGAAAAATCCTCTTCAAGATCTGGCGCTCAGATCTTCGCAGGTGAAAAAGCCTCTTCAAGATCTGGCGCCCAGATCTTCGCAGGTGAAAAAGCCTCTTCAAGACCTGACGCCCAGATCTTCGCAGGCGGAACAGCCTTCTGAAGGTCTGGCGAACAGATCTGAACGTCCCATTCGCAACCCCGCAAACGCGATCACCATCACCTCGACAGGTGGCGGCCATCACCGGCTCGCGTGCGCAGCCAATTTACGATCCGAAGCCAAGCCGAAGGAGTGAATATGGCACGTATCGATGGCGCAATTGGGCTGCGGTTAGATGCTCCGGGAGTCTTTTCTGAGCTCGCCTTGCCGGTGTTGGAGGCCGGCAATGATGAAGTCGTCGTCGAAGTGGCGGGCTGCGGCCTTTGCCACACCGACGTCGGCTTCGCGTATGGCGGCGTTCCCACCCGTCACCCCCTCCCCCTGATCCTGGGGCATGAGATCTCCGGGCGGGTCGTCGACGCGGGCAGCCGTGCGTCCGCATGGCTCGGCCGCAGCGTGATCGTGCCGGCCGTGATTCCGTGCGATACCTGCGAGGCCTGCCTCGCCGGGCGCCCGACGATCTGCCGCAATCAGTTCATGCCGGGAAATGATGGAGATGGCGGCTTCGCCACGCACGTCGTCGTTCCCGCGCGCGGACTTTGCGCCGTTCCCGATCATCTTCCCGACGGCCTGACGCTGGAAATGCTCTCGGTCGTTGCCGACGCGGTGACCACACCGTATGCGGCGATGCTGCGCGCCTCCGTCAACGAAGACGATCTCGTCGTCATCGTCGGCGCCGGCGGCATCGGAGGATTCGGCGTGCAGATCGCGGCCGCGTACGGCGCGACGGTCGTGGCAGTCGACGTCGACGACGACCGGCTGACGCTGGCGAGCGTGCATGGAGCGACGCTGACCATGAATCCAAAACAGGTTGCGCTGAAGGCGATGAAGAGCTCCATTCGCGGTCTCTCGCGCGAGAGCGGGCACGGACTCATCGGCACGAAGATCTTCGAGATGAGCGGCACGGCGGCGGGACAGCAGACCGCGTTCGGGCTGCTCGACTTCGGCAGTCAGCTCGCCGTCGTCGGCTATACGCCAGACAAAGTTGAGATCCGTCTCTCGAACCTGATGGCATTCGATGCCACAGCTCGCGGCAACTGGGGCTGCGCGCCGTCGAACTATCCGAATGCCCTGGCGCTCGTGCTGGAGGGAAAAGTGAAGCTCGCGCCGTTCATCGACATTCGCCCGTTCGCGGAGTTGCCCGAGCTGTTCGCCGCGGCATCGCGGCACGAGCTGCGCCGCCGCGTCATCGTCAGGCCGGTTGGCGTCGCCCGAAACGTTGTGAGCGCGGAATTCGAAAGGACCACTGCATGAACGACCACAACCTCGTATCCGGCCTGGTGTCACAAGCGGTCGCCGTTTCGCACCGCGCCGTGCTCGATCGCGACGGCAATCCCGTCAACGGCCTGCACAACGTCTGGATCACGCTCGACAATCAGAAGGAGCTCAACAGCTACACGACGCCAATGCTCAAGGGTTTGATCCTGGCGCTGCGCGAAGCCAGCAACGATCGCGCCGCGGTGGCGGTGATCCTCACCGGCGCAGGCACGGCGGCGTTCTGCACCGGCGGTAACACGCGGCAGTACGCCGAGGAGTATGCCGGACGTCCGGGCGAATACCGGCAGTACATGCGCCTCTTCAACGATGCCGTCACGTCGATCCTGCAGTGCGACAAGCCGGTGATCTGCCGCGTGAACGGAATGCGCGTCGGCGGCGGCCAGGAGCTCGGCATGGCTTGCGACTTCTCGATCGCCAGCGACCTGGCGATCTTCAGCCAGGCCGGGCCGAAACATGGATCGGCGCCGGACGGCGGGAGCACCGACTTCCTCCCGCTGTTTGTCGGCATCGAGCGCGCGATGGCCAGCGCCACCCTCTGCCAGAACTGGAGCGCGCATCAGTTCTACTCGTTCGGCGGATTGACGACGATTGTTCCCGCGTTGCGCGTTGACGGCACCTGGATCGCCAATCCGCTCGCCATCACCCATCGTGTCATCGACGAATTCGGCCGCACTATCTTCGGACAGATGAAAACCGGGCCGGAGCGCGATGCGGCGAAGGCGCTGATGGCGCGCGGCACGGTCGATCTCACGCTGCTCGACGATGCGGTCGCCGATCTGACGACGAAGCTGCTCTACACGATGCCCGATTGCCTGACGAAGACGATCGAGAGCCTGCGCAAGCACAAGCTCGAACATTGGGACCGCAATCGCGAGACGAATCGCGCCTGGCTGTCGCTGAACATGATGACCGAGGCCAATGCCGGCTTCCGCGCCTTCCATCACGGCACGAAGCAGCAGCGCGAAGTCGATTTCATTCTCCTGCGGCAACGGCTGGCGGAAGGCGCGGTATGGGGCGAGGAATTGATCGAAGAGATCGCGCCGTGGGTTCCTTCGACTGTCGCAAAGGAGACGGTGGAAGTGTGAGCGACGCGCGAACATCAGCCCCCTCATCCGCCTTCGGCACCTTCTCCCCCGCTGAAAAGCGCGGGGGAGAAGGACGCTCGATTGAGGGTGCGGAGCGAGAGGGTTCGACGGAGTCGTCGCCACTCGCGCAGAAGGAAACACTATCGGCACTCATGCAGCGCGCACAAAACCTCTCCGAAGACATCGACTTCGCGGCCGTTACCGAATGGAAGGCCCGAGGCGTCGGACGCAAGGCGATCGGCCACATGCCGACCTACGTTCCGCGCGAGCTGATCCACGCCGCGGGCATGCTCGCTGTCGGCATCACCGGCGGCGGCGACAAGCTGGAGATCATCCGCGGCGACGCCTACTTCCAGAGCTACATCTGCCGCATCCCGCGCAGCACGATCGAGCTGGCGCTCTCGCATCGCCTGGACATGCTCGACGGCATGCTCTTCCCGTCGATCTGCGACGTCATCCGCAACCTGTCGGGCATGTGGTCGATGATCTTTCCCGATCGTTACGTGCACTACGTCGATGTGCCGCAGAATTTCGACACCGAGGTCGGCGGCCGGTTCTGGCGCCGCGAGTTGGAAACGCTGCGCCACGATTTCGCGCAACTTTCCGGCGTCGCCATCGACGACGAGGCGCTGCGCGCGAGCATCGCGGTCTACAACGAGAACCGCCACGTCATTCGCGATCTCTACCGCGCCCGCAGCGAGCGGCCGTGGATCTTTCCGATGTCCGAGGTCTATTACCTTCTGCGCGCGGGCAACGTGCTGCCGCCCGAGGAGCATACGTCGCTGCTCCGCGAGTATCTTGCGCTTGCTCCGCTTGAGACCAGCCGGCGCGATCAGGACCGCAGCCGCGTGGTTCTGGCCGGAATGTTCTGCGAGCAGCCGCCGCACGGTCTGGTGATGACGCTCGAGCGTGCCGGCTGCTACGTCGTCAATGACGACTTCCTCCTCGGCCTTCGCTGGTTGCAGGATGACGTGGCCACGACCGGCGATCCGCTCGATGCGCTCGTTGATGCGTACCTGAACCACAGCGCGATGAGCGCCTCCCGCTACGCGCCCGACGGCGACCGCGGACGCTGGCTGATCGACTCCGTCGAGCGCAATCGCGCCGAGGGCGTCATCTTCGCCGCGGCCAGCTTCTGCGATCCGGCGTTGCTCGATCAGCCGATGCTCGTCGCCGCGCTCGATCGAAGCGGCATCCCGCACACGGAGTTCAAGTTCGCCGAGGACACCGGGCAGTTCGCCGTGATCCGCGAGCAGGCCGGCACCTTCTCCGATTCGATTCGTCTCTGGAGCGAAGCATGAGCGCCATTCGCAAAGAAGACTCGATGCTTCTGCAGAAGCAGATGATCTCCGACCACTACGACCGCCTGGCGTCGGCGCACGACGAGGGACAGAAGGTGGTCTACACGTTCGTGCCCGGAAATCTGAACGAGCTCGTTCGCTCGTTCGGTCTGCTCCCCGTGCTTCCCGAGATCAACGCGCTGCAATCAGGACTGCGCAAGAAATCCGGCGAGTACATCGCCGAGGCGGAGAAGCACGGGCACAGCGAAGACGTCTGCACGTACGTGAAGTGCGACATCGGCATGTTGAAGAAGGGGAACATCGGGCCGACAGGGAGGCAGCTACCGAAGCCCGATCTGCTTCTCCTCTCCTACACCGGCTGTTTCACGTTTCTGAAATGGTTCGAGTTGCTGCGCGAAGAGTACGGCGACGTGCCGGTGGCGATGCTGCACGTGCCGTATCAGGCCAATGGCCGCATCGAGCCGCATCAGCGCGACTACGTCGTGCAGCAGATGCGCACCGAGATCATCCCGAAGCTCGAGCAGGTCAGCGGACGCAAGTTCGATGAAGACCGCTTGCGCGACATGCTGCGCCTCTCGGCAGCCGCCGAGGATGATCTGGTGTGGACGCTGGAAAGCGCGAAGAAAACACCGTCGCCGATCGACGCGTACTTCGGCGGCGTCCATTACATCGGTCCGATCTTCAGTGCGTTTCGCGGTATGCAGTCGGCGGTCGACTACTACACGGCCCTGCGCGCGGAAGTGCAGGAGCGGCTCGACAACGGCCAGGGTCCGGTGACTCCCGAGGGGCCGATGGGGAAAGAGAAATATCGCCTCGTCGTCGAAGGGCCTCCCAACTGGACGAGCTTTCGCGAGTTCTGGAAGATGTTCTACGACGAGGGTGCGGTCTTCGTCTCCAGCACGTACACGAAAGTCGGTGGCCTGTACGATCGCGGCTTCCGCCACGATCCCGATCACCCGCTGGAAACGCTGGCCGATTACTGCCTCGGCTGCTACACCAACCTCGGCCTTCCCACGCGCGTCGACCTGCTCGAGCAATACATCGCCGACTACAACGCCGACGGATTCCTGGTCAACAGCGTGAAGAGCTGCAACTCCTTCAGCGTCGGGCAACTGATGATGCTGCGGCAACTGGAAACGCGAACAGGCGTCCCGGGCCTCTTCATCGAGAACGACCTCGTCGATCCGCGCTACTTCTCCGCCGCCAACATCAAGAACCGGATCGAGAGCTATCTGCAGATGCTCGATCAGAAGCGCGGAGTAGCAGCATGATCGACGTCTTCGTCGGCATCGACCTCGGCTCCACGACAACGAAAGCGATCGTGCTCGATGGCGACGGTCAGGTCATCGGCCGTGGCATCACGAACAGCCGCAGCAACTACGACGTAGCCGCGCTGATCGTGCGCGAAGAGGCGCTCGTGCGAACGCGCTTCACGCTCGTCGAGCGCAGCATCGGCGCGGATGCATTCGTGGTCGCCGCCCTTGAGCGGAACCTCAAGCTCGAACAGCACCTGGAATTGCTGGCCCGGCTGCGCGAAGCGATGTCGATGATCGCCGCCGGCCCGAAGCATCGCGCGCACGCGAGCGATCTTCGCGAGCGGCTCGACGAGATCGACGCCGGGATGGAGCCGCTGGCGCGCGAACATTTCGCACCCGGCGCGACGCGAAGAAGCGACTTCTTCCGCGACCTCGCCGCCGCCGACTACATGCATCTCGCCGAGAAACTCGCCGATCCGAAGGGAATCGCCTTCGACGTGCTCTGCGGCGTGTTCGACGCCGCGATTCTCGCAGTTGAAAACTTGCCCATCGAGCGCGCGTTCGAGCGCCACATCGGCGCGGCGCTCGAAACGACGCTGTCCGAGCATCTGAGCTGCGACGCGGCGCAATTGCGCAGAGCAGTTGAAGACGCGCGCAACGAAGACCTTGTCGAGCGCGCCACAGTCGGCACCGGCTACGGCCGCGCGCGTCTGCCGTTTCCAAAAGAACAGATCCGTAGCGAGATCCTCTGTCACGGCCTCGGCGCACACGCGATGTTTCCCGCCACGCGCACCGTACTCGACATCGGCGGCCAGGACACGAAAGCGATTCAAGTCGATGCTAACGGCATCGTGACCAGCTTCCAGATGAACGACCGTTGCGCCGCCGGATGCGGCCGTTACCTCGGCTATATCGCCGACGAGATGAACCTCGCGCTGCACGAGCTCGGGCCGCTGGCCCAGGAGAGCCGGACGCGCGTGAAGATCAATAGCACCTGCACGGTCTTCGCCGGCGCGGAGCTGCGCGAGCGGCTTTCGCTCGGTCAGAAGCGCGAAGACATCCTGGCCGGACTGCATCGCGCCATCATCCTCCGCGCCATGTCCCTCCTGGCGCGCTCGGGCGGCATCACCGATCAACTCACTTTTACGGGCGGCGTGGCCAAGAATCCGGCCGCCGTCGCCGCGCTACGCGATCTCATTCAGGAAAACTATGGCGTGCGCACGCTAAACACCTCGCCCGATTCGATCTACACCGGCTCCCTCGGCGCAGCCCTCTTCGCGCAGCGCGCCGCCGAAAGGAAAGCAGCAGCATGACCATCACCGCAGGCATGGACGTTGGATCGAGCAGCGTGAAGACAGCCGTGGTCGTCGACGGCGAACCGATCGCGCTGCGCACCGACCGCATCCGCCGCCGCGAGCTGCGCAAAGTCATCGAAGAATCGTATGAAGCCGTTCTCGCTGACGCCGGTGTGCAGCGGAGCGACGTCGTCTACCTCGCCACTACCGGCGAAGGAGAGCTCGTCGATTTTCGCCGCGGCCACTTCTACGGCATGACCACGCACGCGCGCGGCGCCGTCTTCCTGATGCCCGGAACCGAAGGGGCGCTCGACATCGGCGCTCTCCACGCGCGGGCGATGAAGTTCGATGCGAAGAGCCGCGTGCTGGCCTATCGCATGACGAATCAGTGCGCATCCGGCTCCGGCCAGTTCCTCGAGAACGTGGCCCGCTACCTCGGCATCACACTCGAAGACATCGGCCCGCTTTCGTGCAGCGCGAACGATCCCGAGCTCGTCAGCAGCATCTGCGCCGTGCTCGCCGAGACCGACGTGATCAACATGGTCAGCCGCGGGATCAAGACGCAGGACATCCTCAAGGGCATCCACGTCTCGATGGCGGGGCGCTACCTCAAGCTGCTCCGCGCAATCGGCGCGGAAGGAAAAGTCGCGATCACCGGCGGACTCTCCGCCGACGTCGGCCTGGCGAAGGCGCTGCAGGAGAAGGTCGTCGAAGAGAAATTCGCGATGGAGATCGTGACCGATGCGCGCGCCATCTACGCAGGCGCGATCGGGGCGGCGCTGTGGGGGGCTTTCCGGCACAACGTTCTGGCGCGCAGGAGCGCGGCATGAGCTCGCGCAGAAGCACGAGCTGGCTGACGCGCAGGAGTGCACGATGAGCGAGGTCGCCGTCGTCACCGGTGGCTCGGGAGGCATCGGCCTGGCCATCATGGCCGCGCTTCGCGCGACCGGCGCGACCGTCATCAGCCTCGACCTCGCACCGCCATCGACCGACGAGTGGCTCGCCTGCGACGTGCGCGACGACGCCTCGGTCGCACAGGCAATCGAGAAAGTCGCCGCCACGCACGGCCGCATCGACGTCGCCGTCCACGCCGCTGGCATCGCCCGTGACGCCGTCGTCTGGAAGCTCGCCGTCGATGACTGGGACGTCGTCCACGAAGTGAATCTGCGCGGTGCCTTCTACCTGATGCGCCACGTCATCCCGGTCATGCGCCGCGGCGCGGCCGGAAGAGTGGTTCTCATCGGATCGATCAACGGCTCCCGAGGAAAATTCGGAGCGTCGGCGTACGCGGCGAGCAAAGCCGGCCTGATCGGACTGGCCAAGAGCGTGAGCCGCGAGACCGGCCGTTTCGGCATCCGCGTGAACGTGATCGAGCCCGGATGGGTGCGAACCCAGATGACCGACTCCCTTCCTGCCACGCTCCGGCAGCAAGCCGTCAACGAAACCCTCCTCGGCGAGCTCGTCGAGCCCGACGACATCGCCGCAGCGGTGGTTTACCTTGCCGGCCGCGGCGGAAGACGAATTACCGGGCAGGTCATGCGGGTGGATGCGGGGCAGTACGTGTGAAGCTTGACGTCGCCCGCCACCTGCGTAACATACGGCAGGACGTAGTACAGCCATGAACCGAGAACTGACGATCACAGTGGATGAAGAGGTGTACGAGGGCCTGCATCAAGTCATTGGGCAGCAACGCATTAGCCAGTTCATCGAGGATCTGGTGCGACCCCACGTCCTTCAAGCCGACCTTTCGGAAGCCTACCGGCTCATGGCTGCCGACGAAACCAGGGAAGCTGAGGCTCACGAGTGGGCTGAAGGCACCTGCCGCGATGTCGCTGATGAAGCGCGGTGAGGTTTGGTGGGTCGACTTCGACCCATCCGTAGGCGGCGAGATTCAGAAACGTCGTCCGGTCGTAATCGTCAGTAACGACGCGTCCAATCAACACCTCAATCGCGTCCAGGTTGTTCCCCTAACCAGCAACGTCGAGCGCCTGTATCCCAGCGAGGCATACGTCACATTGTGAATGGCCAGCAGCGCAAAGCCATGGCTGATCAGCTGACAACGGTCAGCAAGCAGCGCCTCCAGACTCTGATCGGCGCTCTCGCCACCCCGGATCTTGAGCTCGTAAGCAACGCCATTCGGTTGCAACTGGCCCTTCCCTAGCCCTCGTCGAGCCCGACGACATCGCCGCCGCGGTTGTCTACCTTTCCGGCCGCGGCGGAAGGCGCATCACGGGGCAGGTCATGCGGGTGGATGCGGGGCAGTACGTGTGACTTGACGAAATCGAGAACCGCGTTGGCGATGGCCGAAGGCTTCGTTCGCCCCGGCAACCGGGGCCGCTCGCCAAGTAGAATGTAGTTATGCCCGTTCACTTCTTCGTCACGTCACGTTCGAACTTCGAGATTTGTGTTCAGCGAGGACTTGCGGCGATACCAGGGGGTACCAAGCCGGACATTACGGATCAGCTCATCTCGAGGATGATGATGATTCGACCTAAGGACCTGATTCTCTTCTATGTCATCGGCGAAAAGGCAATACACGGCGTGTATCGAGTCGTTGAGCGACCCTTTTTTGACGACACGCCCGTTTGGCCGATCTCTGAAACGGGAGAGACATACCCACTCCGTGTGCGGTTCGAGAACTCAGAGCATGTGTTCCGTCATCCAATTTGGCTCAGCGATATCTACGACCTTCGTGATAACGGACGGATATGGAGCTTCGGGCTCATCCGACCAAGCGGCACTTCAAACGCAATGTTCTCGATATCCGAACTGGAGTTCGACGACATCCTACGGCTCTTCCTGCAAGCAAACCGCACCCTCGCGGTGCCTTCTCACATCCGCGAGCCCTACCGGCACTTCGATCCAAACCTGATCTCTCGAGTCTGCTACGAGAAGGAGCGTCCAAAGTACGAATCTGGACTTGCCTGCCTCTTTCTCAACTCGCTCTCTCGCGGACGTCACGCGGAGATCTTCGGCGACTATTCGGATTATCTCGCCTACGTGCCAACGACCTTCCAAAAGGAAATCGACGCGGTACTCTTTCATTCATTGCCGGGTGACGACCGCGAGATTGTTGCTCACACAATCGTCGAGATGAAACGCGACATCTTCGGCGTGGATGGCCTCGCACAACTCCTGCGTTATGAGGATTGGTTTTTGAAAAAAAGGGCCGCGGGGGATTCACGCGCGATCCACACCGCAGCCATTGCGAGAAGTTTTCACCCCAACGTCGCCAGTTTCGTGAAGACTCGCTATGAAATCGAGGGTAAAGCGGTCAGTCTTCTAGCATACGAAGTGTCGGCAGGGGAACTGCGGCTGCAGGAACAAGGGCCCACCGCCTGACACACATTCTCGTGCGAGAGCCTCAAGCCGTAAGGAAGAATCTTCGAAGGCGATCACGGACGTCTATTGATCTCTCGGGGGAGTAGATTCCTGATCGCGGGCTCGCTCCGTAAGTCGGCGGCGCGCCTCGGAGACGGCCTCGTGAAGCTTGCGCGCCAACTGTTCTCGTGGAACTCCTTCCAGCATGTAAGCGGCGACGCGGATGCCACTATCCTCCATGCCAAGCAGCCGGACCGTTTCCTCTTTCTTGCCGGCACATAGGATCAATCCGATGGGAGCATCCTCACTCTCGCGGCGTTCGTGCTGATCCAGCCACCGGAGATAAAGCTCCATCTGTCCTTTGTCCGCAGGCTTGAAATCGCGGAGTTTGAGCTCGATGACCACAAGACGGCGCAGTCGCCGGTGAAAGAACAAAAGGTCAAGGTAGTAGTCGTCGCCGTCAATCGTGATTCGCTTCTGACGCTCGAGGAAGGCAAAGCCAAGGCCGAGCTCCAGGATGAACGCCTCCATGTCTCGTAGAATCGCAGCTTCGAGATCCTTTTCGGAGTAGTTGTCCTTCAGCCCGAGAAAGTCGAGCAAATACGGATCGCGGAATACGAGGTCGGGTGTCATCCGGTCCTCGTCACGCAGCACCCTCAGTTCACGCTCGATCAGTGCCTCCGGCTTCCGCGACAACGCAGTTCGCTCGAAGAGCATCGAATCGATCTTCTTCTCCAGGGTGCGAGTGGGCCAGCTTTCCACCCGGCACAACTGAGCGTAGAAGTCGCGTTTGAGGGGATCTTCGAGGTAGCTCAGGCGCTTGAAATGCGTCCACGACAATTGTCTCCGCAGCGCGGAGACAATTTGCTCGTCGGGAAACGCCGCCGCGAATCTGAGCATGTGCCGGATGGATTTCTCTGAGAAGCCCCGACCGAATTCCGCCTCCAATTGTCTCCCCAGCGCGGAGACAATTCCCACGCCATACGCGGCCCTTTGCTGATTCAGAATCTCCTCATGAATGCGTCGTCCGATCCTCCAGTAGAGAGCACTCACGTGCTGGTCAATGGCTCGAACCGTGGAGAGCCGCGCTTGCTGAATCCAATCGCGCAACTCCGTCAACAGATTCTGAGGCACGTCAGACGGAGCAGGTGCTGGGAGTTTGGGCGATCGAACCGGCTTCCTCTGCATTGCTACTTCACCTCCACGTCAGGCTTCAACGCTTCTTCACCGGCACAAGAACGAGATCGCCCTTCCGCACGCCAGGTTGTAGAGTCCATCCTTCATTGAGAGTGAGGTTCGCGCGATCGGCGGCGGAGAAGACCAGTTTCGTGTACTGCGCGTCCATGCGCGCGCCGGCAGTCGTCGTGATGCGGCCCCACTTTCCGGTGACTTCCAGGGACGGATAGCCGGTGCCGGCGTCGCCGAGGGGAACTACGGTGTAAGGATCGAATCCGAAGTTGGCTCCGTCAGCGGGAATCTCCAGCGTGGGGCCGTCGACGAGGAGGGCTCGGAAGTGGGCTACGCGCTCCCGTTGCTCGCGATCGCGTTTCTCTTCTTCCGTGCGCAACGCTGCGCCACCGTATGTCGCTGCACGAACGTCCGGATCCGAGGCGGGCAACGGCGTCAGCGAATCGCGGAGAGCGTCGCCAAAGTCCGATCCGATCTTGTACGTCTTCCGCCAATTAGGATTGGCGACATCGAGGAGCAGTCCATACGCCGGACCGCTGCTGTAGGCGAACGATCGAACGAACGAGGAGCCGCGGTCGATGGAATCGAGACGACGAGACGTCGACAGACGCGTCTCCTCGTCGACCGTACCGCGCAACACCGTGCCCGTGTACTCGGCCAGCCCTTCGTTGTTCTCCAGGCTGCGCTCACTGCTGGCCGCTGCAGGGAACAGCGCTCTCCGCTTGGCGCGGAATGCCAGCGCATCGGCAACCGCCTGCTTCCGATCCTCGCTGCGCAACGCGACCGACAGCGCACGCAACTCGAGCAGGAACCAGTAGCGGCCGTCGAGCGAATCAAGATGGGCGTTGTCGTTCGCACCGGCCGGAAATCCAACCTCATCCTGAATGCGATGAAAGCACTCGTGCAGCATCAGTCGCCGCCGCGGCACCGAGCGCTCGGAAATCGAGCCCCACATGATCATCGTCCAGTGCACGCCATTCCAGTTCGTGGCTGTGTTAGCGACGACGACCGATGGCGGCAGCGTCCCGACGAAAACGACTCCCTCCGCTTTCAACACGCCGCCCTGATCCGCAACGTTCGCCACGGCATACCGCGTCGCGGGATCGACGAGCAGGATCGGGCCATACAGCACCTGGCCCCAAAGACGCCCGGCGTCCTCCTCCGAAACGATGCGCGCATCATCGAACGCGCGGCGGGCAGCGTCGAGCGGAATGGGAGTGGAGAACGCGGTGGCGAGAAGGAGTGAGGCGAGCAGCATGGGCGGATCGTAACGCTTGTCAGCGGCGATGAGGGAGGGGACGATTTGTCCCCTCCCTTCCACCGGATCTCACGCCCAACCCTTCACACTCGATCAGTGGTGCCCGTGACTGTTGTCGCTGGAGCCATCCACATGAATAGAGATGGCGTTGTTGACCGTACCGTCCGCAATCGCCTCGGCCTCGACGTGGTCGCCCACCTTCAGATCAGCAGCGGTGAGGGTAGCGTTGCCCTTGCTGATAATCGTGCTGGTCGTCAGCATCAGAATGACGTCGGCGCCATGCGCATCGTGAACCGTGATCGATGAAGTCGACGCCGCCGTAATGGTCCCGACGACCTCGATCGGATGTACCTCGTTCTGCACGATGACCTCAACAGCGGTGTTGACGTTGTTGGCTGATGTTGCCTTGACGTGGACCTGGTCGCCAACTTTCAGATCGGCCGCGGCGATGGTCGTATCGCCCTTGCGGATGACGGTCGTCGAGGTCAGCGCAACGACGACATCGGCATTGTGCGAATCATGGACGGTGATCGAGGTGGCCGAGGCAGCGGTGATGGTGCCTTCGATCTCGAGCTCCGGCGCGGGCGCCTGTTGTGGGTCGGGAGTCTGCACTTCGATCTGCAGCGCCGTGTTGACGTTGTTCGCCGACGTCGCCATCACGTGAACCTGATCGCCCACTTTCAAATCGCCGGCGGCGATGGTCGCGTCGCCTTTGCGGATGACCGTCGTCGACGTCAGCGCCAGAACGACGTCATTGCCGTGTGAGTCATGAACGGTGATCGAGGTCGCCGAGGCGGCGGTGATGGTTCCTTCGAACTGCAGTTCCGGCTCCACCTTCGGTGGCGTCCCGGCGCGCCTGCGCGACTGACCGTTGTCTTCGCTCTTGACCGGCCCGACCGGAGTCAGCGACGTCGCCACCACGGGACCCTTTGCGATCCCGCTCCCCGACGGCCCGTTGGCAACCGCCGCCCGCACGTCATCCCCGAACAGCAACCCAGCAACGACGATCTGAACTAGCACGAACATCACGAAGAACAAACTGCGTTTTTTCATGTCTCCTCCAAAATGAAAAAGGGGCCTACGCCCCAAAAAGCAAAAAGAGGGCGTGGGTACGCCCTCTTTCAGGAACTGCACTTCTGTCGGCGCGGATTATAACGACGACGCAGAGGAGGGTGTCAAGCAGACTCGGGCGCGCGAGGTGCGGAGGCTCCCTCATGCAGGTTCTCGCAACCGACGCTTTTGTCAGGGAGCAGACAACGAACGAGCCTCGATTCCGCGCCGGGGTAGGGAACAGTGTCGGTACGTCACTCCTCAAGTAGATGGACAGACGCGTTCGGCGGATCATCGAGGAGCTCGACCTCGAATCACACCACCATGTGCTGGTCAGCGAGCTGGCGCGGCGCGTCGGTCTCGGCGCGTCGCGGCTCGAGCATCTCTTCAAGTTTCACACGAAGACGACCATCCGCGACTTCGTGCGCGAACGGCGTCTGGCGCGCGCCGCGGAACTGCTCGCCACGAGCGAAGAACGGATTTCCTCGATCAGCGCGCGCATCGGCTTCACCCACATCGCGAACTTCAATCACGCGTTCAAGAAGCACTTCGGAATCGCGCCGCGCGCCTACCGCGACCGCACCCGCGACAACGAAGTCAGCACACTCCACCAAGAAAAAGCGGAACAGACCAAGTTGTAGCAGAAGAAGCCAAGCTTTCTTTTTGAGGCTGCGCCGCCTCAGACGTAACTTTCTCGCCACTCGCACCACCACTACTTCGAAGAACTACACCAGCAAGGCCGCGGACGGTCACTGGTTTCTTCGCTCAACGATCGGCCGAAAGGAGCTGTCATGCCTGCTTCGCTCACCTATCCCGGTGTGTACGTGGAAGAGATCCCGAGCGGCGTACACACCATCACCGGAGTGTCGACGTCGATCACGGCGTTCGTCGGAAGAACGGCGCGGGGACCGGTGAATACGCCGACGACCGTGACCAGCGTCGCCGACTACGAGCGGAACTTCGGGCCGCTCGATCTCAACTATCCGCTCGGATTCTCCGTCCGCGATTTCTATCTCAACGGCGGGACCATCGCCATCATCGTGCGGGTTTTCAAACCGCAGGGAACGACTTCGGATATTGCGGAGATCAGCCTCACCGGCGGCTTGACCCTCGTAGCGTCGTCGTCGGGAGCGTGGGGCAAACAGTTACGTGCCCGCGCGAAGAACAGTACGGCGGGCGACGACGTCGCGGCCACGCTCGGGCCCGGCGTCGTCGGAACCGATCTCTTCAACCTAACCCTTCGCGACGGCACGACCGGCGCGACCGAGACGTTCATCAACGTCACCGCCGTGCCGAGCGCGCGCAACGTCACGGGCATCCTTGCGAGCCAGTCGATGCTCGCACGCACGAAGGGAACAGTGGCGAAGCCAACTCCCGAGCACCCCGACGCAATCCCAACGGGTAATCACACGCTTTGGGACAACGACACCACATCGAGCGGTGCGCCGGCCACGCCCGTGATCAAGGACTCCGCGACATTCAGTGTCGCCGGCGACTTCGGCGATCTGGGCACCAAGACTGGCTTCTATGCACTCGCGCACGCCGATCTTTTCAACCTCCTCGTCATCCCGCTCGATGAGTTGAACGACAACGCCAAGGCCGCGACGCTCAACGCCAGCGCGGCCGCCTATTGCAGCGCCCGCCGCGCGCTCTACCTCGTCGATTCGCCGACGAGCTGGGCGTCCGTCGCGGCGGCAACAGCGCCGACGACCGGCGGTCCAGCCGCTCTCGGGATTGCCGGTTCCGATGCCCGCAATGCCGCCCTCTATTTTCCTCGCGTTAAGAAATCGAATCCACTGCGGGGCGATCTCATCGAGGAGTTCCCGCCGAGCGGCATGGTCGCCGGCATCATGGCGCGCACCGACGTCACCCGCGGAGTCTGGAAGGCACCGGCCGGCGTCGATGCCGCGCTCGTCGGCGCGCAGGGACTCTCCGTCACGATGAACGACGACGAAAACGGTCAACTCAACCCGCTCGGCATCAATTGTCTGCGCACCTTCCCCATCTACGGCAACATCGTCTGGGGCGCGCGCACGTTGCGCGGCGCCGACGCGCTCGGCGACGAATACAAATACGTCCCGGTCCGCCGCACCGCGCTCTTCATCGAAGAGAGTTTGTATCGCGGCCTGAAGTGGGTCGTCTTCGAGCCGAACGATGAGCCGCTCTGGGGACAGATCCGGCTCAACGCCGGCGCCTTCATGCAGGGACTCTTCCGGCAGGGCGCCTTTCAAGGGACCTCAGCGCGCGACGCGTACTTCGTGGCCTGCGACAAATCGACCACGACGCAGAACGACATCAACCTCGGCATCGTGAACGTCGTCGTCGGATTCGCGCCGCTCAAGCCCGCCGAATTCGTCGTACTCAAAATCCAGCAGCTTGCCGGACAGATTCAAACCTAGTCGCCGGAACACGAGACGGAGAGGAGCAGGCGTATGCCCGCAGTCAATCGATTCGATCCCTACAAGAACTTCAAGTTCGTCGTGAAATTCGGCAACACCGTCGTCGCCGGCATCAGCAAGGTCGGCGGTTTGAAGAAGACGACGGAAGTCGTCAAGCATCGTGAAGGGGCCGACCCCAGCACGAGCAGAAAGTCGCCCGGCCGCACCGAGTTCGATGCCATCACCCTCGAGCGCGGCGTCACCGCCGACCGCGATTTCGAGAAGTGGGCGAACCAGACCTGGTTCTTTCAGGCCCAGGCGCCCGGCGAGTCGGCCCTCGGCAATTTCCGGCGCGACATCACCATCGAGTTGCGCAACGAGGCCGGCCAGCCGGTGATGCGCTACTTCGTCTATCGCTGCTGGGTGTCGGAGTACCAGGCGATGCCCGATCTCGACGCCAACGCCAACGCGGTGGCCATCGAGCACATCAAGATCGAGAACGAAGGATGGCGCCGCGACCCGGCGCTTTCGATCGATCCCGAGCCTGAATTCGCGGGCGATACGGTGTAATCGTGGGCGCACCCAGCGAGGCAGAGTTGCTCGGCATCTGGGAGCGCGGCGAGGGGCAATGGCCATGGAGGCGCGCACTTGCGCTCCTCGCGGGCGCTGCTCCCGGCGCGGCCGAAGACGAGCTTGCGTCGATGCCGATCGGGCGGCGCGATGCCGTGTTGCTCGATCTGCGCGAGCAACTCTTCGGCAGCGCGTTCACCGGCCTCACGGCCTGTCCTGCTTGCGGCGAAGAGATCGAGTTGACGTTCAATGCATCCGAGGTGCGGCGGGCGACGGCGAATGGCGATGGACCGTTCACCGTCAACGCCGGTCCGTACGAAGTGACGTTCCGGCTCCCCGTCACAGCCGACCTCGTGCAACTCGATGGCGTCTCCGATCTCGACGCCGCGCGCGCCGCGCTCCTCGCGCGATGCGTGACCAGCACGTTGCGCGATGGCGCCGCAATCGCAGCCGCAGATCTTCCCGCCGATGCTGCCAATGCCGTGACGGCGCGCATGAGCGAGATCGATCCGCAGGCTGATGTCTCCTTCGACGTCGCCTGCCCGTCGTGCGCGCACGCATGGCTCGAGCCGTTCGACGTCGTTACCTTTCTCTGGACGGAGCTGGCCTCCTGGGCGCGCGGGCTCCTCTTCAACGTTCATCAACTCGCCTCCGCCTACGCGTGGAGCGAGGACGACATCCTGCGGCTCTCGCCGGTGCGGCGGAACGCCTATCTCGAGATGTTGCAATGAGCGACTTCCTGACCAACCTCGCGGCACGAACACTCGGCGCGCCGACGCTGCGTCCGCGGCTGCGCTCGCGGTTCGAGCCCGCGCCGGCAACGGGCGATATCGCGCTCGAATCCGCGCCGCAGAGGTTGTCATCAGGACGCGTCGCGCGCGTGGATGGGAGCGCTGAGCTGCCGCGCGGGATGACCGTCGATGCTGTTCCATCCATGCAGCAAGCAACGCATCAACGACAACCCTCGCTTGTTCCGAGCGATACGAAACAGCCGGTTGCGGACGATCGCACTGCTCCGCCAGCTTCGGCGGACATCGCTGTTCATCCGCCGCAGCCAGCGGCACCGCCTGAGCGAAGAAAGGTAGCCGCGGCAACGACACCGATCTCCTCGTCGCGCAGCATGCCACCACCGGCTCGCGTGTTGAGCGAATCGATTACCGAGTCGAGGATTGAATCAATCGTCGAGACACGCGAGATCATCGTTCGCGAACCGGCCACACCGGGTGCAGCATCCACAACGCCGCCGCCCGCCCAACCTCGGCATCGTTACGACGAACAGCCGCCACACATCGAGAGGACGATGGTGACGCGAGAGATGCACTTCGCGAACGCCGCGCCACGTTCGTCGCGTGCCCCGCAATCGCGAATGGAAATTCCGGCGCAGAGCGAGCCGGTGATTCAGGTGTCGATCGGGCGCGTCGAAGTGCGCGCTGTCGCGCCGCCGCCGGCAGCGAAATCAAACCGCACGCCGCGCGCCGCCGCCATGACCATCGACGACTATGCGGCCCGCCGCAACGCGAAGGGGCGGCGATGAGCAACGAGCTCGCCATCAGCGCCGTCACGCTCGCGCTGCGCAACTTTCTGTACGACGGCGTCACGTTCAACACCCTGCCGCTGTTCGATAGCGACCCGAAAGTCGTTTTCCCCATTCCGATCGGCAAGACCCTGGACATCGCCATGCTTCCGCTGCACAAGGTGCGCGACAAGTTCCCGGACACCAACGTCGTCAACCTCTCGCTCTTTCGCGTCGACTTCAATGCCGCGTGGCGCAATCAACCCCTCCCCAGCCAGGGAGAGAGCGCTCCGCCGCCGCTGGCGCTCAACCTCGACTACCTCATCACCGCATACGGCGAAGACGATCACGAAGACGTCGCGCACTTTCTCCTTGGGCAGGCCATGCGCGTGATGCACGACCACGCCGTGATCCCGCGCGCACGTCTGTCAAGCGCGCTGGCGCTCGCGCACGTGCAGGACCAGATCGAGAACATCCGGATCACGCCACACTCGCTCTCCGTCGACGAGCTCTCGAAGATCTGGACTGTCGCGCAAACACAGCATCGGCTCTCCGCCGCGTACCTCGTCACCGTCGTCCTCATCGACAGCCGGTCGCCGGTGCGCAGCGCGCTGCCGGTGCTGACCCGAGGGAAGGACGACCGCGGCATCGACGCCCTCGCCTCGGCGCCACCGTCGCTCGACAGCGTGATGATCGCCACCGGCTTCAATGCCGCCGTCATCGGCGATGACCTGCTCGTGAACGGCGAGCGGCTCGACGCGAATGGCGTGGTCGCGCGCGTGCGCCATCCGCTCATGCCGCGGCCCGTCGATCTGCCGGTCACTTTCGTCAACACCTCGCAGCTCAAAGTCACGATTCCAACTGCGCCGCCGTTCGATCCGCCCGAGACAGGTACCGCCGCCGCCTGGCCCGCTGGCATGTACTCGCTCTCGCTCGTCGTCACGCGCCCGAACGGGCCAGGATGGACGACCAACGATGTGCCGTTCGCGCTCGCGCCATCGATCACGATCAGCTCTTCGCCGCCACCTGCGGCAGGCACGTTCGACGTCACCGTCATCGCCACGCCGCAAGTCCGCGACGGACAGCAGGCGCTGGCCATCTGGGACGGAACGCAGATCGTGCCGCAGACTCCGGTCACGACACCCGCAAACGACGCCAACGCGACGACGGCGGTCACATTCACAGTCACCGCTGCTACGGGGATTCACCGCGTTCGGCTGCGCGTCGACGGTATCGACTCGATCATCATGAAGCGGACCGGTGGCGTGCTCGCCTTCGACGACGCGCAGAGCGTGAACGTGCCATGACGAGCCTTCCCGACGTCGCGGCCTGGCAAGAGGCGAACGATGCCTACCTCGGCGCAGCTGTCGAATGGCTGCGTCTGTTGCTGGCGCTCCACGCCTCTGTGCCGGAGTCGCAGATCGTGGCGGCGGATCGCCGCGCTACGCCGCGAACCGATGCGGCCGAGGCAAGTCATCCATCGTCATCGCCGTGGTGGACCTTCCGCCGCGCCGGTGCCACTGCCTCGATCCAGCCCGCGCGACTGGCGCTCCCGCCTGCGTCCACCGAGGTTACGCAGCAGCAGGTCGATGAAGCGGCGCAGCGAATGCAAACCGCAGCAGCCGGCGATCCGCCTCCTGCGCTCTCGTTGCTCACGCATCGCCTCGGCCTCTCCAATTTCGAGAGCGACGTCCTGCTCCTTTGCGTGGCGATGGAGCTTGACACGCGCATCCCCTCGCTCTGCGCTGCCGCGCAAGGCGACGCCTCGCGCCCCTTCCCGACCTTCGCGCTTGCGATGGGGATCTTCGACACGCCGGCCTGGGACGTGCAATCGCCTGAACGGCCGCTGCGCTACCTCCGCCTCATCGAGGTCAACCAGGCAGTAGCGCAGCCGTTCACCGCCAGCCCGTTGCGCGCCGACGAGCGGATCGTCAACTTCGTGAAAGGACTGAGTTACCTCGACGACCGCGTCGCGCCATTCGTGTCGCTGCTCGGTGATGCTGTCCACGATTCGGATCTGCCAACCTCGCAGCGCGACGTCGTCGAGCGGATGTTGCAGGCAATCGATCAAGATCATCCGCACCTGCGGCCGCTCCAACTCCTCGGCCGCGACTCCGACAGCAAGCAACTCGTCGCCCTCGCCGCCGCGCATCGCCTCGGCCTCACCGTCTACCGCATGGACGCGGAGATGCTGCCGTCGCAGGCCGCCGATCTCGAAACGCTTGCACGCCTCTGGCAGCTCTCGACGATGCTGCTGCCGGTCGCGCTGTACATCGACGCGCACGAGGTCGAGCTAACCTCCGAAAGCCACGCCACCCCGCTCAAACGCTTTCTGGCCCGCGCCGCCGGCGTGCTGTTCGTCGAGACGCGCGAGACGTGGGCGGTGCCGCAAGGCAGCCACTCGTTCGATGTGGCGAAGCCGGCGCCGCTCGAGCAGCGCACGCTCTGGCTGACCGCCCTCGGCGCGGAGCACGGCGACGAGGCCGTGCGCATGGCCGCGCAGTTCAATCTCAGCGCCGCTGCCGTCGCCCGGATCGCTGCGAACGCACAGGACGGCGATCCGTCGACACCTCTCGGCGATCGTCTTTGGGCGCTGGCGCTGGACGAGACGCGGATGCGCGTTGACGCGCTGGCGCAACGCATCGAAAGCAAAGCGAAGTGGGACGATCTCGTCCTCCCACCCGCGGAGAAGGCGTTGCTGCAGCAGATCGCCGCGCACGTCGCAGGCCGCGGCGTGGTGTACGACGATTGGGGGTTCCGCGAGCAGACCGCCCGCGGCCTCGGCATCAGTGCGCTGTTCGCCGGCGAGAGCGGGACCGGAAAAACCATGGCAGCCGAGGTGCTGGCCAATGAGCTCGGGCTGAGTCTGCACCGCATCGATCTCTCCGCGGTGCTGAGCAAATGGATAGGCGTCACCGAGAAGAACCTGCAGCAGCTCTTCAACGCCGCCGATGATGCCAGCGGCATCCTCTTCTTCGACGAGGCCGATGCGCTGTTCGGCAAGCGCACCGAGGTGCAGCACAGCCAGGACCGCTTCGCCAATATCGAGATCAACTTCCTGCTGCAGCGGCTGGAGTCGTATCGCGGGCTGGCCATCCTCGCCACGAACATGAAGAGCGCGATCGATCAGGCCTTCCTCCGCCGCCTGCGCTTCATCGTCACCTTCCCGTTCCCAGGTCAGGCCGAGCGCCGCGAGATCTGGACGCGCGCCTTCCCCGCCGCCACACCGACGGAAGGACTCGACGTCGATCGTCTGGCCAAGCTGCCGCTGAGCGGCGCCAGCGTGCGCAGCGTCGCGCTCTCCGCCGCCTTCATCGCCGCGCAACGCCGCACCGCCGTGACGATGCCGATCGTCCTCGAAGCCGCGCGCACCGAGGTGCGCAAGCTCGACAAACCGGTCACCGACACCGATTTCAAATGGACCGCGCCGCAACCCGCGCTGATCGCCGCCACGCCGGCGGAAGCAACGCAACCGAGGGAGGCGACGCAACCATGAACGTCCGCCTGCACATCGACCGCCTGATCCTCGAAGGCCTCGACGTCCCCCACGGCGGCCACGCCGTGCGCGCCGCCGTCGAACAGGAGCTGACACGCCTGATCGGAGAAGGCGGCCTGCCGCAACACTCGATCGCAACACCGGTAGTGCGCACGCCACAAATCAACGTCACAACGCCATCGAACCTCGGCCCCGCCATCGGGCGGGCGGTGTGGGGCGGGTTGGGAGGTGGGAAGTGATGCAGAAGGCGTCGCCGCAGCTTGAAGGGCAACGCGCAAATGCCGTTACCGTGGGATTTTCCGTTCCCGCCCAAAAGCAGTCCGCGACGACTGCGGGATCCGGGATCACGACCGGCAATGGGAACGCCGGGAAGACGTTCACCGACGTTCCAGCGAAGTCCAGTGGCATAGCAGAACTGCTGAGCACAGTGGATCTGCAGGAGAAGCTTGCCTACGGCACTATGACTTTCAAGAGACAGCGAGCCGGAGATGACTTCCATTTTCAAATCAGTTTCGCCCCCTCGAATCGCGTTGGATGCAATGACATCGCGTTTATTCAAGCAGTAAAGAGCACTGGACTTCCACGAAAACTGAAAAAACACGCCGCTCCGGGCGGCGCCACGATCGATCAATCCGAAGCGCAGTTGTCACCTTTTTACACGGTTGACAGTTCTCTGTTCGGGAAGCGAGAAGACAAAGGCCCGGGATTGCCGCACAAACCGACAACCGGCATTCCGGGTAAAGGCGGCGAGGGCGGATGGCCGGCGGCCATGCTGGACGCTCCGTTTCTACCGTCAACGGCGGCGGTCTTCGAGAGCTGCGCGATTTGCCGCGGCGACGGCTCTCCCGAAAACGTCGGCTCCGTCTATGGGTGCGTTTTATGGATGTTCGTAGGGAATGAGGAAGGTTATCTGGACCCTGCCAGGATTCCGATGACGTATTTCGCAGAGCGCGAATCGCGAGATTTCGTGACGGCAGGCGCCGCATGGAACAAGTGGCGAAGGAAGCATGGGCGTTTCGGGACGCGTGAAGCAATGCCGGAACTGCATGCGCCTCCGGCTGGAGATGTATGGGCCTCGCAGAACAAAAGCGGTCAGTTGCTTCAGCGCAAGTGCAGTTGCGACGGCGCTTGCGACGATTGCGGGAAGAAGAAGCTGCACCGGGCAACCTCCGCGGGCGCGAACACCCCCGAACACGTGCCTGCTATCGTTCACGACGTTCTCCGCTCATCGGGGCGCCCGCTCGACAGCACTACGCGTCGGACGATGGAAGCGCACTTCGCGCACGACTTCAGCTCCGTGCGCACCCATAGCGGCGCCGAAGCCACGGCCTCGGCGCGTGCGGTCGGCGCGGAGGCGTACACGGCTGGCCGGCACATCGTATTCGGTTCAGCGCCGATAACGCGGCACATCCTCGCGCACGAGCTTGCCCACGTCGTTCAGAACGGCGGCGGCGATCAGACGCCCACGGACGTCGGTGCAGCTCATGGGCCGGACGAAGTCGCGGCCGACCGCGCTGCCGAGAACTTCGGAGAGCCTACACGTCTGAGCCAAACCGGCCGGGGAATTGTCCGCCGTTATCGATCCAAGAGGGCATTCAATTTTGGAGCAACGGAAGAAGAGTTCGTTGACGCAAAGAAACAGCCATGGATCGAAAAAGTGGACGTGCACTTCAAAAGCACTACGATCGATACGAAATACGGCCAGACGATCCCAACCGGAACGGCGACTGCCCACTATGCAGCGAACAACGCGAAGCTAGCGGATTTCTCTCTTCCGGTTGCTGGTGGCAATCCCTGGACTGGCCTCACCGATCGCGGCACATTCTCGGTACACCGCATTGAGGGCATAGGTTACAGCGATCGATACCTGCCTGAGGGTGAAGGACCACACAACAAGTACGCAAAAGTGGGCCCCAAGGGCCTATCCGCCAGCATGCATTACGCCGTGTTTTTTCATGGCGGCCAGGCCTTGCATCAAGGCCCCTTGATGGTCGGATCCCACGGTTGTGTGCATTTCGACGAACGCATTCAGAAAATCAACTATCACTCCGTTCAGAAGGGGCAAGGCGGCGTCACCGGCACAAAGGTCGAGGTCTCTTACGACACAGCTGCACTTGCCGAGCCGTGTTGTCAGCGAATGGAGCACTTGGGGATTACAAGAAAGGGTGGTGCTTTGAACCCATGCGACAAGGCTGACCCCAAGGCATGTCCGCAGGCATCGCCTGCCAAGGGCGGAGGCCGTTGATGAACTCTCGCGATTGCGCTTTCGTCGGATTTCTCGATTACCGAGGCCATCCATGACCACCTCCCCCGACTCTCCGCACGTCCTCAAGGCCGGCCTGGTGCTGCTCGATCCGGCTACTTCGGCGGTCGTGCGCGTCATCGTGTTGCAGTACTCGCCGGACTCCCTTTCGCGCACGCTGCAAGTGCAGGGTGTGGGCGAGGCGGGTGGGGATCGCTCTGAGGTCTTGCGGCTCAAGGGGCCACCGGTCGAAACGTTCAAGCTCGATGCGGAGATCGATGCAACGGACCAGCTCGAGGCCAATGATCCGACGGCTGTTGCGTCGGGCATCTTTCCGCAGTTGTCGGCGCTCGAGACCATCATCTATCCGAGCACGACGACCCTGCTCGCCAACAACGCCCTCGCGTCGAGCGGCGTGCTGGAGATTCTGCCGATGGAGGCGCCGCTCACGCTTTTCGTCTGGAGCGGCACGCGGATCGTGCCGGTGCGCATCACCGACTTCTCCATCACCGAAGAAGCGTTCGATACAAATCTCAATCCCATCCGCGCCAAGGTCAGTCTCGGCATGCGCGTGCTGAGCACGACCGACCTCGGGTTCGATCATCGCGGCAGCGGCATCTACCTCGCGTATCAGCGCGCCAAGGAAACCTTCGCCAACATCCCCACCGGCGGCACGTTCGGCCAGCTCGGCATCGGAGCGATTCCATGAGCGACATCTTTGCCATGCAGCAAGCACTTCCCCTCACCCCGTTCTCGCCGTCGAGCCGTTACAGCGGATTGGAACTGGCCAAGATCGAGTACGGCGGCGAGACCATCGTCTACGTCGGGCGCCGCTTCGTCCCGCAACCGGAAGTCTTCGCCGTCATCGGCGAGCACGTCGTCACGCAGAGCGAGCGGCTCGATCAGATCGCCGCGCAGGCCATCGGCGACCCCGAGCTTTTCTGGCGCATCTGCGACGCCAATCGCGCCGTGCGTCCCAAGGAGTTGACCGAGACCATCGGGCGCCGCCTCGTCATCACGCTGCCCGAAGGAGTGCAGGGAGCTACGTAATGGCCAACCCGCCTTACTACCTGCAACTGATGATCGGACCGGGGGTACCGGTTCCGGTGCCGGCGTCGGTGATGAACGCCCTCGCCTCAGTGCAGGTCACGAGCAACACGGACGGCCCGAGCTACTTCCAGCTCACGTTCTCCGTCTCCACGAAATCGCCGCTGAATACGCTCTTCCTGCTCGGGCAAGGCGCACAACTGCCGATCCTCCGCGTGGTCCTGCTGGTGATCGTGCGCGGGATGCCCGACGTGTTGATGGACGGCGTGGTCACGAACTGCCAGATCCAGGCGGGCGCGGGTGGCCAATCAACGTTGACGGTCACAGGAGAGGATCTGTCGAAGCTGATGGATTACATCCCCCGCGACGGCCTGCCGTATCCGGGCATGGCCACCTACCTGCGTGTCAACCTCATACTCGCCCAGTATGCCGGCTTCGGCATCACGCCGGTGGTCGTTCCGCCGATCAGCCTCGCCGTATTCAGTCCAACCGAGCACATCCCCCGGCACCAGGGGACGGACCTCGACTACATCAAAGACCTCGCAGGCGAGTCGGGCTACGAGTTCTACGTCGATCCCGGCCCGTTGCCGCTGCAGAGCATCGCCTACTGGGGGCCGTCGATCCGCATCGGCATCCCGCAGCCGGCGCTCAACACGGATATGGATGCAATGACGAACGTCGAGTCGATGGACTTCAACTTCGACGCTGAGTCGGCCGGCATTCCGATCGTGATGATCTATCCGAAAAAGCTGAAGTTCGGCATCCCTGTTCCGATTCCGAACATCAATCCGTTCGCGCCGCCGCTCGGCCTCATCCCGCCGCTGCCGAAGCGCGCGGATATCGACCGCGATTCCTCGCGCAAGGACGTGACCGAGGCCTTGCTGAGCGCTCTGGGGCGCGCGGCGAAGAACTCCGACTCCACGACGGTGAGCGGCTCGCTCGACGTCACGCGCTACGGCCGCGTGCTGAAAGCGCGGAAGCTGGTCGGCGTCCGCGGCGCGGGGCAGGCGTACGACGGCCTCTATTTCGTCAAGAGCGTTACGCACAACATCAAGCAGGGCGAGTACAAGCAGAACTTCTCGCTCGTCCGTAATGGTCTCATCTCGACAGTGCCGAGGGTGCCGGCATGAGCAAACAGTGTTTCTATGGCAAGTACCGCGGCACCGTGCTCAATCCGGTCGATCCCATGCGCCTCGGACGCATCATGGCCGCGGTGCCGGCGGTCTCGCTGCTCCTGCCGACCACCTGGTGCATGCCGTGTTATCCGATCGCCGGAAAACTGCAGGGCATCTCGTATCTCCCGCAACTCGGATCAGGCGTGTGGATCGAGTTCGAGGGCGGCGATCCCGACTATCCCATCTGGACCGGCTGCTTCTGGGGGATGGAGTCGGAGATGCCGAGCGACGCCAAGATGACGGCGGCGACGAACAATCCGATCAGCCCGAGCATCGTTCTGCAGACGACCCTGCAGAACCGCATCGTCATCAGCGACCTCCCCGGCCCCACCGGCGGAATCATCCTCAAGTCGCTCACCGGCGCTTCGATCACCGTGAACGACACCGGCATCTACATCGATAACGGCAAGGGGGCGTCGATCGTGATGATCGGGCCCAACGTCAACGTGAACAAGGGCGCGCTGACCATCATCTGAACGACAGGAGACGACATGCCCGGCCCCGTCCTGATAGCGACGACCACGATCCAGTGCGCGCACCTCGGTGCGGCCACGCCGGTGACGCCTAATCCGCGCGTCTCCATCGGCGGGCAGCCGGTGGTCGTGCTCTCCACCGCATACATGGTGGCCGGCTGCACCTTCCCGGCGATGACCAGCGGCGGCAGCCCTCCCTGCGTGACCGCGCAATTCACCACCGCCGCGACGCGCGTACAGGCCGGCGGCCAGCCGCTTCTGCTCGCCGACAGTCAGGGCATTTCCACGCCGAACGGCACGCCTCTGATCGTCATACCCAACCAGGTCCGGGTGACCGCGCAATGAGGATGCGATGAACATCGATTTTCCCTTCCACTTCGATGAGCGGGGCCGCACTGCCTCGTGCGATGACGCGGCGCACGTGCGCGGCATGCTCGAGCAATTGCTCTTCACCAATCCGGGCGAGCGCGTGAACCGGCCCGAGTTCGGCAGCGGCTTGCTGCAGCTCGTCTTCGCGCCGAACAGTCCCGAGCTCGCCGCCGCGCTGCAGTTCACAACGCGCGCCGCCATCCAGCAATGGCTCGGCGACGTCCTCGATCTGCAGGCGCTGGAAGTCGTCGCCGAAGATTCGACGCTACGCGTCCTCGTCCGCTACGCCCTTCGCCGCACCGGCGACGTTCACACCGACACCTTCGAACGGAGCACATCATGACCGCCGGCCTGACCTGCTGCGACGAGCATCGCCGCCAGCTCATCCGCGAGCAGAGCCTCAATGGACTCGACTACATCGACGTCCACGGCTCGCACCTCTGCGTCCACTTCCTGACCGGGATCCCGCTCGAGTTTCTGCCCGCTACCGACGGGCCGCAAAAGGGGAAGCCGCTCACGCCCGATGAAAAGAAAGCGGCATTGCGGCACATTTTCATCCGTGGCGGGCGCCGGATCACCGGCATCAACGCCATCGACTTCGATACCAAACCGGCCGCGACGCGATTCGACGAGAGTTGCCTCGGCATCACCGTGAACAAGGAAGGCGACTGGTCGGAGTACACGATCTGCTTCGTCGAAGTCGATGAAAAGAGCGGCGAGCCCACGGACGAGCCGTTGAAATCGCTCGACCGGCGCTATGCCTGCGCCGGCTTCACGTTCAAGGCCGACTGCCCCGCGGAAATCGACTGCAAATCGGAAGCTCCGTGCCCAACCGAGGTCCGGCCCAAACCGCCGATCTCTTACCTTGCCCGGGACTACACCTCCTTCCGGCAACTCATCCTCGATCGACTCTCGCTGGTCATGCCCGACTGGCGCGAGCGGCATGTGCCCGACGTCGGCATCGCCATCGTCGAAGTTCTCGCATACACCGCCGACTATCTCAGCTACTACCTTGACGCCGTCGGCACCGAGCAGTATCTCGACACCGCGCGGCAGCGCACCTCCGTGCGCCGTCACGTGCGGCTCATCGACTACGCGATGCACGACGGCTGCAACGCCCGCGTCTTTCTCGAACTGCGCGTGACGGGCGATCCGGAGCTCGATCCGCGCAACATCTACTTCATCACCCGTCCGGCCGGATCGTCCGCGCCGGCGGCGCTGCGCGCCTCCGACCTCGAGAAGTTGCCGCCCGGCTGGCTCGCCTTCGAGCCGCTCACGGACAAGACCACGATCAAGCTCCACGAAGTACACAACCTCATTCACATCTACACCTGGGGCGACAAGGAATGCTGCATCCCGCGCGGCGCCACGCGCACGACGCTGCTCGACGAGCCGCAGGAAAACAACAAGTACGATCCCGATCTCTGCGGAGGTCCGCCGCCGCACAAGCACTACGACGGCTGCGGATGTCCGCCACCACCACCGCCACCCGAGCCGCCCCACGCCAACATCCTGCGACTCGAGCCCGGCGACTTCCTGCTCTTCGAGGAGCCCGGCGGCGACCGCACGCATCGCCATGTGGTACGACTGACGAAGGTCACCCCCTGTTGCGATCCGCTCCTCGGCAATCGCGTGCTCGAAGTGGAGTGGAGCCGCGAGGATGCGCTGCCGTTCGCGCTCTGCGTCTCCGCGGTCGGCGCCGCGCCCGATTGCGAATTCCAGAAGGACCTCGGCGTCGCGCGCGGCAACATCGTGCTCGCCGATCACGGCGCGACGATTTCCGATGAGCCGCTTGCTCCCATCCTCGAGCTCCCGTTCGCCGATCATTGCGAAGGCGAAGGCACGCCGGCCGAGCGCGCGCGCGTGACGGGCCGCTATCGTCCTGTGCTCACCCGCGGTCCGCTCACGTTCGCCGAGCCGCTCGCTGCCAGCGCCTCCGCCTCGGCAGTGATGCAGCAAAACGCACGCGCCGCGCGGCCTGCAATCACCGCGGGAAGCATTCCTCCCGCGCTCTTCGCCGGCGATCCAGCGGATGACGATGATGCGCCGTCGCTCTTCCGCCCCGACGAACTGCGCGACATCCACGCGCTCGCCAGCTCACTGTTGAAACCGGAGCCGGAGCAACGCCTCCTGCTGGCGCTGCGGCGCAGACTGCGCCCCGAGGTCGTCAAGCTGCTCGATGCGGGCAAGGACACGCCGGATCTCGAGGCGTTGCTCGAAGCCAACCTGCGCGGGCTGATGGAAATCTGGTCGCCGCGCGCCGACCTGCTCGACAGCGGCGACGATCCGCATTTTGTCGCCGAGGTCGATGATGCCGGCCTCGCGCACCTCAGATTTGGCGATGGCGACACCGGCCGCGCTGTCGAAGCCGGCATGTCGTTCGTCGCCACCTATCGAACCGGAAACGGACGGGAAGGACTCGTCGGACCCGAGGCGATCGCGCACGTCGTCTTCCGCAGCGGCTTCAACGACGGCGTCACACTCGTTCGCAATCCGCTTCCATCCGCCGGCGCCGTCGATCCTGAATCGGTCGCGGAAGTGAAGGCCATCGCGCCGGCCGCCGTGCGCAAAGACCTGCAGCGCGCCGTCACCGCCGGCGACTACGCCACGCTCGCGCAGTACCTCCGTTTCCCGGCGCGCAACCCGCGCGTGCAGGCTGCAGCTGGCAATCTCTATTGGAACCGGAGCTGGTACGAAGCCGACGTCGCCGTCGACGAATTCGGTACTTCGGATCTTGACGCCGATTTGCAGACCTCGGTCGCCGGCCTGCTCCATCGCTACCGGCGAATGGGACACGACCTTCGCGTCGGCCGCGCCGATTCCGTTCCGTTGCGGATCGAGCTTGAGCTTCTCGTGCAGGCACACCATCTGCGCGCACATGTCGTGGCCGCTGTGCGCGACGCGCTGAGCAACCGCGCGCTGCCAGACGGCCGCCTCGGCTTCTTCCATCCCGACAATCTCTCGTTCGGCGAAGCCGTCTACGTCAGCCGCATCGTCGCCGCGGTCATGGCCGTCGACGGCGTGGCGAAAGTCTGCGTGGCCCGGCTGGAACGGCTGGCGGATGAGTCGCGAGGCAATCCCGACTTTGCGGATGGATTGCTCAAGCTCGGGCCGAACGAGATCGCGCGTCTCGACAACGATCCGGCAGTACCGGAGAACGGCCTGCTCGTCTTCGCGGCCGTGGGAGGTGGACGATGAGCGCGGCCGGTTCATGCGGTTGCTGCGCCTGTCTCGAAGGCGCGGGCGAGCACCTCGGCGCGACAAATCGCCCCGGCCTCTCCGCGATCCACTACCGCGCCGGCACCTACGGCACGTTCCTCGACGCCATGGTCCGCGGCCTGCCGGACGCGATTCCTGCGTTGACGACACGCGAGCCGGACGATCCGGCCATGGCGCTGCTCGACGCGTGGGCCGTCGCCGGTGACGTGCTCACGTTCTACCAGGAGCGCATCGCCACCGAGGGCTACCTGCGGACAGCAACGGAACGGCGATCGATCCTGGAGCTCGGACGTCTCGTCGACTACACGCTCAAGCCCGGCGTCGCGTCCAGCGTGCATCTCGCCTACACGCTCGACGATGACGCGATCACAACCATCCCGGCCGGCTCGAAAGCGCAGAGCATTCCCGCGCGCAAGGACGAGCAGGCGCAGACGTTCGAGACCTCCGAGGACATCGAAGCGCGCGGAGCGTGGAACGCGCTCAAGCCGCGCATGAGCCGTCCGCAGACCGTGCTCGTCGACAACGTCCTGACGATCACCTCGGTCTGGGTCGACGGAACGGACAAGCAGTTCCAGCCGCGCGATCCGCTGCTGTTCGTCCTCGATGCCACCGGCCAGACGTATCACGCAATCCGCCGCGTCTTGAAAGCTGTGCCCGACACCGAGCACGATCGCACCGAGCTGCAACTAGAGCCGGTACAACCGGACTACGCCAGGCTCTATCTGGCTGTCTCGCAGGCCATAGCCGCCCAACCTGCGACGCCGGCCGCGGTGCCCGTGGCTCCCGCAATCGTCAAAGCGCGCGGCAAAGCGAAAACGAAAAAAAAGATCTCGGCCAAAACGGTGGCGCTGGCAGCGTCCGGTACCCGCTCGAACGACATGCTGATCGAGCTGAAGCGACAGATTCTCCTCGGCACCCCTCACTCCGTGCTGCAGACAAACTTCTCCGATTTTCACGCCACTATTCGCGACGCGTTGATCGCCATCGATGAAGAGCCGTCGAACGTCAAGGTCCGATGCGCCGTCCCCACGCTGAGCGATTTTCTCAAGCCTCTGACGACGGCGCGCGGTGTCGCGCCGCCCAGCGCGTTCGACTTCACGCGCTCGTTCGCCGAGGTCCGGAATCCACGTTACGACTACCGACAGCGGCTGCTCACGGCGTTCCGTCCGCAGCTCGCAACGACGCTTTACGGAGCGCTCGCCAATCTCTGCACCGGCGAAAAACCATACGAACAGCTGCGCGGCGTCTACGTTCTGCGCCGCCGCGCGAACGTCTTCGGCTACAACGCGCCGGCGGTGCTTTTCGAAGACCGGCCGGCGGCTCGCGCGGCCGCAGCGCCGCCGTTTCCGTCGCCCTTCACCGAGACAGAAACCATCCTTCATCTCGATACTGCGGACGAAGCCATCACGACGGGGAGCTATGCCGTCACGCGAAATCAATTCGGTACGCGCGTCTCGACGGTGACCGAAGTGGAGACCGGCCCGTTGACCGCCTACGGCATCAGCGGAAGGAGCACGACGCTGACGCTGGACGCTCCGTGGGTCGGCCACTTCGACCCGATGCCTCAAACCCCTGACCCTAATCACACCAGCCTTGGGAATCTGACCAACAACCTCAAATTCATTCGCGCCACCTCCGTCCTCGTCGAAAGCGAGTTGCTGCCGCTGGCGCAGCAGCCCGTCACGCGCCCGGTCGGCATGCCCGCCGACGCAAACGAAGTTGCGGGCGAATCGGAGACGCGCATCGAGCTCGATGCCGTCGTCGCAGGACTGGCTGCCGGACACCGCGTCATCGTGCGCGGCAACCGCGTCGATACGGGCGGCACGCACGGCGTCGTTGCCGCGGAGCTGGCCATGATCGACAACGTCGAGCAGCAGACCGACGCCGGTCCGGGAGGCACGCCACACACCGTCCTCGTCCTCGCTCCGAAAGGCCTGGCCTTCCAGTACGATCGGAGCAGCGTGGCCATCCTCGGCAACATCGCTCCGGCCACGCACGGCGAGAGCCAGTTCGAAATCCTTGGCGGCGGCGATGCGTCGAAGGCGATGCAGACCTTCAAGCTCCGCCACGCGCCTCTGACGTTCGTTTCGGCGCCGACCGTCGAGGGCGTCCGCTCCACGCTCGCCGTACGCGTCGACGACGTGCTCTGGCACGAGACGGATTCACTCGCGGACGCCGGACCGGCCGACCGCGTCTTCGTGACGAAGACCGGCGACGACGACAAAGTCTCGATCACATTCGGCGACGGCCGGCACGGGCAGAGGCCCTTCACCGGCAGCGACAACGTCCGCGCGGCGTATCGCAACGGAATCGGGCCTGACGGAAACGTGCGCGCCAGTCAGATCGCCACGGCCATCTCGCGCCCCGCCGGCGTGCACGACGTCATCAATCCGATCGAGGCCAGCGGAGGCGCCGCCCGCGAGTCGCGCGACGATGCGCGAGGCAATATCCCCGTGTCGCTTCAGGCCATGGGCCGCGTCGTTTCCGTCAGCGACTTCGCCGACTTCGCGCGGACGTTCGGCGGCATTGCCAAAGCCACCGCCACTGCGCTCTCCGACGGCCGCCGCCGTTTCGTACACCTCACCATCGGCGGGACCGGCGACATCGACATCGACGAGACCTCCGATCTTTTCCGCAACCTCACCGAAGCGCTGCGCAAGTACGGCGATCCTTATCAGCCGTTCGTCGTCAAGGTACGTGAAAAACTGGTGATGACCGGCTCGGCCCGCGTGCGCGTCGGTCCGGACTACCTCTGGCCGCTGGTAGCGCCGAAGATCCGCGCCGCGCTGCTCGACACCTTCTCGTACGACCGCCGCGGCTTCGGCCAGCCGGTTTACGCAGCCGAGGTGATTGCGACGATTCAGAGCGTGCCGGGGGTCGTGTACGTCGACCTCGACGAGCTCGCCGGCATCCGCTGGGAGGACATCCTTCGCGACGGCGTTCTCACCGATAACGCCGCCCTCTCCGGCGTCGCAACGGGCGTGGCGATGGGCTCGGGAACCACGCAAGCAGCACCAGCGCCAAAAGTCTGCGTCAGCCCTTCGATCCTTCCGCACTTCGCATGCGTCGTGATGCCGTCGAAAACCGGCGACCTTCCGCAATACGCCGCCGCGGAGATCGCCTATCTGCCGGCGGAACTGGCCGACCTCTTCATCCTCACGGAGATCAAAGCATGACTGAGCCCACGCAGGACCGCATCGACCGCCTGTACGCGTTGCTGCCGGCCGTCTATCGCCAGCGCGACGTCGCTCAGGGCTATCCGCTGCGCGGTCTGCTGCGCGTGATCGCGGAGCAGGTCAACGTCATCGAGGACGACATCGCGCAGATGTACGACGATTGGTTCATCGAGACCTGCCGCGACTGGATCGTGCCCTACATCGGCGATCTCGCCGGCTACAGCGCCGTTCCGTTCGTCGACGACGGCAGCGACTCTGCCGCGGAGACCCGGCTGCGCGCCCGAGCCGCCGCGCCGCGACGCGACGTGGCGAATTACCTGCGCAGCCTGCGCCGCCGCGGGACGCTGGCGCTCGTCGAGCAGCTCGCCAACGATTCCGCCGGCTTCCCTTCGCGCGCCGTCGAGTTCTTCACACTCCTCGGCAGAACGCAGCTCGTCTCCCGCACCGACGCCCGCGGCCGTCTTCTCGATCTGCGCGACGGCGAGGCGCTCGACCTGATCGACACGCCTTTCGACCGCAGCGGCCACACCATCGACGTCCGCAACATCAACGCCGCGCGCAATCCCGGCCGCCACAACATCCCCAACGCCGCCGCATACGTCTGGCGCCTGCGCGCCTTTCCGGTCACGCACGCTCCCGCCTACTTCCTGCAGCGCGGCAGCGGCTTCTACTTCTACACGTTCAGCGCGCTCGGCAACGACGCGCCGCTCTTCACGCGCGCCGAGCCGGAGCCCGATCCCACCACCATCGCCGATGAAGTCAACGTGCCCGCGCCGATCCGCCGCCGCGCGCTCGAGCTGCACCGTGACGACTACTACGGCTTCGAGCCCGACGGGACGCCGAAGAGTTTCGCCATCTGGCTCGACGGCTCCGACACGCCGGTGAGCGCGGAGGACATCATCGCCGCCGACCTGACCGGCTGGAAGTACCGGCCGCCCGACGGGAAAGTGGTCGTCGATCCCCAGCTCGGCCGGATCGCCCTGCCGCGCGAAGCGAAGGTGGCCGTCTCCTACCGCTACGGATTCAGCGCTGACATTGGCGCGCACGAGTCGCCGCGCACGCTCATGCAGCCGTCGCACGCCGTGCTCTATCGCGTCGGGCCGAACGAGGAGCACGCCACTCTCCAGAAAGCGCTGGCGCATTGGTTCGACGAAAAGCCGGCGCACGCCGTCATCGAGATCGCAGACAGCGGCTTCTACACCGAGTCGGGCGAGATCGACGTTGCGCTCGACGCGGGAACGAGCCTGCAGATCCGCGCGGCCAATCGCTGCCGCCCCGTCGTCCGCGTACTCGACTACCAGCCGTCGAGCGGCGAGTCGCTGCGCGTCATCATGAGCGAAGGCTCCCGCTTCACGCTCGACGGAATCGTGCTGGCCGGCCGTCCGCTGCGCGTCGAAGGAAAAGGCGACAAGCCGGTCAGCGCGCGCGTGCTGGTGCAGCGTTGCACGCTCGTGCCGGGATGGAGCCTGCGCTCCGACTGCAGTTGCGTGGCACCAACAGAGGCAAGCCTGGAGATCGACAACCTCACGGGCCGCGTGACGGTGCAGAGCAGCATCGTTGGGACGATCGCGGTGATGAACGAAACGGCGGAAGGGGAACCGGTCGCCATCGACGTGCGTGACTCGATCGTCGACGCCACCTCGAACGATCTGGAAGCCGTCGTCGGTCCCGGATCAAGCTACGCCTGGGCCGCGGTCAGCTTCGTCCGCTGTACGGTCTTCGGGAAAGTCCTTGCTCACGCGATGGAGCTCGCCGAGAACACGCTCTTCGGCGCGGCCGTGCGCATCGTCCGGCGGCAGGGCGGCTGTGTGCGTTTCTGCTACGTGCCGCCCGATTCGCGTACGCCGCGGCGCTATCACTGCCAGCCCGATCTCGTCGAGAAAGCAGTGCGGGATCACGCCGCGCCGGGGCAGAACGTCGATGCTCTACTCGCCGCCGAGGAGCGCCGCGTTGTGCCACGCTTCGGCAGCATGCGCTTCGACGATTCCGCTTACGCCCAGCTCACGCTCTGCACCGCCTCCGAGATCAGCAGCGGCGCTGATGACGAGTCGGAGATGGGCGCGTTCCACGATCTGTTTCTTCCCCAGCGGGTGGCCAATCTGCGCGCCCGCCTCGATCACGCAACCCCCGCCGGCATGGAGACCGGAATCATCTACGCAGACTGAGGGAGAGCCATCATGCAAGGCGATTTCAGTTGGGATCCTTTCAACTACAACGAGGCCGTTTCACGCGTTCTCATCCAGCAGGGCCGCGTCCAACTCGACCGCGACGTCAACGAGAACACCGAGTCGTTGCTGCGCTTCCTGCGCGGCCTCGGGCGCGACCTCATCGGCCCGCACGGCGGCCTGAACGACAGCTTCGAGATCCTCCTTTCCAGCCCGCTGGTGAAGGATGCGTTTCAGCTCCGATGGGGCCAGTACTACGTCGACGGCATCCGCTGCCTCAACCTTCCCGATGCTGACTATTGGGAGTCGATTCAGGACGACAAGAATCGTACATACGGCTTGCCGATCACGATCTCCAGCAACATGAACAATGGCGCGGGCGGTGCCGAGCAGGCACTGTTGTTCTATCTCGATGTCTACGAGCGCCACGTCTCCTCCGAACAGGATGACAGCATCCGCGAGCTCGCGCTCCTCGGTCCCGACACGAGCAGCCGCGCCGTCGTGAAGTGGACGGTGCGCGCGATGCCATTTCAGCCGTTCGATGTGCTCGTCAGGAGGCTGAAGACACTCGACCAGGCGCAGGTGAAACCGCCTCTCACCACCGCGGTCTCGACGCTCGGCGCGGACCTCCGTTACATCGCGCTCAATCTTCTCCTGCGCACCGGAGCCCGCATGCGCGCGAAAGCGAGCGAATCGGAATCGACGGACCCGTGCACGATCGCCCCCGAGGCGCTCTATCGCGGGACGGAGAACCGTCTGTTCCGCGTCGAGATCCATGATCCGGCCGGTAATCCCGACAAACAGGCCACGTTTAAATGGTCGGCCGACAACGCTTCGATCGTCTATCCGATCCGAAAGATCGAGGGCGTCATCCTCCACCTCGACTCCCTCGGCCGCGATGCCCGTACGCAGATCTGCGTGAACGATTGGGTGGAAGTCGTCGACGACAACGTGCTCGATAACGGCATCGCCAATCCGCTGCTCCAGGTCGTCTGGGTAGGTCTCGACGATCTGACCGTGAAGCTCAACGCGCCCCCGATAGGCAACACAGGCAACGACCTCACGCTACGCCCCATCCTCCGCCGCTGGGCATCGAACGTCATCACGATCGACACGCGCACACTCCCGACCGACCCATGGATCGACCTTGCCGACGGCGTACAGGTCCAGTTCTCCCTTGTCTCGCCCCCGCAAGCAACCTACCGCACCGGCGACTACTGGCTGATCCCCACCCGTACCGCCACCGGCAACGCAGTCTGGCCCAACGACGACAACGGCGCCCCGCGTGCGATGCCGCCCAACGGAGTCGATCACCACTACGCGCCGCTGGCGAGCGTACGGCTCAACGACAACGCCCTAACGGATTTGAGGAGCAGGTTCGCGCAGTGGGCGACGCCGGTGACGCCGGTGTAGGAGTCGGCACTTGGGGTGCTTTTCACATGAAGGCTATTCGAACATCGAGGAAAGCAGGAACCAGCACCGAACCGGCAGATGGTGCTTGGACGCCGACACGGCGCGTTCAATCGCACGCTCCGCAGGCGCATGCTTCTTCGGTCGCCGGACGCTTCGAGCACGACTTCAGCCATGTCCCGGTGCGCGCGACGACGCCGGTGCTACAGATGCGGCACGACTCACGCGAAGGCGAGCCCGCTGACTTGGAGAAGGTTCACGAAGCAGTGAGCAGCGCTCACGCCGGTGCGACGGAGAGACTGCCGTTCTTCGACCGCATTCAGGAGTCATTCGGCCGCCACGACCTCAGCCTCGTGCATATTCACCACGACACCCGAGCGACCGCCCCCCCGGAAATTACAAGACCTGTTGGCGGCAACAAGAAGACGAATATCGGCGAAGGTAACCACTCGACCTCGAATGGTCTGCCGTCCCATCGTGGGGTACCGGGACGCTTTGACGGCGCGGTAATCGGAGAAATGAGACTGAGCGAACCGGGAGATCTCCATGAGCAGGAGGCTGATCGCATAGCTGATTCGGTCATGCAGACGCCTGAGCCTGAGACCCAGAATCCCTCCCTCCGAGGCGGTGGAGGACGCTTAACACGACCTTCGACGGGCCAACCTCTTGATACCGCCACGCGACAGTTCTTCGAACCGCGATTCGGGCGAAACTTTAGCGGCGTGCGCATTCATGTCGGCCACGAGGCGGAACAGATTGCCGACGCCACAGGGTCGCGTGCGTTCACACTGGGCACGGACATCGTATTCGGGCGAGGCCAGTACGCCCCGGACACGAATGAAGGCCGCCATCTACTAGCTCACGAGTTGGCCCACACCACACAATCTGCATCCGACACAGTCCAACGAAAGATCGTCGTCGGCGGAAAGAAAACCAAAGCAGGACAGCTGTTGCCTGCAGTGACTGCTGGCGTCAGCGCCTGGTACACCGGTGTCGTCGCGGGTCTGACATCGAAGACGGGCGGGTCGTTCAACTCGGCAAAAGACATGCCCTTCACGGAGGAGACCGCGAAAAAGCGGGCGGCGCAGATCCTTCGAGAAATGCAGGACGCCAAATCCCAACAGGAAGTCCCCTCGAAAAAATCGGGCTATGCGGCCGTTGTCGGCGAGTTCGAATCACAGCGTCGAAACTACGACTTTAACTTTGACTCGGCATCGGACGTCACGAACGAAGTGCTCTACCGTTTAGCACTCATACTGTACGCATCGCTTGCCAATAACAGCAATACACAATTCGGACGATTCCCGACAGCAACAGACAAGGGATTTGACCTACGGGACACGGCCGCCTGGTCCCCTGTTTCGACAGATACAAAATTCGCACCTGGCGGCTTCCAGCTTAATCGCGGCGGGGGAGCCGCCGCAGCAATTGAGAAGGTCACGCTGCCAAAACCTCTCGAACAAAGAATCGTTGCTGACTGTGCCACCGTAGCGGGCCTCCTACACTATCAATCGTTACTCAACGTGTTTGGTGCAAAGACATTCGACGTTCATTTTGGACAAATGATCGTCGGAAACCCAACCGGATCCTATAACTCCGGCAATACGAAACATCCTCTGCTATCCTCGGTGAACAGTGCGAAGCAACCATATCTGCGTGTGGTGAGACTTTCGAATCTAGAGGACCTTGTTCCAGGCGACACTGTGTCGTTTGTGAATTATCGCGACTACAGGGAATTAGCACCTTCAGGCTTATGGAATGGAGAGTGGGCCGTCTTTACGCGGAAAGATGGTAAGACATTGTATTTCGAGGGTTTCGGTATTGGGGAGATGAGCTATCCAAGCATTATCAATACAATGAGAGAAAAGTACATCAACGCTTGGCATAGCACCGACGCACACCAGAAAGCTCTTCATCCCTTAAAGGATGAAGAATCCGCCAACGATACGATCGAAAACAAACATCCCGGCATCAGCACTCAGGTGTTCCGACCGAATTTGCAGGCGTACACCAAGTAGCTGAGTGAGGCTCCCATGCGCAAACGGGGTATCGGGAATGTACATGAAACGGAGGGGGCCGGCGATCGCCAGTAATAGATAGAGGAACCCTGCGATTCTGGCGTTCCTGCTCGTCGTGGTCATGTGCTCTCTCCGGTCATCGTTTTCTCTTCGGCGGTTAATCTGAAAAGGAGTGACTACCTGGGCCGCTGTCGATCGAAAAAGGCCCAGATCACCGCCGGTCCGTTCGGTTCCATGGGCGACGGGCCGAGTAATCGCGGACGACGGCGGTACGGCTGAGGGATGCCATGTCCACCGCCGTGAATGGCGACGAGCTCCACCTCCACGTTGGAGTTGTTGCGCCAGAGCACCTGCTCCACGCGGGCTCCGCCCGCCACCTGGGTCTGCTGTGTTTCAGGCGTGCCCGTGATGTGGTTGAGGTCCGCAAAATACTGGCCTGACTCCCGTGACGACCGGACCTTGCCAAGCTTGTAGAACAAGCCGAAGAGGCTGACCGAACCACCGTCGAACGGGACGAGAGGGTCCTCCGTACCGTTCATGATCATCACGGAAGGAGTGCCCTCGCTCGTGGGCTTGCACTTGAAGTTCTCCGGCGACGGCACGTTCGCTGACACCGCTGCGACTGCGCGAAACCGGGAAGGAGCTTCGAGCGCCAGACGAAACGTCATAAAACCGCCGCGGGAACTGCCAGCCGCGAACACGCGATTGGGGTCGGCGCCGATTTCGCGAACGAGCTTGTCGACCATCCCCGTCAGGAAACCGACATCGTCGACCTTGTGCCCGTTCGCGCTGACGTCCTCGGCGACGGTGCAAACGTCCCAGTACCCCTCATATGCATTCGGATAGACGACCGCAAAGCCATGTTCGTCCGCAAGCCGATCGAACCCGTATCCGGTCTCGATCCGCATTTGCGCGCCGTTTTCACCCGCGCCGTGCATCACCACGACGAGCGGCGCTCCTCTTGCCAATCCCCGCGGCACGTAGGTCCGGTAAGTCCGCTGCAGCCCACCTACCTCGATGCTTCCCCTGGTCAGCGTGCCGGACAGTCGTGGCACTTCAGGAGCAGGCGTGTAGACGAAGTAGCCGAACAGCGCAGCCAGCACCACGACCAGCACAATAACGACGGTCACACCCCGAAGGAACAGACGCAGAGCTCTGCGGATGACGCTCACGAGACTCTCGTCTGAGGAGAACTATCGGCGTGTCCCCGTCGCAGACTCCACAGTCCGTGCACCGAGAGGATGACGGAGAAGAGACCGGTCACGCCGATCGCGAACAGCACCCAGACGAAGAAGAAATGTCCATTGGAATTGGCGATTCTGCTGGTGATGCCGACACCCTTCCCCCTCATGTGGGCGAGTGGGACGAGCGAGGACAAGAGCCCTCCCAGGAGCGTGATGATGTACCCCGATCGCCGCTCGGCAAGCATCAATGTTCCACACAGCCAGAAGACAAGGGTGGGCACCGCGATGAGGTTTGTGAGCGTACCCGGCTCGAACCCGCGCACGATGTCGTCCGCCAGGTGAAGCGTAAAGAAGAGGATCGAGAGCAGAGATGCGACGGTCAACATCACAGTGTGTTTCATTGGACTCTCCCCGCTGGATCGTGTGCGCATGTGCCTCGCAGGTGTTTTCCTTGCGAACCGTGGCCCGAGTATCGGCTGGAAAGAGAGCGAATGACGCAGCATGCGACGAATGACGCTTCTTAACGCCTGAGACGCGGAGGAGAACGACGAACGGCGAATCCAGGCCGTGGCGTAACACCGATCCGATCTTCGGCCAGGGAGTGCCATCCATTTCACAAGGTCCACCGCGGAGTAAAGCGGATCGACGACGCGGTTCTGTGACCGTGCTGCCCATGGCAAAGTCTGGTGACGACCGCGGATGAATGACATGCCCGGATCTGCCGCTTCTGCATTGCAGCCTGCGGCCGCGCTTACGAAGGGGTGGGCTCGTTTCTTCGTTGCCCTGGGTCTCGCTCTGGCAGTGGGCCTGCCGCTCGGTTTTCATTGGACATCCGGCCCATGGGCGGCGCTGCTTCGCACGGTAGCGCTCGGGCTGGTCGCAGTGCTGATGTTTGGAATCTTCGAGCAGTGGCCGAAGCGGCTGCCACGGTGGCTCGCTCGATGGGTGTTGCAGGTCGTTGGGGTCGGAGTGGCCATGCCTCTGACAACCGTCACGATCTACATCCTCGCGACGAAGGCCGGCGCTCCGCCGTTCTGGCTGGTCAAGGATCGGATGGACGGCTGGATGTCGCTGACGTTCCTAAGCATCCTGCTGGCACCGTGGACCGCCCTCGCCGCCCTGCTGCGGCAGAAGGAGGCCTTCGCCCGCCATCAAGCGCTCGCGTTCGATCTGGAGCGCAGCGAGCTTGAGCGCCAGGCGCTGGACGCGCGTCTCAGCCTGCTGCAAGCGCAGGTCGCACCGCATTTCCTGTTCAACACGCTGGCCAATGTGCAGGCCCTGGTCGACGCGGGATCGCCGCAAGCGCCGGTTGTGCTGCGGAGCCTGACCGCCTATCTCCGCGCGGCCGTGCCTCAGCTACACGAGCCGGTCACGACGCTCGCCCGGGAGTTGCAACTCGTCGAGGCTTACCTCGAGTTGATGCACATGCGCATGCCGGATCGGCTCCAATTCGAACTGCACGTCGATGAAGCGGCGCTCGCGCTGCCGTGCCCGCCGACGGCGCTCCTGACGCTCGTGGAGAATGCCGTGCGCCACGGCATCGACCCCAGCGAAGAAGGCGGGCGCATCGACATTCATGTGCAACGAGACCGCGACCGCTGTCTGATCCGCGTGATCGACACGGGCGTGGGACTCCGGCGGACGAACGAGGGACTCGGAACGGGCCTCACTGCGTTGCGCGAGCGTCTGCAGCTCATGTTCGGCGGCGATGCGGTGCTACGCGTTACCGCCCAGGAGCCCCGAGGCGTTTGCGCCGAGCTGGACCTCCCGGCGCGTGGAGGCTCGAACTGATGCTTCGCCGTCCGACCGCGTTGATTGCTGACGATGAGCCGCTGCTTCGCGAAGCGCTGACGCGGCAGCTCGCGCAAGCATGGCCCGAGCTCGATGTCATCGCACAAGCGCGCAACGGCCGCGAAGCGATCAAACTCTTCGACGAACGGCGTCCCGACATCTGTTTTCTCGACGTCCAGATGCCCGGTCTCTCCGGCGTGGATGCGGCGAATCACATCGGCCGTCGCGCTCATCTTGTGTTCGTTACGGCGCACGACCACTACGCCGTTCAGGCCTTCGCGCAGGGCGCACTTGATTACCTGTTGAAGCCGGTGGAGCAGAAGCGTCTGGCGGAGACCGTGGCTCGCCTTGAGGAACGCTTGCAGGCGGCGCGGCCGGCGGTGAATACCGAGGTACTACTCGAGCAGCTCACGGCACAACTGGCGCAGATGCAGAGCGCTGTTCCGCCACCGCTGCGCTGGCTTCGCGCCCAGACCGGCCAGACCTTGCGCCTGATTCCTGTCGACGATATTGACTACCTGCGCTCGGACGCCAAGTACACGCTGGTCGCCTGGCGCGATGAGGCCGGCCGGCCCGGCGAGGCCGTAGTTCGCACGGCATTGAAGGATCTCCTTGCCCAGCTCGACCCCGGACAGTTCGCGCAGGTTCATCGATCGATCGTCGTCAACCTCCGCGCCATCAGCCATGTCCGGCGACACGACAACGAAACTGCCGAGATCCACTTGAAGGGGCACAAAGAAGTGCTGCCCGTCAGCCGCAGCTACCTGCACCTGTTCCGGCAGATGTGATCAGCGCCCGGCCGTCGAGCTTCCATCGAGTTGGGATACGGTTGGGTATCACCGCACCGAACTGTGGCGGTAAATCTCGTCGACGATGATCTCGGCGTCCTGAGAGGCGACGTTGATCCGCTCTCCCTTCATCGCTTCGCGCGTAGTCCACGTGCCGTCGTTTCCGCGCGTTTCGACGACGATCCGCCGCTCGCGATGCGACACGATTACGTATTCGCGCAGGGTTGGGATCGTGCGGTAGTACTCGAGTTTCAGCCCTCTGTCGTACTCTTCCGATGAGTCACTGGTCACCTCGACGAGAATCGTTGGATTGAGCGCCGTCGCCTTCGGGCTGGGCTGGTGCTGCAGCAGCGGGCCGCAGACTACCGAGCAATCGGGAAACGTCGCCAGGCCAACAGATTCAACAAAGATCCGCAGGTCCGAGGTGTGGACGCGGCAGGGACCATCGCCGACGGCGTTCACGAGTGCGTGAACCATCTCTGCCGCCAGAGCGGAGTGTTCCTCCGAACCACCAGCCATCGCGTAGATTTCGCCGTCCAGAAACTCGTGCTTTTCGGCGGAGATCATCTCGAGCGCTACGTACTCGGCGTAGGTGTAGCGATGGAGCCTGTGCGCTTCGAGCATCCAGCAATTCTATCCCGACTCCTACGAATCACCTTGGCGCCACCCTCGATGCGGCCGAGGAGCCGAAGGAATCCGTCGAGGATGGTGAGGGGATCCTCGCGTCCCTGGCTCGCACGGTGACACAACTCAGAATCGTGATCGCCAATGCGGCTAAGGCGCGGCTGAGAAGTCCCGGGTCTCTTGCGAGAAGCCCCGAGTTTCTTGCGAGAAGTCCCGGTGTTTCTTGCGAGAAGTCCGCGGCTTCTTGCGAGAAGTCCGGGGGTTCTTGCGAGAAGTCCGCGACTTCTTGCGAGAAGTCCCGGTGTTTCTTGCGAGAAGTCCGCGGCTTCTTGCGAGAAGTCCGCGGCTTCTTGCGAGAAGTACCAGGGCTTCTTGCGAGAAGTCCGCGGCTTCTTGCGAGAAGTCCGCGGCTTCTTGCGAGAAGTCCGCGGCTTCTTGCGAGAAGAAGATCGCTTCTTCGCTGCCTCCTGGTCAGGGTTCGTTTTCGGTAAAAATACGACGTGGAATCAATAAGTTACGAGATATCGTGATTCGTCTATTCCCAGCCGAGTGTCCCTGGGGGCACACCTATGCCGGTGCTATTAGGACTGTCCACCGTGGGTGACACCCTCAATCCGCCCGAGGAGCCGGAGGAATCCGTCGAGGATGGTGAGGGGATGCGGCGGACAGCCGGGGATGAAGAGATCGACGGGGAGCATGCTTTCCACGCCGTCCTGCTGTTCGGGATGACCGGCGTAGATGCCGCCGGAAATTGCGCATGCGCCGATCGCGATCACGATCTTCGGGGCGGGAATGGCGTCGTACGTCTTGCGTAGCGCCAGCCGCATGTTCTCCGTGACCGGTCCCACGATGATGATCCCGTCCGCATGCCGCGGCGAGGCGACGTACTGGATGCCGAAGCGGCCGATGTCCCAGCCGATCGTGCCGAGGACGTTGACGTCGGACGCGCAGCCATTGCAGTCGCCGGCACTCACGACGCGGAGCTTGAGGGAGCGTCCGAACAAACGCCGGAGCTTCGCGTCGAGTGCATCGGCGAGCCTCCGCTCCTCTCCCGCGAGAAGGTGCAGATCGGCGCGCGTGCGCGCGGCGAGGCGATAGTCATCGGTGAACGTGATCGCACCCTCAGGACAGGCCGTCTCGCATTCCGGGCAGAAGATGCAAAGTCCGAGATCGAGGGCAACGGTGCCGCCGGCGACCGTGATGGCGTTCGTCGGACAGGCATCGGCGCAGACGCGGCACCCGTCCGGACAACGGGTGGGATCGATGCGCGGCACACCGCGGAAGTGCGCCGGCAGGGGGGGCGCCGGCCCGTCGGGATAGCGCATCGTCCGATGGCCCTGTCGCGCTCGTGTGAGCAGTGCTTTCAACATGGGAGGGCAGAAGGATGAAGGATGAAGGATGGAGGATGAGAATTGAAGGATGAAGGATGAGGGATGAAGGATGAATGGCTGCCCAGCTTACGAAATCTCATTTCTGTCCTCGTTTTTCGCATTTCCCAAACCAAATCGTGAAAGCTCTTTTCGTACTTCATCCTTCATCCTTCTGCCCTCATCCTTCTGCCTCACAAGTCGTGTCCGCAGTACGAGAGGTTGAAGCTCTTGTTGCAGAGCGGGAAGTCGGAGATCTGGCCGTTGCGAAGCGCCAGCGCCACACCGAACCAGTTGTGGAACGAGGGGTCCGTGATCTTGTATCGCGCGAATCGCCCCTCGGCATCGGTGATCGCCACGTGGCAGATCTCGCCGCGCCACCCCTCCGTGAGCGATGCGACGATCGAGTCCGGCGCGAGCGACGCTGCGACATCCGCGCGGACCGGCGTCGCCGGGAGCCTATGCATCTGCTGGGCGACGAAATCGGCGGAACGCTGCAGTTCCAACCAACGAACGAACGCCCGTGAGTTGACGTCACCGTGATACGCGGTCATCACCGGGATGTGGACGAAGCGATAGACGCCGAAGGGGAAATCGTGCCGGACATCGATCCCTCGTCCGCAGGCACGCGCCGGCACTCCCACCATCCCGATCTCGTCGCAGACATCGGTGTCGATCGTCCCTGTGTTCTCGAAGCGCTCGATGACGCTCGGTGTGGTCCAGAGGAGCGCGGCCGAATCGACGGTGTCCCGTGTCGCAGCCTGCAAGCGCTCCGTGAGGGCGTCGATGCGATCGGCAGGAAGGTCGAAGAGCACGCCGCCCGGGCGCACGAAACCTCGGCCGAAGCGCGAGCCGCAGAGCTCCGCGGTGAGGTTCAGGTAGTCGCCGCGTGTGCGCCCGCAGGCCGCAGCGGCCGGCAGATAGGCGACATCACCGCTGAGTGCACCGAGGTCGCCTGTGTGATTGGCGAGCCGTTCGAGCTCGAGCGCGATTCCGCGCAGTACCTGGGCCCGGGCGGGCACGCGCGTGCCAGTCAGCGCTTCGACCGCTTGCGCGTACGCGAGCGTGTGGCCAATCGTTGAGTCGCCGGCGGCGGTTTCCATGTAGTGAATCGTCTTCGCGGACGGCCCGCCGATGAGAGCGCGTTCGATACCGCGGTGCTGGTAACCGAGGGCGGTCTCGAGGTGGAAAACATGCTCGCCGTGGCATTGGAAGCGGAAGTGGCCCGGCTCGATGACCCCCGCGTGGACCGGTCCTACCGCAACCTCGTGGATTTCGTCGCCTTCGACGCGGAAGAAGTCGGTCACGCCAGGCAGCGTCTCGCCGAAGACGCTGTGCCCCGGCCTCCACGACTGTTGGAAGCGAACGGGTTTCAGCCACGGATGACCGGCCGGTTCTATGCCAAATTGTTCGGCGATCTCGCGCTCGAAGAGTTGGACCTGCGGACACTCCGGCGTGAGCGACTCGAAGCGGTCCTCGTTGATGCGGGAGCGCACGAAACCGAGCTCGCTCGTGGTTTCATCCGCGAGAACCGCGACCAGTTCGATCGCATCCACAACCTCCCGCGCAAAAAAAGAGACGACGCGGCACTCGTCGCGGACGGCATCAAGGACCGCCGTGCGGAACACGTCGATCTGAACGAGCGGCACATCAGCAAGCGCTGCCGGTTCCGCATTCCGCCGTGTGAGGAAGGTTCTGTTCATCTCAGGAGCCTCCCAGCAGACGCGCTGCGGCGTGGAGGAGTGTCAGGATCCACGACGGAATCCATACGCCCATCATGACCACGAGCGCGAGGCTTACGATGATGGGAACTGTCTTGAATGCAGACTCGCGGAAGCTGCGTCCTTCGGTGTCCTCCGGCGGCTCGCCCTGCACGACCGCGAGAACCGTGCTTCCCATCCCGATGAAGATGACCGCGAGAAGAATCAGATAGAGCGCACCAACGATGTAGCGGCGGGTATCCATCGCGGCGGTCAGGATCGACAGCTCACTGACGAACGGTCCGAACGGAGGCGAGCCGGTAATGGCGAAGAAGCCGGCGAGAAAAAGACCGGCCGAAATCGGCAAGCGCCGCAGGGCACCCGTCACGTCTTCCAGCCGCTTGCTCTTGAAGGCGCGATGGATGTTTCCCGCCGCCAGGAAGAGCACGCCCTTCGTGAGCGCGTTGTTGACCGTGTGCAGGAGCGCCGCAAAAATCCCGGCGCCGCCGAGTCCGATCCCGAGCACGAGGATACCCATGTGCTCGACGCTGGAGTACGCAAGGAGGCGCTTGAAATCGCGCTGGCCGACCATGAATGCCGCGGCGGTGGCCATCGAGAGCAGGCCGAAGACGACGAGAAGCTCGCGGGCGAAGACTCCCTGCCCAGCAGCGTCCGTGATGCGGTAGACCCGGAGCAGCGCGAGGAACGCGCATGTCGTCATTCCTCCCGCGAGAAGCGCACCCACTACACCGGGCGCTTCGCCATATGCATCCGGCTTCCAGGTGTGGAGTGGCGCAAGTCCCATCTTCGTACCGTAGCCGACGAGGAGAAAGACAAACGCAGTCCTTACCCATGCGCCCGGAAGGTGCTTCGCGCCCTTGACGAGGTCCGAGAAGAGAAGCGTCGGCTCACCGAGTCCGAGGCGCGCACCGTAGGCGAGGAACAGCGTACCGAGGAGCGCGAGGGCGATTCCTACGGAGCCGATCATCAGGTACTTCCAGGTCGCTTCCAGCGATCGCTGGTTCTGGTTGAAGTAGAGGAGCACGGCCGTGGCGAGTGTTGTGGCCTCCATCGCCACCCAGAGGATTGTGAGGTGCTGCGCGAGTGCGACGAGGCTCGTCATCGCCAGGAAGAAGAGCAGCGCCGTGCAGAAGATGCGATTCGGCCGGTTTGAACGGAGCCGGAGATACCCGATGCAGTAGAGAGCACAGATGCAGAAGAGTGACGACACAACGATGAGCACGAGCCGGCCGAGGGCATCGAAGCGGAACCAATCCGAGGCCAGACCCGTCTCGCCTTCCGCGGTCACCGCCGCCGCGAGCACCAGATGGAGCACCGCGAACGCCGCAACGATCCACGGCCGCGGACGGTCCGAGGGGAGCAGGAACGCGGCCAGCGCGCCGATCAGCGGTACGACGATGAGGTACATGGCCATCCTTACTCCCTGAGGCGCGACAGACGTTCGGTATCGAGCGATGAAAACTCGCGTTGAATGTGGTTGAGGACGATCCCCATCACGAAGATGCCGACGAGGAGATCGAGCAGAACGCCGACTTCGACCATCATCGATTGATACAGCAGCAGGCCGAAGACGTAGATCCCATTCTCGAGAACGAGGTAGCCGGTGACTTGCGAGATGGCCTTGCGGCGCGTGGTGAGACCGAGAAAGCCCGAGAACAGCGTGGCCAGCGAGGCCGGAACGAAAAGGCCCGTGCGGTCGGCGGCCGCGAGCGGCAGGTGATCCGCGAACAGGAGCGCCAGAGCGGTGCCGGCGGCACAAAGAAAGAGGGTCGGCACGAACCCGAGGTACGGCTCGACTTCGTGGCGGATATGGACGTCGCGCAGTGCCTTCATCAGAAGCCCTGGGATGACGACGCCCTTGATCGCCATCGTTGCGATGACGAGCAGCACCAGCCGGACGGTTGCATGCGATTCGACGAAGAACGGGAGCACACCGAGCAGCAGACCCTGCAGCGCGACACCGCGGATCGCGGAACGGAGATTGGCCGTCCCGAGAATGAAGAAGTTCGTGAGAAGGAGAAGGATCAGAATGGAGTCGGCAATCGGCGGCATCAGGTTCACCTCAGAACGAGCACGACGGCGAAGCCCGCAACGAGGCTTGCGGCGATGAGAAGTTGCGGCACACGCACGAGCCGCAGGCGCGCCATGCTGCTCTCGACCAGTCCGACGACGACGCCGATGACGAGCACCGCACCGAGCGTCGCGGCCGCATCGGCGAGCGAGATTCCGGTCCGCGGCAGCACCACGTCAGCGATCAGTGCACTGAACACGAACAGCTTCAGTGCGCTGCCGTAGAGAATGAGGCCAAAGGCGGGGCCGCTGTGATCGAGCACCATCACCTCGTGAATCATCGTGAGCTCGAGGTGCGTGTTCGGATCGTCGAACGGCACGCGCGAGTTTTCAGCGAGGAGCACGATGAACCAGCTCGCGATGATCAATACGAGCGCGGCGCTGGCGCGGTGCCAACTGGCGCCGTCGACGGTGAGCAGCGAAGAAAGCGACAGCGAGCCTGAGATGCGCGCCAGCGCCAGCAGTCCAAAGAAAAGCGCCGGTTCCGCCAGCGCTGCGAAGGTTAGCTCGCGCGCAACACCCATGCCTTCGAATGCGGAGCCGGTGTCGAGCGCTGCCGCCGTCGTGAAGAAACGCGAAAGCGCGAAGAGGTAGACGAACAGGATGAGATCGCCCGTAAACGCAAGCGGCGCGCGCGGCCCGGCCAGCGGCAGCAGCAGCGACGCCAGAAGTGGCGCGACCACAGCGACCGCGGGACCGGCCAGGAACACCCACGTTGTCGTACTGCTGAGGACCGAGTCCTTGCGGAGCAGTTTCCCGAGGTCGTAATACGCCTGCAGGAGGGGCGGCCCGCTCCGCCCTGCCACCAGAGACTTGGTCCTGGTGATGACTCCGAGCAGCAGTGGCGCTGTGAGAACGACGACGAGGAGTTGCAGAACAGCGGTCATTGGGCACTCCAGGCCAGGAGCACGACGAGCGTGACCCCGAGATACACGAGATAGATCTGCATGCGGCCGTGCTGGAAGTAGCGCGCAAAACTGAGCACCCATCGCGCTCTGCGGAGCACCGGCAAAAGTACTCGATCAAGAACCGTGTCCGGAACGTGGCTCTCGAACGCCGCCGCGGAAGGGAAGAGCGGAAACGGTTGCGGCGCATGGATGACCGGCGGCATGGCCCAGGCGAAGAAACCCACCAGTCCGCGCGCGGCCGATGACGCCGTGTATTGCATGCGCGCCGTTGGCGCCGCGTAGCCGCAGTCCCACGTCAATGCCGGGGCCGCGCGCCGGGTTGCAGCGAGCAGGATGAGGACCGCGGCGATGCCGGCTGCCATGACGATGAGCGCCGGCATCTGGATCGGTTGCAGCAGCGCGGTCAACGTTACTGTCGTCATCAGTCGCGGCGCCGCGGCATGAACAGCGCTGCTAAGCAGCGGCGCGAAGAGCGCGGGCACGAGGCCGATCGCGGCGCAGCCGAGAATGAGCGGCACCATCGCTACACGCATCGCGAACGGAACCTCATGCGCATCGGCGGCGGCCGCAGAGCGCGGCGTGCCGAGAAAAACGGCACCGAATGCCTTGACGAAGCACGCCAGCGCGAGCGCGCCGGTGAGCGCCAGGGCCGGGACGACGAGGACGAGAAGGAGCACCGGCCCGCCGTGCGGCGTCCGTGTGATGCTGGTAAAGCCCGCGACGTACAAAAGCCACTCGCTCACGAAACCGTTCAGCGGTGGAAGTCCGGTGATCGCCACGGCGCCAATGAGGAAGGCCGCGGCCGTCCACGGCATCCGTCGCGCCAGGCCGCCCATGCGATCGATCTCGCGCGTGTGCGCGCCGTGAATCGCCGCACCGGCGCTGAGGAAAAGCAGCGCTTTGAAGAGGCCGTGGTTCCAGACGTGGAGCAGCGCGCCTGCGTAGCCGAGAAGCGCCAGGAACGGCTGGCCGTGGGCCTGCGCGAGCACGCCGATCCCGAGCCCGGTCACGATGATCCCGATGTTCTCGATGCTGTGATAAGCGAGCAGACGCTTGAGGTCGTGCTGCGCGAGCGCAAACGCCACGCCGAGAATGCTCGACGCGATTCCGGCCAGCAGCAGCGTCGTACCGAACGCAGAGGGCACTGCGTCGAAGAGCGAGAGCACGCGCACGAGCCCGTACACGCCCATTTTGATCGCCACGCCGGACATCACGGCGGAGACGTGACTGGGCGCAGCCGCGTGCGCGCCGGGCAGCCAGATGTGAAAAGGCATGAGGCCTGCCTTGATGCCGAATGCGACGAACGCAAGGCCCAGCAGCGCATGTCCGATCGGAAGCGCGCCTGTCCCGTGCGGAAGCGGGACGAACGCCCAGTTGTGCGTGACGGCATGGAGAAGTGCCACGATCGCGAAGAGTGCAAGCGTTGCCACATGGCTCGCCGCAACGTAGATCCACGCGGCGCTCCGGCTCACTGCCTGCTCGTGCTCGGTGGCGATGAGAAAGAAGGAAGACACCGCCACGATCTCCCACGCGGCCAGAAAGAGAATCGTGTTCGCGGCGCACATGAGCAGCGCTAACGCTCCGGTCATGATCCCGAAGAACGCCCGAACGTAGCCCGCGCGCGTTCGAGCGGCTGGCCAGTAGCGATCGGCGTAGAGACCACCCGCAGCAGCGAGCAGAAAGACCGGGGCTGCGAAAAACGCGGAGAGCGCATCGATGCGAATCGCCACCGCACCGCCGGGAATGTGCCAGGGGAGCGAGAGCTCGGTGGGGCCGCCTGTAAGACCAAGCACCGCGCCGATGAGACCTGTCAGGCCGCCGGCGACGATGATCACCGTCGTTGCGGCGCTGGCACGGCGCGTCGCAAGTGAGGGAAGGCCGCTGGCCATGCAAAGGGCAACGCCGGCGAGCACGAGGAGCGCGCTCACCGCAACGCTCCCATGTGCGGGAACACCACCACCCACGTCACGCTGGCGAGAAGTGCCACGAAGATATAGAGAAGGTAGAGGGACAACCGTCCCTGCTGCATCCAGCGAAGCCACATCGCGCGCGCCGCCCAGCGTGCCGCCAGCGGTTGCAGGATGCGGTCGGCGAACGGCTCATCGACATCGACACTGAGGGTGGCGCTCGTCGGGTAGAGAGCGCTCGGTGCCGTCACGCGAAGCACAGGGCGCAGAAACGACGGAAGAAGACGGCTCGTGAACCACTCCGACAGTGAGCTCGCTGTGTACTGCATGCGAGCGGTGGGCTGTGCGTATCCGCAGTCCCACGTCGCTCGCCGCGGACTCCGCCGGGTAGCGGCGAAAAGCGCAACTACTGCGAGCGCTATCGCGATGGCCGCCGCCTGAAGCGGGACGCTGATCGCGCGAAGGAACGGCGCAATGACACCGCTGACGCCTGTGACCGTTTCGAGCGCGTGGGCAGTGATGGACGGAAACACGCCGAGCGCGATGCAGGCCACCGCCAGGACGACGAGCGGCGCGCGCATGAAGAATGGCGCTTCGTGCGCCTCGGCAGCCTGATCGCTGCGCGCGACCCCGAGAAAGATCGCGCCTGTGAGCCGGACAAAACAGGCCACCGCGAGCGCACCGGCGAGAGCAATCATCGCTGCCGCCAGCGTGGCGATGCCGCCGCGCAGCGCCTCACGGATCAAGCCCAGATAGAGCAGCGACTCACTCACAAACCCGTTTGCGCCAGGAAGCGCCGCCGCGGCAATCGCACCGATGACGAAGACGGCTCCGGTCGCCGGCATGCGGCGGAGGAGTCCACCCATCCGGTCGATGCGCCTCGTGCCCGTGCCATGCAGGACACTCCCGGCGCCGAGAAAGAGGAGACCCTTGAAGAGGCTGTGATTCCAGACGTGCGCGATTGCCGAAGCAAGGCCGAGCGCCGCGAGAGTGCGAACGCCCGTTGCCCGTCCCACGACGAACAGCCCCACGGCGACGATGATGATCCCGACGTTCTCGATGCTCGAGTACGCGAGCGCCCGCTTCATGTCCGCCTGGCTGATGGCCAGACTGATTCCGACGAGGGCACTGGTCAGCCCGAGCGTAATGATCACGCCACCCCACCACACCGGCGGCTTTGGCAGGAAGAGGATGATTCGGATGATCCCGTAAACGCCGAGCTTCAGCATCGCTCCTGAGAGCAGCGCCGACACATGGCTCGGGGCATTCGCGTGCGCGCCTGGCAGCCAGAAGTGCAGCGGAACGATGCCAGCCTTGAAACCGAATCCGACGAGCGCGAGGAGGAGGATCGCCGATGTCGTGATCGCGCCCGTCGACGAGGCAACCGGCCCGAGGAGGAACGTGCCGCGCTCGGCGCGCATGACGACGAAGAGCGCGAAGAGCGCCAGCGTGCCGGTGTGCGTCGCGATGAGATAGAGCCATGCCGCACCTCGCACCTCTTCATCCGTATCCTCGGTCGCGATCAGAAAGAAGGCAGCGATCGCCATCGTCTCCCAGGCAAGGAGGAAGAGGATGGCGTGCGACGCCACGACGACGGTGGCCATGCCCGCGAGCAGCAGTCCCGTGAAGGCGCGCACGCGGCCAGCCGACGCTTGCTGTTGGGCAGGCCAGTACCCGAGCCCGTAGACCGACGCGAGCGCTCCAAGGACAAAGATCGGAAGGAGAAACGCCGCCGCGAGTGGATCGAGCCGCAGCGCCAGAAGCGCGTTCGGTAGTTGCCACATCGAGCTGGCGACGGTGGTGCGGCCAGATGCCAGTGTGTAGCCAGCGGCACTGAGCCCGCCGGCGGCGCCGAGGAGCACCAACGCGGTGCTCGCGTATTCGCCGGCCCGCCCGCGCGTGAGGAGCGCGGGAGTGCCGCTCAAGGCCAGGAGGACGATGCTCGCGATGAGCAGCAGCAACGTCAAAATGCCCCTTCAAGCGCCGTTGCGATCTGCACGATTTCCTCCGGAGAGGCCCGCCGGCGAACGGCCTCGCGGAAGGCTTCGTCCTTCAGGCCGTAGGCGAGTTTGGCGAGCATCGCCAGGTGCATGTGGATCGTCGGACAGATGAGGAGGAAGAAAGTGTCGATGGCCCGGCCATCCGGAGCGTGGAGATCGAGCGGATTCGTGAGGAAGGAGAGCGCGATCACCGCATCCGTAGGGGCGAGGATGATCGGCGTCCGCACGTGCGGAATGGCAATGCCATCGCCGACCGGTGTGACGCCGAGTGTGTCGCGCGCCAGAAGGATGTGCAAGAGCATGTCGCGATCGGCATCGTCCGGGAGCGGCAGCAGCTCGACGATCCCTTTGATGATTGTGGCGAGGTCCGCTCCGCCGATCCGGTGATGGACCCCGCCTGCCCGAAGCGCATCCGCGAGCGACGGGGTTCCTCCGTCGCGGCTGAATGCGCGCGGCGAGAGGCCCATGTTGTGCTCCGTGGCCCACTCGAGCAGGTCGGAACGATTGATCCGGTACTGTCCGCGGACCTTCTGAGCCGGGAGCGCCTCACTTTCGATCCAGTCATGCACGCGCTCTTCGGCACTCCCGAGAAGGGACGCTGCTTCACCGATCGTAAGCTTCATGCGTCCTCCTTGCGAGTGGCCCGCGAAAGCAGCGCTTCGGCGTCACCGATCAGGCGAATCGCCTCGTCCGGCGTTCGAACAGCGTGCAGCCTGTTGAGGAGAACGGAATCGGCGAACAGCTTGATGGCGCGGGAGAACGCGAGCAGTTGCCCCTGAATGGAGCGCGCCAGGATCACGGCAACGACCCGTGGATGGTGGCCATGCGGATCGAGGAAGTCGAGAGGCTCACGAAGCACGGCCAGGAGGACGCGCTTGCGTGAAAACCGGAACGGACGTGGATCGACCGGATGAGGGAAGGCAGCACCTTCGAGGACCGCCGTCGAGCAGATGGCCTCGCGCTCGCGGATCGATCGCAAGAGCTGGTCGCGGTCGACGTGAGCATCGATCGACGCCTCGCGCGTCAGGAATGCAAGCAATTCGTCGCGCGACGCGGGCGTGATGGAGAGCCAGATGTTCTCCGGCGTGAGGAGCGGCGTGATCGCGATCTCGGACATCTCGAGCGCATCGAGCGCCCCGAGCTGCCCTTCGTGCTCCACGCGGCGAACCTCCTCGGTCAGCCAACTGTCGATGTCGAGCTTCCGGAAACGCCACTGCGACCCCACCCGCATCGCCGGCAACTCGTTCCGGTCCAGCATCCGGTAGACCGTCTTCTCGGACACCATGAGGTACTCCGCAAGCTGGCGGATCGTAAGGATGTCCCCTGCAGTCTGCGTTTCCGGCATGGAGGGAGTCTACGCATCACACGTCAGTGTGTAAAGGACAATGATGGACACGCCTAGACAACGCGCGCCACACTTACCCGAGAAAGGCACAAGCGAAGGGAACGCTGGCGTCTCGCCGGCTGGCCCGGGGGCGTCTCGCCCCCGCATCTGCGGCGAATGCCGGCCTCTCCACTCAGTAGAAAAACTTGACTCTCCCGCAATCCCGAGGGAGCCTCGGTGCGTGAGGAGGTTAGACAATGTCTGACGACCACGATCCGATCGCGGAGATCGAGCGGCTTGACCGATATTTCGATGGCGAGGAGGAGGGAGAACGCCCGATCGACGTCCTGCGCGACAACGGCGTCTCGACTCCGGACGATCGCGATCTCGATGACGCCACGCTGCATGCGAGACTCTGGGAGCTCATCAACGCCATGGCCGCGGCCGGAGTGTTCGTCGAATCGACGAATCACCTCAGCGACCGCGAGCTGTATCGCTATCTCGTCAAGCACGCCCTTCGCGAGGAAACGATTCTCCCGGCCCCCGGCTCCGGCGGCGGCTGGCACCTCAGCCCGCTCGGCGACAGCGACGAAGACACCGAGATCTACCTCCGCTACTACGCAGACGACGAAACCCGCGAGCGCTGGCACCGCGACTTCGGCATAACCCTTCCGGCAAAAGAGAAACCACCGTTCGACCGCGATCGCCTGCTGCCGGTCCAGGATTTCACGGTCGATGAAGGGATTCAGTGAGGCGGAGGGAATGAGTCAAAACGACAATAAGCTCGTTGTGTTCGAAGGTCGTCAGATCCGAAAGGTGCTCCGTGAGGGCGAGTGGTGGTTTTCGATCGTCGACGTGGTCCAGGCATTAGTGGGCGGCGACCGCGCTCGCAAGTACTGGAATGACCTGAAGAAGAAGCTGTTCGAGGAGGGCTACGATCAGTTGTCCGAAAAAATCGGACAACTGAAAATGCCGTCCACTGACGGCAAGCTCTACGAGACCGACTGCGCCAACACCGAGACACTGTTCCGGGTCATCCAGTCCATTCCCTCGCCGAAAGTAGAGCCGCTCAAGCGCTGGCTGGCGCGCGTCGGCAAGGAACGCATTGACGAGATCGAGAACCCCGAGCTGGCGATGGGCCGGATGCAGGAGCTCTACGAAAAGAAAGGCTACCCCAAGGAGTGGATCGACAAAAGGCTCCGAGGCATCGCCGCGGTCCAATTCTTCGTTGAGCTCCTCATCGGCCTCGCGAGTGTAGAGCCGTTCTATGTGTGCCCAAGGGCCACGGAATAACGATGAAGCTACTCGTTACGGCGGCGCAGCCCGACGAACGACGAATCGGGATCCGCCTCAAATCAGGTTCTTCTGAAACGCGAATGCCACCGCTTCCACTTTGGAGTGCACTTCGAGCTTCTCCAGAATGTTCTGGATGTGGCTGCGGGCGGTGAGCTGGGCGATGTGCAGGCGCTCGGCGATCTCGGGAGTGGTGCGGCCGGCGGCGAGCATTCCGAGCACCTCGACTTCGCGGCCGGTCAGTTTGCGCGCACGGACATCGATCGATTCGCGCGCGGCCACGAGCCGCGGACGGGAAGAGCTCACCGGTTCGTTGATCGGGCGTTGCTCTGCCGGCTCCGCGTTCGCGCGAAGCATGTGCACGAGGTAGTAGTCGTCGGGACCGCCGGCACGAAGCTGGAGGACGCTCACTTGTGTGACGACGTGCTGGCTCTCCTTCGTGCGCAGATTGAGCGAGAAATTGCGCACGATCTCGCCGCGGTTGGCGATGCGCATGATCGGACACTCGTCGGTGCAATAGCGGTTGCCGAACGGGTCGCTGCCGCCGAGGAGACGATCGCAGTGGCCGCCGATGGCCTCGTCGGCGGTGAACCCGAGCATGTGGCGCGCGGCTTCGTTCCAGAAGACGATGTGGTTCGTGCGGTCCGTCACGAAGACGGCATCGGGCGAATGTTCGAGCGACTGAAAGAGTGTCGCCAGCTCTTCATCATGGTCTGCCAGGTTCAAACGGCGCCGCCAGTCTCCGATCGTGACGAATATCGCCGCGATCAATCGCGCCCGGAAGGTGTGGGGTGAAATGCTGAGGGCTGGACAGCGACCCCCGACGGTCGAGCGAAGGAAGTATAGACCTTTCGGAACCGCGGCGGCTCCGACCCCCGACTCCCGACCCCCGACTCCCGATTCCCTATCTCTTCATCGAACGGATGTACACGACGACGGCGTCGATGTGCCGGTCGTCGAGCGTGTGACCCCATGGCGGCATGAGGCTGGTCAGTCCGACACCGGCGCCGCCGCGGCGGATGGCGTCGGCGAGCTCGGCGTTCGACTTCCCCTTCTGAAACACGGGATCGCTCAGATCCCGTGGATGCGGATCGAGATTGAATGCGTTGAACCCGTCGCCGGCGCCGCTGTCGCCGTGGCATCCTATGCAGTAGCTCTGGTAGACCTCTTTGCCGAGCCGCAATTCGTACTGCGTGGGCCGCGCGATGGCGACGGCGGACGCGGGGCGATTCGCGCGGCGGCACGACGTCGCAACGAGAACAAGCGCGATCACGATCAGCAGACTGCGTCGTCTCATTTCGCGGCCTCCTTCCGCGCTGGCGCGGCCGCCGCCACAGGCACCGCCGGCGCCTCGGCCAGCGTCTCGAGATACGCGGTCAGACGCAACGCGTCGGTATCGGTCATGCCGTAGTTGGGGCAGCGGACGTCGGCGCGCCAGCGCTGCGGGTTCTGCAGGAAGCGGAACACCCAGCCCGGCTTCAGGCGTGCCTTCGTCTCCGTCAACGGCGGCCCGTAATACCCTCCGGTCTTGCCGATGATGTGACAGGAGCGGCAGCCGAACGTCGTGTAAAGCCGTTCTCCCTCGGCCGCATCATGATCGGATGCGGGCCGGCCCAGGAACGGGTCGTCAGGCGTCGATGGATCGACATAGATCATCGCGATCGCATCCGCCAACTTCCCGGCCTCTTCTTTCGAGACCTTCAGGACCGGCATCCGCTCGGCGATGATCGGCCGGATCGAATACGGCACTGCGAGATAGTTGACCAGCCAGTCGTGATTGACCTTGCTTCCTTCAAACGTCAGTGGCGCGGTCGAGATGTCGCCGCCGGCTCTGCCGATCTGATGGCATGAGAGGCAGCGATAGCGGGTCATGATCTCGCCGACCGGACCGGCCGGAACGATGGCGGCCTGCTGCACCGGCGTTGAGCGATAGGCATCCGGCACGGGAATGGCGGGAATGGCCAGCAGCGCCGTGACGATGGCGCGCTTCTGCGCGGCGTCGAAGGCGAAGGTGGGCATCTTCAGACCCGAGGCGAAGGATCGTGGTGTGCTGATCTTCGCATCGAGCCACGCCGCGAGCGTTCGCGGCAGGTCCGAGCGCTTGCCGAAGTCGAGCGATGTGGCCTTGAGCTCTCCGATGCCGTAGAGATCGGGTCCGAATCGCTCGCCTTCCTTCACACCGCTGTGGCAGGCGAAGCAGCCTGCGCTCTTGAACAGCTTCTCCCCTTTTTCGGCGAACGTCTGATTGACGCGCAAGGGCGTCAGGATGTCCGCGGGCGCGTCGAAGTCTTTCAACTCGTCCTCGAACCAGGCCACGATGTCGCGCACGTCCGCGTCTGTGAATGAGTACCGCGGCATCTTCGTCTGCGGATAGAACGCATGCGGATCGCGGACGAAGGCGATCAGCCATCCGCGCGAAGCGCGCGACGCGATCGTTCCCAGCTCCGGAGCGGAACCGTTCCCCTTGCCACCGACCGTGTGGCAGGAGATGCATCGTGACTCGGCAAAGAGGGTCTTGCCGCGGGCGGAATCGCCGTTCGGCTCCGCTCCCGCCAGCTCGATGGCGTGCTGCAATTGCGGCGGGACGGGACGCGCGAAGAGATAGTGCGACAGAACCTTGATGTCGTCGCCGGTGAGCTGGAAGTTCGGCATCGTGGCGTTGGCGTCGACCGCCTTCGGATTGCTGAGCCAGCGCCGCAGCCATTCAGCACCGGTCTTCATCGACAGCGTCTCGAGTGGCGGGGCGTCGGCGCGGAAGTCTTCGTGGCCGCGGGCTTTGTGGCAGGCGAAGCAGTTCGACTTCGTCATCAGCGCGCGGCCGGCCGAGAGCGTGGGCGCGTCGCGAACGGCCTCGGCGTCATGACAGCGCCCGCATCCCGCCTCGATGAATTCCGTAGGAAGGATCGGAGATGTCGCGTCTGCCGAGGTTCCGTGCGCGTCCTCTTCGTCGGTGGCCAGCCCCTCGCCGCCGTGGCAGGCCGTGCATCCGAAACGCTGAACGTCGCGGGGCGTGTGGAAGGTCGGCGGGTGCGTGCGGAACGGCTCCGGCGCGCTGGTCATGGCGGCGTCCACAACGCCGAGGTGACAGGTCGTGCATCGATCGACGCGATTGTTCAGTTCCGGAATCCAGACCTGCTGGATCGCGATCGGACGGGACGAATACACCTCCGCCGCCTTCCCGCTCGACGCCCTGGCAATCCCCACGACTCGAAACTGGCGCTGCAATGCGCGGTACGGCCGCAGCGCGTTCTTCACCGGCGAGAAAGCCAGGACGATGAGAAAGGCCAGGCTGGAAAGGGCGAAGAGTCGTCGCAATGTCACATCGGCCTCCTCACCCTCGGGGTGCGTCCATCCACGGCCAGACCCAACTCCAGCCTGGCCCGCGGAAGAACGTTCCGATCACGGTCAACACCACAGCGATCACGACGAACCACGTCATGATCCATTCCGGCAGCGTGACGCCCCACAACCACTGCCAGCGGCCGCCCGGGCGCACGGCATGGGCCGCGAACATGGCCACGCCGATGATGACGGTCGGTATGACGATCGGCCAGCAACTGAACGCGGCGAAGAGGATCGAAAGCAGGATGACCGACGCCGCGATCGCCGGAGCCTTCCATCGCGACGGCGCCGCCCACAGCGGTGCTCCTTCGAGATTGACGCGCCAGTACGGAATGACCACCAGACAGATGCCGACAAGCGCCGGCAACACCACTCCGGCCACGACCGGCGGAAAGTAGTGCAGCAATTCCTGAAGACCGAGGAAGTACCAGGGCGCCTTGGCCGGATTCGGCGTCTCCACCGGATTAGCGATGCTCTCCAGCGGCGCGTTGAAGAGGATCGCCGCAAGCGAGAGGACGATTACCACGACCTGAAAGAGGATGATCTCGCGCAGGATCAGGTGTGGAAACGTCATGACGTAGCGCTCGTCGGTCTCGTGAACAGCCGGGCGCCCGTCCGGACGCACGAGCGCGACGCGCCACGGATTGGCAAGCGGATCGTCAGATTCGATGATCTCGATCGGTGTCGTCACAGCGATCTCCTCTCGTCGTCAGGCGGTCCCTGCACTCCCCCGTCCTTTCGCACACGCCAGATGTGAACGGAGATGAGGAGCAGAAGCGCTACCGGCAGGACGACGCAGTGCAGCACGTAGAACCGGAGCAGCGCGTTCTCCGAGACGATGTTGCCGCCGAGGAGGAAGAAGCGGACGCGCTCGCCGACCAGCGGTGCCTGCTTGGCCATGTTCGTTCCGACCGAGACACCCCAGAACGCGAGCTGGTCCCACGGCAGCAGGTAGCCCGTGTATGACAGCAACAAAGTCAGGAGTAGCAGCACCACGCCGACAACCCAGTTGAACTGGCGGGGGGGACGGTAGGCGCGGTGGTAGAAGACGCGCAGCATGTGCAGGAACGCGCTGAACACCATCAGGTGCGCCGACCAGCGGTGGAGGTTGCGCAGGAAGACGCCGTTGTCGACGACGTACTGCAGCTCCTTCATGTCGCGGTACGCCTGCGGCACGGACGGGTGGTAATAGAACATCAGCAGGATGCCCGTGGCCACGAGGATGATCGTGCTGGCCAGCGTGATGCCGCCGAGCCAGAAGGTGTGCGTGAAACGAAGGGTCTTCTCCCGCACCTTCACGGGATGGACGTGGAGGAAAAGGTTCTCGAAGATGATCAACGACCGGTTGCGATTCGTCGGCGCGATGCCGTGCCGGATCACCGACCGGTAGACAGACGTGTTGCGAACCCACTCCCCGACGGTCATGGCCGGAACACCTTTCCGCGCGCGATGACGATGCCGGTGTCGACGACGAGATTGCCATTCGCGTCCTGGCTGACGTCGAGCCACGGCAGCGGGCGCGGGGCTGGTCCGTGTGTAACGTTCCCTTCGAGATCGAAGCGGCTGCCATGGCAGGGGCAGGCAATCGCGCTTTCATCGGACTTGTATCGGGTGATGCAGCCGAGGTGCGTGCAGACGGCGGAGAGCGCATAGATGCCGTTGGCCGCACCGATCACGAACGCTTTCTTCTCCTGATTGGGGACGACCACGCCGGGAGCGAAGTCGAGTGGCGAGCCGGCTACGTACGTCGTCGACGGCTCGAAAAGCACTTTCGGCTCGAGATAGTCGAGCGTCACGATGCCGGAGGCGACGGCAACGACCGCGCAGGCGCCAACGCCGATCTGCGTGAAGAAGTCGCGACGGCCTGGCGTCTCCTCCTCCTCAACCTCGGGACCGAACATTCCTTCCAGTTCAGGCAACGTCGCTCTCCTTTCGGTGGAAGCTGCGCATGGTGATCGTGCCCACGGGACAGCGCACCGCGCAGAGTCCGCAGCGAATGCAGACCTCTTCGTTCTTGAGCATGACCGAGCCCACCCAGCGGTTCTCGAGAAGGATCGGCGCGAGCTCGATGGCATCGGACGGCAGCGAGATCACGCGCGCCGCGGGGACGATGGCGATGCAATGCTCCGGACAGATGTCCTGGCATCCGCCGCAGAGGATGCACTCGGTTCCCGCGGCGGCGTTCTGATCGAAGATCGTGTTGGTCCAGCAGCGGAGACAGCGGCTTCCCTCGCGCCGCGCCGTGTGCTCGCTGAAGCACTCCTCGACCTCGGCGATGCCGATTCGCCGCGCAAGCGGCCGGGATGGAGGCTTCTGCCGCGGAATCCCTTCGAAGTCGAGCTCGCGATCCCAGCGAGGCTCGATGATGACTTCGACGGAGGTGTCGTCGCTCGGACGCGCCACTCCTCGCAGCAAGGTGTCGATCGACTTCGCGGCGCGCTTGCCATCGGCCACCGCGCTGATGGCGATGCGCGGCCCGAACGCGGCGTCGCCGCCGGCGAAGATGCCCGGCGCGGTGGTGGCCAGCGAGTCGGGGTCGATGATGATCCGCCCGCCACGCGTCTCCACACCGTCCTCCGGCTGCAGGAAGGCGAAGTCGCCGGTCTGGCCGATGGCGACGATCACGGTGTCGGCTTCGATGACCGTCTCCGAGCCTGCGGTGTACTTCGGATCGAAGCGCCCGGTCTCATCGAAGACGCGCGATACGCGCAGAAACTCGACGCCCGTGGTCACGCCGTTTGCGCCGACGATCCGTTTGGGACCAAGCCGGTAGGCGAAGCGGATTCCTTCGGTCGAGGCCTCCTCAACTTCATCCTTCGCGGCGGGCATCTCGCTCTCCGACTCCAGGCAGCAGACGGTCACGTCGCGCGCGCCGAAGCGGACCGCACTGCGCGCCACATCCATCGCCTGCACGATCGAGAGGTTGCGTTGCATGTTCGTCTGCTCGCCCCCGCGTGCAGCGGTGCGGGCCACGTCGAGGGCGACGTTGCCGCCTCCGATCACGATGACCTTCTTCCCCATCTCGACCTTGTAGCCGAGGTTGATGTTGAGGAGGTAGTCGATGCCGCGGAGCACGCCGTCGAGCTCGAGTCCCTCGATGGCCAGCTCGCGGCTCTTCATCGAGCCGACGCCGAGGAAGATCGCCGCGTATCCGTCGGCCTTCAGTTGCGAGAGCGTCAGGTCTTTGCCGATCCGGACGTTCGTCTTCAGCTCCACGCCGAGCGAGAGGATGGCGTTGATCTCGAGCTGAATCAGGGCGCGCGGCAGGCGGTATTCGGGAACGCCGAGGCGCAGCATCCCGCCGGCGACGGGAGCGGCTTCGAAGATCGTGGCGTGATACCCGAGGAGCGCCAGGTCGTGCGCGCATGCCAGGCCGGCAGGACCGGAGCCGATGATGGCCACCTTCTCCGGGTAGCGATTGGTTCGGTCGCCGTAGATCTCGGTGAGCACCGAGAAGTCGAGCATGCTCTCCACGCCGAACTTCTCGGTGACGAACCGCTTGAGGGCGCGAATCGAGATCGGCGCATCGATCTCACCGCGGCGGCAGACCGCTTCGCAGGGAGCGGCGCAGATGCGCCCACAGATCGACGCAAGCGGATTCGGTCTGCGGGCGACGGCGTACGCCTCGCGAAAGCGCCCCTGCGCAATCAGGGTCACGTACTTCCCGGCTTCCGTGTGGACAGGACAAGCCTGCTTGCACGGGAAGTTACGCTCCAGCCACTCCTGATTGTGCTCGGCGCCGCTCATGGCTCACTTCGCGATCTCGAAGCTCGCCTCGGTCGCGCCCTTCACGGTGACGCTCTTGGTGGCCGCCTTCAGCTTCGGGTGCCAGACCTTTACGGTGTATGTCCCGTCGGGGACGTCTTTGATGTCGTACGAGCCGTCGGCAGCCGTTACGGCGAAGTACGGCGTCGGCAGCACGGCTACGAAGCCCTCCATCTCCGAATGGACTTTGCACAGGAGCGACGCGAAGCACTCCTTCTTGAAGGTGAAGCTCTTCGACTGCCCTTGCGGCCACGTTCCGAGGTTGAAGTGATCGGCGCAGGCGTCGGGCGAGAAGACGTTGTGGAGAACGGCGTCGGAGTTGAGGAAGTCGACCGTCGTGCCGGCCACAACCGCCAGCACGTGCGGCAAGAACTGCATGTTCTTCTGGTCGATCTTCGCGTGCGCCGCGGGTGGCGGGAACGTCTTCCCCGCGATCTTGTCGACGTAGACGATGGCATCGGCGGAATTGCGAACGCTATGCGCGGTGACTTTGCCGTGAATGTCGCCGGCAATGAGCGGCAGGGCCAGGAGTGCGATGAGTGATGCGATGACAGCTTTCATGAGTATCTCCTTGTTGGGAATGTGGTCAGAAGGCGAAGCGAAGGATGGTCGAGAGCTGGTAGTTCTTCGACTCGCTCAGGTCGCGCCGGTACTCGACCATCGTCTTCACGTTGGCGTAGAAGAAGTAGGCCATGCTGGCATTGAGCGCGCGAAGAGACTTGACTCCCGCCGCGCCCGGCGGCGTGACGCTTTCATACCGAAGCGATGCCTGAAGCGGCGGCAGAATCACGTAATCCGATTGAACGAACCAGGAGTTGTAGCGGAAGCTCTGTGCATTGGAGAGAGATCCATCCGCCGCGAACGTGTCGAGGCGATCCCGCCCGCTCATGGCCACGCCGAAGACATTGAGATCGTCGTAGTACCAGGAGGCGAAGATCCCGGCGCGGTTGAAGGTGCGATCCTGAACATTCACGGTGGCACCGGTATCGTCGGTGAGCGGGAAATCGACCCCGGAACCGTTGCCGTGATACCCGAGAACACCGACGCGGAACGACCGCTCCCTCCAGTTCTCCGGCGGCAGCGTCACACCTGTGGAGTCGCCGTCGAGCCCCATTCCGCCGAACTTGTAATCGACTCGGGCGTAAACGTCCTTGCTGGCATTGCCATCGACATTGCCGCTGGCGGAGGGGCCGAGGCCGTTGACGACGCCCACGGTATAGAACCAGCGGTGCTTGGCTACCCCGTACGCCTCGATTCCTTTCACGTTCACCGGAAGGCTGATGGCGCCCGCATCGGAGAGCCCCGTCCCCCCGTGCAATCCGATGGGATTGAAGGTGAACAGATTGTCGACCCCGTTGTCGGTCGACAGCCACATCTCGTGGAACCCGTCGTCGAGGTCGGCTGCGAACTTGCCGATCTTGATGTTGAACAGGTGCTCGGGCCCGATGAACGATCCCGCCTGCAGATGCAAGCGCTCGATCTCGGTGGAGCTGCTGCCGTCCGGGTTCTCGGACCAGGTGACCTCGCCGAGAAAGCTCATGTGCTCGCCGAGCGTGCCGCCGGCGAAGAGATTCGCTTCCTGCGGAAACTGAAAGTCGTTGTGCACGATCGTATGACCGCTGTCATCGAGTGACGATGCGTAGACGCTGGCCATCTTCACGTTCAGCGCAAGCGGCACCTGTCCGGGCAGATCGCTTGGATAGATCGCCCTCGGCCACATCTTCTTGTACGCCTCGGCGCCAAGGCTGACCGGCTTGATCTTGATCTGCTCCTCGGTCTCCTTCGGCATCCGATAGCCATTGAGCCGGAAAGCTTCGCCGAACGGATTCAGCTTCGGAAAGCCGGTGTGGCACGTCTGGCAGGATGTCTCGTACTTACGAGCAAATGCCGGAATCGCACTCGCTGAAGGGACTTTGATGAAGATGAGAAGCGCCGATAAAAGACAGAGGAATCCGAGTCCCCGGCGATGCATGCTCATGACTTCTCCTTTTGCATGCGCCGACAGTGATCTTCCGCGCCGCGAAGCTCCATCCCGCAACCGCAGGGAATAGCGTCATGTGTTTGGGGGAGAGACCCAATCAGACGGACAGATCCGCATGCGATCCTCGATGGATTTCTGAGCCACCGCCGCACGGTGGCCTGGGCCCACGATTCTCAGCTAGGACCGAAATCGACTTTTTCGTAGATCGCGCCGACGGCGACGTGGCAGTCGATCGATTCTAGGTGCAGAGTTGCGTCCGGGCCGCTGACCTCGGAGAGAGTCCACTCATCTCCCTCGCGCCGGAAGCGTTCGATGCGGATCTTGTCCTGAGAGACGAGGACATACTCGCGCAGCGTGTCGAGACGTCGGTAGTGCGCGAACTTCTCCCCACGGTCATACGCCTCAGTCGAATCGAAAAGCACATCTACGATCACTGTCGGATTGAGAAGCGTGTCGAAGTGCTCGTCTTCGAGTTGCGCCTCGCCGCAGAGGGCGACGATGTCTGGATACGTGTACATACCAGTCGGGCTGACTTTGACGCGCAGGTCGTTAATATGCGCCTCGCATGCTCTGCCGCGCATCTGGGAGCTGATCTCCCGAAACAGGTTACCGGCGATCAGACCGTGTCGCCGGCTCGCTCCCGACATCGCGAACATGCGGCCGGCGATGTACTCACTTCGGATCTCTGATTTCCGTTCGAGATCGAGGTACTCGCCGGGTGTCATGAGGTTCGGTTCGGCGATGACATAGGAGCTAGTATGCGCCCCATCGAGCGGGACGGGAACCCGTGCGTTGGAGTGACCTCCGCGAAGGAAAAGTTCGCAGCTCATGCGATACCATTGACCCCCTAACGCAGGAGGCTCGCGTGAAGAAGAGCATCCGGTTCCACCTGAACGGCCAGCCCGTAACCCTCGACACCGACGACCGGCGCACACTGCTCTGGGTCATCCGCACCGATCTCAACCTCACTGGCACGAAATTCGGCTGCGGCGAGGGCCTGTGCGGCGCCTGCACGGTCGCCGTCAACGGCACTGCAGTGAGGTCCTGCCAGACTTCGTTGGCCGACGTTGAAAACAAGAACGTGGTCACCGTCGAAGGGCTCGAGCACGGCGGAAAGCTGCATCCGCTGCAACAGGCCTTCATCGAGCACGGTGGGTTCCAGTGCGGCTACTGCACCTCAGGGATGCTCATGAACGCCTGGGCCTTGCTGCAGAAGCAGCCACACCCCTCGCGCAGCGCCATCGTCGATGAGATGAACGGGAACCTCTGCCGCTGCGGGGCGCATCAGGGAATCATCGCCGCGATCGAAGACGCGTCGAAGACTGGAGGTGCCCGATGACAGCGCAGTCGTGGCCCTTCCCTCCGGCCGAAACGTCTTCGCCCGGAATCGCCACCGGGCTCGATCGCCGCCTTTTCTGCAAGCTCCTCGGCGGCGGCATCGTCGTGCTGATGACGTCGAAGCCGGCCGATCTACTCGCGCAGCGGCGCGGCTATCCCGAGGATCTCAACGCCTATCTGCGGATCGATGAGAGCGGAGGCGTGACGCTCTTCTCCGGAAAAATCGAGATGGGTCAGGGCGTACACACGTCGCTGGCTCAGATGGCGGCCGAGGAGCTCTGTGTCTCGCTCGATTCGATCACCATGGTCATGGGCGACACCGATCTGTGTCCGTGGGACGCCGGCACGTGGGGCTCGCAGTCGACGCGGATGTTCGGCCCGGCAGTGCGCGCAGCGGCGGCCGAGGCGCGGGCTGTGCTGATGAAGCTGGCATCAGAGAAGCTCGGGAGCCCGAAAGAGCAGCTCGTCGTCGAGAACGGTGTGGTGTCGAACGGTTCGCAGAAGGTCACGTACGGCGAGCTGGCGAAGGGGAAACAGATCGCGCGGCTCGTCGGCGAGAAGGCCGTGCTGCGCACGGTCAAGCAATTCAAGGCCATCGGAACGCCGGTGAAGCGGATGGACGCTCACGAGAAGGTGACCGGCCGCGCGAAGTACGCGGGCGACATCCGAGTACCAGGCATGCTCTATGCCCGCATTCTCCGCCCGCCGATGCACGGGGCAACGCGCAAGTCGCTCGACACCTCGAAGGCGAAGGCCATGAGCGGCGTGACGGTCGTCGAGCACGACGACCTTGTCGCCGTGCTACATGGTGATCCCGAGCGCGCCCATGAAGCGCTGGCGCTGATCAAGGCCGAGTGGGATCGGCCTACCGCCGCGTTCGACACCGAATCGGTCGCCGGCTACTTCGTAAAGACCGGCGGTGACGGCGAGGCGGTAACGTCGCACGGCGACGTCACCAGCACCGCCGCGGGCACCCGCGTCTTCCAGTCGACGTTCCGCACCGGTTACGTCGCCCATGCCCCGATGGAGCCGCACACCGCGCTCGCGGAGTGGAAGGACGGGAAGATGACGGTGTGGGCATCGACGCAGAGCCCGTTCGGTGCGCGCACACGCATCGCGAACGTACTCGGCCTCGAGGAGAAGAGCGTGCGCGTCATCACGCCGTTTGTCGGCGGCGGTTTCGGCGGGAAGAGTCCCACCGAGCAAGGCGTCGAGGCTACCCAACTGGCGAAGATCACCGGCAAGCCGGTAGCCGTCGTGTGGACGCGGGCCGAGGAGTTTTTCTTCGACACTTTCGGCCCCGCCTCGGTGGTGAAAATCAACTCGACCGTCGACGACGCCGGGAAGATTTCGATGTGGGACTACCACGTTTACGCCGCCGGGAACGGCTCGTCCGAGGTTCTGTACGACGTACCGAACGTCCGCGTAAAAACGTACCTCGGCCGGCGTTCAGGGGGCGAGAATGTCCATCCGTTCGCTACCGGGCCGTGGCGTGCTCCAGGCGCGGGGCCGAATGTCTTCGCCCGCGAGTCGCAGATCGACATCATGGCCGCCGCGTCGAAGATCGATCCGCTCGAGTTCCGCCTGCGCAATGCGTCGGACGAACGGCTGCGCCGCGTACTGAAGGCGGCAGCCGATGCGTTCGGATGGAAAGCGGGCGCAGGGCCATCGGGGCAGGGGCGCGCCATCGCCGTCGCTCTCGACGTCGGCACCTACTGCGCGATCGCCGCCGAAGTCGCGGTCGATCGGAAGACGGGCGCGATCAACGTGAAGCGTGTCGTCGCTGCACAGGACATGGGGCTGGTCATCAACCCATGGGGCGCGAAGATGCAGATGTCCGGCTGCGTCAACATGGGCCTCGGCTACGTGCTGAGCGAGGAGCTGAAGTTCAACGGCGGCGACATCCTTGACAAGAACTTCGACACCTACGAGCTGCCGCGTTTCGCCGCAGTCGCGCCGCACATCGAGACGGTGCTGATCAAGAATGACGACCTCGCGCCACAAGGCGGCGGCGAGCCGGCCATCGTGCCCATGGGCGCCGTGATCGCCAATGCGGTGTTCGACGCAACCGGCGTGCGGATGTACCGCCTGCCAATGACGCCGGAGCGAGTGCTGGCGGCGATCAAACAAGCGTGAGTACTTACTCAGGGTCCCCCAACCACAGAGTCGCAGAGAGCGCTGAGGCTTGCTCTCCGTGCCAATGCAGTTCGCCTCAATCATCACATTGACAACAGGTCGTGCTGCGACCATTGTTGCTGGAATAACTTTCTGGTGACGACCGGGACAAACTCGTTGTCAGAACTCTGCAGGCTTTGCCGCCGGCACGACGCGAAGACAAACTGCACCGCAGAACCACACCGTCTGTGTCAGATCCGACTAATCCAATGCAACGAGGATCGACCATGAAACGCCGTATGAAACGCATCGTCATCGGAGCAGTCCTCGTCATCGGTCTGGTCGGGACCGCAAACGGGGATTCGAATCATGCGCAACGCAGCGCGAAACCTGATCTACCCGACTGCCGGGGAATCTCGTCACCTGAACAGATCGCAAGCGCAAGAACCGCGAAGACCGATCCGGCGGTTGTGTTCGCGAAGAAACACGCGAAAACCGCGATGCCCGCATCTGTCGCTTGTCAAAGCAACCTTTGGCAGGCGCTGCACAGAAACGTCCCCCGACCGCTGTCCGTCGAGAAGGATCCTGCGGTTTCGGCCTCCCGCGAGAACCGCGAGCGGAAGGAGGCGACTTCGACCGGCAGCGTAACGCCTTTAGCGGCGAGGCCCGCGCCCGGCCCGGTCGGTCCTCCGTCCGAGCTGAAGCTGGAGAAGGCCTCGGGCACGGTATTCGACCTGCGCACGCTGCCGTCGACGCCACCGACGAAGAAGGAACGGCCGGAGCGCGAAGCGCCTTCTGTCATTCCGCAGCCGATGGAGACCGGGCCGACGATCCAGTCGAATAACCCGGTGGCGGCGATGGCAGGTCCGCGTGCACTGGCCAACGCTCCCGCTCCCGCGCCGCTGAACACGTTCGATGGACTCGACTTCGCGAACTGGGGTGCAGGACATCCGCCGGACCCCAATGGTGACGTCGGTCCCACTTACTACATCCAGACGATCAACACCTCGATCGGCATCTACCGCAAGTCCGACGGCTTCCGCATGGCGGCATTTACGTTCGACACATTCATGAGCCAGGGAAACTTCGGCAATCTCTGCGACACCGACAACTTCGGCGATCCCGTGGTCCTCTACGATTCGTTCGAGGATCGCTGGGTCATTTCGGACTTCGCCTTCAAGCTCGACGGCTCCAACAACGTCATCAATCCCCCGGGCTCGTTCCAGTGTTTCGCTGTTTCGATGACTGGCGATCCGGTCAGCGGCGGCTGGAACTACTACTCGATCAACACTACCGGCGGTCTCGGCGACTACCCGAAGTTGGGCATCTGGCCGGACGGTCTCTACATGTCGGTCAACATGTTCGACTATGCCGCGGCAGGCTCGTTTCAGAACTCGCGCCTCTATGCATTCAACAAGGCACAGATGTATGCGGGCGCGGCGAACATCCAGTCGGTCTCGTTCAATCTCCCATCCGACCAATTCACGGTGCTTCCTGCGAATGCGCGGCTACAGACCGGTACTCCACCGGCTGGCACTCCCAACTACTTCGCGTCCGTGTTCAACTTCCTCAACTCGGTTCAGATATGGAAGTTCCACGTCGATTGGAACCACCCCTCTGCTTCGAGCGTCACGGGGCCGTTCGATTCGACGATGGCATTCTGGTGGGAGCAGTTCGCCCGGACGACAGGCGTTACGACAGCGCCGACTCCGGCAAACTTCCTCGATACGCTTTATCCACGCCTGATGGTGCAGAACCAGTATTCGAATATTGGAGGCGTGGAGTCGCTGTGGAACAGTCACACCGTCGGCGCCGGCAATCCGACGACGAATCTGACATCCACACAATCCGCCGTCCGCTACTACCAGATCAACGTGACCGGCGGAACTGTAGCCGCCAACACGACCCAGAGCTGGACGTACAGCCCGGACACCACCGTATACCGGTACATGCCGAGCGCCGCGGTCGACCGCGCCGGCAACATGGCCATCGGCTACACGACCTCGAACGCCACAACCAATCCGGGGATGAAGTACGCCGGCCGGCTCGCCGGTGACGCGGCAAACAGCATCACTCAGACCGAACAGTTGATGTTCCAGGGCACTGCCTCCCAGAGCGGCAACTGCGGCACGTCGTGTATCCGCTGGGGCGACTACAGCGCTATGTCGCTCGATCCCAACGGCTGCACCTTCTGGTACACCAACGAGTACTACGCGGCGAACGGCCTGAACTTTCTTACGCGTGTCGGCTCGTTCACGTTTCCTTCCTGCATCCCGGTTGGTGCCGGTGGCACAGTCTCGGGAACCGTCACTGCCACGGTGGGCGGCGCTGCCATCAGTGGCGCGACGGTCCAATTCGGATCACGGTCGGCAACGACGAACGGTTCCGGCGCGTACTCGTTCGCGAACATTCCTGCGGGAACGTACCCGTTAATCACCGCCAGCTTTCCCGGATACGTCACAGGCTCTGCATCGAACATCGTCATCACAGACGGTGGCACCACGACGACGAACTTCTCGCTAGCCACGGCTGCGACCAGCGCGTGCCTGACCGATACGAGCCAGACCGACTTCCAGACGGGTGTTCCGACGAACGTCGACCTGACGACGAGCGCTGGCAACGTCATTCTGGCCAGTCCTGACACTGTTGACCAGATTACGACGAACTACACCACCAACGGCGTCGGGTTCAGCAACACCTCGTTTGCCGCTCAGACCTTTACGCCCGCCGTGACGGGCACGTTGAAGCGGATCGACGTCAACATCTTCTGTGCCACCTGCTCGGGGGCGAATCCGAACCTCACCATCGAGGCCAGAACGACCAGTGCAGGCAACATCCTCATGACCGCGCCCGCACTGCTCGCGTCATCGACGATTGCCGGATCCTCCAGCGGCTCCGGCGGTTTCATGACCTTCACGTTCGCGACTCCACCGACACTGACCGCCGGCACCCAGTACGGTTTTGTTCTCAAGTTGGCGTCTGCCCGTACCGGAACGCAGGCGGTACTGACAAGTGACGGCAACGGTCTCACCGGCGGCAGACGCCAGGTGTGCAGCACTTCCTCCTGCTCGAACGCCACTGGGCAATCCAACGACGTCGTCTTCATCTCCTATATGAACGTCGGCTTCTCGCTTTCGGGCAACCTCATTTCCGGCACCAAAGACGCGAACCCCGCCGCCGGGCTGACTCCGATATGGTCGTCGTTCTCCTGGACGGCCACCACGCCGGCGAACACGACGTTGCGTTTCCAGGCTGCCGGCTCCAACTCGGTGAGCGGCCCGTTCAGCTTTGTCGGTCCGGACGGAACCGCGGCGACCTTCTTCACCACGTCACCGGCGTCGCTGACGCAGTTCTACAACAAGCGCTACGTTCAATACAAAGCGTACCTGACGACGACGAGCACGGCCGTGACGCCGGCCTTGAATGACGTCACCGCGTGTTATGCGGACAGCGACTGCAGCACTACGACCGCGTCCATCACGCCGGCGCCCGCGCAGGTTTGCTCGGCATCGAGCGGCAACACGGCCAGTGGTCCGGCTGGCGCGACATCGTATGCGTGGTCGATCACGAATGGCACCATTCAGGGCAGCACTACGTCGCAGTCGATCTCGTACACAGCCGGCGCATCCGGCAACGTCACACTGACTCTGTCGATCGTGGCACCCAACGCCTGTCAGGCCACAAACTCGACCACAGTTCCGATCAACCCCATTCCCGCCACACCGACGGCGTCGAACGGCGGCCCGTACTGCGCCGGCTCTACGATTTCTCTCTCCACTCCGACGGTCGCCGGCGCGACCTACGCCTGGACCGGCCCGAACGGCTTCACATCAGCGCTCCAAAACCCCACGCACGCGAGCGCCACCACCGCCGATGCCGGAACGTACTCCGTCACCGTGACCGTTTCCGGCTGCACCTCGGCGGCCGGCACGACCAGCGTCGTCGTCAATCCCATCCCCGCAACGCCGACGGCGTCGAACACCGGCGCATACTGCTCTGGCGCAACGATCTCGCTGTCCACACCAACCGTCGCGAGCGCTACCTACGCGTGGACCGGTCCGAACGGCTTCACATCAGCGCTTCAGAACCCGACGCGCGCAAACGCCACAACTGCCGATGCCGGTACCTACTCCGTCACGGTAACGGTCAGCGGCTGCACCTCGGCGGCCGGCTCAACGAGCGTTGTTGTGAATGCCACGCCGGCAACGCCAACGGCCTCCAACGGCGGCCCGTATTGCGCGGGCGCCACGATCTCGCTCTCCACACCAACCGTCGCCAGCGCCACCTACGCCTGGACCGGTCCCAACGGCTTCACCTCCGCACTTCAGAACCCGACGCGTGCAAGCGCCACGACCGCGGACGCGGGTACCTATTCGGTGACAGTCACCGTCGGCACCTGCACCTCCGCGGCCGGCACGACGAGCGTGGTTGTGAACCCCATCCCCGCGACGCCGGCGGCATCGAACACCGGTCCGTACTGCGAAGGCGGAACGATCTCGCTCTCTACACCAACCGTCGCCAGCGCCACCTATGCCTGGACCGGCCCGAACGGTTTCACCTCGTCCGTCCAGAACCCGACCCGAGCCAACTCCACGACGGCTGATGCCGGGACGTACTCCGTGACCGTCACGGTGAGCGGATGCACATCCGCCGTGGGGACGACAGGCGTTGTCGTAAATCCGATTCCTGCGACGCCGAGCGCATCCAACGGCGGCCCGTACTGTGAGGGCGGAACGATCTCGCTCTCCACTCCTGCCGTCGCCAGTGCAACGTACGCCTGGACCGGTCCGAACGGCTTCACCTCTTCGCAGCAGAACCCGACGCGCGCCAACATCACGACGGCAGATGCCGGGACATACTCGGTGACGGTTACTGTCAGCGGCTGTACCTCGGCCGCCGGCACGACGAACGTAGTAGTCAATCCGGCTCCGGCCACGCCAACCGCGTCGAACGGAGGTCCGTACTGCGAAAGCGCAACGATCTCAATTTCCACGCCGACCGTAGGTGGTGCCACGTATTCATGGACAGGTCCGAACGGCTTCACGTCTGCTCTGCAGAACCCGACACGCTCGAACGCGACGATCGCCGACGCGGGAACTTACTCCGTGACGATCACGGTCAACGGCTGCACCTCCGCAGCCGGATCGACCAGCGTCGCAGTAAACACGATCCCGGCCACGCCAACCGCCACCAACGGCGGACCGTACTGTGAAGGCGCGACCATCTCCCTTTTCACGCCGGCCGTGGCTGGCGCGACCTACTCCTGGACGGGGCCGAACAGCTTCACGTCATCGCAACAGAATCCCACTCGGTCCAACGCCACCGCCGCCAATGCGGGCAGCTACTCTGTCACCGTGACCGTCGCCGGCTGCACGTCCGCCGCAGGATCAACCAATGTCGTCGTAAACACAGCTCCGGCGACGCCTACGATCACCCCCGGCGGCCCGACGACCTTCTGCGCCGGTGGCAGCGTCACCCTCACATCGAGCGCAGCGGCCGGCAATCAGTGGTTCCTGAACGCAGGCCTGATCACCGGCGCGACAGGCAACACCTATAGCGCCGTCGCCACCGGGAACTACACCGTGGTCGTGACCACCAGCGGATGCAGCAGTGCCCCGTCGCCGGCGATCGCTGTCACCGTTAATCAGCCTCCCTCCACACCGACCATCACGCCCGGAGGACCGACGACGTTCTGCAACGGAGGCAGCGTCCTGCTGACCTCTAGCAGCGCTGGCGGCTACCAGTGGTTCCTCGGCGGCAATTCGATTAGCGGCGCCACCAATCAGACCTACAACGCCACCGCATCCGGCAATTACACCGTCGTGGTCACGAACGGCTGCAGCAGCGCCCCGTCGGCGCCCACCGCCGTGACTGTGAATCCGATTCCCGCCACACCGACCATCAGCGCCGGAGGCTCCACAACGTTCTGTCAAGGCGGAAGCGTGACGCTCACGTCGAGCAGCGCTACCGGCAACCAGTGGTATCGGAATGGTGTGCTGCTCGGCAGCGAAACGAGCCAGACCACCGTCGCTACACTCACCGGCGCGTACAGCGTGACCACGACGGCAAGCGGCTGCACCAGCGCCGCGTCGGCAACGACAACCGTCACCGTCAATCCGAAGCCGAATGTAACGATCAGCGTCCCATCGCCGATGTACTCCGGCGCAAGCGCTACCGCTTCGGTAGTCCATGAGTGCACGGGTGCGACCTTCTCCTGGAGCATCACCGGCGGCACGATCACATCAGGCAATGGCACGCGCAGCATCACATTCACCGCGGGCGGAGCCGGCACACTCACGCTCTTCGTCACCGTGACGAATTCCTTCGGCTGCTCGGACTCGAAATCGGCGAACGTCACCGTACAACTGGCACCATTCGGTGCGCCGCCATACTTCAGCGCCACTACAACGAGCACGACGAGCGTGAACATGGTCTGGGCAACCGTTACCTCCGCGGATCCCTACGAGATCTATCGCAGCACCGACAACATCAACTGGACGTTGCGCGGAACGAACACTCTCACCACGTTCTCGGAGTCCGGTCTCAATCCGTCGACGACTTACCTCTATAAGGTGCGGACAATCAAGGCCGATACCACCGCTTCGGGATACTCCGCCATCGATGCCGCGACCACGATCGTGTTCACCGATCCATCGCTCACCGCGTGCCATACGCTCATCAGACCAATCCACATCACCGAGCTTCGGACTGCCATCAACGCGGCTCGGGCAAGCGTCGGTCAGACGTCATTCACGTTCACCGATCCGTCCCTCGGAGCGGGAGCAACGATCAAAGCAGTTCACGTTACAGAGCTGCGCACCGCCCTGGCTCCAGTCCTCAGCGCCATCGGAGTGACGCCGAGCTACACAGACCCAACCATCGTCGCCGGAACGACAGTCGTGAAAGGCACCCATCTTCAGGAACTGCGCGACCTCGTCCGTTAAAGAAAGGAGCGGCAAAGGAAGGGGTCAGGTCGAAACCGAAAGTGACGACAGCTTGCATCGAGCGGAATGTCTGACCACGTGTCCGTTCGTGACGCCGCGAAATGCGGAATCGCGAACGCTTTCCCGCTGAGTGTTGCGACGCAGCCAGTTCTAAGTTGTTGATCTGAATTGGAGCCGTTGAGCGGATTTGAACCGCTGACCTGCTATTACGAATTGTTCAGCAAAGTTCTGGATACTTCCGGACGCTCGTGCCTTCAACGACTTGCGGCGAGGCCCGAGCGTCCACATCCGTCCAAGAGTATCCGTGAGATGGCGACATCGACACCCGAACGACACCCGCTCAAGAAAAGCATGCAGGAAAGGTCGAGATCGTCGGCCCGCGATGACGATAGAAAAAGGTGCACGAATGCGTCGAGGGCTGAGTCAGCCGCCCCCCGGCTGCTCAAAGCAGCTTCTTCCTGCACAGAATCAAGACGCGCTGGCTGCGGATTGAGCCAAGAGGTCGACCTGCCGGCTGGCGTTACCTTGGGCGGCCGCGGCCATCGCCTCCCCTGCTTCCATTTTGTCAGGAGACCCGCCGAACAATGTACGTCTTCGGCCTTGGAAGAACAGCCCTACGAATCGACCGTCTCGCGAGATACGAGACGAACATAGTCGGAGAAAAGTCGCCCGGCAACCTGTTGATTCCTGACTACTTCGCGATCACCAAGGTGCGGCTCCGTTTCCACCCTGAAGATCGGAACGGCGAGCTAAAAAAATAAATATCGATCCGCAGGTAGGGAAATCCTTCATCGGGGCACTCCTATGATTAGAGGGTCCCAACAATCTAACGCGCGGCACGTCTCGCGCAAGAAGGTCGAATGAGCAACGAAGCTCAGGATCGCCTCAGCATGCTGGGGCTCGGCATCCGCGGTGATCATCCCGTGGACCCTGAGCAGACACCCCTTGTCGACGCCAACCATCTGCGCTGGGCGCCGGATCAGGCTTTGGGCTTCCCCTGGTATGGCTTCTATCTCTTCCGCCGGGAGAACCAGCCGACCCGTCCTCTCTGCCTGGAGACGGAGCTCGGCCGCATCCGTCCGGGAACGTCGCAGGGCCTCAGCCTGCCGACGAAGCTGGGCACACTCTCCAGCCCGAAGGCACTCGTCTTCACAGACGACTTCGCGCCGGCCGGAACGGCCGAAGTAGACCTCCGCGCTCCGCTGCGCTTCGATCTGCCGGAGGGCGTCGAGACGCAGTCGGCGACTGTGAGCATCGGATTCCGCGCCGGGGAAGTGACGAGAACCTGCGTCGACTTCCGCCTTTCCCCGCTTGGCAGCGGACCGAACCCGCGCACCGAGCAGGGCGCGGCCTTCACCGTGGAGGCGGTGCTCACGCCACCGAGTGCCGACGCATTGATCGGGCAGTTGAGCGGGAGCCCCCGAGGCCTCGAGGGGACATCACGATTCGAGAGCTCCGTGCGGATCACGGTGGCCTTGCCTTGCCCGGCTACCCGCGTGGACCTTCTGGTCACCAACCCGGCCGACGTCCGGATCGAAGGCTTCGAGAGCGCAGGCGCAAGCGTCGGCGCCCAGAGCTTCGCGCAATTGGCTCTCCAGTCCGGCGCCGTCCGGCTGAGCGGCAAAGCGATCACCCGCGTGACGCTTGAAAGCGCGGGCGTCGAGTCGGCGCTCCTTCACGAGATCTGCTGGGAGTGCCCGAAGGGCGGTCCGGACGGACGAACCATCGACGCCAACTTCGAGGAGTGGCCGGTCGGTCAGTTTCCCAACTCGGTCGTCCAGCGGCCCAACCCGGTCGTCGAGCAGGGAGTCTCCTTCCAGGTCCTCGGCTATGACGCGGTGGGGCAACTGCGGCCGTTTCCACTCGCTTCTTTCGATAAGCGGGGTCAGGCTTGGACCGGCTTGCTGGGCCCGAGGATCGACATCCAGCTTCCCTGCCTGACGACCAAAGTGACAATGCAATTCTCCCGGACGCGTAACGTCGGGGGCGTTCCCGTGGACGCGTCGAACGATCCGCCGGTGCACGTGCAGGCCTTCAACCAGGACGGTACCCTGGCGCAGAGCCTCGATATAAGCACTGGAGGCGCGGCCGAGGTCGTACTCGAAGGCGCGGCGATCACCCGCATCCAGGTCGACATGCCTGGTCAAGACGGCTTGTTGCACCGCATCTTCTTCGACTGCGTCGCAGCCGCTCCTGGCCCGACCGAGATTGCGGTCCGCGGCTTGGGGCAGGACAACTCGGTGGTCTCTCAGGTGGTGATCAGCGGCGATCCCGGACAAGTCGTCGCAGGCACGCTGATCGGAGGCTCGCCGAACGCCGTATCGATCGCCGGAATCACCGCCATCGAGATCGCCGCAGGCAATGCAGCGCTCGTCGACATCTGCTACGTGCCCAGCAAGCAATCGGACACGTTCGGTTGGCAGGAGGTGCCGAAGTTCCAGTACCCCCTCTGCCTGCCGGTCGCCGACGCCGGCTACCCCTGTCCGGGCAAACCGACGACCAGCGCCGACGCCCAGACTCTCGCCTTTTCGCGCGTGACCTATCGCGCTCCGACGGGATGGGATCAGGGGTTCTCCGATCTGCACGCCGAGTTGGTGGTGCTCGTTCACGGCGGGCCGGCCGGCGTGGCGATGGCGGACGTCGTACACCCCGATCTTGCGGGTCAGCCGCTCTCGCCCGTCACCGAGGATCTTCCGACTCTCCCGGGGCTGAAGCCGCTGGACGTCGTCTTCCTGGCCAGCCTGCACCCGGCGTTCGCCCAGATGCTCGGCCTCTACTTCGCGGATGATTCAGCACAGCCGGATGTCGCCTATGACTACCTCCTCCTCGGCGATACGACAGGAGCCCTCGGTGGCAGCGCCGCGAGTGCCCTCGATTGGCTCGCGTTCACCGGCGACGCGGAAGCGGTCTGGAAAGAGCTGCTGCTCGACCAGAGCATGAAGCCGCGCGCGCCGATCGCGCCGCCCGGCCCACCGCGCGCCTACGCACTTCCCGGGATGGCCACCCGCGCGATCGACGGGACGCTCCCTGCCGAGGCGGCGGGCAGCGTGGGCCTCTGGTGGCCGCTCCCTCCCGACACGACCGACCAACAGCCGCAGCCGGACCAGATCGTCTTCTACAAACCGAGGCGCGCCTCCCTTGGCTCCACCAGGCCGGCTACGGAGCCGGATCCTTCGCAATACACGACCAGGCTTTCGCCGGTGCTCATCTCCGAGCCCGATCCGCAGATCCCGCCTGTGAGCCCCAATCCGCGCAGCTCCGACTGGCCGCCTCCCGCGACTCCGCTTTACATCGTCGACAGCAACCTGCCCGAGGGTTGGTACAGCTACCGTGTCGCCGGCCAGGATATCTTCGGCCGCTTCAGCGCGCCGGGGCCGCCCGCCGAGTGGTACCAGTGGGTTCCGCCTTCAGGTACAGCCGCCCCGTGGTACTACCAGCCGGCCGTCGGCGACGGCTCGATCGATCCATTCGCCGTTGCATTGCTCGACAAGATGCCGCCGCCAACGCCCCTCGGCGTGGAAGCGTGGGCGCTCGATCCGCTCGATCGCTGGATCCTCGCCGATGCGGCTTACCAGACCTGGCGTAACGGCGTCTCTCCCGATCTTGTCGGCCTTCGCGTCCGCTTTCGCTGGACGCTGATGCAGCAGATCCAGGCGCCCGACACGAACCAGTTCCGGCTCTATTTCCAGCCGGGGCGCTGGAACGCTCTGCTGGGGAGAGTCGACACGGTCACCGCCGCCTCGGCGGTTCAGAGCGACGTCGATCTCGACTTCGCCGATCCCCGCAACGCCGGCGTTTTCGCCGGTACTCGTCTGCGGGTGGGCAACAACGACTTCGAGGTCGTGGGCAGCCAGCCTGGAACGAAGCTGCGACTGCGAGTCAACAACATCGGCGCGAACAATGACGTCGGCCCGACGGTAGGGAAGCCGTGCACGATTGCTATCCCGGAGAAGCACGCGCTCTGGGTCGATACCGGCCTGGCCACGACGTGGGCGATGCGTATCACTACGGTGCCGTACGACCCGCCGGCACGGATCGTGGTCGATCCGTCGAAGGACGGCAACGGCCTGCCTCTCTCCGACAAGGCATTCACGGACGCCCATCTCGCCGCGCAAATCACAATCAACGGTACGACCGTTGAGCTTCCGCTGCAGGCCGAGCTTTCCGGCATCCAGCCATGGATCGATCACCTCTGGCTCAAGGACGCGAGCGGCGCGGAGCAGCGCATTCGGATCTTGCGCTTCAACGTCACCTCGTGCACGGTGACGCTCGAGACGCCTCCGACCGTCGGTGCGCCGGTGTCGTGGATCGTCGGCCGGCCGGCCCGCGAGTACGACGTTTTCCTCCCCGCTCCGGACGTAGGTCCTAATCAGCCGTTCGAGCCGACTCTTGCCGACCCCTCGGTCTACGCACAGGTCGCCGTGAGCGCCGCGGATAACAGGACGCACGTCGCCGACACGTTTCCCGGCGGAACCCTCGTTGGCAACGAGAGCCGTCTCTCGCCGTCGGCGACGGTCTTTCGCGTGCTGCAGAAGGCGCCGCAGGCGCCTGATCTGCCCGTACTCGCCGAGCGGCTCATCGCCACTCCGGCCGACTACCACAGCCGCTCGTACACGACCTTTCGCTTCAACGACCCCCAGCAACCGCTGAAGGTCCACATTCTGCGGGCGCTGGATGACACTCTCTTCCAGCGCGACTGGCTGATCCGGGAGACACGAAAAGCGCTCGACCCGGCGAAACACGCCGACGCATTCGTCGACGTGAACCAGGCGACTCGCCAGGCCGCGGCGGACGCGCTCAAAGCGATCACCGCCGAAACCGGCTACGACTCGCTCTCCAATGACGCCTGGAGCGTCCTGGCGCGCCTGCCGGGCAATGAAGGCGCCGCCGGAAACAAGCCGATTCCGCAGAACACCGACCTGAAGGCGCGCGACTGGCTCATCCGCCGAACGCACACGAATCTCACTGTCGCGGACACGGACCTCTTTCCAGGCTACTGGAACCCGGCAACGCAGCTCGCCGCCCTGGGAGCGGTCAACGTCATCAGCGCCTCCACCGACTACGCCACCCTGCCCGATAGCGCTCTGCGCCTCCTCGCCGCCCTGCCAGGGAACGAGGCCGCGTTCGCGCGGATCACGATCCATCCCTTCGACATGTCCGACCCCGAGATCCAGGACCAACGCCGCCCGGACGATAAAGCGACCTACCCACCCGATCCCGCCCTCCGCGCCTACATGGACACGCTCCCCGGCCGCGCCACCAACCGCTATTTCTACCGCGCGTCATTCGTGGACGGCGCCCAGAACCAGGGCGCATTGAGCCTCCCGGGGCCACCGGTGTATTTGCCGAAGGTGGAGCCGCCGCGGGCACCGGTGATTACGAAGGTGGTCACTGGCGAACGGGCAATCACTCTCGCATGGGCGCGCAATCGCGAACCGGATCTCGCACAGTACCGCTTCTATCGGACCGGCGACGAAAACAACGCGCAAGACCTGCGATCAATGGATGTCGTGGATACAGTCGCGCTGACCGACATCGACCCCACCAAGCCTGCCGCCGCATGGACCGACACACTCGGACTTGTTGGAGGGCAGAAGGTCTTCTATCGCCTCACTGCCATCGATACCGTTGGGAACGAGTCCGCACCGAGCCGCATTGCGGCGGCGGTTGTCATCGATACGACCATTCCGCCGTCACCGGATGTGGAGGAGCGAACCTGGCTCCTGCAGCGTCAGGCTGATGGCGCACTCATTCCGTGGCCGGTGGACGGTGTGATTCAAGCGGGCTTCAAGGCCGTAGTGCGATTGGGATGGCGGTCGGAAACTCCTCAACCGCAGTTCGACATAGCACGAATGAGTCCGGGAGAGCGTGTCTGGTCCGATCTCTCCGGCATTGTGACCACAAGCCCATCGCAGCCGGAGCGATATGTCTTTCTCGATCAGGATGCCGATCCGACGGTTGAAAGCTCCTATCGGCTCCGCGTGCGCTCGTCGAGCGGAGTCTGGTCGACGGAAGATACAGTCATTGCTGTCGCTCTTCCGGGGGAGGCGCCATGAGTCGCTTCGGCGATTGGATCAAGCGGCAAGCCACCGACTTGCTTCTTCCCGATTTCTATTTGCCGGTCGTCCTGCCAGACACGAAGCTCGGAGATCCCCTCGTGCACTACAGCGAGATCGAACAGAAGGGCGTCGTCATAACCGCTTCTTCGCCTGATCCGGACGGTCCGTTGGAGATTGGCATTGCGAATTCGCAGGTGATGCACGACGACCCGATCGTTCCGATGTCGACAGTATTCGCGAGCACATCCGGATTCATCAGCTACGAGCTCGGCGACGTCGTGCTGCGCGTGTGGCTCAAGGACTACGACGACCTAGTCAAGCCGCCGGGCGGACTGCGTCCCAACCGGATTGTACTCGGTTCTCTTAGTCCCGCTTCTGTCGAGAACGCCGTGAAGGAAGTGGTGGCAACATTCGGCCTGCCTGTACTGCGTGAATCGTGGACAGACGGTGGCGGCACGGGACCAATTCCCAACCGCGACATGCTCGAGAGCACGCTCGTGCAGCGGTTTATTGGGGGAACGGCCTCAATCTTCGTGTGTCGAGGTACACCTCTCGGTGAAGCCACGGTTGATCCGAACGATCAGGTGGCGCGTTTCACCCTCCAAACGTTTTTCGACCCGTTCGGCCCCGATCCAGAGGTCAGCGTGCCGCCGGAAGACCTCGTCGACAACGCTCTGACGGTCAAGGGCCTTACGAGGTATGCGGGACACCCCTTGGTCAAGGCGATCAGCGGCCCGATCAGCGTGCACTTTCTTTCCCGGTTTCTGATCTGGAACAACGTCACTTTCAGCTACGAGCCGCTGGCGAATACTCAGGTCACACTTCTCGCTGGAGCTCCAATGCCTTCCGGCGTGGCCGATTTGATTCCAAGCGTTCCTATGGGTACGGCACAAACAGGAGCCGACGGGAGCATCGATCTCAGCGTGCTGGCGCTGCCCAGCCGGGCGATGATCAATTTTCGGTATCAGACATCCGGCAAGACCTACGGCAACCGCCTGTATTCGACAGACGTCGCGACGAACGCGCACAAGGCAAGGCTGCACGTCGACGCAAACCACGTTAACGCGTGGGAGTACAAAGCGAAGTACGAGATCTACCCGCAGTACCAGTCGTTCGTGAACGACCTCGTAGCGCATCGAAAGGATGAGGTGATCGGCGAGGATCGCGGCAATGCGGGCGAGCAGGACCTGGGTGTGCTGGTATCGGCGGCGAAAATCGTACCGCCCTTTTTCGAGCCGAATCTCATTTTCAGCCAGAGCGACCGGCTCAGTTGTATCGCCGCGTTCGAATCTTTTTATAAACGCGATGTACTGCCGCCGAAAGCCACCACGTTCAATATTCTTGTGGAGGGCGATTCATGGCTGAACTATCCCCTCGCCTTCAACGACCTCTTCGGGCAGCTTGACCAACTCTTTTGGGATCGGCTACGGCCGGGGATCGCGTACAACAGGATCCCACTTCAACACTTCGGCGACCGAGCCGACCAGATGTTTCTCGCCATAGCGGGGAAAACCAGACAGTGGAACTTCACCGAGGATTTTCTTAGGGAGTATCAGATTGATCTTATCGTCTGCAGCGCAGGCGGCAACGATTTCGCGGAGCCGGGGATCGGCAATGATACGGCCCTGGACCTGTTCAGGCCCTATTTTACGGACGGCTATTTCGATCCTTTCGTGGCAAAACTATTTCTCAGCACGAGCGACATGGCGCTGGCCGAGATGCTCATGAAGCGGTCCTTCGCTGTACTTCTCCAAAACCACCGCTGGCATGCGTACCTTCACAATCACGCGCAGCTGAGCGAAGCCGCGATGAGCGCAATCCTCGATCCTCTGCTGCAAGCGGTCGGAACCTTCGCCCAGGTTCCCAATGTCTGGCCCGTTCCGAACCCGCTCGTGCCATTGATTCTGCAACCAATCGGTGACAGCGTCATCGCGAACTTTCCTGACGATGTCCTGCCGAACACCCCCGCCGCTCACCTGCTGAATACAGTGTTTGATTGGCCATTGTTCAGCGCGCGCTATGGCGATGTAACGAATTACCTGAAAGTGCTTCTAACGAAGGCAGATTCGCTTGGGATTCCAGTCATCATGCACACGTATTGTTACCCACTATTTAATGAGACTCCTACATCCCTTTCGGGGTACGGACAAATAGATCTAGCCGGCCCATGGTTCAATAATCGGTTCCGCGAGGCGAATATCGCGAGCCGCGTCATCGAGAAGATTGGACTGAAGACGCTGCTCGACGGCTTCGTGAGCACGATATTGAATCCGCTGAAGGCGCAGTACCCACTATTCGACTATGTCGATGCTCGTCGTCTAAATGCGTCAACCGATTTATGGCGGGATGAGATGCACCTGAGGGCGCCGGGCTTCAGAAATCTGGCAGAGAGTGTAATTTCACGCGTCGCCGCCAACCCAAAATTTGCGGATTATTTTTGAGCCATACAAATGTTTGAATTCGCACCGTTACGACAGACGTCTCCCAAATGGGCGCGGAAGCTGATTTCTAAGTTCGCCGATCTTGATCCTGCGCTCGATGAAGTCGGCTACACGGAATTCGATGTCGTTCGTGACGACGAGACCGTGCTCGAAACGACAGGCCGGATCGCCTGGTTGCGGGAGATTGTTTTTCCGTTGCCCGCGCTTGACTCAGTGAGTGTGGCGTTACTAGCGGAACATGGAATTACCGAGGTCGCATTTGCGCACCGGCGGCATCCTGATTTCGAATACCGTCTGTTTAACCTTCAAGCGGCTCTGCGTCTAAAGAGCGAGCTGCTTCGCCGCGTGCATCAGGACATCTCTGGCAAATGGGTGCCCGAGCTCGATCTGCAAGGCAAGCCGAAACCAGCGGAGATCGTCGTTTCCGGCGCCGAAGTCGTTCTCGCGGGCGATTGGAACATCTCCATCATCGGCCAACCTGCATTATCTCTACCGGCGGTAATGCTGGGGAATAGCGGCATCGTCCTCGAAGTGACCGGCGTTGGCTTGTACCTTTCCGATAAACAGCCTCCGCCACCCGGAGCGCAGCCCGGCTTTCGAGGCGTCGCCATCAACAGTGCGAGTCTTCACTTCACCGGTCCGATCGCCGTCCACGGAGTGCCAGACGCGGTGATCTTGGCCGATCTCTTGATTGGCTCGTCCGGTTTCAGTGGCAAAGTGACCGCCACCTGGACGCCCGCCAACGGCAGCGGAACACTCCTTGGTTGTCCCTTTACGATCGAGTCGTTGATGGTGGAGCTCAAGCAGGACATTCCGGTCGAATCGTCGCTGAAGGGACTCATGGTTCTTCCGTTCTTCGATGAACCAGCAGAAGTCGAGGTCAACCTCGCCGTCGACGGCAGCTTTCACGTTTCCCTGGCTGGCACAGGCCCCGACGGCCTCAAGACTCTGACGAAACCGAATGTCCTCGAAATGGAGCTCGACTCCATCGGCTTCGATGTCGCCGACGACGTTTTTACAATGGGGCTCTCTGGCAAACTCACCCCCCTCTTCGGCGGACTCACATGGCCCACCTTCGACGTCAAAGAGCTCTCGATCGACTCCAAAGGCCACGTCCACCTCGACGGCGGGTGGTTGAAGCTGCCCGAGCAGAAGACCTTCGACTTTTACGGCTTCAAGATCGAGATCACGCAGCTTGGCTTCGGCAGTACAGACGATGGCGGGAAGTGGATCGGCTTCTCCGGTGGTATCCATTTGGTCGACGGGCTGCCGCAAGGCGCCTCGGTCGAGGGGCTGCGGATCACATGGTACGAGGACGGACGTCCGGCGAAGATCACGTTGAACGGCGCCGGGGTCGAGCTGTTGATCCCTGATGTTCTGTACTTCAAGGGGTCCGTCTCCTATCGCGAGATCGCCGACGGCGCCAACACCATTCACCGCTTCGACGGCGACATCAAGCTCCAGCTCGCCACCCCGGAGCTCGAGATCGACGGCACGATCGTCATCGGCTCGGTCAACGGGCCGCAGGGACGGTACAACTTCTTCGCCATCTACGTCGACGCCGAGTTGCCGACCGGCATCCCGCTGGCCGCCACGGGGCTCGGTTTCTACGGCTTCGCCGGTCTCTTCGCCCTGCAGATGGAGCCGAACAAGAAGCCCGAGGAGATGTGGTTCTCCATCGATCACAGCAAGAGCTTCTACCATCGCGACACACCCGGGATCACGGACCTCAAGAACAAGTGGGGCCCACAGAAGGGAAGCTTCGCCCTCGGTGCGGGGATCACGCTCGGCACGCTCGCGGACAACGGCTACAGCTTCTACGGCAAGTTCCTCCTGGCCATCGTCATCCCCGGGCCGATCATCATGCTCCAGGGCGCAGCCTCGTTCCTGAAGAAACAGAAGGACGCCAACGACGAAGGGCAGTTCCGCGCGCTGGCCGTGCTCGACGGGCGCGCCGGCAGCCTCCTCATCGGACTCGACGCCGAGTACAAGACCGGCAAGGGGGGGGAGCTGATCGAGATCGGCGGGAGCATGGAGGCGTTCTATGCCTTCCACGATGCGACCGCCTGGCATCTCTGGCTCGGCAAGGACGAGCCGCGCTCTTTGCGCATCCGCGCTCTCTTCGGCCACTTCGTCGAGGCCAACGCCTACTTCATGCTGGACGCGCATGCGCTCGCCCTCGGGGCGTGGTACGGCTACAACCACGCCTGGAAGTTCGGGCCGCTGAGAGTCCGCCTCGAGGCGTGGGCCGAGGGGAACGCCAAGCTGAGCTTCAAGCCGATCCACTTTCACGGCGACCTTTCCATTCATTGCCTCGTGGATCTCAGCGCCTTCGGCATCGGCTTAGGGATCTCCCTCGACGCGCTGATTGCGGCCGACCTGTTCAGGCCCTACCACCTCCTCGGCACGTTCAGCGTCGGGATCAAGGTGCCGTTCAAGAAGAAGAAGATCGGGGCCACGGTCAGGCTCGAGTGGGGCCCGCGGATGATTGCGCCGCCGCTTCCTCTGCCCGTGAAGCAGATTGCCGTGGAGTCTCTCAAGAGCACGGTCAAATGGCTGCTGCCACGCGGACAGTACCTGCTGCCGAACTGGGACGATGGCGAAGGCTTCCTCTCCGTGCCCCCCGGTGGGCCCACGTTGCCGGATCTCACCACGGTCCCTCCTCACATTCCTCTGGTTCCTCTCGACGCGCGCCTTTCCGTGACGTTCGGCCGCTCGGTCCAGGACAAGGCGTTGGCCGGCGTCAACCCGCAACCGGCCATGCCGGAGGAGATCGGCGCTCCTGGCCGCGCGGTGGCAACTGTGACGTATGCGTTGGAAAGCCTCGCGCTGAGCCGCTGGGACGGCGCAAGCTGGCAAACCGTCGCGATGAGTCCCAAGACGGGCACGATCCCGGCGCTCTTCGGCTCGTGGATGCCGGGTCCGAAGCTCCCCGATTCCAGCCCGGGCCCCGGGCAAACGAAACTGTTGGTCTGGTCCAAATCACCCTTCGATTTCACCCGCGCCACCGGCTCCTCATGGGAGGAATGGGTTTCCGATGGACTGCCGGACTACCCGTGCATCCCGCTCCTGCCGGCCCAGGAAACATGCTTCGGGTTTGGTGAGCTGAAACCAGGGACCGCGTTGAAGTCTCCGTGGACACACACCGGACCACCGGCCTTCACGCTCTCGTGGGGATTCGGTCCGGCCACAGTCGTGGAGCGGACGCTGGGGGCCGAGGGAGCGCTCCGACCGGTCAACGTTCTCTGTTTCTCCGCGGAGACGATGCGGCGTGGCGTTCACATTCGCCCCACTCCCACTCAGCCGGAACGATCGTTCCGCATCCTTTTTGCTCCAGCGGCGACGGTTGTGCCAGCGCCCGGACCAGTGCCGTCACCAGTCCCGTCACCCGCGCCGCACCCGGCCGCGTCAGCAGCGGCTGAGCCAACGCCAGCGGCCACCTCCGCCGTAACAGCCCCTCCGGTCGCACTGGCAGTCTTCACCTTCGGTGCCCCCGCTGCTACGTGCGTCGACGTCCGCGGACACGCTGCCGGTACGCTGGCCAATCCCTGGAGTGACGGGGACGTGCGCTTCACCGTATTCGGGGCGGACGGTCTGCTCCTGCCGCAGGCTCGCGTGGAGCGTTGGGGGGTATCGCCGCTCGGCCTCAACGCCGGCTTCCAACTCGACATCGAGCTCCCCTGCACGTCGCCGTGGGTGGAGCTGATCATCACTCACCGGCCGCCGTTCCGCATCATTGCCTTTAACGAGGCAGGCGCCGCTGTGGCCACGCATGCACCCTTCGGCACAGGCGCGGAGGCGACGGAGACCATCCGCCTCGAGGGGCCGGAGATCAAGCGCGTCGAGGTCCACGCCACCGGCAACGAAAAGCTGGTCCACAGCGTCTGTTACCTCTGCACGCGGCCGGCCGGGCCGTCCGCGACCGGCTACGACGCACATGGCCACGCGTACGGTCCGTTCTTCCCGATCGGAAACGAGATCGACGGGAAGGGAGCGGAGATCATCGACGTCGTGGTGACCGCCGACAGCGGCCAGTGTATCCAGATGATCTGCATGACGCCCGATCCCGAGGCCGGTCAGGCCGTGCGGCGCGAAGAGCTGATCCAACATGTCGAGGAGGAGCTCGCGCGCTGGCACGACGAAGAGCCGGTTCTGGCGCCGAACACGACCTATCGGCTGACTGTGACGACGCTGGTTCATCCGACCCCGATTGCGAACATCAGTTTCTCGGGTGACGTCACCCCGGTGGAGCACGCCTACTTCCGCACCGAAGGCCCTCCAGGATTGACCAAACTGCTGCCGCCCGACGGGGTGTCGCCGGACAACTTCGACAGCGGCCTGGACGACCTCGTCCGCTATGTACACGAGACTGACCCGCCCACCGTGCCGCCGCCGGGCGAGAAGCCGATCCTCTACCGGCCGTTCTACCGCGCGTACGACCTCGGCGTGGAGTTCAACGAGGACTACGTCGAGCAGATGTACCGCATGGACCAGCGCGACCTCGGCCTCTACCTCTTTGACAACAACAATCAGCCGGCGCGCGACACCCTGGGACGGCTGCTCGTCCTCGGCAATCGGTGGGGGAAGGCGGAGACGCTCACGCTCTCCGACAAAGACACGCACTGGGTCACGCTCGTCAACACAGCTACTTGCCTGCAGAACAAGCTCGATCCACAAACCTTCGTGCACGCGAGTGCCCTCGCGTCATCGGATCCCGATCGCGTGCTCGCGCCCGACACGCTCCACGAGGCTCGCCTCGTCCCGCTGCTTCTGCACGAGGCCTTCGCCGGCGCTTCCCTCGGTGTCACTCCTCCCGGCTGGTTCGTGGATGACGCCGGATCGGGTGGCCCATCCCGTTGGCAGGTCGGCGACGCCGGCGACCCGCCGAGTTACTTCGCGGAGCAAGTCTCCGCCATCGGCGATCCGGGGGCGGACCGGGCGGGTACGCTGCTTCTGCTTGCCGACCCATCGCAACTTCCGGCCGGCGACCCCGGACGGCCTTCGCAGTGGACGGACTACCGGGTGAGCGTTTACGCCCGGTCGGCGACGGGCGGCGCGGTGGGCTTCGTCGTTCGTCAGCAGGGCCTCGGAAGCGGTTACCGCTTCTCGCTGGATGGCAGGGTTCGACGCCTTGTGAAGATGGCGTCCGGAGTCACGACGCTGCTGGCCGAGGATCACTTCGCGTACCGGAAAAACCGCGACTACCGGTTGACCGTCGAGGTTCTCGGCACCTCCATCAAAGCCTATCTGGACGGCGAACCGGTGTTCGATGTGGTCGACAGCGATTACGACCGCGGCCGGATCGGCCTCTATACCTGCCAGGCGGCCGGTGCGAGCTTCAGCGACGTCGTCGTCGATGATCTCCGCCGCGGGGCGCCGGCGGTCTATCGCTACCAGCTAACCACCTCGCTCTACGCCAACTTCTTCCATCACCTGCACAGCTTCCAGGACGAGACGTGGAAGGCGAGTCTTGCCGCTGACCCCACCGTGGACGCGATGCTAAGCGAGTCGGTGGCTCCCTCGTTCACGCCGCCGGACGAGAAAGAGGCGCGAGCGTTTGAGGAGCTGGCAACAAAGGTTCTCGGCCCAGCTGCGCGGCAGAACTCGGCGCAAGTGGAGGTCACGCGCGTCGATCGCGACGGCGGCTCGCCGATCTTCCTTCTGCGCAGCCCCGAGCCGATCGATCCCACGCGGACCGAGCTGGCGTTGTCGCAGTCGGGGCGTACCGTGCCGCCCGGTGTCGCGCCGGGCACGCTCAAATTGACGGATGTCTCCCTCGGAGCGAACCGTCCCGAGGACGAAGCAGTCACCCTGCTGCTGCGCGACGCCGCCGATTTGACGCGGCAGCGCATCGAGTTGCGACAGCTTCCCGGACCGCTGTCGGAGATGGTGGGAGACCCTGTGCTGTTGCTCGAGAGCTTCCTGGACCAGACTTCGCTCGGCCGCTTCACGATCGTCGATGCGCCGGACGCGGGCGGTTCTTCCCTCTGGCAAATTGAGAGCGGAGGATTGGTGGAGGTCTCCGGCGTCGGCGGCGGCAACGAGCCGGAACTTCCCGGCACGCATGCGATGGCCGGCGACAGCGAATGGACGGACTACCGGCTGACCGTCGACCTGCGCGCGGACGCCGGCGGCGAGATCGGCTTGCTGCTTCGCTATGCCGACGAGAGTAATTACTACCGCCTCTCGCTCGGCGCCACGCTCTCCTACCGCAGGCTCGTGAAGTGCGTCCAGGGAGAAACGACCATCCTGTGGGAAGACGGGCAGGGTTACTCGGCAGGCGAACCTTTCCGGCTGACGATCGAGGCCGTCGGTCCCCGGCTGGTGGGCTTCGTAGACGAGGCGCAGGTCTTCGACCTCCGCGACGACGCGCTTGCGGCGGGATTGGTGGGCGTGTACGCGTCGGCCAATCTCGGCGCTCGCTGCGATCGGATCGAGGTGCGTCAGCCGTTGATCGAGGGACGAACATTGTTGAACGATCGGTTCGCAGAAGGACAGCTCACCGATTGGTCGTTGCTGCCCGAAGCTACCAACGTCGCCTCGTCTGTCGCCTGGGGGATCTCCGGCGGCGCGCTGCACCTCGATCACCTGGTTGCCGCCGGCAGCGATCCCGCCTATCCGGGTGCATACGCAGCGACCGGCGATCCTGCCTGGACGGACGCGATCCTGCAGGTGCGCATGCGCTCGGGCGGCGGAGCGATCGGCGTCGTTGTTCGCGCCACGGATACCGACAACTACTACCGCTTTTCCATGAGCCGCGATTTCAGTTACCGCCAACTCGTCAAGAAGGTTGCCGGCACGCTGACAGTTCTCTGGCGCGACGCCGTTGCGTACGAGGCGAACCGCACCTACGAGTTGACCGTCATCGCCATCGGAAGCTCGCTGCGAGGTTACGCCGACGGTGTGCCGCTCTTCTCGATACAGGATGCGGACCTCCCCGCGGGCCGCATCGCGCTCTATAGCTGGAGCAATCAGGACGCCTGGTTCTCCGATGTCCGCGTGTGGCCGGGCGATCAGGCGTTCGATCGCTGGCTGGTAGACGATTCCTTCGCCACGCTGGTCCCGGACCGGTGGCGCTTCATCGATGATGCCGAACGGTCGGAGCCCGAGCGGTGGACGGTGGACGGTAGTCTGCATCCCGCCGTGACACCGGCGCCCGGCGGTGTCATCGCCATCGGCACCCCAGTGGGCCGACAGCGTCCCTCCAGTCCTCCTGACCAGTTCCACTACGCCCTGCTCACACCGCCGATGGACGAACTGCGCCTCGCCGTCCGCCTGGAACTGGATGCGAACGGCGCCGCGGGCGTCGTCTTCGGGTGGCAGGACGCGGCGAACCATCTCGCCTTCTGGCTCGACGCACAACGTGATGTCCGGCGCTTGCTCCGGACGCACGCATCGGCGATCGAGGTGCTGTGGGAAGACGCGGTTCGACCAGACTCCGGCCGACAATACCTGGTGACGATCGATCAGATGGATGGACGTCTCGTCGGGCATCTGGACGGTGTGCAGATCTTCTCGATCGACGCGGCACCGGCGATCGGTGCGGCAGGACTGGCCCTTCGCGACGGCGCTTCCGCGCGCTTTGACGAGCTTCGTCTTGCGGCACCGGAATGGACGTGCTGGTACGAGTCCGGAGAAGAAGAGCGGTTGCCGGCGGGGACGCAGGTAAGAGTGCATGCGGCTCCCGCAATCGCCTCACCGCCGAATGCCGGACTACTTCTCCGGTCCGTCGCCCTCGCGGGTGAGCGCGGCCGCTTGCGCCTGCCGGGCAACGGAGCGGCGCTGCGCATCGTTGGATCGGACGGCCAGCCCGGCCACACCCGAACGTTCATCCCCAATGATGCCTTCGCACCGCTGGCAATACGCCGGCTGGGCAAAGCGGACGGCACGGCGTTCTTCATCATTCCGGCGTCAACCCAACCGGCCACAGGCGGATCTCTGCGTCTCGATCTGACGTACTACCGCGATCGTCCTGAGGCGGGCCGCCCCATGAGCCAGGCAGGCGACCGCACTCCGGAACACGTCGCGATTGAATTCGGAGAGTAGGTAGCCAGAAACGAACAAAGCCACTGTCTCCAGTGGCTTTGGTTTGGTTTCGCCTGGAGCCGTTGAGCGGATTTGAACCGCTGACCTGCTGATTACGAATCAGCTGCTCTACCAACTGAGCTACAACGGCTTGAACGATGCGGCGGGCGATTCTACTGAGGTGAGTCGGTACTGTCGAGCGGTCCGGAGAACGCTGGGTGGGAGCGGCGCATTCCGGGCCACGTGTGGCACACTGCGCGGCACTTTACGATGAGCGCGAATGATGTGACGGAAGTCGGCGGTCGGGGGTCGGGGGTCGAAGATCGCCACATCCCGAACGCCGGCTCCCCGCCTCCGGCAGTGCCACGCTCGGAACGATTCGCGTTGATCGCCATCGCGGTGGTGACTCTGGCGATGCGCATCGTCGCGTTCTTCCACTACCGCTTTGATTCCGACGAGCCGCAGCATCTCCACGTGGCGTGGGGGTGGACGGCGGGGCTGCTGCAGTATCGCGACGTCTTTGACAATCATGCGCCGTTGTTTCACATGGCCACCGCTCCGCTGCTCCGGCTCCTCGGCGAGCGCGCGGACATTCTTCTCTGGATGCGCGGGCCGATGGTGCTGCTATGGCTGATCGTCGTCGCGTGCACGTATGTGGTCGCGCGGCGGCTTTACGACGTCCGTATCGCGATCTGGTCGGTCGTGCTGTTGAATGTTCTGCCGCCGTTTTTCCTGAAATCGATCGAGTTCCGTACCGACAATCTCTGGAACGCGTTCTGGATGCTGGCCGTCGTCGTGCTCTTCTTCGGGCGGCGGTCGGTGGGGACCTTCCTCCTGGCCGGGCTGCTGTTGGGCTGCGCATTTTCCGTCTCGCTCAAGACGATGCTGCTGCTGTTCACGCTCTTGGCCGCGGGCGCGATCACCTGGTTCATGCGCCGGCGCGCGCGCGGTGCGGGTGTACGCGCATGGCTCGTTGCTGCCTTCGCCCTCGGCTTTGCGATCGTGCCTTCGCTCATCGCCGGCTATTTCGTTGCGCGCGGTGCATGGCCGGACCTCGTCTACGGCGCCCTCAAGTTCAACGGCCTCGTGGCAGGCCACCGCCCTCCCCTGGTCGTTTGGATACCGCGGCTCTGCTACATCCCGATGATGTACGCCGTTTTTCGCAAAGCCTGGCAGTACCGCGCGAGGACGACGGATGCGCGCTATTTCTTTGCGGTGGCGACGGGGATCTTCTTCGCGACGCTCTTCAGCTTCTGGATCCTGATTTCCCCGCGCGACTTCCTCCCCTTCCTCCCCTTCCTGACGATCTTCGTCGTCGCTGCGTTGACTCGCCGGAAATTCTTCCTGGAGGCGATCATCGTCACGGCGATCGTATTGCTGACAGGCGTCGGCTACTACGCGGCGTGGTTGACGAATGGGACAGCCGAGTTCATCACGATGGAGAATCAGCTCCTGAATGTCTCGCGTCCCGGCGAGCTGGTCATGGACTACAAGGGCGAGCTGATTTACCGGCGCCGGCCGACCTACTTCATCCTCGAGTTCATCACGCGCAACGCGATCGCACGCGGATTGATCGCGGACACGGTGCCGGAGGATCTGGTTCGCACGCGCTGCCACATCGCGCAGGCGGACGGCTCGCAGTGGCCGAGCCGCGCCCGCGTCTTCATGAACGCCAACTTCATCGACCTCGGCCGTCTTCGCGTGTCGGGTCAGTGGCTGCGGCCGGACGGAACATTCACGATCGCCATTCCGGGTGACTACGTGATCCTGGACAAGAACGGCGAAGCGAGCGGTGCGTTGGATGGGACGCCGTATCGAGGCTCGCGAGCGTTAGAGCGAGGCGTTCACAGGTTTTCGGGTGGCAAGGAACGTGTTGCCTGTGTCTGGGCGCCGGCGTACGCGCGCGGGTTCTCGCCGTTTCATCTGCGGGATCTTGATTTCTAATCTCGTTTTCTTGTCTCACGCGGAGACGCGGGGGACGCGGAGAAAACCCCTCCGCATCTCCGCGCCTCCGCGTGAGATGGTTCTAAGAAACTACGTATACAGCCCGCCGCTCACATTCATCACAGTCCCGGTAATGTAGCTGGCTTGCTCCGAAGCCAGGAACACCGCTGCGTAGGCGATGTCGTCGACGGTGCCGAGCCGGCGGAGGGCGATGCGGGCTTCGAGGGTTTTGCGGGCGTCATCGGTCATGGCATCGGTCATGGCCGTCTTCACGAAGCCGGGGGCGATCGCGTTCACGGTTACGTTGCGCGAGCCGATCTCAAGCGCCAGCGCTTTCGTGAAGCCGATGAGCGCAGCCTTCGACGAGGCGTAGTTCACCTGTCCGGGATTGCCCGTCAGTCCGACGATCGAGGAGATGTTGATGATGCGTCCCCACCGCGCACGAATCATCTTCTTCACGACTTCCTGGGTGATGTGAAACGCGGAGTCGAGGTTCGTCCGCAGCACACTCGTCCACGCCTCCGGCTTCATCCGGATGAAGAGATCGTCGTCGGTGATGCCGGCGTTGTTGACGAGGATCTCGATCGGCTGCTGTTCGATGAGCGCTTTGATGCGGTCGCGGACATCGTCGCTCGTAATGTCGAGCTGCACCGCGGTTGCACTGCCACCGTTGGCGGTGATGACGCCGGCCACTCGCTCGACATGCTCGAGGCTGCGCGCCGCGCAGAGCACATGTGCGCCGGACTCGGCGAGCCGCAGCGCGATCGCTTCGCCGATGCCGCGCGAAGCGCCGGTGACGAGAGCGGTGCGTCCGGTGAGATCGATTTTCATACCATGCTCTCCAGGAACTTCTCGATCGACGGCACATCTGAGACGTTGATCAACTCGACGGATGGATCGATGCGTTTGATGAGACCGGTGAGCACCGCGCCGGGGCCGATCTCGACGAAGCGCCGCACGCCCATCGACACCATCTTCTGCACCGATTCGACCCAACGCACGGGCGATGCGACCTGTCGGACGAGCGCGTTGCGGACTGCGGTCGATGTGCCGATCGGCGAGGCATCGACATTCGATACGAGCGACATCCACAAGTCTTTGAAGGGCGCGTCGTCGAGCAACGACTTCAATCGCTCTTCGGCCGGCTTCATCAGCGCGCAGTGAAACGGCGCGGAGACCGGAAGCGGCAATGCGCGGCGCACGCCGCGCGCCTTGGCAACCGCAATGGCCCGGTCGACGCTGGCTTTCGTTCCGGCGATGACGATCTGGCCCGGAGCGTTGATGTTCGCGATCGAGACGACCTCGCCTTGCGCCGCTTCTTCGCAGATCGAAGTGACTTCTTCGACTGTCGGACCGATCAGCGCGGCCATGCCGCCGCTGCCGACGGGCGTTGCCTCCTGCATGAAACGGCCGCGCATCCGCACGATCGTCGCCGCATCGGCCGGCGTCAATCCGCCGACGCTGACGATCGCGCTGTACTCGCCGAGGGAGTGGCCGGCCACGACGTCGCGCCGGGTGGCGCCGCGCTCTTCGAGAACCGCGTGAATCGCAGACGACACGGCGAGGATGGCCGGCTGCGTGTTCTCCGTCAGCTTGAGTTGATCGTCGGGTCCCTCGAAGCAGAGTTGCGAGATGGAAAAGCCGAGTGCGGCGTCGATGTCGTCGAAAACACGGCGTGCCGCGGGAAACGCCGCAGCGACGTCTTTTCCCATCCCCGCGTATTGGCTTCCCTGTCCGGGAAAGACGAACGCCGTGTTGTGCTCCATCGGGCCGGAATCATACATGGAGCGGAGCGGCTACAATCGCTGCGAATGTCCGCCGGCGCCCGCGCAAAACTCGTCCGCCAACTCCAAATGGCATACTCGGCCGAGCTCGGGGCCGGCTATGCATACCGAGGCCATTGGCGCAGCGTCCGCGACCCGGGGGAGCGGGACCACATCCGGCAGATTGAAGCCGAGGAGTGGCATCACCGCGAGCTCGTCGGCGGATTGCTGCGGCAACTCGGCGGAAAACCCAGCCCTCTGCGCGAATTCATCTTCTGGTGGATCGGCCACTTCATCGCTGGCTTCTGCCACGTCGGAGGATGGTTCGCTCCGATGTACGGCGCCGGCCGGCTGGAGCGAGGCAACATCGTCGAGTACGAAGATGCGGCGGTGTTCGCCGCGGAGTGCGGCCACCACGAAATGATCGACTGCCTCCTGACGATGGCCGAGGTGGAGTGGGATCACGAAGCGTACTTCCGGAGCAAAGCGTCCGGCCACCCGTTCGTGCGGATCCTCAAGATGTGGCCAGCGACGGAGCCAAAGGAAGCAATTCGAGCGCGGTTCGCGGAGAACGAGAAGCGCGGCGACGCGGTGGCGTAGAGCGCGGCCCGCTTGCGAAGAGTCGCTTACTCCTTCTTCGTCAGGAATCTGCTTGCACCGGGCAGAGCGACCTCGCCGTCGCATGCTTCACCGCTTTGATCACGAGCGATGCCACGCAGGTACCGGTGTTTCCTGTAGTAATCCCACCGTCGTCGTCAAGTGCGGCCGTGCGAGCCGCCAGCGTGTACTTGCGATCGAGGCGGCTTGTTGTGCGCGCCGGCCGACTCACCGCGCGCACCCAACGAGTTTGCGTGTGCACCCGACGCCTTTTCGCGCGCAACCAACGACTCTCCGTGCGCACGCTCTGTCTTTTCTTGCGTTCGCTCTGTCTTTTGTTGTGTTCGCTCTGTCTTTTCTTGCGTTCGCTCTGTCTTTTCTTGTGTTCGCTCTGTCCTTTCTTGTGTTCGCTCTGTCCTTTCTTGTGTTCGCTCTGTCCTTTCTTGCGTTCGCCCTGTCTTTTCTTGCGTTCGCTCTGTTTTTTCTTGCGTACGCAATGGTTTTCCGTGTGCACCCGACGATTCTCCGCGCACACTGGGCGATACACAGCTCGGGCTGACTGGTATACCGCGCGGGCTGACCGATCCACGTTCCGGGCTGACCGGTTTACCGCGCGGACTGACCGATCCACGGCCCGGGCTGACCGGTATACCGCGCGGGCTGACCGATCCACCGTCCGGGCTGACTGGTATACCGCGCGCGTCGACCGATCCACCCTCCGGGCTGACCGATATACCTGCCCTTTCGCAGCAAAAGCGGCCGGCGATCCGTTCGTGCGGATCCTCAAGATGTGGCCATCGACCGAACCGAAGGAAGCGATTCGGGCGCGGTTCGCGGAGAACGAGAAGGCGTCGGCGTAAGCGCTGCCTGCGAAAGTGCTGTCATCCGTTGCTGTCATCCTTATAGGTGCCGCCGCAGCCGCCGCAAGATTCACGGAACTCGCAACCGGAAGGAATCGGCGGCGAAGGACGGTCGAAGGACCCCCTGATTCTTCGCCGTGGTTTTTTCCACCGCCCCACCGGCACGTAATCAGGGGTCCTTCGACCGTCCTCCGGCACTTCGTGTCCTTCGGCGGCTAAGGATGACAGCGGTGTTTTTGCGCGAACGTGAATCTACTGCGCAACCGGCATCAGCTTGATCTCCAGCCGGTAATCGGCGCTTCCAGCACGTGACGCGGCGTTCTCGACGCGGTCGGCGAGGTTGCGCAGCGGGAACAGGATCATGTCGAGGGTCCCGGCGCTCCGGTCCAGCGTGTGATTCGCCTCGACGCGCAGCGGCACGCCTTCCTTGAGCACGAGGCCGCGGTCGAAGCGCATGTTGAAAGGGCGGTAGCCGTCCGCGGTGACCTCGATCGTGCATCGCTCCGGGTAGCGGGGGACGTCGACACGCATCGGCGTGGTGCCGTGGGCGACCGTTCCGGCGCCGCAGTCGAGGCTCACCGATGCGTGCGGAGGCACGGTCTGCAGCTCGACCACGTTCGGCTCGGGCGGCAGATTGGCGGAGTGCGTGGCGCAGCCCGTGATCGTGATGGCGAAGAGAAGGAGACACGCCAATCGGCTTTGCATGATCTCTATTGTGTGGCCAAAACGCTGCTGTCGTGCTCTCGTTTGTGAAGATCGCTGACCTTCGTCATGATCTTTTCGTCGATCCGATTGATGGCGAAGTTGCGCGCCACGCGAATGGCATTCTTGATCGCCTTGGCATTCGAGCGGCCGTGGCAGACGATGCATCCGCCCTTTACGCCCAGCAGCGGCGCGCCACCGTACTCGGAGTAGTCCATCCGTTTCTTCAGGCCCTCGAACGCGCTCTTCGCGAGCAGGCCGCCGATCTTCCGCGGCAGCGTCTTCCTCATCTCCTGGCGCAGCGTCGTCGACACGAACTCACCCAGCGCCTCGGACGCTTTGAGAACGACATTGCCGATGAAGCCATCGCAGACGACGACGTCCGCGTTGCCGTTGAAGACGTCACGCCCTTCCGCGTTGCCGATGAAGTTGAGTCCCGTTTCCTTGAGGACCCGATACGTCTCCTTCGTCAGCTCGTTGCCTTTGCCTTCCTCTTCGCCGATCGAGAGCAAGCCGACGCGCGGCGCATCGATGTTGAAAAGCATCTGCGCGTAGAAGTGGCCCATGACCGCAAACTCGCGAAGGTGATTCGGCTTGGCGTCGACGTTCGCGCCGACGTCGAGCAGGAGCGTGTGACCCTTCAGGCTCGGCAGCACGGTGGCGAGCGCGGGACGGCTCACTCCTTCGATCATCCCCATGACCGCGCGCGCCGACGTCCAGGTCGCGCCGGTGTTTCCCGCGGAGACAAAGGCGTTGGCCTTCCCCTCGGCGACCAGGTTCGCGCAGACGCGAACGGACGAGTTCCGCTTCCTGCGCAACGGCGCGAGGGCGGTGTCCTCCATCGTGACGATTTCGCGCGCGTCGACAATGCTGATGTTGCGCGGCGTGCCGCCGGCAGCGGCGAGCTCGCGCCGCACGACGTCTTCCTGGCCGACGAGAATGATCTCGACCGCAAACTCGGCCGCCGCCAGAATCGCGCCCTTGACCACCTCGGACGGCGCATGATCGCCGCCCATGGCGTCGAGGGCGATACAGACGTCACTCATCGCAGGTTGAGTTTAGAACGAGTCTTTGACGGCGATGACTTCGCGGCCTTTGTAGAACCCGCATTTCGGACAAACGCGGTGCGGCATCTTCGCTTCGTGACACTGCGGGCACGTCGAGAGCGACTTCGCTTCGAGGAAGTCGTGCGCGCGGCGCGTGCGCGTGCGAGCTTTCGAGTGTCTCCGTTTGGGATTTGGCATGGTGTGCTCCTTATGAATTGAGAGATCAGGGACAAGAGATCAGAGATCAGGAACGAACTTCGCCTGATCTCTGATCTCTCGTCTCTGACGTTTGATCGCTAACTATTGACTACTTTGAGATCAGAGACGAGAGATCAGGAAAGGTCCCGCCTGATCTCTCGTCTCTGATCTCTGCCTCACTGCTCGTTCTTCTTCGCCAACTCCGCCCGTATCCCGGCCAACGCGCCCCAGCGCTCGTCGCCCGCTTTCGACTGACACGAGCAGCTTTCCTGATTCCGGTTCGCCCCGCACTGCGGACAGAGCCCGAGACAGCTCTCCGTGCACAGCGGCTTCATGGGGATGGAAAGCTGGACCTGCTCGGCGGCAAGATCCCGCAGTGGAATCAACCGCTCCGTGTAGAACTCGATGTCGAGCTCGTCCGGGGTGATCTCGACCTCGTTCTCTGCCAGGACTGCTGGCCGGGGCCGGAATCTTAAGTGAAACTCGGACGAATTCGCAAATGGGAACGGCTCGACACAGCGGGAACAGGTCAGATCGCCGGTAAATGTCGTCGAACCGTCCGCCAGGTATTCGCCCACAAGGTCGCCCTTGCTGGCCGTGGCCACGAGCGCCACCGGGCCGATGGCAGCCAGATCGATGCGGTCCAGCTCGCTGACCGCGAACTGGTAGGTCCGCTCGTAGGTCTCAGAGCCGTATTTGTCGATATCGTCGAAGACGATGATGTCTTTGTCGGGCATGGACGTTCGACGCTGTAACTGCGCCTTCCCGGCTTCTATTTCGCACCGATTCTTACCTTTAGCTCCTCCACATTCCCGTCGTCGGAGTCGGCCGCTTCGACGCTGGTGGCCTCCTGCAACGCCTCGATCCAGCGCTTCAGATCGCGCGCGGAGCGGTAAACGCGTCCGGCGGCAATCCGCAGCCCGATGCTGTCGCCCAGCTTGCTCAGAATCGGCACGAGCCGCTTGGAGTCAGCGCGCACGGCCCATTTCCCCGCCGGCCAGCGGCCACGGTCGATGGCATCATTCTTATATTGGTTGATGGAGTCGTCGAACGACAGGAGCAGCATCCCATTCTGTTCCGCGGTCTGGATGTGGATGCCGAGGGACTCGCCCTGATGCACTCTGGCAACGAAATCCTCGAACGCCGCGCGGCGCACCGGATCGTCGGGAACGGCGATGACACAGAGTGGCCGCGGCAGGAACTTGTGCGTATCGACGTTGTAGATCGTCAGTGATCCGCCGTTCTCCAGCAGCGACGAGACGCGGGTACCGAAGAGGCGGTTGAGATCCTCGACGATGCGCGGCATCGTGGCGAAGGTGGCCGACAGCAACGCACCGCGCGCGAAGTGCGCAGGCTGTATCGCCTGTATCGGCGCGGACTCGTCGGAATCACGTGCCGCGCGTGACGTGAGGAGAATCTCGTCGGACGTGACGGATAGCGAAGTTACCGCTGGCCGCGCGATCGGAGGAAACGCCCCGCGTGAGCCGCTGCGCTGGACGACGAATGCATCGCCCGGCGGAAGCTTTTCCGCGAGCTTGAGAACCTGATCTAGTGCACCGGCACTGATTGGCTGCGCCGCCGGCGCGTTGAGGAGCAGCGTGTCGCCGAGGTCGCCGCCAAGCATCATGTAGGTACGGACGACTGCTGATCGAACGGTATCGAGGCGGATCAGATAGCGCGTGCCGGTGGCATCACGCCACGCCAGCAGATCCGCGCCGCCAACCATCCACGGTGACGGAATCGAGTGCGAGCGCTCCCACCCCTCCACCGCCTGCGCCGTGACCGGATTCGCGCGCAGCTTTCCGTCGAGCGCGGCGGCGGTCGGAATCAGGGCAAACGACTCCGCCGACTCCGGGACTGACGCGAGAAGCGCACGCTGCGCGGCGGTCAGCGGAAATCGAACGCCCGCCGAGGTCTTCGGCGTCGTCGCGATCAAATAGATGATGACGCCCGCAACGAGCGCGAGGAGGATTCCGCCGATGACAAGAAGCTTTCTCATGGTTCCCGAATGACCGATTCCGTTCGCGCGCTGTTCATGCCGCGCACATTGTGTCAGACGCGGCGAAGCCGCAACCAACCGACAACGCGCGCCAGCGCATCGGTTACGATCCGCCCTCCGATGCCGTCCTCACCCTCCCCGTCCGTCGCGAGCATCATTGTTCATACTCTGAGCCAGGCGCTACGGGATCGCGTCGTGGCCACGTTCCGGTCTGCAACGCGCCGCGAACGAACGCTTAGAATCGGCGTCGACATCCGCCCTTTCTATGAGCCTCTCACCGGCATCGGTTGGTACCTCTACCACCTGCTGCACGAGATCGGGAAGCGCGACGACGTCGAGCTCTATCTGTTCGGCGACGCGCGCGTGACGGACTACGGGCCGGTCCTTCACGCCGATCTGCCGCCGTCCGCGCACCTCTGCTGGTTCGACTTGCGCGGCAAAGGGATCATCTCCGGCCGTTGGCGTGCGCTGACCGCAGCGGCATACGTGCTGTGGATGAAGCTGATCGACGCCGACGTGATGTTCGCTGCCAACTACTTCCTTCCCCGCCTCCTCGGCGCCGTTGCCCGCCGCCGCGTCGTCACGATCCATGACCTCACTTACAAACGCTTCCCCGAACTGCTTCAGAAAGAGACGCTCGCCAATCTCGACTACCAGATGAAGCGCGAGCTCGCCCACGCCGACGCAGCCATCTGCGTTTCTGAGTCGACGCGGCAGGATCTGCTGCATTTCTACGACATCGATCCATCGCGAGCGATCACGATCCACTCCGGCCTGACAGTTCCCGGCTCCGACTCCCGACTCCCGATCCCCGATCTCCCACCCCGCTACCTCCTTTTCGTCAGCACGATCGAACCACGGAAAAACCTCGACGTCCTGCTCGATGCCTACGCGCGACTCCGCGCGCGCCGCGCGTACGACGGTGCGCTGGTCGTGGTCGGGCGGGTGGGATGGAAGGCGGAGGCGACGCGCGAGCGCCTTCGCGCGGAGGGAGTGCATCATCTCGACTATCTCCCAGCCGGACAGCTCGCCGCGGTCTATCGAGGCGCCGAACTGTTCGTCTTTCCCTCGATCTATGAAGGCTTCGGATTTCCCTTGCTCGAAGCGATGGCGTACGGCGTTCCGTCGATCGCCGCACATTCGTCGTCGCTGCCCGAGATCGGCGGCGACGCCGCGCTCTACTTCGAACCGCACGATGCCAAAGGCCTCGAAGCGCAGATCGAGCGCGTGCTGACAGACAAGACGTTGCGCGAGCAACTCGCTGCAGCAGGACCGCTGCGCGCCGCGCAGTTTCGTTGGGATGTGGCCGCCGCGCAGACGCTGGCCGTGTTGCGAAAGGCCGCTGGAGAATCAGTGTAGCGCCGCTGACGTAGCGCCGCTGACGTAGCGCCGCTGACGTAGCGCCGTCGGCTCGACGGCTGTACCGCAGGCGGCCCGCCTGCGACTTTTGAACATCGCTGCGCATCCGTTGCAGTCTCCACGAGTTGGGACGCTCGTCGCTCTCGCAACTTTAACGTCGCCGCCGAGCCGGCGGCGGTACAGCCGTCGGGCCGACGGCGCTACGTGCGATGACGGCGCTACGGGCGACGACGGCGCTACGTGCGACGACGACGCTACGAAACTGCGCGTCGTACACTTCTCCTAAGTGAATCTCACAGTCACGATCGACGGACGCGCCCTCGTCGGCAACCGCACAGGGATCGGCGTTCACACCGCCGAGATCGCGCGGCGCCTGGACGTCGAGGCGCCAATCATCGCGTCGCACGCGGAGATCGCCAATCGATCGGGGCTCGAGCGCTGCCGCTTTCGCGTCGATCCGATGCCGCTCGGCGTCATGTGGCAACAGCTCGTACTTCCTCGCATCGCAAAGAGCGGCGTGTTGTGGGGACCGCACGGAACGCTCCCGCTCGCGCTGCGGATCCCATCGGTGGCAACGCTGCACGACTTCAGCTCGCTGACGATGCCGTTTCGGCATCGCGCCAGGACCGTGCTCTCGTTCAACGCGTTCATCGGACGCAGCCTGCAGATGGCCACGCGCATTGCCGCGGTCTCGCGTGCGGTGGCCGAGGAGGCGGTGCGGTGGTTCGGAGTGGCGAGAAGCCGGATCGAGATCATTCCGAACGGCGTCGACGACTTCTTCTCGCCAGCGATCGACGACGCCGAATCCGATTACGTCCTCTACGTCGGCACGATCGAGCCGCGCAAAGGGCTCGATGACCTGTTGGCGGTGTGGCACTCGCTGCCGCAGCCGCGCCCGCGGCTCGTGTTGTGCGGCGACGCCGGCTGGGGCGGCGTGCCGCTCCCGAGCGGCGCGGAAGTCACCGGCTACGTCGATCGCCCGCGATTGCGCGACCTCTATCGCGGCGCGCGCGCCTTCGTCTATCCGTCGCGCTACGAAGGCTTCGGCATTCCTCCGCTCGAGGCGATGGCGTGCGGCGCTCCGGTCATCGCCACGCGCACGGGTGCCATTCCCGAATATGCGGACGGCGCCGCGCTGCTCATCGATCCGGGCGACCGCAACGGTTTACATGCTGCGCTCCTCCGTCTCCTCGGCGATCGAGCATTGCGCGATGAGTTGCGCCGCCGCGGCTCCGAGCGTGCGCGCGCGTACTCGTGGGAGCGATCAGCGGCGCTGATGACACAACTTCTTACCGAGGCGGCGCGGTGAGAATTGGGATCGACGCCAGGAAGATCGCCGACTTCGGGATCGGCACGTACATCCGCGGATTGCTGGGCGCTCTCGTCGCACAACACCCCGATGAGAATGACAGGGACACCTACGTCGCCTTCGCGCCCGAAAACCACGCTCGATTTCTGCCGGCTGGGATCGAGCACGTCGTGGTCGACGCACCGCACTACTCGATTCGCGAGCTTGTCGCGATCGGACGCGCCGCCGACCGCGCGAAGATCGATCTCTTCCACGCGCCGCACTACGTCGTTCCTTTCACGAGCGTGCCGCTCGTCGTCACGGTTCACGACCTCATCCACCTTCGTCATCCGAACTCGCTGGCGCGGATGTACGCCCGGCAGATGATCGGCCGCGCGGTACGCCGCAGCCGGCGCGTGCTGACGGTGAGCGAAGCCGTGAAGCGCGAGATCATAGCCACGTTCGGCTGCGGCGACGAGCACGTCGTCGTTACTCCGAACGGTGTCGGACCGCCTTTCGCCGCAGAGGGGAATGTGGCGGAAGGGCGCTACTTCCTCTACGTCGGCAACGACAAGCTGCACAAGAACGTGGACGTGCTCGTGGAAGCATTTGGCGGAATCGCCGGCGCGTCGCTCGTTCTCACCGGTGCACCGTTCGAGCGCTTTCGCGACCGCGAGCGCGTCGTCGTCAGCGGATTCGTGAGCGATGACGAGCTCGCGGCGCTCTACCGCGGCGCGATCGCACTGGTGATGCCGAGCCGCGAAGAGGGCTTCGGACTTCCCGCGCTGGAAGCGATGGCGTGCGGATGCGCGGTGATCACGTCGAATGCGGCGGCGCTCGTGGAGATCACCGGCGACGCGGCGCTGCACGTTGAGCCGACGATCGATGCGCTCGCCGATGCGATGCAGCGCGTCGCATCCGACTCGGCGTTGCGCGGCGATCTGGCGCGACGCGGCGTCGAGCGCGCGAAAAACTTCACGTGGACGCGCTGCGCGGAGCGCACGCGCGACGCGTATCGCGCTTCGATGACGCGCTGAAAAGCACTCTTTTTCGTGGAACGGACGTGGAACATCGCGTCTCGATTACGATTTTCATAAACAATTGCTTGACAATATGGATTAACGATCGCATATTAACGACAAGTTAAAACGATGATCGCCACGAACTGGAAGAACAACCTCGAAGCTCCGGTCAATGTCGAAGGTCGTCGTCTCTTCACACCCCGCCGCAACTCCAATCCGAAAAACGATTGCCCGGAGAAATCCGGCGTGTTTTGCCAAGTAGGCGCGACCGTGAGGTCCCGTACGGCATGAAAGGCAGGTGAGCTTGATGGCCGCAAAGAAAAAGGCAGCAGCGAAGAAGCCAGCTAAGAAGTCAGCGAAGAAGAAGTAAGCACTTCATCGACTTTTGGGGAGTCGTACTCGAGGGGTCTTCGGGCCCCTCGTTTTTTTTCGATAACCTTTTCGCTCGCGCGCCGTTCTCTATCGTGGAGGACCACACCCCATGCGCAAGCAACTTCTCTTCGTGGCGGCGGCGCTGCTCCTGGCCGGATCGGCAGCAGCCGACGACGAGGTAACCCACTCCTTCTCCACCTCATCCTCTATCTCATCGGGGCGCGCGCACGTCCGCCGCGTCGTCATCGACATTCCGGCCGGCAGCGTGAAGATCCGCAACGGCGCCTCCGACCGCATCGCCGTCCGCGGTGAAGTCCGCCGGCACTTCAGCGGCTACCGGCGCCAGGCGAAGGAACAGTCGATCGCAGACGACATCAGCGCCGAGATCGCGATCGACGGCGACGAGGCAATCGTGCGGCGGCACTACGGCCCCGGCGCGCAGAGCTGGAGCGCGAAGAGCATCCACTCCGAGGTCGATGTCACGGTCGATCTGCCGCCGGGGGTCGATCTCGACGTCTCCACGCGCTACGGCGAAGTCAACATCGACGGCGCGTTCGGCAGAATCGACAGCGACCTGCGCGCCGGCGAAGTCCACGTCCGAACGCCGCGCGTGAACGTCCGCGACCTCAGCGCCTCGGTGCTCATCGGCGAGGTGCACACCTACTTCGGCGATCACTACATCGAGAACGAGGGCGTCTTTCCTCGTACAGCACACTTTCACAACGCCGCGGGGCGATCCGACGTGAGCGTCCACTCGACGGTCGGCGAGGTGCACGTCACGCTGACGCAGTAATGAAGGCGACGGCGTCCTCGCGCGTCGTGACCCGGCCGGAAAGCTGCTCGTCGAGCAGCGCGCGTTTCAACTGACCGACGCGCGGGCCGGCGGCGATCGCGGCCAGCGAGACGATCTCGTCCCCGGTGAGCAACGGCCGCGCTTCGAAGTCGGGAAGATCGATTCGCTCCACGCGGCCGAGTGCTTGCAGCATCGGCGTCAACTGTCTGGCCACGTTCTCGCTCGCGTCATACAGGTCGATTAGAGAGTGGGCATCGCGCAGGTGTTGCAGCGTGAGCACGTCCCGCAACAGCGTCCCGCTCAGGCGCCATCGCTTCGCAAATGCCTCGGCATCCGGAACCAGCAGCGCCAGCGCCGCGGCCAGCGGCACGTCATCCGCTGCGAACGCGTGCCCATCGAGCGCCCGCCCGAAAAGCGGGACATCGAGCGCTGTCTCGTGCAGCAGCGCGATAGCGCGCCGGAAGGACTTCGCGGAAAAGATCACGGTCAACTCGTAGGCAACCCGTTCGACGGCGACATCGGTAATGCGCGGAGCACGTTCGCGAATCGCCGCCAGCGTGGCGCCATCGATCGAGAAGCCGAAACGCACCGCCATCCGCACCGCCTTGACCATGCGCAGCGGATCGTCGTCAAAGTTGCCTGCGTCGACCATCCGGACGATGCGCGCTTCGAGGTCGCCGCGCCCGCCGTGCGGATCGAGCAGCGCGCCCGACCGCAGATCGACGGCCATGGCGTTGACCGTGAAATCGCGGCGGGCGAGGTCAGCGTCGATGCTGCCATCGAGCAGCGCGGCGAAATCATAAACGTGCGGACCGTCAACGACGCGCCAAGCGCTGAGATGATCCTCGCGCCCGAGCCGGATGACGTTCCGGCCCAGCGCACGCGCGCAGGCGAGCGGATCGAGACAGGCCACATCGACGTCGGCGGGAGCGGCGCCGAAGATCAGATCGCGAACCGCACCGCCGACGACATAGGCATCCGCGGGAAGCGTGCGAAGGCGCGGAAAGAGGCGGAGGAGATCGTCGCGGAGAGTTTCCAATGCGTCATCCCGCTGCGAGACACCATCGGGCCGCTGAGAAACACCATCGGGCGGGACGCCCGATGGCCGCGGGCGAGACGCCCGCACTCCTAGGCGACAACATTCTGCAAGACCCCGATGCCTTCGATCTCGACCTCGACGCGGTCGCCGGCCGCGAGCGGGCCGACGCCGGCGGGGGTGCCGGTCAGGATCACGTCGCCTGGTTCGAGCGTCATCACCGACGTGATGAACTCGATGATGGCGCCGCAGTTGAAGACCATGTCGCGCGTGTTGCCGTTCTGCTTGACCTCGCCGTTGACCCGCGTGCAAAGCGACAGCGCGGATGGATCGAGATCGGTTTCGATGCAGGGGCCGAGAGGGCAGAAGGTGTCGAAGCTCTTGCCGCGGGTGAACTGCACATCCTTCTTCTGCAGATCACGGGCGGTTACGTCGTTGGCGCAGGTGAAGCCGAGGACGACGCTGCGCCAGTCGGCGGCGGCAATGTTTCGCGCGGCCTTGCCGATGACGATGGCCAGTTCCCCTTCGAAGTCGACGCGCTGCGATTGCGGCGGACGAATGATCGTGCCATTCGGCGGCAGAAGAGCGCTCGGCGGTTTGAGAAAAATGATCGGCTCGGAAGGCGCTTCGTTACCGAGCTCCTTCGCGTGCTCGGCGTAGTTGCGGCCAACCGCGACGATCTTCGTGGGGACAACGGGTGGCAGAAGCGCGGCAGTGAGCCGTGGAATCGCGTGACTTGTGGCCTGACCAAGTGCGGTCGCATCACGGCCCGTGTAGCGAACGATCCGTTCACCATCCTCCACACCGATGGCGACACGGCCCCCGTCGAGAAAGCGATAGATTTTCATCGCGGCGAATTGTAATCGTAGAATCCGCAACCATGGCGCAAACAACGTTGTTCAGCAAAGCAGACATCGACCGTCGTGTAGCGGAAATGGGCGCGGAGATCACGAGGGACTTCGCGGGCAGTGACCTCATCGCAATGTGCGTGCTCAAAGGCGCGATGTTCTTCTGCAGCGATCTGATGCGGCAGATCGCCTTCGATGTCGCTCTCGATTTCATCCAGATCTCGTCGTACGGCAATCAGAAGACGTCGTCGGGCGTCGTGACGATTCTCAAGGAACCGCAGCTCGACATGCGCGACCGCACGGTGCTGATCATCGAAGACATCATCGACAGCGGCCTCTCGATGAATGAAGTCTTCCGCTACATCAAGCTCGACCGCGGCGCGAAGGAAGTGCGTACGGCGACATTCCTCGACAAACCGACGGCGCGCAAAGTCGAGTTCAAGGCCGACTACATCGGCTTCTCCATCGATCCAAAGTTCGTCATCGGCTACGGACTCGACTACGCGGAGAAGTATCGGAACATCCCGGAGATTCAGGTACTCGAAGAATAGGTTTTACGTAGGTCGGACTCTCTAGTCCGACTCCGCGTCTTGTCGGACTGGAGAGTCCGACCTACGTAGACTCCGCGTCTTGTCGGACTGGAGAGTCCGACCTACGTAGACTCCGCGTCTTGTCGGACTGGAGAGTCCGACCTACGTAAAACCTAATGTAGGTATTTCGTCATCAACATCGCGATCATCGCCGCACCCAACACGTACCGGTAGTAGATGAACACATGCGTTGTGTGCGTGCGCAGATACCGGATCAGAAACCAGATCGATGCATAGCCGGAGATGAATGCCACGACGATAGCCACCGCGATCGGCGTCCAGCCCAGCGCGCTAAGGGCGTGGCGTTCCTTGAACAGCTCGAGGAAACCCGCGCCGCCCACAGCCGGGATCGACAGCAGAAACGAGTAGCGCGCCGCGGTGGGCCGTTCGATGCCGCGGAAGATCGCCGGCATGATCGTCGAGCCGCTGCGTGACGAGCCCGGGATGAGCGCCAGACACTGACCGAGGCCGATGGCAACGGCGTCGTTCACGGTCATGTCATCGAATCCTCGGAACTGCCGCCGCTTCGCATACGCCTCGGCGATCTGCATCAGGATGGCCACCACGATCACCATCGTCGTGACGATCCAGAGCCCTCGAAACGTCGACTCAATGTGCTTCTTGAACAGGAGCCCGAGAACGACGATGGGGATCGTGCCGATGACGACCAGCCAGGCCTCGCGCGAGTCGACGTCCGCCAGCGGCCGGCGCGTGATGAGCCCGCGAAAGAATCCGCCCATGAGGCGAACGATGTCGCCGAAGAAATAGATGATCGCCGCCAGCAGCGTCCCGAACTGAATCACCGCCGACGCCGCCGCCCCCGGATCGCCCCATCCGAGAACGGACGGCACGATCAGCAGATGCGCCGTAGAGCTGACGGGGATGAATTCGGTCAGGCCCTGAACGAGGCCGAGGATGATCGCTTCGGTGATGGTCATTGGTTCTCCTGGTGAAGTCAGAGATCGGGGACAAGAGATCAGCGATCAGACCGATCGGACGGATCGGACGGATCGGACCGATCGTTACACACCTTGTCTCTGATCTCTTGTCTCTGATCACTGACTCTACATCTCCCAGATCACCGGCAGAATCATCGGTCTTCGTCCCATCGATTTGCGGAAGTAGCGTTTGAGCAGGGCGCGCATTTTCTCCTGTACCAGATCGCTGTCGCGCAACTCGTCGGGACCGCACGCGTGCAGCATCTGCACGAGTTGTGCGCGCACCTCGGCCAGGATGTCCTGGCTCTCATCCACATGCAGTAATCCTCGCGTGATGATCTCCGGCTCGCGCCCGACCAGGCCATTCGAGTCGATGGCCACTACGACGATCACGAAGCCGTCCTCGGCCAGATGCTTGCGGTCGCGGACGACGACTTCGGGCACTTCCTCCGCCTCCGAGTCGATGAAGACTTTGCCGTATGGCACGCGCTCTTCGAGCACGCGGATCTCGTCGCCGGCGATCTCCGCGACCTGCCCGTTTGTGATGACGATGCCGTGCGGGACGCCGACGCTCTTCGCCAATCGCGCGTGATGAATGAGATGCCGCAGCGTGCCGTGGATGGGGATGAAGAACTTCGGCCGCGTGACGTTGAGCATCAGCTTCAGCTCTTCCTCGCAGGCGTGGCCGGAGACGTGAACGCTCGCGTTCTCCCAGTTCAGCACCTCGGCTCCGCGGCGATAGAGGTTGTCGATGACGTGCGAGACGGCGCGCTCGTTGCCCGGAATCGTGCGCGCCGAAAGGATGACCACGTCGCCCTTCTGAATCTCGACCGACTTGTGCTCGCCGATGGCCATCCGCGACAGTGCCGACGAAGGCTCGCCCTGCGTCCCGGTCGTGAGGATGAGCACTTCGTGATTCGCGTAGTCGGACGGTTTCGCGTTCGCTCCCGGGCGCTGTTCCCGGGGAATGCGCAGATAGCCGAGGCGCTCGGCGGTTTCAGCGTTGTCGACGAGCGAGCGTCCGATGAGAAAGACTTTTCGTTTGTGTTTGCGCGCAGCGTCGACGATCTGCTGCACGCGGTGAATATGCGAGGCGAACGTCGTGACGATGATGCGGCCGGTGAGGTTCGCGAAGATGTTGACGAGCGAGTTACCGACCGACTTCTCCGAGGGCCCGTGACCGGGCACGAGCGCGTTCGTCGAATCGCTCATCAACGCCAACACACCCTCTTCGCCATACGCCGCCAAGCGCGCCAGATCGGTGCGTTTGCCGTCGACCGGCGTGTGATCGATCTTGAAGTCGCCGGTGTGAATCAGCGTTCCTGCCGGCGTGCGAATGGCCAAGCCGAGGGCGTCGACGATCGAGTGCGTCACCTGAATACCTTCGACACGAAACACGCCGGCTTCGACGACATCGCGCGGCATGAACGGCCGGAGATCGACATCCTCGATCCCGAACTCTTCCAGCTTGTCGCGCACGAACCCGAGCGTGAGCGGCATTCCGTACACAGGCACGTGCAATTGTTCGACGAGAAACGGCACGGCACCGATGTGGTCTTCGTGGCCGTGCGTGAGAAAGACTGCCTTCACGCGCTCCGGCCGGTCGAAGAGGTACGTCATGTCCGGCACGATGACGTCGACGCCGAGGGTTGCGGCGTCAGGAAACATCATTCCGCAGTCGACGATGATGGCGTCCTCGCCATACTCGTAGACCATCAGGTTCATCCCGATCTCGCCGAGTCCGCCGAGGGGAATGATTCTTAGTGCGGCGCCTGGCGGCGCCGCGTTGTCGGTTGTCGGTTGTCGGTTGTCGAGATCTTCAGGCATGGTTCATGAGGACGCCGATGCTATCGCACCGACAACGGACAACGGATAACTGACAACCGATAACTGACAACCGACAACCGACAACCGACAACGCGCCGAAGGCGCAATTAGGGATAAATCCGATTCAGCATGCGTGGATATGGAATCGTCTCGCGAAGGTGCGGGACGCCGCTGATCCAGGCGACGCAGCGCTCGATTCCCATGCCGAAGCCGGAGTGCGGGAAGGTACCGTATTTGCGCACGTCGAGGTACCACTGGAACTTCTCGACCGGCAGGTTGTGCTGCTTGATCCGTTCGAGCAGCAGGTCGTGATCGTGGATGCGCTGCGAGCCGCCGATGATCTCGCCGTAGCCTTCGGGCGCGATCATGTCGAGGCCGAGTACGACCGAGGGATCGTTCGGATCGGGTTGCATGTAAAACGCTTTGATGTCGGTCGGATAGCGGCTGATCATCACGGGCCGATCGAAGGAGTTGGCGATGACCGTCTCTTCGTCGCCGCCGAGGTCGTCGCCGAATTTGGCTTCCATCCCCTTGGATGCCAGAAGATCGATGGCTTCGCGATAGGTGATGCGCGGGAATGGCCGCTTCACCCCTTCGAGCTTCGACTGATCGCGCTCGAGTGTCTTCAACTCTTCCTGGCAGCGCTCGAGCGCGCGCATTACGAGGTATTCGACGAACTCCTCGGCCAGCGACTGCAGCCCTTCGAACTCGAGGAACGCCACCTCGGGCTCGACCATCCAGAACTCCATCAGATGGCGGCGCGTCTTCGACTTTTCCGCGCGGAATGTGGGACCGAAGCAGTAGACCTTTCCGAATGCCGCCGCTGCCGGCTCGAGATAGAGCTGGCCCGACTGCGAGAGGTAGGCCTTCTCGCCGAAGTAGTCGGTCTCGAACAGCGTCGACGTTCCCTCGGCCGCATTCGCGGTGAGGATCGGCGAATCGATGAGGACGAAATCGCGGTCGTAAAAGAAATCGCGGATGCCTTTCTCGACTTCGTTGCGAATACGCAGAACGGCATGCTGCTTCGATGACCGCAGCCAGAGGTGGCGGTGATTCATCAGGAAGTCGGTGCCGTGCTCTTTCGGCGAGATCGGATAGTCGGCCGCGGGGCCGAGGATCTCCAGCGTTTCGACGCCGAGCTCCACGCCGCCTGGTGCGCGTGCCTCGCTGCGCACTGTACCGACGATGCGCACCGACGATTCCTGCGTCACTTCGTCGGCAGCTTTCCAGGTCTCTTCGCTGACTTCCTTCTTGAAAACGACGCACTGCAGGTAGCCGCTGCCGTCGCGGACGATAGGAAAAATCAGCTTGCCGGCCGTGCGCTTGTTGTACAGCCACCCATCGATGGTGACCTTTTCTCCGACATGCTGCGAAAGCTCTTTGATTCGAACGTTGGTCATAAAGGTGGGCGATTATACCTACCGCGCTACGTGGCGCCGTTCTGCCTCGGCATAGGCGGCGAGACGCCGCCTGGCCAGCCGGCGGGACGCCAGCGTTCCGCCGGCACAAAGTGCGCTTCTTGCGGATGGAACGCTGGCGTCCTCGCCGGCTGGCTCGGCGGCGTCTCGCCGCCGTTACCGCGGCACCTTCACTGACAGCGACTGCGGCACGATCGTGATCGTGAGCGGCGTCTCCATCGTCACGACTTCGCCGTCGACGCCGAGGGGGAAGTGTTTCTTGGACGATTGCACGCGCACCCGCGATGTGCGGAACGAGCGGAAGCCGGGCGCGCTGTGTACGCGGCCGGCGAGATAGTGCGCCACGAAGCTGGTCAGCGCGAGCCGCCGGACATGCGGCAGCCAATAGACCGACAGCCGTCCTTCTTCGAGCGCCGGGCGCGCCGCTTCGATGCCGAGGCGCGAGAGGTCGTAGGAGTTGTTCGAGATCATCAGAACGTGTGTACGAATCACTTCATGGTGATTCTCACTGTCGAGTGTGACGGCGATGTGCGGGTACTTGCGGAGCGTGGCCAACGCGGCGAAGAGTCGGGCCTTCCAGCGCGGATAGTCGCGTCCTTTTTCCTCGCGGCGCGCCACCAGCTCGGGATAGAGACCCATCGACACGTTGTTGACGAAGAAGCGATCGTTCACGCGGGCGGTGTCGATCGGCTTCGTTGCACCGGAGACAATCACGTCGAGCGCATCGCGCCAGGCGAGTGGGATGCCGAGGTCTTTCGCGAAATGGTTGTAAGTGCCGACGGGAATCACGCCGAGTATTGCATCGGTGTTCACGAGTGGCTGGATGACCGCGTTGATCGTTCCGTCGCCGCCGGCAGCAACGAAGAGGCGAATCCCCTCCTCCACTCGCCGGCGAATGAGGCCTGCGCAATCGAGCCCGCCGGTCACGCAGATCACCTCGAGTCCGGCCTCCGCGGCCGCGTGCTGGAGAGCATCTTGCTCCGCCACAGGCATCTTCATGCCCGATGACGGATTGAAGAACATGACGCCCTTAACTTTTTGCTCCGGCAATATCAACTCCGACGCTGGCGTTTGCAGAACGGCAAAATGAAACGGAACAATCGACTCATCGCCCTGCTCGCCCTCCTTGCTGCACTGCAAGTTTCCGTCCTCTCGCTCGCGGCTGCAGAGACTCCGAAAGAATGCGCTCTTTGTGCCGGTGTGGTTTCGGACCTCACGATTGTCCCTGCCGCGCCCGTGCCGCTCCTCGTTCGCATCCGCCAGGATGATTTCGGGGCAGCCGGCAGCGCGCTCGATGCCATGCCGCCGGCTGTGCGGGCGAAGATGACCATCGTCATCGGATATGCCGTCGCCGCGGACAAAGATCCGATGGCCGACGTAGAGACGCACACGCAGGCGATCGTCGACTGGGCACGGACCCACGGACCATTCGAGGGAATCGGCATCGCCGTCGACAACGTCGAGCCGGCCGTCGCCGGTTACGCGATCAAACGGCTTGCTGTCACCGCGCAAGGGCAGAACGCGGCGTCGAGGATCGTGTTCGAGGGTGTCGGGAATCGGGGGTCGGGAGCCGGAGCAACAGCCTCAGCGCCGATGCTGACTCCTGAATCGCTGGCGATGCTGACCGACACCGGCGCCCAGTCTTACGTCGACGTACTCCTCACCGATGCCGCGAACGTGAAATCGACCGCGGCGTGGGTTCTCGAAAAGGATCCCGCGAAGAAGATCTGGGCCGTCGTTCCCCCGCAATCGCCGAACGTGTTCTTCGATCTGGCCCGCGCGTTTGCCGACGGCGCGACGCGTGCCTATACGAGCGCCCCTCCAACCGCCGATCTCCTGGCCTCGGCGGCCAGTTTCGACCGCGCACTCATCGGCGATTACGCCTTTGACGCTACGGCCAAGATCGACCTGCTCGATGCCAAAGGAAACAAGATCGACGAGCCCGCGCTCGCGTTCGTGCGTGGCGAGGATCTGCGCACGATCATCGTCCCGAAGGGCGATGCCTCGGCGTCCACCATCGTTTCCCTGGCTGGCGACGACTACAAACTTCCACGCCGCTACGACGCCTCGGGCGACAAAGACGTGACCGACGTCGGCACGAAGGGCGGCCGTTTCCTCATGGGGATGCCGCCCGTGACCAAGCCGTTCGTCTTCACGGTCGAGCACAACGAAGTGCCGCGCGCGAATGTGACGAAAGAAGCGTTGAACATCACCGGCCACCGCAGCATCCCGGTCGAAGAGATCATCCGCAATCATCAGACCTACAAGTCGTACCAGGAGTCGATCCAGCCGCGATACGTCGCGCGCGACGCCACCAAGCTTCGCTTCACCATGACCGGCGGCGACGCGATCGAAGCGACCATCGCCGGCGATTACTTCTCCGATCCGAAAGGGCGCGCCGACTGGGTCTGGCAGGACTTCTACATCAACGGTGTGAAGTGGAAGTACGGGAAGATCCCGGAGCTGCCGCTGATCCAGCCCGAGAAGGTGACGCAGCTTCCGCTCGACATCCATCTCACGAACGAATACCGCTACGAGCTCGTTCGCGAAACCGACCTCCTCGGCTATCACACCTACGAAGTGCGCTTTGAACCGCCAGCGAAAGCCTCGGCGACCCTGCCCCTCTATCGCGGCACGGTCTGGATCGACACCCGAACGTGGGCGCGCATCCGCCTGTCGATGGTGCAACTCAACCTGACCGGCGAGATTCTCTCCAACGACGAGCGCGTCGACTTCCAGCCATTCGCGCGCACGACGCACGCGCCGCTCACGGCCGCGGACGTCGCCAAGACCGACCCTCGCGAGATCCTCTGGCTGCCCAAAGTCGTCAGCGCGCAGCAGGTCGTTTCCGCGGCCGGACATGGCACCGTCGTTCTGCGGGAGACCGACTTCACCGACTTCCGCATCGATCCTGCCGACTACGACACGCACCTCGCGGACGCGGAGAAGTCAGACGCGCGGATGGTGCGGGAGACGAAGGCGGGTCTGCGCTACCTCGAGCGCACACCGGCCGGCGAGCGCGTCGTCAAAGAAGGCTTCGACTCCGCGCGCACCTTTCTACTCGGCGGCATTCATCACGACTCCGGCTTGCAATATCCAGTCGTTCCACTCGGCGGTATCGACTACTTCAACTTCGATTTCAAGCACACCGGCATCCAGACGAACGTGTTCTTCGCGGGCGTCGTCCTCGTCGCCAACGCCACGAATCCGAACGTCGCCAACACGCAGACGAACGTCGGCGCGGACCTTTTCGCGATCGCAATCCCTTCGACGCAATCGCTCTACCGCAACGGCAAGGAGCAGCTCGGCGAAGAGGTGAAAGCGCTGCCGACGCGCATCTCCCTCCGGGCCGGACATCCGTTCCTGCAGTTCGGCAAGGTCGATGTCTCGCTGACCGTCGAGCACGACACCTACATGCGCAGCGACAACACGGCATCAACGTTCACCGTGCCGTCCGATACGTTCGTCATCACGCCGTCGATCGACGGGCAGTACGCGCGCTGGGGGGCCACGGTCACCGGCTTCTTCGACTACAACAAGCGAACGACGTGGAAGCCGTGGGGGAACCCGGCGGAGTTCGATCCAAAGCAGAAGACGTACATGGACTTCGGCGGCTCGATCGCCAAGAGCATCTATCTGCCGAAGTTCCAGCGCATCGGCGTGGAAGTCGACTACATGGATGGAACGCGCCTCGATCGTTTCTCGCAATACGGCTTCGGCTTCTTCGGCGCGCAGCGGATTCACGGCATCAAGTCCGGCTCCGTCCTCGCCGACCGCGCCATCCTCGGCCACCTTTCATACGGCTTCGTCTTCTCCGATCAGTTCCGCCTGGAAGCGTTCTACGACCACGGCCTGATCGACAACAAACTCGCCGGCTATCAGCGCGAGCCATTCCAGGGTCTCGGCATTGCCGGCCAGACGGTCGGTCCCTACGGAACGCTGCTGCGCCTCGACATCGGCAAGACGATCGGACGCAACGCGCAAAAGGGCTTCGTGGCGGATGTGGTGTTCCTGAAGTTGTTTTGATTTCGGGGAGTGGGTTGTGGGGGGTGAGGGGTGGGAGAGGAACATGCTCCGTTAGCGACGAGGTGACGCCGGTCAAACGCGGCAGGACGCCGGTCAAGCGCGACAGAACGGTGGTCAAACGCGACAAACCGGCGGATAACCGTGATCGTCCGGCGGTTTGTCGGGATCATGCCGCTTTTGCTACGACTCCCGACCCCCGATTCCCGACTCCCCAACAAAAAACCGTGCAGGGCCGCCGCTCGCACCAGCCGTAGCCGTGCCCAACCGTGGCCATCGAGGGGGCCTCTGCACGCATTCAGTTAGACGGACACACGCTCCGACTTTTCCGGCTCGCGACAACAATTGCTCCTTTTATCCCGCCATGGTTGGTCGGGATGACGCGCGGTTCCTCGCATTCGTGCCTGCGCAGGATCGCGGTTACGCGCGCAAGGTCGTACTCGTTCATCTGCATGTAGGGCATTGGCCGCTCACCGCGCAGGCGCTGGGCGATGCGATGCACGAGCGGCACACGGCCTCGAATCGTGCGGGCCACGCGGCGCAGGAATGAGCCGGGACGACGGAAGGTGAACTGCAGCGCTGCCACGCCGTCATCCGAAAGGTGACGAAGAATCTCGTCGAGCAGCGCCTCTCCCCGTCGCACGGGGATGTGCTGAAAAACGATCAGCGAGACGATGAGGTCGAAGCGCTGGTCAGGAATCTCCGCCGAAAACGTGGCCTGCGAAACATTCTCACGCGCGATCCGCAACATGCTCGGCGCAACATCGACGCCGGCGACGTGCTCGATCCGCTTCGCCAGCGCGCGCGTAAGGCGGCCGACACCGCATCCGAAGTCGAGCGCGAACTTCGGCGCGAAGTCTGGTTGCGCGATGAGATCGAAGACGTGCGCGATGTCTTCCTCCCCGCTTGCGAAGAACGCCTCCCGATCCTCCTCGGACATCCGATCGCGAAGGAAACGCTCGTCGGTGAGAACGGCGAAGAAGGGCTCCGCTTCACCCAGAGCATTCCAGTCGTCGGCGGAGCGGTCGCGCATCGAGAAGAGCGTAGCAGGTGAATGGTGGCGTGATAACGGCGGCGGGACGCCGCCGAGCCAGCCGGCGAGGACGCCAGCGTTCCATCCGCAAGTGGCGAACTTTGAGCCGGCGGAACGCTGGCGTCCCGCCGGCTGGCCTGGCGGCGTCCTCGCCACCACCCGTGCTGCGTACTGCCGCCTACTCGTCACCTGCTCCGGCGCTGCAGTACCCCACCCACTTCCACTCGCGCAATCCTGCTTTCGCCGGGTTGTTCAGCACGTAGTTCCGGGAGTCCCGAAAGTCTCGCGGGTCGCGCACAATGCGATCGAAGTACTCGCGCTGCCAGATCACGCCTTGTCCGATCTCATGCGCCGTGTACGACTTCCATGAACGCATGACCTCGGGCAGATCTGCGCCGCGCTCCAGATAGAACATCGCGTGGACGTGATTCGGCATCACGCACCAGGCGTGAAGGTTGTAACGAATGCGATCGAAATGTTGCAAGGCACCGGCGACGATGCCCGCATTTCGATCATCGCGCAGGATGCAGCTTCCGTATCCAGCGTCCAGGTGCGAGTCGAGCAGCAGGCTGAACATGCGATCCGCTTCTGCACGCTCTGAAGCGTTCATAGCCGTTCGAAGCATGTGCTCGCGCTCCTCGAACAGTGCCTTGGCGATCGCGGGCGGCAGCGAGTCGCGAAGGCGGAACGTAATCGAGTAGTTCGATTGGTCGAGCTCCCAATGCGGGAGTCTTCCTCTCGACCGGCGATTCAGAATTCTGTGATTGGGGACAATGAAGTTGTCGTAGCGCATAGCGCGCCGGAGCCAGCGCGTCTGATGCTGTGTGGGGCGAGTAGGCTACCTCGGCGGAATCGCTAATGCAACGGCGGCGAGGACGCCGCCGAGCCAGCCGGCGGGGACGCCAGCGTTCCGCTGGCGCAAACCACGCCAAGTGCGGATGGAACGCTGGCGTCCCGCCGGCTGGCCAGGCGGCGTCCTCGCCGCCTACCGCGCGGCCGGCAGCAAACCCTGATGCAACTCAACGATCTCGATCAGTTCGCGCAGGTCGCTGATCGTCGCGTGCGGCACGATCTCCAGTCCATGTTCGACTGGCGGGGCGATGGCGGTACCGCGCGTGGGGGGATCGAAGTGGACGCCGGTCATGCCGAGGCTTTGGGCGCCGTGGACGTCGACATAGATGTTGTCGCCGACGAACATCATCTCGTCGTAGTCGACGCCCAGAGCGTCGCGCAGCGTGGAGAAGATCGAGGGGTTGGGTTTGCAGACGCCGTGCTCGTTCGAGAAAACCATGGCATCGATCGATGATGCCATGCCGAGGTGCTCGAGAATCTCGCGGAGCGCATAGCCTGGAGTGCGGCCCGTGTTGCTGATCAGACCGATGAGGTAGCCGCGCTCGCGAAGCGACGTCAAAACCTCGGGTGCGCCCGGCACAGGACGAGGAAGGATATCGACGGCGGCGCGGGCGTAGGCATCTTCGAGTGCGGCCAGCGACGGTTCATCGAATGTCGACGCGCCGAGTCCGAGCTCGTCGAGAAAGTGCTCGATCTGCACACGGCAGGCAATGTCCTCATCGCGCGACCAGTAGCGCTCGTAGCATCGATGCCAGAAACTTCGGTAGGCGCTCTCGATGCGCGCGGCCGTTTCTTCGAATCCGCGCTCGACGAGAACGCGCTCCATCCTGTCCAGCCGCAGCCGCTCCTGACGCCGCGAGATTTCGGGCGTGTCTGTGAGAAGCGTTTCCCAGAGATCGAAGGCGATTGCTTTGAGCATGGAGTGGTGGACGAAGCGATGCCGGACGATTCTAACCTGCGTTTTCCGTGCGCTTCGGTCGGACCGGGTTGACAGAAACGGAGTGAGGACAGACGCGCGTCTGCCCTCACTCCCCTGTCGTTATTCGCCGATCTTCATGACCATTGCGCCGGCCATGGCGAGCAGCAGGCCCATGATGATGAGGCCGAGCGTGCTCAGGGTCGGACCACCGGCGGGGGCTAGAGCGGCACTGCCTCCATTGCCGGTGTTGTCCGTGTTGTTTGTGGTGTTCGGATCGAACTCCGCCGCTGTTGCGGTCGCGCTGTTGTCGAAGGCGCCCCCGGCCGTGATCGTTGCCGTGACGTTGATCGTTGTGTTGGCGCCCGAGGCCAGGCTGGCGATCGTGCACGGCAGCGCGGAGCAACCGCTGCCGCTCACAGTCGTGATCGAGAGGTTCGTTGGCGTGTCGGTGACCTGAATGCTCGTGGCGGTGGACGGACCGGCGTTGGCGACGACGAGCGTGTAGCTGATCGACTGACCGGTGTTGAACGGCCCGGCGGTGACGAGCGTCTTGACGAGGGAGACGTCCGCCGAGGCCAGGGCCACGCCGCCGTTGCCCGCGGCTCCGCTGTTGTCGACCAGGTTGGGATCGAACTCGATCGGCGTCGCGGTTGCGCTGTTGGTGAACACTCCCGCCGCGGTGATTGTGGCCGTCACAAGCACTCAGGCGGGGACGCCCGAGCGCCCGCGGGCGAGACGCCCGCACTCCGACGGCACACGGGTTGCTCTGTCCTCTAGCGTTCCCCTTCAAAGGAGAGCGAGATCGTGCGTCTGGTGGTGCGGTCACCGACGGACGTCACTCGCCATTCTCCTGAGCGAAGGGGAGCAAAGTGAGCCCCATGAGTGGATTGGAAAAGGTAGTGATTCCTCCCGGAACAGGCCGGCAAAGGAGGAAGTCGAAAGCGGCAAGCGATGCCGCCGTGACGGAGTTTCGCAGGAAAAAAGCTCTGCTGAAGACGGGCGCGCTCCAGAACGCCATCCTCAACAGTGCCAACTTCTCGAGCATCGCCACCGACGAGAAGGGCGTCATCCAACTCTTCAACGTCGGAGCCGAACGTATGCTCGGATACGCGGCCGCCGACGTAGTCGATCAGATCACGCCCGCCGATATCTCCGATCCACAGGAAGTGATCGCGCGGGCCACGGCGCTCAGCCTCGAGCTCGGAACTGCCATCACACCGGGATTCGAAGCGTTGGTCTTCAAGGCATCGCGTGGCATCGAAGACATCTACGAGTTGACCTACTTTCGCAAGGATGGAAGCCGTTTCCCGGCAGTCGTTTCTGTGACCGCGTTGCGCGACGAACAGGACGCCATCATCGGCTACCTCCTCATCGGCACCGACAACACCGCCCGCAAACAGGCGGAGGAAGCGCTGCTCAAAGCCGGCGCATTGCAGAGCGCAATTTTCAACAGCGCCAACTTCTCGAGCATCGCCACCGACGCGAAGGGCGTCATTCAGATCTTCAACGTCGGCGCCGAGCGCATGCTCGGCTACACCGCCGCCGAGGTGATGAACAAGATCACGCCCGCCGACATCTCCGATCCACAGGAAGTGATCGCCCGGGCCACGGCGCTCAGTCTCGAGCTCGGAACTCCCATCACGCCGGGATTCGAAGCGCTGGTCTTCAAGGCATCGCGCGGCATCGAAGACATCTACGAATTGACCTACTTTCGCAAGGACGGAAGCCGTTTCCCGGCAGTGGTTTCCGTGACAGCGTTGCGCGACGAACAGGACGCCATCATCGGCTATCTGCTCATCGGCACCGACAACACGGCCCGCAAACAGGCGGAGGA